>CAIQJF010000059.1 GCA_903872075.1 uncultured Caulobacteraceae bacterium | reverse complement strand
GACCCGCAAGTCGCCCCGATCGGCCTCACCCGCCGCTCCAGCCATCCCCCGCCCCGCAAGCCGCCTTCAACCTGTTGAATCGGCTTGTATTTTAACATCTTGGGCCGCCAAAGTCCCGAAGTCATCTGGGGAATGCGGGCTCATGGGATAGATCGCCGAAGGTCGCGGGCCTCGGTCCTGAACGGACTGGACTTCCGTTGCCTGCGGAACCTCTGGCGAGCCCACCGCGACGACGCCAAGGAAGCCAAATGTCGAACCTGACTTATAGCGCCCTCGCGGCGGCGGCGGCGGCGGCTATGCTGCTTGGCTCGATGGCCGCCTGTGAACGAAAGGCCGACACTTCGGTCTCCGCCGCCAACACGGCTAACGCCGCCGCCAACGCCGCGGCCAACTACGCCAACCGTGACGCCAACGCGGCGAACAGCATGGCTGCCGCGAACAATGCCTCGGCGGCGGCTTCCAATGCGGTGAACGCGGCCAACAGCACCGCCGCGAACAACGCGGCGGTCGATCGCGCCGAACGCGCGGCCGCGCCTAAGCCTTAAGGCCGGCTACGAACTCTAGAGATCGGCTTACGCGAGGCCTTAGAGTCCGGGCGGACGCCGGAAGGCGCCCGGAGATTTGAAAGGCCCCCCCGCTCAAGCTCTCCGGGCGCCTTCGAACCTGCCGCCTGCGCCGAGAGACGCAGGTCTCCAATGGTCGAAGGATATCCCTTATGGACACCCAACAGATGTGGCTGCTTGGCGGCCTGGCGGCTGTGGTCTTTGTTGTCGTCGCGGTCGTCGGTCTAGTTCGACGGCGCCGAACCCATCACCTCTCCGACCGGTTCGGAACGGAATACGCCCGTGTCGTGGACGAGGCCGGTGGCCGCGCGAAGGGCGAGGCCGGTCTCGTCGCCCGCGAGAAGCGGCTTGAGGCGATCACGATCCGGCCCCTGTCGCCCGCCGATCGGGACCGCTACGCGAGCGCCTGGCAGACGGTGCAGGCCGAGTTTCTCGACGATCCGAAGTTCTCCGTGACCCACGCCGATCATCTGCTGGGCGAGGTTCTCTCCAAGCGCGGCTTCCCCATCGGGGACTTCGATCAGCGCGCGGCCGACCTTTCCGTGGATCACCCGGTCCTCGTGAACGACTATCGGGCCGTCCATGAGATCGCCGCGCGGCATGCGCTCGGTCAGGCGACCACAGAAGATCTGCGCCAGGCGATGATTCTTTACCGGGCGCTGTTCAGTGAAATGGTCGAGGCGACTCCGCCAGCGGCTGCGACGCCGCCCACGCCCGTCCCGGTCTGACGCCACTCTCGCCCTGCCTCTGGGGTTTTACTGTCCCGAGGATTCATGCGAACGGCCTCCGCGAACAGGAGACCGCCATGCCCGGACTGCGCCCGAACATCGATCCCGACGGACTTCTGGAGTTCTCCGTCGTCTTCACCGACCGGTCGCTGAACCACATGAGCCAGGCGTTCCAGGGCGTGATGCGCGACATCCACGGCTCGCTCTGCACCGTCTATGGCGCCAGCCGGGCCGTGGTGGTCCCGGGCGGCGGCACCTACGCCATGGAAGCCGTGGCGCGGCAGTTCGCCACCGGCCGCAAGGCGATGGTGATCCGCAATGGTTTCTTCTCCTATCGCTGGACCCAGATTTTCGAAGCCGGGTCGATCCCCTCGGAAGAGATCGTCCTGAAGGCGCGGCGTCAGGGCGACGGGCCGCAGGCGCCGTTCGCGCCGCCGCCGATCGACGAGGTCGTGGCCCGCATCCGGGCCGACCGGCCGGATGTTCTGTTCGCGCCGCATGTGGAGACCTCGTCCGGCATGATCCTGCCGGACGCCTATCTGCGTGCGGTCGCCGAGGCGGTGCATGAGGTTGGCGGTCTGTTCGTGCTCGACTGCATCGCTTCGGGCTGCGTGTGGGTGGACATGGCCGCGACCGGCGTGGACGTGCTGATCTCGGCGCCTCAGAAGGGCTGGTCCGGCCCGCCCTGCGCCGGCTTCGTGATGATGAACGACCGCGCGCTCGACGCGTGCCGGGCCGCCAAATCGACGAGCTTCGCGGTCGACCTCGGCAAGTGGCTGACCATCATGGAGGCCTACCTAGGCGGCGGGCACGCCTATCACGCCACCCTGCCCACCGACGCCCTGCGCATGGTGCGGGACGCGATCCTGGAGACGCAGGGGCTCGGCTTCGAACGTCTCGCGGCCGCGCAGTGGGAACAGGGAAACGCGGTGCGCGCCATGCTGGCCGGTCGGCAGATCAAGTCGGTGGCGGCGGACGGTTTCGGCGCTCCCGGCGTGGTCGTCTCCTACACCAGCGATCCCGAGATTCAGAACGGCAAGAAGTTCGTCGCGCTTGGCGTTCAGATCGCCGCCGGCGTGCCGCTGATGGTGGATGAAGGCGCCGACTACCGCAGCTTCCGGCTGGGTCTGTTCGGCCTGGACAAGCTTCTGGACGTGCCCGCGAGTGTGGCGCGCCTGGAAAGCGCGTTCGATCAACTGGCTTAACCATGTCCCGGGGCGTGGCGGGCTAGGCAGCGTCCGGTGATCCTCCTAATACCGCTGGACGGCTCAGGGCCGTGACAGGGGAAATCCGATGATCGTCTATGGCGTGCCGCTCTCACCCTTCGTGCGCAAGACGCTCGCCTACATCGCCGAAAAGGCGATCAAGGTCGATGTTGTTCCCGTCGGCCTGGGCTCCCAGGATCCGGCGTTCCGCGAGGCCAGCCCCTTCGGCAAGATTCCCGGTTTCCGGGACGGGGATTTCGCGATCTCCGACTCCACCGCGATCATCGCCTATCTCGAGGCCAAGTATCCGGAACCCGCCTTGATCCCGGCCGAACCCAAGAGCCGCGCCCGCGTGATCTGGTACGAGGAATTCGGCGACACGATCCTGGTGGGCGCCGCCGGCAAGATCTTCTTCAACCGCATCGTCTCGCCGCGTTTCCTGCGCAAGCCGGGCGATGAGGCCTTGGCGGCGCAAGGCGAGGCCGAGATGGGCCCGCTGCTGGCGTATCTGGAGGGGATCATTCCCGCCAGCGGCTTCCTGGTCGACGATCGCCTCACCCTGGCCGACCTCGCCGTGAGCAGCCCGTTCGTGAACCTGTCCCATTGCGGGATCGAGGTCTCCGCCGCCGACCATCCGAAGCTGGCCGCCTATCTGGCCGGTATCCTGGGACGCCCGTCCTTCGCGCCGATGGTCGCTCAGGAAAGGGCGATGCTGGCGGGCTAGCGGCGATGGCGACAGCGCTCCGACCCAAACGCACGCGACTGTCGCCGGCGGCCCGGTGCGATCAGATTCTCGACGAAGCCGCGCGGCTGCTGCTCGATGAAGGCCTCAGCGCGGTCAGTATGGAGCGCCTGGCGCGCGACGTTGGGATCAGCAAGGGGCTGGTCTACAATTACTTCTCCAGCCGGGACGCCTTGCTCGCGGCGCTCCTTCGCCGCGAGCAAGCGGAATTGCGCGATCGCGGCATGGCCAGCGCCTTGCAGGCCGCGAGTTTCGCCGACCTGATCCGGCAGACCACCCGGCTCTATCTGGAACAGACCCGCGACCGCGGCGCCTTGATCAACGCCCTGTTGTCCGACCCCTCCGTGGCGCGGCTGATGGCGGACGACAACCGCGCCGAGCGCGACCGGACGTTCCGCTTCTTCGTCCGCGCCACCCGCCGCGAGTTCGACCTGCCGCTGCCCCTGGCGATCGCCGCCGTGGATATGGTTTCGGCCGTCACCGACCAGGCCGGCAAGCTGGTGGCGGACGGACAGATCGATGTGGAACCGGCCACGGAGATGTGCGTCGACCTGATCACCGGCGGCCTGGCGCGGCTGAACCCCGATCGGGCGCTGAAAGCCTAGCCGTCGCTGCTCCGCGGTTAAGCCGGCGCTAAGACGGGATCAGGAACGCCCGCACAGCCGCCACATAGTCCGTGAAGTTTTCGCGCCGCACATTGTGTCCGGCCCCGCTGATCCGGACAGCTGTGATCGCCGGATTGAGGGCGACAGCCTGCGCGGCGATCTCCGGCGAGATCAGACTCCCCAACTCGGCTTCGCCGTGGATCAGCAAGGTCGGGACGGTGATCCCGCCTATCGTCGCCTGCCAGGGCGACACATCGCTCGGCATGGCGTCCGGATCGACCTGATGCTTCGCGGCGGTCCAGGCGGGAAACTCGTCCTGATGCCAGCCCGGCGACAGGGTCCGGCCCACGGCGGTGACCTCGTCAGGCGTCATGGCGTGGAGCTTCTCGACCTGGCGGCGAAACCGTCCGCGGCGCGCCGCGATCTCGGCGGCGTCCGGCGACGGCAGGAGCGGCGGATCCTCCAGGACCACGCGGGAGGCGAGACCGGGGTAGCCGGCGGCGAAGGCGGCCGTGGCGCGGGCGCCGACGGAATGGCCCATCACGACCGGTGACGTCAGGCCCAGGCCGTCGATGGCCTCGGCGATATCGCGTCCGGGATCCGATCTGTCGTCCGCGACCGGCCCCGTGCTGCCGCCGTGGCCGCGAGCGTCGAGCATGACGATGTCGAAATCGGCCTCCAGCGCCCGCGCGAGGCGCGTCCAGCACAGGCCGTTGTCCGTGAGCCCATGGGAGAGCACGAGGGAGGGACCGCCGCCGCCGGTGCGGTGATAGGCGAGGCGGCCGCCTGAGACCGCCACCATTCCGGCCCGCCATGCGGCCGCGCCGCGTCCACCGGCTACCACGCGTAGGCTTCCGGGGCCGGGCCGCAGGGCGGGAAGATCGCGTCGATCGCCGCCAGGCTCTCGGCGGAAAGGGCGATGTCGGGCACGTGCAGCACGGACGCCAGCTGGTCCCGGCTGCCCGGGCCGATGATCGTCGCGGTCATCCCCGGCTGATGCAGCAGCCAGGCCAGGGCGATGGCGCCAGGCGTCTCGCCAAGGCTCGTGCAGAGCGCCTCGAACCGGGTCAGCTGAGCGGCCCGGCTGGACGCCGCGGCCACCATGTGAGGCGCCTGACGGCGACCGTCGGGTTGCGGCGAACGGCCGGCCAGGAGACCGCCTGCCAGGGGGCTCCAGGCGATGACGCCCAGGCCGTATTCGCGGCACGCGGGGATTACCTCCATCTCCGCCCGCCGCTCGATCAGATTGTAGAGGCTCTGCTCGGAGACCAGACCCAGTCGCCGCCCGGCGATCGCCTTTTCGTTGGCCCTGGCGATGGTCCAGCCGGGGAAGTTGCTAGAGCCCACATAGGTGATCTTGCCCTGGGCGATCAGGCGATCCATCGCCTGCCAGATCTCTTCGATCGGCGCGGACCGGTCGATGTGGTGCATCTGGTAGAGGTCGATATGGTCGACGTTCAGGCGCTTGAGGCTGGCGTCGCAGGCCATCTGGATATGGCGCGCGGAGAGACCGCGGTCGTTGATGTCGTCCGACATCGGCTCGTGAACCTTGGTCGCCAGGACGATCCTGTCCCGCCGCGACCTGTTCTCCGCCAGCCACCGGCCGAGGAGGCTCTCCGTCGTCCCGACGCCGCAATGGCCGCCGTACTGATCGGCGGTGTCGATGAAGTTGACGCCCGCTTCGACGGCGTCGCTCAGGATCGCGAAACTCTCCGCTTCCGGGGTTCGCGGGCCGAAGTTCATGGTGCCGAGGCAAAGCGTGCTCACCTTGAGGGCCGAGCGGCCAAGGGGGCGGTATTTCATGGATGTGTCCGGGATCTCAGGTTCATGGGGCCCTCAAGGTCGGTCCGGTGAGCAGGGTCTCGCTCGAGTCGGCGACACAGAAGCGGACGAGGCGCTGGGCGTGCTCCGACAGCTTCCGGTAGTCGCCATAGCTGATGCCCGGAACGATGGGTTCGCGGAACCAGGGCGCGTAGAATTCCAGGTTCGGGATGGCGCGCACGGACTCCGAAATGTTCGGCGTGCCGCCATGCCAGGCCCGGACATCGCGGATCATGATGGCGCCGGCCGGCGCGGGGCAGACCGTGCTCAGCCGCATCCATTCGGGCTCGTCCTCCAGGCCGGGGATCGGCACACGGGAATGCTGGGTGCCGGGGATCTGACGGGTGGGGCCGTTCAGGCGGGTGACCACCTGCGGCAGGAAGTTCACGCAGACATAGGGGCAGGGGAGGTCGCGGATGGTGAGTTGCCGGCGGGGATCGTGAAACGCGCTGAACGGGGTCTTCGCGCCGTCCCGCCAGTCCTGGACGTCGGAATGGAGGCGTTGATATTCCACCGCCCCGGGCAGGCAGAAGTCCCCGCTGGCCGCCCGCAACGCGTAATCTGGTGACTCGAAGATGGCGGTGACGACCTCGGTGACCGCCGGGATATCGAGCAGCATCTGCCATTCCGGGCGATGCAGCTGGCTGCGGGTCAGGCTGGATCCGCCGAACGAATAGCGGTGCGAGCCGCGGTTGCCCGCGCGGCCCGAATCCAGCGCCAGGATGTCGGCGATGACCTCGTGGCAGCCCCGGGACAGGATCTCAATCTGCTCGCTGTTCAGTACGTCGGCGATGACCACGAAGCCGTCCCGACGAAACAGCTCGACGGCGTGCTTGATGTCGCCGGGGTCGAGAATGCTCAGGCCCTTGATGCCGTTGTGGGCCTCGAGGTGGGCGCGCAGGGCGGCGACCTCCGGGGTATCCAGGGGTCTGTCGGTCCAGTGTTGCGATCTGATCTGCTCGTTCACCACTCGCGCCTCCTCACTGTCCCCGCCTGTTTGCGTTGGGCTCGATTTATTGACGATTAGTATAATAGTGGCTTGAAGGCAAGCGTGGGTCGCGATCCTGGAGCGGCCCCGGCATTGACACCGCGGGGCAGGGCTTGATCTGGATGCGGCATGGTCAAGGCCCTTGCGCGTTTTCTGCCGATTCTGGACTGGGGCGCCCGTTACCAACGCTCCACCCTGATCAGCGACCTGGTGGCCGCGGTTGTGGTCACCATCATGCTGGTGCCCCAGAGCCTGGCCTACGCTACGCTCGCGGGGCTTCCGCCGCAGATGGGACTCTACGCCTCGATCGCGCCGCTGATCGTCTATGCGATCTTCGGGACCAGCCGCACCATGGCCATCGGGCCGGTGGCGGTGGTGTCCCTGATGACCGCGTCGGCCGCCTCCCGCGTGGCGACCCAGGGCTCGCCGGAATATATCGCCGCGGCCCTGATCCTGGCGCTGATCTCGGGGGCCATGATGCTGGCCATGGGCCTGCTGCGCATGGGCGGGCTGGCCAAACTGCTGTCCAACCCGGTGGTGAACGGCTTCACCATCGCCTCCAGCGTGATCATCGCGGCCAGCCAGGTCGGTCCGTTGATCGGCGTGAAGACGTCCGGCCAGACCCTCTACGCCATCGCCGTAAGCCTGACGGCGCGTCTGGGTGACTTCAATGCCTGGACCGCATCCATCGGCGTCGCGTCCACGGCCTTCCTGTTCTGGGTGCGCAAGGGCTTCAAGCCGGTGCTGATGCGCCTGGGTCTGAAGAGCGGGACAGCCGCGATTGTCGCCAAGACGGGACCGGTCCTGGCCATCGTTGTCTCGACCCTTTTGGTGGTTGGCTTGGGCCTGAGCGCCAAGGGCGTGCGCACCGTCGGCGCCATTCCGATCGGCCTGCCGCCGTTCACCTTGCCGCCGCACGCTGGCCCGGTCTGGCTGCAGATGATGCTGCCGGCGCTGTTCATCAGCATCATCGGCTTTGTCAGTTCGATCTCGGTGGCCCAGGCGCTGGCGGCCCGCCGGCGCCAGCGTATCGATCCCAATCAGGAGCTGATCGGATTGGGCGCCTCGAACCTGGCCGCGGCCCTGACCGGAGGCTTCCCGATCACCGGCGGTTTCGCGCGGTCGGTGGTGAATTTCGACGCTGGGGCGGAAACGCCCGCCGCGGGGGCGTTCACGGCCGTAGGTCTGGCCGCGGCGGCGCTGGTGCTGACGCCGCTGCTCTATTTCCTGCCCGTCGCGACCCTGGCGGCCACGATCGTCGTGGCGGTGCTGAGCCTGATCGATGTGCCGGACATGGCGCGGGTCTGGCGCTATTCGAAGCGCGACTTCGCGGCCATGGCGGCGACCATCGCGGTCACCGTGGTCGCGGGCGTCGAGGCGGGTCTGGCCACAGGGGTTGGCGTGTCGATCCTGTTCTATCTCCATCGGGCCTCGAAACCGCACGTGGCGGTCGTCGGCCAGGTTCCCGGCACGCAGCAGTTCCGCAACGCCGATCGTCACGACGTGATCACCGCGCCGGAGGTGGTCAGTCTGCGCATCGACGAGAGCCTGACCTTCGCCAATGCGTCCTGGCTGGAGGAGATGGTCCCGGCCACGCTCGCCGACCGGCCGGAGGTGCGTGATGTGGTGCTGATGTGCTCGGCGGTGAACGATATCGACGCCTCGGCGCTGGAGAGCCTGGGCCTTCTCAACGCCCATCTCGAGGCCGCCGGGGTGACCCTGCACCTCTCGGAGGTGAAGGGACCGGTGATGGACCGGCTGCAACGCTCATCGTTCACCCAGGCCCTGACCGGCCGGGTGTTCGCCAGTCAATATGAGGCCTTCCGCGCCCTGGCGCCGGCCGCCTGCGACAGCCGCGCCATGGACTTGAGCGAGAACGTCTTCGGGGAAGGAATCTGAGTTTTCGCGCAAAAAGTTGACGTCGGTGCGCGCCGGCCGCTTTGATAGACGCCAAATAACCCTGCCACGCCTCACAGGCGAACCAAGACAAGGGGAGGAACGACCATGGCCACGGCGAACGGGCTGCCGGATGTGCGCGTCATCGGGCTAGGCGCGCCGTTTCGATGGCTGGCGGGCGGGCTTGGCGATATCGGGCGGGCGCCCGTGGCGGCCCTGGGCTACGGCCTCGTCATCGCACTTTTGAGTTTCGGTCTGTGCTGGTCGATCTATGTCACCAACGCCGCCTTCTGGACCTTGGCCCTCAGCGGCGGTTTCGTCCTGGTCGCGCCCATGCTCGCCATGGGCATGTACGAGTGCGGTCGCCTGCTGGAAGCCGGAGAGCGGCCGACCCTGGGGCGGATCTTGGTGGTGGCGGGGGCCGTGCGCCAGGACATCGCCTATCTCGGCGCCGCCCTGGCGATCATCTTCATGCTGTGGGGGCAGGCGGCGCAGATCGTCTATGGCCTCTCGACCTTTCAGGTGCATCGCACCTGGAAAGACTTCCTCGACTTCGCGATCGCCTCGGACGAGGGGCACACCATGCTGCTCACCGGGGGTCTCGTCGGCGGCGTGATCGCGTTCCTGACCTACTGCCTGGTGGTGGTCTCGGCGCCCATGCTGCTGGACCGGCGGGCCAATGTCTTCGCCGCCGTCGCCACGAGCGTGCGCGCCGTGAACGCCAATTTCGCGCCGCTGTTGCTCTGGGCGGCGATCATCGCCGTCCTGGTCGGCGCCGCCGCGGCGACCGGATTTCTGGCGCTAGTGGTGATCTTCCCGTGGCTCGGCCTGGCGAGTTGGCGGGCGTACCGGGACATCGTGGATGAGGAGTCGGCTTGGGGGGCGGAGTCCACGGCAATTGGCCAGCCGTCAAACGGCCCAGTGGCGGCAGTGGACGGGGGTGTCTGAACCGCCTTGAGGCTGGCGGTGCGCGTAGTCGAGCGACGATCCGTCTCCAGCAAACGGAACTGCCTTCAGTCCTCCTGGGCCGGCCTATCTGTTTGGATCAAGTGCGCGGGCCATTCGGCTGTCGCGCATCTGGGTGCTGATGAAGCCTTTGAGGAAGCCAAGCTTCGGGTCGGGGCGTCTGCCGCTGGCGATCCGCAAGATCTGTTCGTTGTACCAAGTGGCGCCGCCGGCGCCGGTGAGGGTGCGGATCATCTTGACCGGCGACTTTGGCCCGAGCAGGCCGGGTCCAAACCGCAGGTCTGGCTGCGATAGATCGACCGGGTCGCCGCGCAGCAGCCGCGCGGGCGCCTCGGGCGAGAGGCAGAGTGGCCGCGCGAGGCCAACGAGATCGAAGCCGTCACTAGTGATGGCGTCCGCCATGCCCTGCGCCGTGCAAAAGCCGCCAGTGACCATGAGCTTCGCGCGCTTCAGGCGCTTACGCATCTCAGGCCCAAAGCGTGCGAAATAGGACTCGCGCGCCCGTGACGCCTTGCCGAGGTAGGGATCGTGAGAGGCTTGGCCGGCGCCTTCGGCATTCGCCATCTTCGGTTGTTCGTAGGTGCCCCCGGATATCTCAATCATGTCGATGCTGGCGTCGTCGAGCCACCCCGCCACGATCTGGCTGTCCTCGAAGCTGAAGCCGCCGCGTTGAAAGTCGGCGGAGTTGAGCTTGATGCCGATGGGGAAGTCCGTCCCGACCTTGGCGCGGACGGCCTTGACGGTCTCCAGCACAAAGCGCGCGCGGTGGGCAAGATCGCCACCCCAGTCGTCGTCGCGGCGATTGGATAGGGGCGAAAGGAACTGCGAAAACAGATAGCCGTGCGCGCCGTGCAACTGCACGCCGTCAAAGCCGGTCTCGCGCGCGACGGCCGCCGCATCGGCAAACCGCGCGATCAGACCAATGATCTCGCTATGCGTCAGCACCTTCGGCGCGCCGAACTTGATCCCTGGAATGGAGAGCGGAATCGCCGACGGCGCCATGGGCGTCTGGTTGACAAGTCGATGGGTCTGCCGCCCCGCATGAGACAGCTGCATCCAGACGTGGTTGCCGTGCTCCTTTGCCGCCGCCGACCAGTTGCGCAGGGCCGCCAACGGCTCGGCGCCCTGCTCGCCCTGGATGACGACATTGCCCGGATGTTCGAGGTTGCGATGATCGACCTGTACGTTCCCGGTCAGCATCATGCCTGGCCCATCTTTGGCCCAGGCGCGATAGAGCGCCGCGTGCGCAGGCGTGGCGCGGTTTCGACTGTCGGCAAGCAGTTCCGTCATCGCGGCCTTCACCAGACGATTGGGAAGGGTCACGCCGCAGGGAAGGACGAGGGGCTCGGCGAGGGGATTTTTCATCTGGAGCCTGCGTCAGCGTCCAGGGCGTCGCGATGGCGGCCGGCCCATTCGCCGAGGCTGACGGGCGCGCGTCCGAGTAGCGTCTTAACTGTGTCTGTCACGGCGCTGATATGGGCCATGCGTCCGTCGAAGATCTGTCGCACGTTCTCGACGATGCTGGCGGCGTAGTTGGGCTCGATGTTCGACGGAAGGCCCAGCGTTCCGGCCTTCAGCGCGGCTTCCAAGGTGTCCGGTGTCGCGACAATGGCGCCGATCGGCCGCCCGAGCGCCTCGGCAAGGACGGCCGCCGTCTGGGGACCGTCCAGCAGGTCGGTCGAAAGGTAGTAGTCGGCGCCCGCATGGATTTCCGGCCCCTCGGCCAGCACCTTCGCCCCTACTGCGGTGAGATCGTCGCCGGCGATCCAGCCGACCGGGGTGTCGCCCATCGGCCAGTACAACCGGTCATCGATCATCCGCTGGGTGGTCAGCAGGTTTTCCATGAACATGTTGGGGTGAAGGTGGCACCAGGCGACGCCCGAGTGCCGGATGTAGCGTTCCACCAGTTCGTGCCAGACGAAATGGGGATCGGTCTCGCGGCCGTTGGAATAGACGCCCAGGTGGACGATGAAGCCGACTCCGGCGTCTGCCGCCGCGTCGGTGATGGTTTTCACCTGATGCACCATCTCTATGGTGTAGCCGCTCATGACGAACAGCCGATCGATCCCAGCCAAGGCGGCCGGGAAGGTTCGAGCGTCGTTGAGGTCGATCACGACGGCGGCCTTGCCCTCGGCCTGCCAGGCCGAGACCTGCTCCGGCCTGCGCGCCGCGCGGACCACCTCGATTGAGCGATCTTCGTCCAGCAGGTTCGCCATCGCTCCGCCCGTCACGCCCGTGGCGCCGAGAACCAGAATGCGGGGAATATCGCGGCTACGCGCAGATACGGTCATCGGACAGTTCCCGTTTGGGTGGCTGGGGAGGTTCAGTTTGCAACGGAAACCGCGGCCCCGAGGAACTGGCGCTTCTCGATGATGTCCAACATGAAATCGGCAGCGTCGCCGGCCGTGATGGATATCCCCGGCGCGCGACCTTCCGGCGAGATTCTGATCCGCTTACGGTCGGGCTTTTCGGTCAGGACCGGCATCCGCACGACGGTCCAGTCGACCTCGCTGGCGCGGAGTATCGCCTCCATCTTGACCTTGCTGGACAGAATGGGACGCAGCTTGCGGGCCAGCAGTGCGGCGACAACGAAGCGGATCAGATAGGCTCCCGACCCGGGCACGCCCACGTTCCCCATGCAGACGAGTCGTCGCAGGTTAGCCGCCTTCATCTCATCCAGGATAAGAGCGGTGGCGTCCGGAACGAGGCTGTTTGGTCGACCATCGCCCATGCCCCCCACGCCGAGGCACTGAACCACCGCGTCGACATCGGCGAGCGTGTGCCGGACCGAGGCGCGATCCCGGACATCGCCAACCACCACGCGAACCCCGGCGGGGGCCTCTATCGGCTTACGGACGAGGATCGTCGCCTGGTGGCCGCGCTGCACGGCTTTCGCCAGGGCGGCCTTGCCGCCCATGCCGGTCGATCCGAAAATTGCAAGTTTCACGCCCTAACCCCTTCCAGCCTGATCTTCAACATAGATACCGAAACGTATTCAAAAATCAAACGGTATTTATATGGTCGGTAGTCAGGGCGAAACGCAGTTGTCTCCTCGGATAAGCGTGGGCGGGTTACGAAGCCGATCGCAGGCCGAGGATCGTGGCCAAGGCGGTTGTCAGTTCCGGGGCGCCGGCCGCCGATTGGTGGCGCCAGGCGACGTATCCGTCCGGTCTCACAAGCACAGCGCCGTCGCCCTCCACGCCATAGAGTTGGGCGAACTGGCCCTGGTCGGCGAGGCCGGGCCGTCCAAGCTCATAGACGTCGATCTGTACGTCGCAGGACGTGGAGGCGTCGCTCGCCGCGTCGGCCCAGGCCGGGCTGGAACACGCGCTCAAGAGCGTGAACGCAGGTCCAAACAGGTCCAGGCTCGACAGTCGTGCGTCTGGCCACCCAAGCCAGAAGTGGGGCGCGCGGCAGCCGGGAACGGCTGACGGGACATAATCTGAGTAGGTGTCGTCGACCGCCGGCGGGTGCGTCCCGTCTCCGACGATCGCGGGGGATTGATAGGCGGCTCCGAATTCAACGCCGAGATGATTTCCGTATCGGCGAGAGGCCGCGACCACCTGGTCGACGCTAAGGCCGCTGTCCCGGCCAGAGACCGCCGCGGCCTGGATCCGGCCGACGTTCGCGGAGTTCTCCAGCGACTGGTCGGCGATCCGGCGCGCAATCGCGCGCCGCTCCGCGTCATAGGTTTCCACAAGGGACCAATCCGCCTTGCCTTGCAGCCAATAGGCGAGCTTCCACATGACGTTGTGCATGCCCTGTAGGCCGGTATTGACACCCAGACCGCCGGTCGGAGGGAACTGGTGAGCCGCATCGCCGCACAGGACGATACGACCCTGAACGAGCCGCTCGGCCACGGTTGCATTGAGCTTCCATAGTCCGAGCGAAAGGATTTCGGGCTTGAGCTCCGGTAGACCGGTCGCGTCGCGGATCCAGGCGGTGGCCTTCTCGGGGTCGAAGGTGTCGAGGGTCCAGTCTTCGGGGCGAACCTGGATCTGACAGAGCCAACGCCCTCGGGCGTCGAGCGGCTGCAGAACGCCGCGCGCCCGAGGGTTGGAGATGAACAGGACCACGCCCTTGCGCGCTTCGATATGACGCTCGATGTCCGCCCGGAAGTAACAGTTGATGAGGTGGGACAGGCCGGAATCCCCCTCCAGCGCCAGGCCCAAGGTATTTCGAATGAAGCTGGAAGCGCCGTCGGCGGCGACCAGGGCCTTGCCGGCGAGCCTTTCGCGAACGCCCGTTGCGGTGTGCCGGACCTCTATCTCGACGCCGTCATCCCCGGCCTCGCCGCCCTTGAGCAGGGCGGTCGCTTCAACACCGAAGCGCAGATCCACAAGGCCGGTCGCGCGCGCACCGTCCAGGAGGACTTGCTCAAGCAGATCCTGCGACGACATGATTGGCCAGGCGGGGTGATGTCCGGGCCAGGGCCCACGAAGCCTTGAGTGTCGATTTGACCAAACTCGCGACCGGTGGCGCTTTCCAGGAACCGGATCGGACTCTTCCATCCGTCAGGCGTGTCGATCCCGCGTAGCCGCCCATAGACCACGGGCCCCCAGGCTCGCGCGATCTCCATGGTGCGCGTGTTGAAGTTACGGGCTTTGGGATGTGTCGCGACGCCTCCATGCTTCTCAACCACCACGCTGCGAACACCGAATCGCGCCAGTTCCAGGGCCGCGCCGAGCCCAACGGGTCCAGCGCCGATGATGATAACCAGCTTGGGGGATGAGGGCATCGGCCTCTTGCTCCTGCTTTGATGCGTGGCCCTGCCGGGCGCGCGTTATTCCGACCTTTACGTCCCCGGCAATTGCCGTCATTCGGATCACCTCGACAGGAGGTCGGTTGCCATTCGAGTACCGAATGGTATTTCGAAGTCAATCGGAATTGGAAATGCCGGTCAACAACCTGCTTTCTGGAAAGGTGATCTGTGCCGCCGCCCCGCCTGACTCGCGCCGAACAACAGGCCCAGACCCGCGAGCGGTTGCTGGCGGCGGCTGAGCGCGTCGTGGCGCGGTGCGGCTATGGCGGTGCGTCGATAGACCTGATTTCCGCCGAGGCGGGCTATTCCAAGGGCGCCGTCTACTCGAACTTTGAGAGCAAAGAGGCGGTCTTCCTCGAACTGCTTCGCCGCCACATGGAAAAGAACATCACCGAACTGGCGGCGCTGATGGACCTCGGCGCCGACAGCATTTCGGCCGCTCTGTCCGGCTGGCTGGAAGCGATGGCCGCCAACGACGACTGCACGATGCTGGCCGTGGAACTTCAGCTTCATGCCAAGCGCAATCCCGCCTTCGCCGGCCGGTACTACGCGCTACAGCGGCAAAGCACCCTGACCCTGGCGGGGCTTATCGAGCGCTACTTCATCGCCAGTGGCGCGCACCTGCCCATGGACGCCATCGATCTCGCGGACGCGGTCACGGCGATCTCCCACGGTCTCGCGCTGCAGCGACCCGACGCCGCCCCCGGCCAACCGAGCGAAGCGGGGAAGGTGATCGATGCGTTGCTTAAGGGCTTCACGACCCGCGCAGCCGTTTCGTGAGACCCCCCGCGGTGCTGTCGGTTGCCTGTGGAGCATCAGGACGCGATCGTCGTGGGCCTGCTCTTCGGCGATCTGGGTGACCCGTGCGGCGAAGAGCGTCTGGTTGACCAGCGCCCGCTCAGAAACGGTCAAGACATGTAGGGACGGCGCCTGTCCCCACGCGCCGCAAGCCGCCGCGAGCGGCGTGCCTGGCGCGAGTACGAACACCAACACCCCACGCACCCTCGACCCCCAGTGCGACGTTAAACCGAGCGGCACTATGCCTTTGGAGCTCGTAGCGGCCAAGTTCGCGCCCTCAGCGGCTTCAACTAGTCCCTTTGGCCGCACCGTCAACGTGGACCGCCGGTTGCCGGAAACCATCTTGACCACGTACGAGCCCCTTGACTCGAAGATTGCAATTTGTGAAAATCACGTCGATGTCCACCTTCGCCGCCCACCCTGCGGAGAACCTATCGCCCCGCGTCGCCCAGGCCGAGGAGCGCATTGCCATGCTCCACGAACTGGCCGAGCTCGGCATGGCCCTGACGCGGGCCACGGTTCGCCGCGCGGTGGAGGAGATTGAAACACCTGACGTTTCCGAACCAGAGGCTGAGAGCGAGCCCGCCAAACGTCCCGCCGACCCGCGGCGCGACCCGGCCGAGACGTTCGCCACACTCTCCCGCGCTGTGCGGCTGACCCTCACATTGGAGTCAAAATTCGACGACGCCCTCACCGCCCGGCTCGCCGGCGAGATCGCAAAATGTGAAGAGGCCCGCACGCGCGCCCGCGAGGACGCCGAGTCGGATTCCTACGCCCCGCTGAAGACCGGCCGAAAGGCCCGTGTCCGCGAACTGGTCAGGGGCGTGGCCGACCGCGAGATCCCCGACCCAGAGGATCACGACATCCTCATCGACGCCCTGGAGGAGCGCCTGCTG
Source organism: uncultured Caulobacteraceae bacterium (assembly GCA_903872075.1). Lineage (GTDB taxonomy): Bacteria > Pseudomonadota > Alphaproteobacteria > Caulobacterales > Caulobacteraceae > Acaudatibacter > Acaudatibacter aquilonius. The sequence goes on along the minus strand of CAIQJF010000059.1, from coordinate 243 downwards.
TGCGACGAGGCCTATGACAACATCGACGATGTGCCCCTGCGCGATGTCGTCGAACGTCTTTGCCGCGATCTGAAACTTTCGCCCGACTGGCGCCGCTGGACCGGCGAGGGCTGGACCCCCAATCCGCCGTTCTACCGGCCGCGCTGCTCCCTGTTCACGGGGCCGAGCCGGGTTCCCATCCTCCAGGACACCGACGACCCCGACCGTCTGGAGTGACGCCTCTGAGGGATGGCGGTGAGTGTG
>CAIQJF010000058.1 GCA_903872075.1 uncultured Caulobacteraceae bacterium | reverse complement strand
GGTTCCACCTGAACGGCGTTTGCGCTAGCGGCCGTGAGCGCCGGTTCAGGTGACCGCGGCGCGCTCGGCAAACCGCGGTTGGCGGTATTCGCCCGAGGCCAGCACATCGCGCAAAATCTCCACGGCGTCCCAGACATCCGTGAAGCGAAGATAGAGCGGTGTGAAACCGAAGCGCAGGATGTCGGGCGCGCGGAAATCGCCGATCACGCCCCTGGCGATCAGCGCCTGCATGATGGCGTAGCCGTCCGGATGGCGGAACGACACGTGCGAGCCGCGGGGCGTGGGCGCCCGAGGGCTGGCCAGGGTCAGGCCCGAGGAGCTGCAGCGCGCTTCCACAAGGGAAATGAACGCCTCGCCGAGCGCCACACCCTTGGCTTCAACGGCCGCCATGTTCAGTCCCGCGAACTGATCGACCCCGGCTTCCAGGGCGGTCAGTCCCAGCATGCCCGGCGTGCCGCAGAGTTGCGCGCGAATGTCGCCCGCCGGGCGATAGTCGTCGCCGAAATCAAACGGCGCGGCGTGGCCCATCCAGCCTGACAGCGGCGAAACCAGGGCGCTCTGCCAGCGTTCAGCGACGAACACGAAGCTTGGCGCCCCGGGGCCGCCATTGAAATATTTGTACCCACAGCCGAGGGCCAGATCGACGCCGGCGCCGTTGAGATCAAGTTCCACCGCGCCGGCGCTGTGGCTGAGGTCCCACACGGTCACGGCGCCCGCCGCGTGAGCCCGGGTGGTGATGTCCCGCATGTCCCAGCGCTCCGCGGACTTGTAGTGGACGTGGGTGAGCACAACCACGGCGACATCCTCGCCGATGGCCGACGCGAGCTCGGCGCGCGGGCGCACCCTAAGTTCGACCCGCTCACCGAGCAGGCGCGCTAGCCCCTGCAGGATATAGAGGTCGGTGGGAAAGTTCCCCGGCTCGGTCAGCACCACCCGGCGGTCGGGCCGAAGGCCGAGAGCGCCGGCGACCAGCTTGAAGAGATTGACCGAGGTGGAGTCGGCCACGATCACCTCATGCGGCATGGCGCCGATCAGAGGCGCGATCTTGGCGCCGATGCGGGCCGGCGCGCCGATCCAGTCGTTGGTGTTCCAACTGCGGATCAGGTCCTGGCCCCATTGCCGGTCGATCAGATCCGCGACCCGCCCGGCCGTCGCGCGGGGCAGGGCGCCGAGGGAGTTGCCGTCCAGATAGATGACGCCGTCCGGCAAGGCGAAGGCGCCGCGAATCTGAGCCAGGGAGTCCGCAGCGTCGGCCGCGACCAGGTCGGCGCGGGTCGGGGGGGCGGCCGCTGTCGTCATCTCTCTCGTCTCCTGTGCAGATCGCTCGCACTCATGCCCTCGCCGGAGGTCGCGGGGAAGAGGCCGGGACGGGGCCGTGCCGCCCGGTTGTGCGTCGCGAAACCGTCATTTGAGGCCTTTGAATTGGAAACCCTTGCGGCGCGCGCCTAGGCCTTGGGCGCCGTGTTTCAGGTTTGTCATGTTTTCGCGCACGGCCGAGGTTTCGCGATTGCAGCATGCCGCGCGACTGGACCGGCGGCTGTCGGCTGACAGTTTGGCCGCTGAGATCGTACGGGCTCCGAGAATGAGCGCCCGGCGGTGATTTGGGCGGAACCGTTCGCGAAGGGGCCAAATCAACAACACGCACGGGGTTCTGACCTACATGAAAAAACTGCTCTCGGGGGCGAGTCTCCTGACCCTCCTCGCGGCCGCCGGCGCCGTACACGCCGCGGATGCGGCGACCGCCGACACGGCCGCCACGGTCTCGGAGGTTATCGTCACCGGCACCCGTCAGACCGGCGTCAAGGCGGTGGACAGCGCCGCGCCGATCGAGATCGTCGGTGGCGAGGCTCTGAAGCACGTCGGCCAGCCCGACCTGATCCAGACGCTGGCCCAGAACCTGCCGTCGTTCAACGCCGAGGCCCTCGGCGGCGACACCGCCAACCTGACCCTCACCGCCGCCCTGCGGGGCCTCAACCCCAACAACACCCTGGTCCTGGTGAATGGCAAGCGCCGGCACGGCACGGGCAACCTGCACGTGCTGGGCTCGGCCTATCAGGGCGCCGCCAGCGCCGACATCGGCCTGATCCCCGCCGCCGCCATTGATCACGTGGAAGTCCTGGAAGATGGCGCCGCCGCCCAGTACGGCACCGACGCCATCGCCGGCGTGGTCAACTTCATCCTCAAGCACAACAATCACGGCGGCACGATCTCCGCCACCGGCGGACAATATTTCGAGGGCGACGGCGACACCGGGGCGGTCTCGATCAACCTCGGCCTGCCGGTCGGATCCAAGGGCTTCTTCGATCTGACCCTGGAGAATCGCTATCACGGCTTCAGCCGCCAGGGCGGCGCGGACCGCCGGGTGGCCAATTACGACGGCACCCTGAAGGCTGGTGTTCCGGCCAGCTTCGCCACGGTTCCGAACTTCCCGAACGTGAACAACATCGTCGGCGACGCACAGTCCAACCTGTATAACGTCTTCTACAACGCCGGTTACGACTTCGGCGTGGTGCAGTTCTACACCTTCGGCAGCTTCAGCCATCGCAAGGCCTCAGCCTACGAGAACTATCGCGTGCCCAGCAAGGTCATCGCCTCGCCGGTGCTCGGCGTGGCGGGCAGCTTCACAACCCCTGGTGAACTCATTTTCCGGCCCCACGGTTTCAACCCGCGCGAAGGCCTGATCGAGAACGACTATGCGATCACCGGCGGCTTCAAGGGTGTGATCGCGGGATGGGACTGGGATCTGTCCACCACCTACGGCCGAGACAAGGACGATATCAGCACGCTGAACTCGGCCAATCGGGCGCTGTTCATCGACACCCACACCACGCCGACCAATTTCTATGACGGCGCCTTCACGGCCACGCAGTGGACCAACACCCTCGATCTGAGCAAGGAATTCGCGGTCGGCCTCGCCTCGCCCCTGACCGTCGCCCTCGGCGCCGAAGCCCGCAAGGACACCTACGGCATCAGCCAGGGCGATCCGGCCTCGATCTATAAGGAAGGCGGCCAGTCCTATCCGGGCTTCCAGCCTTCCGACGCCGGGTCCCACTCGCGCACCAACTACGCCGGCTACGTCGATCTGGCGGTCAATCCGGTCGCCGGCCTGAAGGTCGACCTGGCCGGACGTGTGGAGAGCTACAGCGACTTCGGTGAAACCGAGGTGGGCAAGATCACGGTCCGCTACGACTTCAACCCGATGATCGCGCTGCGCGGCACCTTCGCCACCGGCTTCCGCGCCCCGACCCTGGCCGAGGAGTTCTACTCCGCGACCAACGTCTCCCCGACCGCGGCGGTGGTGCAGCTTCCCGCCAACTCCCCGGCGGCGGCTCTGCTCGGCCTCGGGACGCTGAAGCCCGAGAAGTCCGACAACTACAGCGTCGGTTTCGTCGTCCACCCCTTCCCGCGATTCAGCGCGACGGTCGACTTCTACGAGATCGACATCCGCAACAAGATTGTCGCCACCGGCACCTTGTTCGGTTTCGGCGGCGCCGTGAACTCGCCGGCCGTGCTCGCCGCCATCGCGGCCCACGGCAACATCATCGATCCCACCGTGACCTATGCCGGTGTGAGCCTGTTCACCAACGGCCAGAACACCCGCACCCAGGGCATCGAGGCCACGGCGAGCTACAGCTCCGACTTCGGCGATTACGGTCACGTGGACTGGACGGTGGCGGCCAACTACACCGACACCAAGATCACCGCCACCGTGGGCAATCCGGTGCAGATCGCCGGCCAGCAGCTGTTCGACAAGACGGCTCGCAGCTACACCGAGAACAGCACGCCGAAGGAAAAGATCAGCCTGGGCGCCTTCTATAGCCTGGGTAAGTTCAGCGCGAACCTCCGGGAGACGATCTACGGGCCGGCCTCCGAGTTCGTCAGCCCCAACGGCGGCGCCTATTATGAAGAGAAGATTTCAGTCACGGCCATCACCGACCTCGAGTTCACCTATGAGCTCGTCGGCGGAGTGAAGGTGTCGGCCGGCGCCAACAATCTCTTCGATCACAAGCCGCCGCGCCGCCTGCTGAACGCCGGCAAGACCGGCATGCTCGACGGCAGCAACGTCTTCGACGCGCCGGTGGGCTTCTCGCCCTTCGGCATCAACGGCGGCTACTACTACGGCCGGGTGACCTACAGCTTCTAGTATCGCAGGTCGCACGTCGTGAAGGGGCGGGTCGCGAGGCCCGCCCTTTGTTCGTTCCGGTTCGCGCCGCCGATTGACAGGGCGGCGCGTGGGCTGATCAATCGCGCTCCCGACAGACCTTGTTGTTCCGGAGCCTCCCATGACCTTCTCCCGCATCGCCGCCGTCTCCGCCGCCCTGGCGCTTTCCGCCGGCGCCGCCCAGGCCGCTCCCGAGATCGTACGCGCCAGTGCAGGCGCGTTCCCGATCTCCAGCGTGGTGGTGGTGAAGGGGATCGGCGGGGCCGATATCGCCTACGCCAGCGGCATCCCAGGGGCGCCTCCCGGCGACACCAAGACCCAGACCATCGACGCCCTGACCAAGCTCGGCGCCAATCTCAAGGCGCAGGGCTTTGGTCTCGACGACATCGTGATGATGCGGGTCTTTCTCGTCGGAGACCCGGCGCTGGGCGGCAAAATGGACTTCGCCGGCATGATGGCGGGCTACACCCAGTTCTTCGGAACCGCGGCCCAGCCGAACAAGCCGGCTCGCACCACCGTCCAGGTTCCAGCCCTCGCTTCGGCCGGTTCCCTGGTGGAAATCGAGGCCCAGGCAGTGCGCCCTACACCTGTGACAGTAAAGTAACACGGCGCGATCGTTTAACCTGACCGGCTTCCACGCGGGCTCCGAGACGACTATCTGGGGAAACCGGCCGACTCGGCCATCCAACCCATAACAAAACTCGGGGTCGCAAAAATGAACCGTCTTCTGGCAGGCACGAGCTTGCTCGCGCTCATCGCCGCCGCGGGCGCCGCCCAAGCCGCTGCCGCCGCCGCCTCCGACGCCACCGTGTCGGAAGTCATCGTCACCGGTACGCGCCAGAAGGGCGTTCAGGCCGTGGACAGCGCCGCGCCGATCGTCGTCGTCGGTGGCGAGGCGCTGAAGCGCGTCGGCCAGCCTGACCTGATCCAAACGCTGTCGCAGAACCTGCCGTCCTTCAATGCGGAAGGCTATGGCGCGGATACCGCGGCCCTGACCCTCTCGGCCCAGCTGCGCGGCCTCAGCCCCAACGACACCCTGGTTCTGGTTGACGGCAAGCGCCGCCACGCCACCGCGAACCTGCACGTCGACCAGAGCGCCTTCCAGGGCGCGGCGACCGCCGACCTAAGCCACATCCCGGTCAACGCCATCGACCACATCGAAGTGCTCGAAGACGGCGCCGCCGCCCAGTACGGCTCCGACGCCATTGCCGGGGTTATCAACATCATTCTGAAGAAGGCCGATCACGGCGGTTCGCTGACCCTGACCGCCGGCCAGTACTACGCCGGCGACGGCGACACCGGCGCCTGGTCCATCAACAAGGGCTTCTCGCTCGGCGGCGGCAAGGGCTTCCTGAACGTCACCCTGGAAGAGCGCTATCACGACTTCAGCCAGCGCGCCGGCTGCGACGTGCGCTTCTCCAACCCGGATTGCTCGCTGAAGAGCAGCCTCACGGGCGTGAATCTCACCGGCCTGCCGAAGGCCAAGGACTATCCGTATGTGAACCACATCTACGGCGACCCGCAGTACAACGCCTACGACGCCTTCTATAACTTCGGCTACGACCTCGGCGGCAACATCGAGCTGTACAGCTTCGGCAGCTACGGCCACCGCAACGCCTCGGGCTACGAGAACTACCGCAAGCCGAGCAAGGTCAGCCAGACCGTCAACGGCGTGACCACCTATCCCTTCCCGAACGGTTTCGAACCGCGGGAAGCGAGCAAGGAAAGCGACTACGCCGTCACCGGCGGTCTCAAGGGCACGACCGCGGGCTGGAACTGGGATCTGTCCACCACCTACGGCAGCAACGAACAGCGCATCTCGACCATCAATTCGGCGAACGCCTCGCTCTACGCCGACACTGGCGCGACCCCGACGCAGTTCTACGACGGCACCTTCAAGGCCAAGCAGTGGACGAACACCCTCGACATCAGCAAGGATTTCGCGTTCGCGGGCTTCGCTTCGCCACTGACCGTCGCCCTCGGCGGCGAAACCGGCCGCGACACCTTCGAAATCGTCAAGGGCGACGCGGCCTCCACCTATAAGGAAGGCGGCCAGTCCTATCCCGGTTTCCAGGCGTCCGACGCCTCGGGTCACTCGCGCACCAGCTACGCCGGCTACATCGATCTGGCCGCCAGCCCGGTCGCAGGGCTGAAGGTCGACCTCGCCGGCCGCCTCGAGCACTACAGCGACTTCGGCAACACCCAGATCGGCAAGGTCACGGTCCGCTACGACTTCAACCCGCAGATCGCCATTCGCGGTACGGTCAGCACGGGCTTCCGCGCGCCGACCCTGCCGGAAGAGTTCTACTCGGCCACGAACGTCTCGCCGTCCTTCGCGGTGGTTCAGCTTCCGGCCGACTCCGCGGCGGCCAAGCTGCTTGGCTTCCCGAACCTGAAGCCCGAGCAGTCCAACAGCTACAGCATCGGCTTCGTCGCTCACCCGGCTCCCCGTCTGAGCATCGCGGTCGACGCCTATGAGATCGACATCCGCGATCGCATCGTCGCCACCGGCACCATCTTCGGTCTCGGCGGCGCCAGCAACTCGCCCAGCGTCCTGGCCGCCATCGCCGCCCACGGCAACATCCTCGATCCGGGTGTCACCTATGTCGGCGTCAGCGTCTTCACCAACGGCATGAACACCAGCACCAAGGGTGTGGAAGCCACGGTCAACTATTCGTCCGACTTCGGCGACATGGGCCACGTGGATTGGAGCCTGGCCGCCAACTACAACGAGACGTCGATCAGCAAGATTGGACCGACCCCTCCCGGCGCGGCGAACAGCTTCGACGGCAACGGTCACCTGGTTCCGCAGCCGCTGTTCAACGCCTCGGCGATCAGCGTTGTGACCACGGCCACGCCGAAGGAAAAGGTCGTGCTTGGCGCGCTCTGGACCCTTGGCAAGTGGAGCGTGAACCTGCGCGACACCGTCTTCGGCCCGGCCACGGAACAGGCCAGCCCGAACGGCGGCACCTATTACAGGCTGCATATGCCAGTCACGAGCATCACCGACCTGGATATCGCCTATCAGGTGACGAAGGATCTGAAGGTCGACCTGGGCGCGAACAACCTGTTCGATCACCGTCCGCCGGTTGTGCCCTTCATCCCGGGCGTCGGCATGGTGGACGGCAACAACGTCTACAACGAGCCGATCCAGTTCTCGCCGTTCGGCATCAACGGCGGCTATTACTACGCCAAGGTCACGGTCAACTTCTGATCGATCTGACTGCGTCAGCCTAGTTGGGGGCGGGCGGCGTTTCGGCGTCGCCCGCCCTTCGCGTTTTCGGGGCCCTGTGCCATAGGCCGGAGCCTACGGAGCCCTGATTCATGTTGACCCATCGCCTTGCCGTCGAAGCCGACCTGCCGGCGCTGAAGGCGCTCATGGCGCTCGCCATCGACACCTTGCAGCAAGGGTTCCTCGATGAGGCGCAGATCGCCGCCAGCCGCGAGGTCATGGGTCTCGACACCCAGCTCGTCGCCGATCGCACCTATTTCCTCGTGGAAGAGGATGACGTTCTGGCCGGCTGCGGCGGCTGGAGCCGACGGGCGACCCTCTATGGCGGCGACCACAGCACCGCGCTGCGGGATGCGGCCTTGCTGGATCCGGCCACCGACGCCGCGCGGGTGCGGGCCATGTACACTCACCCGGGCTTCGCCCGACGTGGGGTCGGCCGACTGATCCTGTCGCTCTGCGAGGCCGCGGCCGCGGCTGAGGGCTACAAACGGGTCCAGCTCATGGCGACCTTGTCGGGTGAGCCACTCTATCGCTCTTGCGGCTATCAGGAGATCGAGCGCACCGCCGCCGCGCCGGTGAACGGCGTGGTGGTGCCGCTGATTCTGATGGGCAAGCCGATCGGCGGAGCCTGACCCCTTGGCCTTGACGCCCGCCTCGCGGAATGCCGCTGTCGACCGGGCGGCCGCGTTGTTGGGGCGCGACGCCGCGGCCGCCGAGCGGGAGGCCCGCGAGGTGCTGCGCCTCGCCCCGGCCGACCCGCGAGCCCAGCTGATCCTGGCGTCTGCGCGCCGCCGTCAGGGCGATGCGAAGGGCGCTCTGACAATCCTTGACTCGCTGGCGCAGGCTTTCCCACGCGCGGCGCAGACCCGGTACGAACTGGGCGTGGTCCGTGCGGCCCTGGGCGATCAGGCCGGCGCCTTGACGGCTCTGCGCGAGGCGGTAGCGCTCAATCGCGATCTGGCCGAGGCCTGGCGCGCCCTGGGTGATGAGCTCTTCCGGGCCGGAGACGGGCCCGGCGCGGAGGCGGCCTTCGCCGAACACGCGCGCGCCGCGGTGGTCGAGCCGGCGCTGAAACCGGCCGCGGCAGCCATTCACGCCGGTCGTCTGGACGATGCCGAGCGGCTCTTGATGTCGCGGCTGCGAACGATGCCGCGTGACACAATCGCGCTCAATATGTTGGCCGAGACCCTGGCTCGGACCGGACGCGAGCCTGACGCCGAACCTCTGCTGGACCAGGCGTTGACGGCCGATCCGACATTCAGCGGCGCGCGGTTCAATCTCGCCCGGCTGTTGTTCAATCAACAGCGTGCGGCTGAGGCCTTGGTCCATGTGCGCTCGTTGCTGGCCGATGCCCCCGACGCCGCGCCGTACCGCAATCTCCTGGCCGCGTGCCTGAGTTTGGTGGGCGACTATGACCAGGCGATCGGGCTCTATGAAGCGCTGCTGCGGGAGTTTCCGCGTCAGGCGCGCCTCTGGCTCAACCTGGGTCAGGCGCTTCGCACCGTCGGACGACGGACGGACGCGGTCGACGCGTTCCGGCGCGCCATCGCCCTCGCGCCCGACCTGGGTGAGGCCTACTGGAGTCTGGCCAATCTCAAGGTTGCGCCGATCACCGAGACCGAGGAGCGGACCATGGCGGCCCAGCTGGGCCGGCCCGACCTCCTGGAGGACGATCGGCTTCATCTGAACTATGCGCTCGGCAAGGCGCTCGAGGATCGGGGCGAGCACGCCGGCGCCTTCCACCGATATGCGGCCGGCGCCGCGCTGCGCCGTCGCGCCGTTCCCTATGACGCGGGGGCGGCCCACCAGATCATGCAGCGGTCGAAGGCGCTGCTCACCGCGGCCTTCTTCGAGAGCCGGGCGGGCGGCGGCTGTCCCGATCCGGCCCCGATCTTCATCGTCGGCCTGCCGCGATCAGGCTCAACCCTGATCGAACAGATCCTGGCGACCCACTCGGCGGTGGAGGGGACCATGGAGCTGTCCGACATCGGCTTCATGGCTCGCCGCCTGGCGCGAATCACGGGCTATCCGGATGGCCTGATCGGGCTGGACGAGACCGCCCGGCGTGAGCGCGGCGAAACATATCTCGACGACACCCGTGTTCACCGGAAGTTGGGGCGGGCTTTTTTCATCGACAAGATGCCCAACAATTTCCACCACATCGGGCTGATTCATCTGATCCTGCCCAAGGCCAGGATCATCGACGCCCGCCGCCATCCCCTGGGCGCGGGCTTCTCGGCCTTTAAGCAGCACTTCGCCCACGGGCAGGCCTTTTCCTACAATCTGTCGGACATCGGCGGCTACTACCGCGACTATGTGGAGCTCATGGCTCACTTTGACGCCGTTCTGCCGGGGCGGATTCACCGCGTGATCTACGAGGACCTGGTCGAGGACACGGAGGGTGAGGTTCGCCGGCTGCTGGCGGCCTGCGACCTACCGTTCGAGGACGCCTGCCTCAGGTTCCACGAAACCGCGAGAGCGGTGCGGACCGTCAGCTCGGAACAGGTGCGCCGCCCGATCTTCCGCGACGGGCTCGATCACTGGCGATCCTACGAACCCTGGCTCGGGCCGATGAAGGCCGCGCTTGGTCCGGCCCTGGAGACCTGGAGGACCTGATCGTCGTCGTGATCGCGGCCTCTTGCGCCTTTGCACTGCCTGAACCTTCATTGATGCCCTAGAGCAGGGGCGACGCGACCTTCCGCGTTCTGGCGCGTTCTGAGTTCATGGGTTCGAATGACGCTTCCTGACGACGCCGCACCGGAAGGCGGAGGCGGGCCCCCGCGGCGAGGGTTGTTCGCCTGGTTTCGGCGGCACCCGTTCATCCATCTTGGTCCGGGCCTGATCACCGGCGTTGCCGATGATGATCCCAGCGGCATCGCCACCTATTCCCAGGCCGGCGCCCAGTTCGGTCTGAACATGTTGTGGACCATGCCGCTCGCCTATCCGCTGATGGCGGCGATCCAGTCGGTGTGCGCGCGGATCGGGCGCGTCACCGGTCGCGGCCTGGCGGCCAACATCAAGGCGCACTTTCACCCGGCGGTGCTTCAGGGCGTCGTCGTCCTGCTGCTGCTCGCCAATGTGCTAAACATCGCCGCCGACGTGGCGGCCATGGGCGAAGTGGGGGAACTGGTCACCGGCGTGAACCGCCATCTGATGACCGTGATCTTCGTCGGTCTGTCGCTGGGGCTGCAGATCTTCGTGCCCTATCACCGCTACGTTTCAATGCTGAAGTGGCTCTGCCTCTCGCTCCTGGCCTATGCGGCCGTGCTGTTCACGGTGAAGGTGCCCTGGAGCGAGGTCGCCGTCCGCACCCTGCTGCCGCGGTTCAAACTCGATGCGACATCGGCGGCGGTGGTGGTGGGCGTCTTCGGCACCACCATCAGCCCCTATCTGTTTTTCTGGCAGGCCTCGGAAGAGGTCGAGGACATGGGACGGCGGCCGGCCGGATCCGCGCTGATCCGGAACCCCGATGCGGCCAGGGACGAATTGCAGCGGATCAAATGGGATACCTGGAGCGGCATGTTCTATTCGAACATCACGGCCTTCTTCATCATCCTTGCCACCGCGGTGACGCTGCATGTCTCGGGAATCACCGACATCACGACGGCGGCGCAGGCCGCGGCCGCCCTCAAACCGCTGGCCGGCCATTTCGCCTTTCTGCTCTTCACCCTGGGCATCCTGGGCGTGGGGCTGATCGGCGTGCCGGTGCTGGCCGGTTCCGGCGCCTATGCCCTCGCCGAGGCCATGAACTGGCCCTCCGGGCTGGAGAAGAAACCGCGCGAGGCCAAAGGGTTTTACGCCGTGATCGCGCTCAGCGTGCTTGCGGGCCTGATCATTCAGTATTCCCCGATCAGCCCGATGAAGGCGCTGTTCTGGAGCGCGGTCATCAATGGCGTGGTGGCGGTGCCGTTGATGGCGGTCATTCTGCTTCTCGCGGCGCGCAAGAGCGTCATGGGCCCCTATACCGCGACCCGGTCGCTGCTGGTGTTGGGGTGGATCGCCACGGGCCTGATGGGCGCCGCGGCGCTTTGCCTGCTGCTTCCGGGTGGAAAAGCCTGACAAAGGATCGGTTGCTTTCGAACGAGTTGTGGACCAGATTGGCGCCAAGGGTGGCGTACAGGGCGGCTTAGGTCGCGCTGCGCGAAGGAGGATGCCTTGGTGGCGTCGATGAAGCGGACGAACGGGTCGTTGTTGAAGCGGGTGCCGGTGGAAGTGACCACCATGGTCGCTTTCGCTCTGGCGATCTTCGGCGTGGTGGCGGCCGGCTCGGCCATCTGCACGACTTTGGCCCAGCCCTCTCCCTGGCTTGTGGCCGGGGCCTACGGTGGTCCCAGCGTTTTGGCCTTCGGACTTTATTTCGCGATTTCGCGGCGCCTCTGAGACGCGCCGCGGCGCGGTCTCGGCTGAACGGTCCTGATTCGCGCGGACTTCTGCGTCTCTCCGCCTCGGGCCCTTGCGCCGGACATCGTGCCTGGGCCGCTGCGCCGCGGACGGACTCCTGATTGTCATCACCGGGTGTGACTCCCTCCCTCCTTTGGCTAGGATGAGGCGCGAACTGAGGCGGGTGGAGTGACCGGGGGCAGTCAACCGACATTGAGACGCGATGGAACCCAGGTCCAGCAGCCGGGGCTTACAATTCCGTGAGCGCGGCGACGCAAGATCCGGCCTCCGATGTCTCGCGGGCGCAGGTCCCGGCTTTGAGGCGCTTTCTGTTCGCCCTCGGCCTGCTCGCCTTGCTGTGCCTGTTCAGCGCTCCACTCTACGTCGACAACATCGCCCGCGACGCGCCCTCGCCGCGTCAGGGGGTGGTGTCCTACGCCGGTTGGTCCGGCTGGGGCCAGCCGGTCTCGCTGGCCGGGGACTGGCGTCTTGTGTGGCGGTCGCCAGGGCAGGCGAACGAACCGAGGCCAGGCGACGTCGCGACCCTTCGCGTCCCAGGCGTCTGGGTTGATCATCCGGTCGATGGACGCCCGGGCGTCCGCCTGCCGCGGTCGGGCCTTGCGACCTATGAGCTGACGATCCGCGGACTTCCGGCGGGTCACTACACGCTCTTTGTGCCGACCATCGACCATGCGAGCCGGGTCTGGCTCAACGACCGGTTGGTGAGCGAGATGGGCCAGGTCGGAACCACGGCCAAGACGACGCGCTATCACTGGCGGGCCCATCGGATCGGCCTGGAGGCCGATGGGCGCGACCTGAAACTGGCGATCGATGTCGCCGCCTTCCATCACTACACCGACGGACTCGACGGCGCCCCGGTGCTCGGCCCGGCGCCCCCAATGGAGATCAAGCTGGCTGCCGGCCTGGCGCAGCAGCTGTTCTTCATCGTGACCCTGATCATCCTGTTCTTCTACGGCGCGGTGGTCTTCGCCTTCCGATCGCGCGACTTTCCCTCGCTGTATTTTGGGTTGTCCTGCCTGTGCCTTGTGCCGACCGCCATGGTGATCGGTCAGGACGATCTGCTGACCCTGCTTTATCCCGGGCTGTCCTTCCCGGCTCACATGGCGGTGGAATATCTCACCGCCATCGCCTCCTTCATGTTCCTGCTGGCCTACGCCGCCACGCTCTTCCCCCGGGAGGCGTCGCGGCGGGTCGTCTGGACCATCCAGGGCCTGCTGGGTCTTTCCCTCCCGGTGATCGCCCTCGTGATCGCCGGCGGCGACACCTTCCTGGCCTCTGAACTGGATCGCTATCCGTTCTTCCTGGCGGGCCTGGAACTGCTCTACATCGTCGGGATCGTGCTGGTGGCGGCGCTCCGCCAGCGTGACGGCGCCGCGGTGTTCCTCCTGGGCATGGTGGTCTTCTCCGCCTCGGTGCTGGAGGCGATCGTGGTGGAGTACGACATCCTGCCGCGCGACCAGGTGCCCTTCTACGAGTTCGCCCCCATGGGGCTGCTGCTGTTCGCGGTCTCCCACATCATCATCCTGGCCGAACGCTGGTCGCTGTCGATGAGCGAAACCGAGACCATGGCGTCCGACTTGCGGCAACTGATGGACGTGAGCTCCTCGATCACCTCCGAAATCCGTCTCGACGCCCTGCTGCGCAAGGTCGTGGAAGCGACGAGCCGGTTCCTGAACGCCGACCGCGGCACGCTCTTCCTGCACGACCCAAAGACCCAACAACTGCGCTCGGTGGTCGCCGAGGGTATGGAAACCAGGGAGATCCTGGTGCCCGCCGACGCCGGGATCGCCGGCGCCAGTTTCCAGGCGGGTGAGGCGAGCGTCGTCAACGACGCCTATGACGACCCGCGCTTCAACCGGGCGGTGGATGAAGCCACCGGCTACCGCACCCGGGCGATGCTCACCCTGCCGATCGTTACCCGGGACGGCCGGAGGCTCGGGGTGATGCAGGCACTCAACCCGCGCAACGGCAAGGCCTTCGGCGACGAGGACATCGCGCGGATGCGCGCCTTCGCCGCGCACGCCGCCGTGGCGCTGCACAACGCCACCCTGTTCTCCGAAGTGGTGGCGGCGCGCAACTACAACGACAGCATCCTCGCCTCCATGTCCGGGGGGGTGATCACCCTCAATGACGACGGCCTGGTGGAGACGATCAACCCGGCCGCGGCCGCCATTCTGGAGGTCGATGGGCCGGCGCTTCGTGGCCTGGACGCCCGGGTGGTGCTTGTCGGTCCCAATGCCTGGCTGCTGCCCGAGTTCGACGCCGTGCGCGCGGCCGGCGATCCCCGCGTCATGCTCGACGCCGAGGTGCAGACCGGCGAGGGCCGGACGATTTCGGTCAATGTTTCGATCGTGCCGTTGATCAATGAGGGCGTTTCGGCCGGGCTGCTGATCCTATTCGAAGACATCAGTCAGGAGAAACGCCTCAAGGGCGCCATGCGCCGCTTCATGACCCAGAAGGTCGTGGACCAGGTCCTGGAGCAACAGGACGAGCTGATGTTCGGCTCCGCCTGCGTCGCCAGCGTGCTTTTCGCCGATATCCGCGGCTTCACCTCCATGGCCGAGAACCTGGCCGCCCGTCAGACCGTGGACATGCTCAATGAGGTGTTCGGCGATCTGGTGGAGGCGGTGTCGGCCAGCGACGGCGTCGTCGACAAGTTCATCGGCGATGCGGTCATGGCGGTGTTCGGCGCCCCGATCAGCAGCGGACGCGATCCGCAGAACGCCGTGGAAAGCGCCAACACCATGATGACCATGGTGCGGGCCCTGAACGTGCGGCGGGTGGCGCGGGGCGAGGCGCCGCTGCGGCTGGGTGTGGGCGTGGCCACCGGCGAACTGATCGCCGGCACCATCGGCTCGCCCAAGCGCATGGACTACACGGTGATCGGGGATTCGGTGAATCTGGCGTCGCGCATCCAGGACCTGAGCAAGACCTACAAGGTCGGCGTGATCCTGTGCGAGACCACCGCCGCGGCCTGTCGTGACACGGAACGCCTGCGGTTCCTCGACACGGTGACGATCCGTGGGCGCCACCGGCCGGAGCGCCTCTATCAGCTGCTGACCTATCACGATGAGGAGAGCTTCCCGCGCCTGCGGGAGGTTCTGGCGGCCTATGAGCGGGGTCTCGCCTGCCAGGATCGCGGCGACTGGCGCGGGGCGGTGGCGGCGTTTTCCGAGGCGCTGGCGCTCAACCCCGATGATCACCCTTCTGAACTCATGCTGGCCCGCTCCCGCGCGGCCGTCGCCAGTCAGCCCGAAGCTGGAACGGACTGGGCGGTGACGCCCTTCGAGCCGCCGCCCGCCTGAATGTGGTAGGGGTCGAATCCCCGCGCCCGCCGCATCCGGAGTCGACCATGTTCCCGCGATTCAGCCGTCTGGCCGCCGTGCTCGCGGCGCTGGCCCTCGCCGGCGCCGGCCACGCCCAGCCGCCAGGACCGCCCATGACCGCCTTGCCCTCCGCCGCGCCCGGCGTTCCCGATCCCTTTGCCTGGCTGGAAGATATTCACGCT
Source organism: uncultured Caulobacteraceae bacterium (assembly GCA_903872075.1). Taxonomy (GTDB): domain Bacteria; phylum Pseudomonadota; class Alphaproteobacteria; order Caulobacterales; family Caulobacteraceae; genus Acaudatibacter; species Acaudatibacter aquilonius. The sequence continues at coordinate 10,360 of CAIQJF010000058.1, read as the reverse complement.
CCGCGATCCATGGACTGGGTGGCGGCGGAAAACGCCCGGACGGCCGGGCGTCTCGAGGCCGACCCTCGCTACGAGACCTACCGAAAGGAAGCTCTGGCCCTGTTGACGGCCGAGGATCGCATCCCCTGGCCGGATTTCCTGGGCGAGCGGATCGAGAACCTCTGGCAGGACCAGATCCATGTGAAGGGCGTGTGGCGGGCGACCACACCGGAGGCGTTCAAGGCCGGCCAGCCCGTGTGGGAAACCCTGCTGGACCTGGACGCCCTGTCCAGGGCCGAGGGGAAGAACTGGATCTTCAAGGGCGCAAGCTGCCTGGCGCCGCATGATCGGCTCTGCCTGGTGCGGCTGTCGAACGGCGGCGGCGACGCGGTGGAGATTCGCGAGTTTGACACCCAGCTGAAGACCTTCGTGAAGGACGGATTCCGGTTCGAGAACGGCAAACAGGACGTCGAGTGGGTCGATCGGGACACCCTTTTGGTGGCCCGCGACTGGGGGCCGGGGACGCTTAGCGTGTCGGGTTATCCGACCGTCGTGAAGCTCGTGCGACGGGGCGTGGCCCTGGACGCCGCTCCGGTGGTGTTCAAGGGCGAGACGGGCGACGTGCGGGTGTTCAGCCGGGTCCTGCGCGGCCCCGAAGGCTACATCGCCCGGGTGCTGATCGGGCGCAACGTCAGCTTCTTCGAGACGGCCTGGTTCGACGTGGGCCACGACCGGAGCGTTCACCCCCTCGATCTGCCGCGCAAGAGTCAGGTCCATGGCTGGCTGGCGAACCGCCTGATTGTCGAGGTGAAGCAGGACTGGGCGGCAGGAAGCGGGCGGCCGGACATCAAGGCGGGCGATCTGATCGCCTATGACGCCGCGACCGGCGGGGCCGAGGTCGTTGTCCATCCGTCGCCAAGCCAGACCATCGACGCCGTGGCCGTGACCCGGGGGCGGGTGCTGGTCTCCCTGCTCGACAATGTCAGCGGCGCGATCGAGGTCTATACGCCCGAGCAGAAGGGCTGGTCGCACAAGCGGCTCGACCTGCCGGCGGGCTCCGCCCTGACCCTGCGCGCGGCGGATGAGGGATCGGATGCGGCCTTCGTCGCCTCCGAAAGCTTCCTCGAACCCACGGCCCTGTGGGCGGTGGACGCCGCCGCGGGAACCGCGACCCTGGTCAAGCGGTTGCCGGCCCGTTTCACGGCCGAGGGCCACGTGACCGAGCAGCATTTCGCCGTCTCGGCCGACGGGACGCGCGTGCCCTATTTCCTGGTCCGGCCCAAGGCGATGAAACGCGACGGCTCCACGCCGACGGTGATGTTCGGCTATGGCGGCTTCCAGCTCTCCGAGACCCCGACCTACCGGCCGGAACTTGGCAAGCTGTGGCTGGAGCGGGGTGGGGCCTATGTCCTGGCCAATATCCGGGGCGGCGGCGAGTTCGGCCCGGCCTGGCATGAATCGGCCCTGCGTGAGCATCGCCAGCGCGCCTTCGACGACTTCGCCGCCATCGCGCGCGACCTGATCGCCACGAAAGTCACCTCGGCGCGGCGCCTGGGTATTTACGGGCGCTCCAACGGCGGGATCCTGACCAGCGTCTCGATCACCCAGCACCCGGAACTGTTCCATGCCGCGGTGATCGAGAGCCCGCTCATCGACATGCTGCGGTATCACAAGCTCTCGGCGGGGGCGTCCTGGATCGGGGAGTACGGCGATCCCGACGTACCGGCCGACCGGGCCTTCATCGCCGCCTATTCCGCCTATACGCGGCTGAAGCCGGGCGTGGCCTATCCGGAGCCCTACATCACCACCAACACCGAGGACGACCGGGTGCATCCGGGCCATCCGCGCAAGTTCGCCGCGGCGCTGAAGGCCCTCGGCGATCCCTACCTCTATTATGAGAACACCTTCGGAGGGCATGCCAACGACGCCGATCCCGAACTCAACGCCCGGCGCTGGGCGCGGCACTATGTCTATCTGGCGCAGAAACTGATGGACTGACGCGAGGGTGAGGGGCGTTAGGGCTGTCGAACCTTTCACCTGACGGAGATCCAAGGGTCATGAAGATCACGGCGGCGGTGGCCACGGCGGCGGGCGCGGACTTCGCGATGCAGAGCGTCGACCTCGACGATCCCCGTCCGGACGAGATTCTGGTGCGGATCGCCGCGGTCGGCGTCTGCCATACCGACCTGGTGGCGCGGGAAGGGGCCATGCCCTTCACCCTGCCGGCGGTTCTGGGCCACGAGGGCGCGGGCCTGGTCGAGGCGGTGGGATCAGCAGTGACCAAGGTGGCCAAGGGCGACCGGGTGGCGATCACCTTCCGCTCCTGCGGCCAGTGCGGACGTTGCCAGAGCGGCGATCCGGCCTACTGCTACTCCATGCCCATGCTGAACTACATGGGCATGCGCCCGGACGGCTCCAAGGCGATCCATCAGGGCGAGACGGCGGTCTCCTCCAATTTTTTCGGCCAGTCCTCTTTCGCCACCTACGCCCTGGCCTATGAACGCAATGTCCTGAAGTTGCCCGATGACATACCCTTCGAACTGGCCGCGCCGCTGGGTTGCGGCGTGCAGACTGGCGCCGGCGGGGTCATTCTGGCCCTGGCGGCCAAGGCCGGATCGTCGATCCTGATTACCGGCGGCGGCGCTGTCGGCCTTTCGGCGGTGATGGGCGCGGCGATCCAGGGCTGTTCGCCGATCATCGTGGTCGAGCCTCATGCCGCCCGGAGGGCCCTCGCTCTGGAACTGGGCGCCACCCACGCCATCGACCCGACGGCGGACAAGGACCTGGCCGCGGCGGTCCGCGCCATCGCCCCACTGGGCGTCGACTTCGCCTTCGACACCACGGGCAGGCCCGAGATCCTCACCGGAACCATGGCCTGTCTCGCGCCCAAGGGCGTGTTCGGCATCGTCGGCATCCCGCCGGCCGGCACGGCCATGCCCGGCGATCTCGGTTCGGTGCTCACCTTCGGCCAGACCGTGCGCGGCATCATCGAGGGCGACAGCGATCCTGATGATTTCATTCCGCAACTGATCGCCCATTGGCGCGCCGGGCGCCTTCCGCTGGAAAAGCTGGTGAAGACCTACCCCTTCGCCGAGATCAACAGCGCCATCGCCGCCCAGCATCACGGCGACTGCGTGAAGGTGGTGCTGACCCTGGAGGGGCAGGGTGGATGACTGGCTCGCCCGGGGCGCGCTCAAGGCCGTTCCGCGCGAACGCCTGCGCGCGCTGAGCGTCAAGTCGGACGCCAAGGGCTGGCTGCAGGCTGGCAGCTTTCTGGCCGCCCTGGCCGTGACGACCACCGGGCTCATCCTGACGCCGCCCGGCGCCTTGGCGCTCTGGCTGCCGCTGTTCGTCGCCCAGGGGATTTTGCTCAACTGCCTCTACGCCGGTCAGCATGAACTGAGCCACTGGACGGTGTTCCGCACCAAGCCGCTGAACGACGCCTTCGGCGCGGTGTTCGGCTTTCTGACGCTCAATCCCTTCCTCACCGACCGCTGGGCGCACTTCGCGCACCATCGCGAGACCCAGAATCCGGAGAAGGACTCCGAGCTGATCGGCATGAATCCGTTCACCACCGCCAGCTATCTGATCAATCTGGTGGGGATCGACTTCTGGTATCGCCGCGTCCGCATGATCCTGCGGACCGCGGCGGGGCAGGGGCTGGAGGCCGACTACTGGCTCACCGCCGATCAGCGGCGGACCGTCATCGCCGAGGCGCGCGTTCATGTGGCCCTCTGGCTGGCGATCGCCGCCGTCTCCGTGACCCTGCGCACTTGGCTGGCGGTGGAGTTGTGGGCGGCCCCCCTGCTGCTGCTGAAGGTCTTTCACCAGCTTCAGAACACCGGAGAACATGTTGGCATGCCGCATGAATCCAACATTTTTACCAATACGCGCACCCTGCGCGGGCCCGCCTGGATGCGCTGGCTGATGTGGAACATGAGCTATCACACCGCCCATCACGCGTTCCCGGGCGTGCCCTTTCACGCCCTGCCAGCCCTGCACGCCGAGATCGTCGCCGGGCTCGACCATCCGGTGATCGAACGCGGCTATCTGGAAGCCCAGCGGGAGATCCTGACCTGGCTGGCCGGCGAGGACGCGCGCCGCCGCGCCGCGGCCTGATGGTTCAGACCCTCGAGGTCCATCAGTCGCTCTGGGCCATGGAGCGCCGGATCCCCGGCGAAGCCGAGCGGCCGCTGGAGACGATGATCGCCGAGATCGCCGAGGCCGGGTTCGACGGGGTCTGCCTGGACCTGGCCATGGCCGACATTCCCCTGGCGGAGGCGGCGCGACCGCTGCTGGACAAGTTCCATTTGAAATGCCTTTTCAATGGGTTTCCGAAGGATGATGAGGAACTGAAGACGTTGTTGGCGGTGGCGCGTGACCATGGCGCGCCGGCCTTGAGCGTCATCGGCCAACTGATGCCGCGTGACGTGCCGGCCATGGCCGATGTCATCCGCCGCTGGATGGATCTGGCCGATGTGGCCGGCCTGCCCATCCTGTTCGAGACCCACCGCCACGGCCTGCTCAACGATCTCTACCCGACCCTGGACCTGCTGGATCTCATCCCGGAGCTTCGCCTCAACGCTGATCTCAGCCACTTCGTCGTGGACCGGGAGTTCGCCCTGCCGCTGACCGCCACCGACGAGGCGATGATGACCCGGGTGCTCGACCGCTCCTGGGCCTTCCAGGGCCGCATCGCCTCCAACGAACAGGTGCAGATCCAGATCGGCTTTCCGCAGTTCGCCGGCTGGGTGGCGCGGTTCGAGGCCTGGTGGGAGGAGGGCTTCCGGTCCTGGCGCGCCCGGGCGCCCGCAGACGGGGTGGCGACTTTCCTCTGCGAACTGGGCCCGCCGCCCTACGCGATCACTGGGCCGGACGGGCGGGAACTGTCCGACCGCTTCGCCGAGGCGCTTCAGATCCGGGAGCGGGTGAGGGCGCTTTGGGCGGCCACGGCGTCGCCAGTGAAAACCTAAGAAACCTCTATAAAGCGATTGTATTTCCTCATGATAGACTGGGTTTCGGGGATCGGCAGGGCGCGTGAGGTAAAGCCGTCACGGCCGGTCATGGTCTCATTGGCGAAGATGCTGTTGAGGATCGCCTCCTCCGTCGCCTGGATGGTGGCCTCATAAATCGCGCTCATGGCGCCCTCGCCCAGATAGCGGGCGGTGATCATCCCCTCATGGGTCTCCACAGCCTCGGAATTAGCGGTGGAGAAGGCCAGGAACAGATCGCCCGACTCATTGCCGGCGATGCCGCCGCAGGCCGAGATGCCATAGGCCGACCGGCGGGCGACGCGGCGCAGATGGTGCGGCATCAGCGGCGCGTCGGTGGCGACGATGCCGATGATCGAGCCGTAGTCCGGCGGCGGGCTTGTATCCACCAGCGGAATCTCCTCGCCCACCGGGACACCGGCCACCCGCAGCAGGCGCCGCCGGCCGAAGTTCGACTGCACGAAAGCTCCGACGGTGAAGCGCTCGCCCGCATGGTCCACCACGCGGGAGGATGTGCCCGAGCCGCCCTTGAACTCGAAACAGCGCATGCCCGTGCCGCCGCCGACGCTGCCTTCCTCGATCGGCCCGGAGCGTGCGTCGTCGAACGCGGCGACCACGTCCTCAGGTTTGACGTGGTGGCCGTTGATATCATTCAGTGACCCGTCATAGGTCTCCGCCGCCACCGGCATCCAGAACGGCTGGTCGGCCTTGTCGCCGGGCTTGAGATTTTCGAACAGCCAGCGGGCGGTCACGTCGCGGGTCAGGCCACAGGAGTGGGTGTTGGTGATGGTGATCGGGCCGTCGAACCGGCCTCGCTCGTCCACCAGGGCCATGCCGGTCATCTCGCCATTGCCGCTCATGTTGAAGAAACCGGCGTAGGCCCCCGCATTGGCCCGCGCCCGGCCGTGCGGAAAGATCGCCGTCACGCCTGTCCGCACCGGCCCCTCGCCCACCACCAGCGGACCGTGGCCGCGGATCAGGGTGCGGTAGCCCACCTCGACGCCGGCCACGTCGGTGATGGCGTTCCACGGGCCCGGCGTTCCGGACAGGGGAACCCCGGCCCCGCGAGCACGGGTGCGTCCGGCCGGCGTGCGGCGGTGGGCCTCGGGCAGTGTCACGACGGCCATGGGTGGGGCTCCTCTGGTCAAACCGCGTTCAAGAGACCACAAGACGGCCCCGTTTGTCTGGAGTTCAAGCGTCATGTCCGAACCCTCGTTTCCCAGCGTCGCCCTCGGGGCCACGGCGCGCGAGCGGATTCGGGCGATGGCGACCTCCAAGGTGCGGGAGGTGGCCAATGCCGGCTTCGGGGTCGAGGGTATCCGGCGTTTCTGGTTCGGCGAGGGCGATCAGCCCACGGCCCCCTTCATCCGCGAGGCGGCCATGGCGGCCCTGACAGAGGGCCGGACCTTCTACACCCACAACCAGGGCACGGCTGAGTTGCGCGCCGCCCTCAACACCTATCTGACCGACCTGCACCGCCGGCCGTTCGATGACGACGCCGTCTCGGTGACCAGCGCCGGGGTCTCGGCCCTGATGGTGACCATGCAGGCCATCCTCGATCCAGGCGACCGGGTGGTGGCGGTCACCCCCGTCTGGCCGAACCTCACCGAGATGCCGCAGATCCTGGGCGCCGAGGTGGTGCGTGTGGGGCTGGAGCCGAAGGGGGGGCGCTGGACCCTGGATCTCGACCGGCTTCTGGCGGCCATCACGCCGGGCACCCGTCTGCTGCTGATCAATTCGCCCAACAATCCCAGCGGCTGGACCCTTGAGGCCGGGGATCGGGAGGCGATCCTCGATCACTGCCGCCGTCTCGGCGTGTGGATCCTCACCGACGATGTCTATGAGCGGGTTTCTTTCGGCGCCGCCGACGACCGGGGTGTGACCACGGCTCCTTCGTTTCTGGCCCTCACCAACGACGATGACCGGGTCGTCAGCATCAACAGCTTCTCCAAAGCCTGGCGCATGACCGGCTGGCGTCTGGGCTGGATCGTCGCCCCGCGGGCCCTGCGCGAGGATCTGGGCAAGCTTCTGGAATACAACACGTCCTGCGCTCCGGACTTCGTGCAGGTCGCCGGCGTGGCGGCCCTGCAGGGCGGCGAGGCCCTGGTGGAGGCCCTGCGGCTGGAAATGCTCGGCAAGCGTGACCGCGTCCTGGCCGGCCTCTCGCGGCTGCCGGGCGTGGAAACCACCACCGCCGATGGCGGCATGTACGCCTTCTTCCGTCTGGCGGGGCATGACGACTCCCTGGCCGTGGCCAAGCGGCTTATCGCCGAGGCCAAACTCGGCCTGGCCCCCGGCGCGGCCTTCGGCGACGAGGGCGAGGGCTGGCTGCGCTGGTGTTTCGCCACCACCGATGAGGCCCTGGACGATGGGCTCGCCCGCCTGGAGCGCTGGCTGGGCTGACGCCGGCCGCATCCTCAGGTTTTCTCACACGGTTTGCCGATTAAATCGGCTGTCGCGCGCGGCGCTCGCCATTGCCGCCGGCCCGCGGCGGTCGCACATCCCCCTCAGCAGACACGGGGAAGACCGACATGACGGACAAGATGGGTGCGCCGGGCGCCGTGCTGGTGGTGGGCGTGGGCGCCTCGCGCGGCGTGGGCGCGGCGTTGGCGCGGCGGTTCGCGCGCGAGGGCCACCCGGTGGTGATCGCCGGCCGCAATGCCGAGAAGCTTCAGGCGACGGGCGCCGAACTGAAGGCGGCCGGCGCCACGGTGGCCATCGAGGTGGGCGACGGTTCCGTGGCCGAGGACGCGCGCCGCTTCGTGGCGGCGGCCCAGGCCCTCGGGCCGCTGGAGGTGGTGGTTCACAACGCCGGCAGCAACAATCCCGCGCCGTTCCTGAAGGTCAGCCAGGAACGCTTCGAGGGCCACTGGCGCGAACACACCCTCGGCGGGTTCCAGACCGCCCAGGCCTCGATCCCGGTGTTCCTGGAGCAGGGCGGCGGCACCCTGATCTTCACCGGCGCCTCGGGCAGCCTGCGCGGCAAGGCTAATTTCTCGCCCTTCGCGGCGGCCAAGGCCGGGGTGCGGGCGCTGGCCCAGAGCCTGGCGCGGGAATTCGGGCCCCAGAATATCCATGTGGCCCATGTGGTGATCGACGGCGGCATCATGGGCGAGCGGCTGATCACCCTCGCGCCGCAGTGGGTGGAGAAGAGCGGACCGGACGGCATGCTCGACATCGACGCCATCGCTGACACCTACTGGGTGCTGCATCAGCAGCACCGTAGCGCCTGGACCCTGGAACTCGATCTGCGGCCCTGGGCGGAGAATTTCTAGGAGCCGCACATGGCGGGGACACTGGACGGCAAGGTCGCCCTGGTCACGGGCGGCTCACGTGGCATCGGCGCGGCCATCGCCCGGCGGCTGGCGCGTGAGGGCGCACGGGTGGCGATCACCTATCACGCCTCCGGGGACAGGGCGGCGGAGGTGGTGGCCTCGATCGTCGGCGCGGGCGGTGAGGCTTTCGCCATCGAAGCCGATTCCGGCGACGCGGCCGCGGTGTCGTTGGCGGTCGGTCAGACCGCCGCGCGGTTCGGCCGGCTGGATATCCTCGTGAACAATGCCGGCATGGGCGTGGCGGCCTCCATCGAAACGGCCAGCCTGGAGGACTATGACCGCACCTTCGCGGTCAATGTCCGCGGCGTTTTCGCCGCAATACAGGCGGCCGCCCGGCTGATGGACTCCGGCGGACGGATCATCACCATCGGCAGCATCAACGCCGATCGGATTCCCTTCGCGGGCGGCGCCATCTACGCCGCCACCAAGGCCGCCGTCGCCGGCCTGACCCGGGGCGCCGCCCGCGACCTGGGGCCGCAGGGGATCACCGTCAATGCGGTGCAGCCCGGTCCTGTGGACACCGACATGAACCCCGCCGGCGGCCCCTGGGCCGCCGAATCCGCCGGCCACACGGCGCTGGGCCGTTTTGGCGAGGCCGAAGAGGTGGCGGCCCTGGTAGCCTTTCTCGCTGGCCCCGAGGCCGCCAACATCACCGGCGCGAGCCTGAATATCGACGGCGGCTACGGCGCCTGACGGTTCAGACGCGGCTGGCCAGGAACGCGTAGCGGTTGACGCTGAAGAAAAAGCGGTCGGCGGCGATCAGGGTCTCCTGCTCGGCCCACCAGGCGGCCTGCTCATCGGCGGTGAGTCCCGCCGCCGGACCATGATTGCGCACGAATCTTCGGATCGAGCGGATGATGCCGCCGGCATAGCTGACCGGCTGCCAGCGCGGGGAGAACATCGGGATGATCTCGGTCCGCCGCGCCTCGAAACCCGCCTCGCGCAGCATCGGACCCAGACGCGCCGGAAGGTGCGGATCGGCCAGGTGGCCGTCCCAACAGGCCAGGGCCCGGTCCATCCGGGCCGGATCGTCCGAATGCCAGACGATGCTGCGCCAGTCGGTATCCAGGATCAGGACGCGGCCGCCCGGCCGCAACACGCGGTGAAGTTCCGCCAGGGCCAGGGGAACGTCAGCGACATACTCCAGCACCTGGGTCGAGACCGTGGCGTCGAAACTGGCGTCGGGCAGATCGAGCGCCGTGGCCTCGCCAAGCCTGGCCTCGGCCTGAGGCAGCTCCGCGAGCCGGGTCGCGGCGACCTCGACCATGGCCGGCGAGAGATCGAGACCGACCACCCGCCCCGTCGTGCCCACCAGACACGCCAGATCGTGGGCCAGCAGGCCCGGACCGACACCGACATCGAGAATGCGTTCGCCCGGAAAAGGCGCGAGCAGGTCGATCACCCGCGCCCGCTGGGCGACCACATCCGGCGTCAGATAGATCGCCTCCACCGCCCGGGCGGACGCCGCGTCGAAGGTCAGTTGAGACACGTGGCGCCGCCGGGTGCCGTAGGGACTACTTCTGGCGCGGCGGCTCGAGATCGAACGGAACCGGGGTCGCCTTGGCGTCGAGGGCGGCGATGACCTCGGGGGTCAGATCGTTGCCGAGATTGCCGCCGAGCACGGCTTCGCGGGCCAGGATGATACCGCAGCTGTGGGCGGCGTAGGCGGCCGCCACGAACGGCTGGGCCTGCTGCAGGATCGTGCCGAAGGCCTTGGCCTTGGTGGCGTCGATCTGCTGGGTGCGATCAGTGGCCTTGGCCTGCAGCGCCTGGGCGCTCTGGTTGAGGGCCCGGCCGGCCGCCTGTAGCGCCAGCGGCGTCATGGTGGAACGCTGGGCCTCGAGCGCCTTGCCGCGGGCTTCGATGCGCCCCTTCTCCGCGTTCAGGCTGGTCTGAACCTCGCCGGCCAGTTCGCGCAGGCGCGATTGCGCGGCCTGTCCGACGCGCGAGCGGCCGATCAGGGCCTCCTGGCTGAGCACGCAGACGCCGGCGACCAGCGCGCCGCCAAGCGCGGCGGCGGGCGCAGGCGCGGCGGCCGGGGCGGGCGGCGCCGGC
>CAIQJF010000057.1 GCA_903872075.1 uncultured Caulobacteraceae bacterium | reverse complement strand
CCCGAGATCTACGCCCGGAAACCCTCAACACCGGCCGCATCGAGACCATCGGCGGCTGAAAACAGGGCTAAATCACCCTCAACCGATCATCACACGCAAATAAGCACCCGATGCTCCGGGATTTTCCTCAGCCTGCTAGAGCCTGGAGCACGATGCGATCAGACGGATTCCTCTGATCGTTGAATCGTGCTCCAGATTCAAAAGAAGGCTTATCCCGTTCCGTAAGGTCCCGCTTTATATAGTGTCACGGAACTTGACGTTTAAGCCCGCTGTGAGATGCTGTTGCGTCGCATTAGCGGCGTTGTTTTGCTGAGGCTGACCGTGGCGAGCCGGTAGCTCGCTTCATCACCCGGAAATACTCCATGACCGCAATAGCCCTTGCCGTGGGTGAACACACGGCGCCCACCACACCACGAATCCGCGAGCGAATGGTCGTCATCCTGCCCGGTCAGGAGCCCCGGACGGGCATCACACTTGGATCGGCGAGCCGCCCTCCAGTCGGCGTTTTACGCTGCAAGACGGAACTGTGATTATTTACGAGACGCTTGATCGGTAAAGTTGACGATTTCGACATTTGGCTTGGCCTTGATCTCTGCCAAGACGCCTTGAAGGTCTCTGATGATGTCCTCCGCCTGGGCGATGGACATCATGATGACCTGCTCAGGCGCGTCACCGCAATGAAGAATGAGGTCCACATCGGGTAGCCAGAGAGGTCGAATGTCCGAAGCGCTGATCTTCGTCACAAACATACGGTGAACTCCTGCGTTGCCTCACCGTACATAGGCCATCCTACCCGCTGGTTACCAACGCCTTCAATGGCATCGGCCCGATCACCACTCCGATCCCGAGCAGCCGGTCGAAGCTGACCGAGCGCCACTTCCTCCGGTTCCAACGGAAGCAGAACTCGTCCAGGTAGGCTTGCAGGTAGAGCTTGCGAAAGCCATGATAGACCCCTAGGCCCCAGCGCTTGAGGTTCGAGAAAACCCTGTGAATCCAGGGCATGAAGACGTGAGCGGGCATGTCGCCGATCACACGGGAGAAGTGCTTGCGACCCTCGACCCCATTGTAGCTGGGGTTCCCATCGGTGGAGATCAGCGATCCTGGCGCGGTCGCCTTCTCGACAAAGGCGTGTAGGGTCGAGCGGGTGAAGTCGCGGATGGCGAGTAGGCGGATGCGGCCGGGCGACCCGTCGTCATAGACTTCCACGGCACCAGCGACGATCAGCTTGCCAATCGGTGAGCGGCCCTGGCCGCCCATCACCGGCTCATCCTTTGTGCGGAATGGGATTGAGGTCTCGTCGATCTCGATCACCCCGGCCAGGGCGGCGCGGTCGGGGGAGATCATCGCCTTCCTGAGCCGGTGGAGCAGGAACCACGCCGTCTTGTAGGAGCCGATTCCGACCTGGGTCTGGAGTTGAAGGGCGCTAATCCCGTTCGAGTGGGTGGCGACGAGGTGCGCGGCGAGGAACCACGTCCTAAGCGGGAGATGGGTGCGGTGCATGATGGTCCCGGCGGTGACCGAGGTCTGTTTGCCGCAGGCGGCGCACTCGAAGGTCCAGGGCTTGGCGTCAAGCTTCCAGCCCTTTTGCGACGGGCAGGCGGGGAAACGGAAGCCCTCCGGCCAGCGCCGCTTCGCCAGATACTCGGCGCAGGCGGCGTCGTCCGGGAATCGGCGCATGAACGCCTGTAGCGATATGGGACGATCAGGCTTGGAATCGAGCTTCATGCCCCGAACGGAGCAAAGGTCGGACCACTAGATGTGTAAAAACTTTACGGAAGGGGATAAGCCTTTTCAAAAGTATAGAGCCTGATCCGTTTGGATCGGTTCGATCCAAACGGATCAGGCTCCAGGCCGAAGGGCAGGTCTCCAAACTCAAGCCGGTCAAGCGGCGGGTGCGCCGGCGGGCGAAGCAAGACCGACGCGAGTTCCGGCTAATCGGTCCCGCTCTTGCTTGGGGTGCGACAAATGCGCACCAGACCCAAGATTCACCCCAAAAGGGTCGCAATATTGGGCGCCCATTGACACCAATTATTATTGGTTAAGAAGCGGAGGCGTAACCTTGCTCTTGAAGGATGGATACCGGGCCTAGCCCAAAGCCCACATTTCAGCGGACACTGCGGCGAATTGAACCGTAGATCACAAAAAGACCTAACATTAGTTGGAGAGGGTAAGCAGGGAATCGCTCGTATGAAGCCAATCAGTCCGAATGAACTCGTGATCGAAACCCGTCCACCGGATGGGCCACGCCAGAAATTGAAGCAGCTGAACCGGAAAGCCGATACGCCCGCATGGTTCTGCACGAACGTCTCGTCCATAAGTGCGCCGCCAGCCTTGATATGCGGTGAGAACGCGACCGCGTCCTGTGATTGCAATCAAGGGCATGGAAGGCGTTGCAGGCTACGGCGGGAAGCCGTTGCGTTCTAGGCTTTGACGATCTTGTGGAAGTAGTCAGGCTGGTGCTTGGCGGTCGCATTGCGGGTATCGACGATCACCGGAACGATATCGAGCAGGGGGCCGTAATCGATCTCATGGTGATCGGTGATGATGATGGCGCAGTCGAATTTCGAAAGCGCCTCCGCATTGTAAACGATCGACCTCATGTTTCTGACCTCTTCGATCGCGCTGCGGGCGTGTTCCGCCGTCGGGACATGAGGATCAAAATAGGAGACCTTGGCGCCGCGGCGGCAGAGGATTTCCAGGATCGGCAGGGCGGGGCTCTCCCGCAAGTCATCGACATTGCGCTTGTAGGCCACGCCCATCACCAACACCCGAGACGATGACAGCGTCTTGCCCAGCATGCGGTCAAGCGCCTCGGCCGTCGCCTCGACCACCGAGCGAGGCAGGGCGTCGCTGATATCGCCGGCCAAGTCGATCATCCGCGTGGAAAGACCGAAGGCGCGGGCCTTCCAGGTCAGGTAGAAGGGGTCGATGGGGATGCAGTGGCCGCCGATGCCGGGGCCGGGATAGAAGGCCATGAAGCCGAAGGGCTTGGTCTTGGCGGCCTCGATCACCTCCCAGATGTCGATGCCCATGCCGCTGAACACGACCTTGAGCTCGTTCACCAGGCTGATATTGATCAGGCGAAAGATATTCTCCATCAGCTTCACCGCTTCGGCCGTGCGCAGGTCGCTGACCGGCACGGTCTGGGTGAAGGCGCTGTAGACCGCGATGGCGGCCTGGCGCTCCGCGTCGGTGTCCGCACCGACCACCTTGGGAATGGTGTTGGTCGAATAGTCCAGATTGCCCGGGTCTTCGCGTTCGGGTGAATACGCCAAGCCGAAATCGACGCCCGCCTTCAAGCCCGACGCCTTTTCGAGGATCGGCTTGATGACCTCCTCGGTCGTCCCTGGGTAGGTTGTCGACTCCAGGACAACCAGCTGACCGGGGCGGAGGATCTTGGCGATCATCTCGCTGGTCTTGACCACATAGGTCAGATTGGGTTCGCGGTGCAGGTTGATCGGCGTCGGAACGCAGATCAGCAACACGTCTGCGCTGCGCAGCAGGCCTGCGTCGTGGGTGACCGAAAACCGGTCGGTGTCGTCCATCGCCTTGATGCGGTCATCGTTGATGTGGCGGATGTAGGACTTGCCGTCGCGCAGGCTGTAGATCTTCTGCTCGTTGACGTCGAACCCAATAACCGGGAAGCCGACCTTGATAAAGGCCTCCGCCAGAGGAAGGCCCACATAGCCCAGACCGAGAATCCCGACCCTCAGACTCCGCGCGTCCGCGGCGGCGATGAATTTCGGCAGATCGTTGGTGAACACTCCGCCGTGAGAGACTTGTTCACCAGTGCCGAGTTCACCAAAATTCACAATAAGAGCCCCTGTGCGCTCAACATTACGTTAAGCGGATCAGACCCACAAGGCGGCTGGCGGTGCCATCCATGTGCTTGGGGTTGTGGTAGCTGCCGCGAACCTGGGTGCGCCGCGACAATTCCCTTCGAAAGCGCGTGAACAGGTCGTGATCCGGCGCACGCGGCTCCCGCCAGAAGGCGTTGAGGGGCGCCGGATCGATCAGGCCGTCGATGTCGAACACCGCGCGACCCAGCAATTTCACCGGGACGCCGAAGCCGAGCGCGGCATAGGCCGCGGTGGAATTCACCGACACCACGCCGCGCGATGCCCGCGCCAGATCGGCGAACTGGCCGCCATCCAGGAATTCGACCCGATCGGCGATCTGGAAATCGCAAGCGAGGCGCAGGCAGATGGCCCGCAGGTCCTCGACGCCGTGGTCGAGCGGGTGGTTCTTGAAGACCAGACGGCAGTCGGCCGGCGCCTGGGTTGCGAAGTTGGCCATGACGCTCGCCATGACCGCCCGGTTGGTCTTCAGGTTGGAATGTTCATAAAGCTGGCTGTCGCCGTCGCGCTGCAGGCAGACGAGAAAGAACGGCCTGTCCTCGGCCATCACCTCAAGCGCCTTGCGGTCCCATTCGCCGCGGCGCGCTAGCGCCGTGAAGTAGCGGCGAATGTGGCCAAACACCTGCGGCCACACCCCCAACTTGTAGGGGTAGCGGTAGGTCGGGAAGAACGGCATTCCGAAAATGGCGGCGAGGAAATAGGCCGAAATGTTCAGCGAGTGATAGGGCGTAATGGCTCCCACCGGCGGCCCGCGGGGAAGCGGCGTGCTGACGTCGACGTGGTCATAGGCGCGCGGATCGCGCGGCATGCAGGAATTGGCGTTGGCGCCGGTGGTCTCGAGGGTGATCCAGTCGGGCCGGTTGTAGCCGTTCTCCAGGACCCATGTCCGAACACCGTTTCGCCGGGCGGCCGCGAGCGCTTCGGCGTTCATCGAAATCACATCGCCGAACACCACCAGGTCGGTGATCGATCGCTCGGTGATCCGCCAATTCAACCATGCCGGCCAGAGCGGATGCGGCACGCGGGGCCACAGCGTGCGGCGAACGCCCCAGTTGAGCAGGTCGCCGCCGTTCAGGATGACGCGACTGACGTCGGCGCCGGCCATGAGCAGATGCTTGGCGAAATATCGGCCGAACGGACCGGCGGGCAGGGACACAAGGAGGAAGCGCCGGTCGGCGAGTGGTTGGTTCCGCGTTTCGGCTTCGGGGCAGGCGTTGTCTGCGGCGGTGTCAGGGACAGTGACGGCAGCGGGATTGGACGCTGGCTTTACCTGATTCCAATGTCGCATACGGGGCGTGCCTACTGGAAACGACAAACCAACAAACCCCATCCTGTGTTAGTCAAGATAGCCATCAACGGGAGCGCCGAACCCCCGACGGGAATTCGATTGTTGATGTCTTTGAACGCAACGAGACCCCGGGCGGCCACGCCGCCTGTTAACCAGACAGTCGAACAATGCGACATTTCAGCGGCGACGGATTGAACTGCCCAGGTCCCAATATGCCTGCAATGACTTGATTACGCTAGCCATGGGAGCGAGCGCCGCTAAAATGGAGCGTCCTGGCGCTGGAGCGTCCTGGCGCTGGAGCGTGTTCCGAAAATATGGAACCGGTTTTCGATCAGAACGCGCTCAAACGTTCGAATCTGGAGCAGGATGGGACGAAGCGCGAAACAGCCTTTCACCCGCGTCCCGGTCTGGATGCTTAGAGTTCGGTCACGTCTTGCGGCTTTGGATCGCTTCAATCCAAAGCCGTCGTGATCCAGGATGCGAGGGGGTCCCTGATCACCGATATTTTCAAAACTTCCCGTTCGCGCGCAAATGTCGCCGACGCTCTGCGTAGCCGCGGCGTGCGGGCGGTGGCCTATTTTCACACCGATCACTTCGAACCCTGGCGGATCGTCCCGCTGCGGGATGGCGGCATGGCCCGGGCGGGCGACGATGTGGCGCGGTTTATGGAAATGACCGAACGGCTCGATTTCGCCCGGAGGTCGTCGCTGTTCTACAAGCCCAACGTCAACTATGTGGTGTCGGCCGAGCGCGACCTACGGCGCGCCCATCCGGATGATCTGCTGGGCTTCGTGCCGCGGGGCGAGCAGGATCTGCGCATCGCCAAGTCGATCCTTGCGCCGCTCGTGAATGGGTCCGATCACGAGATTCAACTTCACATCCACCACGAGTATTTCACCTATAACGACAGCGATCGAGACCCGGAGACCTTCCGCTATCTGCAGACGCCGCAGGGCCGTGCGTTTGACGACGCCCGGCTTGAACTGGCGATCCGCTTGAGCCTGGACACCTTCCGGGAGGATGCCGACTATGCGCCGTCACGATGGTTCTTCATCCACGGACACTGGGCGCTGAACGCCTCCGACCCCCACGAATGCACCGTCGTTCGCGAAATCGAAATGCTCAAGCGCAACGGATGCCTGGGCGATTTCACCCAGCCATCGGGCCGGCCCCATGTGGATTCCCGTATCGACGCGCCCTATCTGGTCGAGCCGGTCGCCGCGGCGAAGGGGTACGACAGACCGGAAGCCAACCCCATCGAGGCGGCCGGGGCGGGCGCCTCGGCGGCGGATCGCTTCTTCATCTGGGCGTCGGCCACCGCCCACGATCTGTGCTCGATCGACACCTATTCGCCGTTTGTCCAGCGGCGCATGAAATATCCGGTCCAGACCGCTTTCAATCACGCCCGGGAAGGCGTGGTCATCGACGGCGTGCTCTACGTCAAGACCCACTGCCACTCGATGGCCCCCAGCTATTGGAATCCGGACGACGGACGCAAGATCCCCCAAGCCGATCCGGGTATCCGCGCCGAACTCGGCGAATTGTTCGAGGCCGCTGACGCCATCGGCGCCGAGGTGGGCTTCTTCACCGCCTCGGAGATCTACGACCGCGTCATCGGGGCCCGGCGTCCCGCGCCGCGCGACCTGGCGCAGGCCTGCGGTCTCCACGTGGGCTCGGCGATGGAGCGGATCGGCGTGACGGTCCGCCATTTCGACCGCGCCGGCCGCCCGGCCGACCCGCCGCCCCTGGGGCCGAGACCGGAGCATCTGGCGGAACCTGCGCCGGCCTGCGTTCGGCCCCAGACCGAATCCGGCGGCGCGCCGGCCGGACCGGAAGTCGTGGCCTACATCGTGCCGCTGGACGTGGCGGAGATCCACGCCCAACCCGTCGCTCCCGACGGCGCCGCGGACGCCCCCATGATCCGTGGGGCGGAGTTGCTTCCGACCCTGATGGCTTCCAGGGAGGTGAGGCGAATCAACGCCGCCGCCAGCGGCGTGGCGATCATGCGCTCCATGGAGTTGGGGTCCGAAGGATCCGGCGTCACCGGCTTCTACGGACTCAGGGCGGCGGAGGGATCGCTCCTGCAGCCCCTGGAAGTCCTGTGCGCCGAATTCGTCCGCGCGCGGCTTCCCAAGGCGCGCAACGCCTATGAAATCGGATGCGGGCTGGGCGTGCTGGCGTGTCTTTTGGAACTTTGGGGCGTCAAGGCGGTGGGGATCGAGCGCAACGGCGCCCGGCTTGCAACCGCCAATGCGATCGCCCAGGTGGTGAAGGCCGAGGACCCCAATGGCGCACGGGCCCCGCAACTTCTGAGGGGCGTGTTTCCCAAGGCCCTGCTCGGAACATCCGGCCTGGCGCGCAGCGTGGCCCTTGTGACCAACCTGCTTGGCACCGCAACGCCGGCCCAGCAGCAGGAGTTCATCGACGGACTGCGGGCGTTCGGCGCGGTGCTGATCGACGTGCAACGCTTTTACGTTCGCCGCTCGCCGGGGCCCCAGATGGACGACCTGATGGCCGTGTTCGCGGCCGCCGGGTTCGATGCGCCGCGTCTGGTCTGCGACCTGGGCTCCGACGGCCGTCTTGTGCTGTTCACCAATCCCAGGCCGATGCGCCGCAATGGTGTGGAGAAGGTCATGTTCAGGCTCGGGATGATCCGTGACGAACCGCTGCTGGCGGACGCCTGATCGGCGGGCCATGATCAGGCTCGAGCGGTCTGAGCGGATTTCGGACGCCTTGCGGGTCGCCATGCGGCTGCCGGCGCCGTTTCGGCGCTGGGCGGCGAGGCGGGCGGCGGCGCGCGGCCTTGCCGACGCCGCCTTGCGCGCGGCGCCCGACGACGCCGTGGTTCTCAGCCGGTTGGGCCTGTACGACGAGGCCCTTCGCACCCGCGGCGGCGGCCGTGAAGCGGCGGCGGCGCGCGTCGCCGCGGCCGCGGCGACTGGTCGGATCGATCAAGCGCAGGCGATGCAGGCGGCCGGCGGCCCTCTGTCCGATCGGCAGCGCCGCTATCTCGCGGCCTGCGCGGCGCCTTTCGATCCCGACTGGGCGTTGCGACTGTTGCCGAAATCCGACCTGGATAGCCGGGCGGCCTGCGCCCTGGCGGCCGGAGATCTCGACTTGGCGCAGGCCCTGATCGGCGCCGCCGGGCCATGCCAACAGACCCTCTACCTGGCGGGCGCCGTCGCCACCTGGCGGGGGGAATGGCGACGTGCTCGGAGGGCGTTGAATCTGGCTTTCGCCGGCGATGGACTCGCCCCGCCCCTGGACGCGGAAATCGACGCGCCGACAACGCTCGACGCCTTCGGCGGGGAAGGGCTTGCGGGCGTCGACGGCCCGCTGATCTCGGTGGTGATGTCGGCGCGCGACGCCGCTTCCACCCTGTCAGGATCGGTGGCCTCGATCCTGGCTCAGACCTGGCGAAACCTGGAACTCCTGATCGTCGACGACCGGTCGACCGACGAAACCCGATCGATCGCTCAGGCGCTGGCGAGCCGCGACCTGCGCATCCGCGTGCTGGCCAACGGCGGCGCGCCCGGCGCATATGGGGCTCGCAACACGGGCCTGCGTATGGCGCGCGGGATGTACATCGCTTTTCAGGACGCCGACGATTGGGCCCATCCGCAGAAGCTTGAACGCCAGGCGCGGGTGCTCGGCGCAGGCAAGGGACTGACTCTCTGCCGGCATTTCCGGGTGGACGGCGCCGGTCGTGCGCTGAGCCCGCGGGTTTTCCCCTTCATCCGGCTATGCCTGGTCAGCGCCATGGCGCGCGCCGAGGCGTTTGCGGCGATCGGGCCCTTCGACGAGGTTCCGACCGGGGCCGATTCGGAATGGCTCGCCCGCTTCGACGGACGTTTCGGCGTCAGAGCGGCGCCGCGCACGCCGGAGGTCGGCGTGGTGGCGCTCTGGCGTCCCGCCTCCCTGATGGGATCGGCGCAAACCGGCCTTCTCGGCGAGGGGCTCCGGCGGCGACTGGCCTATGTCGAGACCTGGCGACATCGCGCTTCGGGGCGTGAGGCGACCTGAAGCCGCCCGTTCGGGTCGGCGCGCGGGCGCCGCTGGCCGGCAACCTGGCCGCGTGGGCGCATATTCAGCTGTTCCGTGTTCAGATCGAGCGGCGCTGCACAATTTGATCAGGTCATTGGTCCCGCAAAAGATTTCGCCGGCCGCGACAGTTTCGAGCCCGGCCGGCGCAATGTCGATGCCGCCCGCTGCCGCCCGGGACGTGAGTCAAGGCTTTGCGTGACTTCGGAATAGGCACTAGTGAAGGTGTCCCACCGTGCGGGGCGGGTTCGCGAGAGTTGAATGGCCGATGGCAGGCTCGGAGTCGGATGGGACACGGGATCGCGGCTCCGCTCCAGGGACGAACCCCGAGACGCTCGATCGGCTGAGGCGCGAGAACGCGGCGTTGAAGCTGCAGCTCTCGCAGCTGCAATCGATGGTGGGCGAAATCGGCGCGCTGCGCGCCGACATCGACGAAGCGTTGAAACGGAATGAGCAACAACAGCAGGAGAAACGCAGCCTCGATCGCGAGATCATCGAGCTGCGGAGTACGCTGAGCGAGGCCGAGCGCGAACTCGCCGCCATCCGCCAGACCTTCATCTACCGTACGGGCGAGGTGATCATTTCGGCGAAGACGTGGAAGGGCCTGCGCCGCGTGCCGGGTCGCCTGCTCGCGCTTCGCCGGGCGTTCCTCGACAACCGCCGGACCGCCCGACCGGCCGGCGGGCCCGCGGAGGGGGCCGCTGAACGGCTGCGCTATGTCGACAAGGCGCTCGATCTGCTGGCCGCCAAGGGCCTGGACGCGGCCGTGGCGCATGTTCGGGCGAGGCCGGGCGGTCACGCGATGGCGAAGGCCCGGGCCCTGGTCGAAATCGCCCATTCGGTGCGGGCCGATCAGCCCGCGCGAGCGGGCCAACTGGGGGCCGAGTCCGCCGCCCTCAATCCTGGCGAGTCACGCCTTCGCGCCCTGATCCTGGCCCTGTTCGAACAGGGCGAAGTGACCGCGCCGGCGGCGATCCTGGACGCGGCGGATGATCAGCTCATGGCCGCGCCGGCCGATCACGCGCGCGCCTCCATCATCCTGGCCCATCGACGGCAGATTGCCAGCCCGATGGCTTTTCGCCCGGCGAGGCCGGCGGCGGGGGCCGATGCGGACGTACGGATCGCGGTGGTCTCGCCGCGCGCGGCGGCTCGCGATCTCGATCCAATCGGCTATCGGGCTCAGGCGGTTCTGGCCGCCTATCTCGACGCGGGCCGCGACGCTGTGCTGGTGACGCCGCCTTGCGAAGACGTCCAGGCGGCGGAGGAGGATAGTCCGTGTCCGGAACGCCTGGGCGCGGCCGTCGTCCTCCGGCTGGCGTCACCGGAGGCCCCGGAGGCGGCGTACGATGAATTCGTGACCGAAGCCGGCGGCGGTCTGGCGGCGCATTTCGAGCGGCGGCGGATCACCCAGGTTCACGCGATGGCGGGAACCACCCTGGCGCCTGCGGCGCTCTGGGCCGCGCGGCAGGTCGGGGCGAAGTTCATTCTCGACGTCGGCGCGACGCCTGACGTCGACGATCCCACCCATCCGAACTGGGAAGCGAGCGAGCGCTTCAAGGCCGGGATGTCGCTGTTCGCCGAGGTGGTCCGGGCGTCGGACGCGGTGATCCTCCGCTCCGGCGCAATCGCCGACAGTCTGTCGGCGCAGGGGCTGCCGGTCGATCCTCTGGTGATCGAGGATGTCGCGCCGAGCGTCTTTTCGCGCGCGTCCGCGCCCGCGATCGCCGAGGTGCGTCGGGCGCTGGGACTGGCCGAGCAACGCCTTATCGGGGTGTTCGAGCCGTCCGACGATGGCGAGGGGCTTGCCGATGTCGTGAGAGCCCTGCCCAGGATTCGCGAGGCGGCGACGGACGCCGTCGTCCTGTTCTGCGGCTCCGGACGCCATGGGCTGAGCCTCACCCGGCTGGCGGCGCGCCTCGGGGTGGAGGCGCAGCTGAACGCCGACGGCGTCCTGCATGGGCGGCCCGCTGCCTGTCTGAGCGCCCTGTCGACGGCGGTGTTTCCCAGGTGGCGGGGCGGATCGGCGCGTCAGGCGGCGGCCTTCGAACTGCAGGCGGCCCTGGCGATCGGCGCGCCCGTGGTGGCCGCCGACAGCGCCTGGGCGCGCGACTGGATCGAGAACGGAATGAACGGTCTGTTGGTCGAGGCCGGCGACGTCGACGGCCTGGCTCAGGCGATCACGTCCGTTCTGACGGACAGTGCGCTAGCCGCGCGCCTGGCCGCCGCCGGCCAGGCGGTGATCGGCGATCGGGCGTCCCGCAAGGTCATCGATCCGCGGATTGTCGCGCTGCTCGATGGCGGAGCCGGTCCGGCTCTGGACGAACAGCGGTCGCGAGGCTTGCGCCGCCGAGGCGTGTCCGACTATCAGGCTCAATCAAGCTAGGGTTCGGAGTTTTCAGTCGATGCGCATTCTTGTCTCCGGGACAGCAGGCTTCATCGGCTTTCATCTCGCCCGGCGGTTGATCGAGGATGGCCATGAGGTCATCGGCGTCGACGGCATGACCACCTACTACGATGTGAAGCTCAAGCAGGCGCGGCACGCGATCCTGAAACGTCACAACGGCTTCTCCGAACAGATCCTGATGCTCGAGGACATGCCGTCCCTCGCCCAGGTCGCCGCGCGCACCGCGCCCGAGGTGATCATCCACCTGGCCGCCCAGGCGGGGGTCCGCTACAGCCTCGAGAATCCCCGCGCCTACGTCGACTCCAACCTGGTCGGCAGCTTCAACATCATGGAGATCGCACGCACCCTGAAGGTCGGGCATCTGCTGATGGCGTCGACCAGTTCCGTCTATGGCGCCAATGAGGTGATGCCGTTCACGGAGGTCGATCGGGCCGATCATCCGCTGACGCTCTATGCGGCCACCAAGAAGGCCACAGAAGAGATGACCCACTCCTACAGTCATCTCTGGGACATCCCGACCACCATGGTCCGGTTCTTCAGCGTCTATGGCCCCTGGGGCCGCCCGGACATGGCCCTGTTCAAGTTCGTCAAGGCCATGCTCAACGACGAGCCGATCGACGTTTACAACAATGGCGTCATGGAGCGGGATTTCACCTATGTCGACGACCTGGTCGAGGGAATCGTCCGGTTGACCGCGACGCCGCCGGAGCGCAGAAAGCCCGTCGTTGAGGCCGTGGATTCGCTCGGCCCGGTGGCGCCGTGGCGGGTGGTCAACATCGGTCGGGGCGCGCCGGTCAGCCTGATGGAGTTTATCGCGGAGATCGAGAAGTCGCTGGGTCGCAAGGCGCAATTCAACTTCATGCCCATGCAGCCTGGCGACGTGCCCCGGACGTTCGCCGACGCCTCCCTGCTCGAGGCGCTGACCCGCTACAAGCCGTCAACGCCGGTCTCGGTCGGCGTGGCCGCCTTCTGCGACTGGTACAATAGCTATCATGGACTTGGATGACGCAGCGGGTTTGATCGGCGACGCCTCGCCGCAGCGGGCCGCCTTCCATAGCCCCGATCCCGTGAGCGAGGCGGTGGCGTTCGGCCTGCAGCGACAGGGGCCGAGCGAGCTGTCGCTTCGCCGCGCCCTCAGCGAGGCTCGCGACCTCCTGGTCCAGGCCAGGCGCGATCGG
Organism: uncultured Caulobacteraceae bacterium; assembly: GCA_903872075.1. Lineage (GTDB taxonomy): Bacteria > Pseudomonadota > Alphaproteobacteria > Caulobacterales > Caulobacteraceae > Acaudatibacter > Acaudatibacter aquilonius. The sequence continues at coordinate 8,807 of CAIQJF010000057.1, read as the reverse complement.
GCCTTCCGGGCCTCGCTGCCGAGGGTTCTGGCGCTGGTGCAGGGGCACCCTCACGCCGAGGATCTGCAGATCACCGCGGCGCGGCTGATCCTGGAGAATGGCGACAGCCGGGCCTTCACCTGCTGGAGCGAAGTCCACCGGCGTTTTCCCCGCGCGCCGGAACCCTTCCGCATCCTGGTGCGCCTGACCCTGCGCCAAGCCGGCGAAACCGCCGCCCAGGCCCTGGTCGATGGCCGGTTTCCCGATCTGGACCTGATCGCCGACGAGCCGGACCTGCTCGCCTACGCCTTCGCCCAGCAGGAACTGGGCTCGGCGGCGCAGGCCGAGGCGGCCTTCCAGCGGACCACACAGCTGTTTCCACAGTCGCGCATCGCCTGGCGGCAGTTGGTCGCCCTGCAGGAGGCGCGCGGCGCCCTGCTGAGCGCCAGGCACAGTGCGGCGGAGGCCGCGGGGCAGTGCGATGGCGAAGCCTTCCGCACGACGCATGCCCGCCTGCGTCGAAGCATCCAGGCCCTGGAGCAGTTCGCGCCCAATACGACCGCCGAGGACTCGCCGGTTTCGGTCAAGAGCCTGGGGGCGCTGCTGAGCCGTGTGGTCAGCCAGCGTCACGCCGCCCTGATCCAGCCGCGCCGCCATCTCGGCTCCACGCTGATGATCACCGGGTCGCTGGGGTCCGGCGGGGCCGAGCGCCAGTTGATCGCCACGGTTCTGTTGCTGAACCGGGCGATCGGCGAGGGCCGCGCCATCGCCGGCTATGACATGGCCGGGCCGGTTGCGGTCGCCTGCCGCTCCCTCGCCGCCAAGCACGACAACGACTTCTTTCTCGACACCCTCGCGCGGGAGGGCGTGCCGGTGACCGAGTACGTCCGCCTTGCGGCGTTCGGGGGAAACGCGAAGCTCGCGCGCACACACCGCGTCCGTCCGTTGCTGGAGTTCCTGCCGGTGCGGATGAAGGAGGGCGTCGCCCAGCTGGTCGAATTCATCCGGTACGAGGCGCCGGACGTGGTCAACATCTGGCAGGAAGGGATGGTGTTCGCCGCCGGCCTTGCGGCGCTGATAGCCGGCGCACCGAGAATTGTGCTGTCGGTGCGAACCTTGCCGCCGACTGACCGGATCAACCGCTGGCGTCTGGAGCTGGAGCCGGTCTATCGGGCGCTGCTGAGTTCGCCCGGCGTGGTGATGACCGCCAATTCACAGTTCGTCGCCCGCCGCTACGAAGGGTGGCTGGGCATGGAGCGCGGCGACGTGCCGGTGATCCCCAACGGCGTCTCCGCCTTGCCGGAGGCTCCCGAGGACGTCGATCGCGCCCATTGGGAGGCCTTCGCCCAACGGACCGCCGACGCCGACTTCACCGTCGGCGCGGTGATGCGCCTGGATCAGAACAAGCGGCCTCTGGAGTGGCTGAGGGTGGCCGAGCGCCTGCACGCAGGCCATCCCCGGGCGCGCTTCGTCGTCGTCGGCAACGGGGCGCTGAACGCGGAAGCGCGGGAGTACGCCGTCCGGCTCGGCATCGCCGACCGGGTTCTGTTCGCTGGCCGCTCGTCGGCGGTCGGCTATTGGCTCGGAAATATGGACGTCCTCATGCTGCTGTCGCGGTATGAAGGCATGCCCAATGTGCTGATCGAGGCGCAACTCGCCGGCGTGCCGGTGATCACCACGCCGGCTGGAGGCGCGGCCGAGGCCGTCTCACCCGATGCGGCCGGCTTCGTGCTGTCGAGCGCCGAAGCCCCCGACATCGAGCAAGCGGCGTCGCTGCTGATGGACCTGGCCGCCCTGGGTCCCGAGGGGCGCCGCCGCCTCGGGGCTACGGCGCGGGTCTGGGCCGAACGGTCGTTCGCCGTCGAAGCGATGCTGGAGCGGACCGTCGGCGTATTCATGGACCCTTCCGACCGGCCGATGCTGGCGAGCGGTCAGTAGCGCGCGCGCGATTCGCGCCGCAGGCTTTCCCAGACCGCCCGCAGATAGCGCAGCCGCCGGTGGCGTGCGGGTGCGACCCGACGGTCGCGTTCGAGCCAGGCGACCATGTCCTCCGGTTCGCAAGGCAGGCCGTTATCCGGGTGGACGTAGATCGGATAGCGGATCAGGGTTCCCGCCACCAGTTCGTCCAGCTGCAGCCGCCGGGTGCGCCGCGGGAAGTCGAGGGCGTCCTGGCTCAGCCCCCACCCGGCGAAGAAGGGCCGACCAAAGGTCCACACCGGCTTGCCGCGCAGCAGGGCCTCGAAGCCGGCCAGCGAGGTCATGGTCGCGACCGCCTCGCAAGCCGACAGGCAGTCGTCGATGTCCGCGCCGCTGACCGTCGTATCGGCGAGTTCCGCGACCGCCGTCGCCGGCACGGCGCCGGGGCGATTGCCCGACTCGACGTCAGGATGGGGCTTGTAGGCGATGAAGGCGTCCGGATGGGCGGCGCGGGCGGCTTCAAGCAGTCCGAGGTTGGTCTTCACCGTCTCGCAACCGAGCATGATCGACTTGTCGTTCTCGACCTGGCCCACCACCAGCAGCTTGAATCGCCCGCACGGCCAGTCCAGCTGCGCCCGGGCCTGGGTCCAGAGATTGTATTTCGACAGCCCGGCCTGAACCAGCCGCACGCGCAGGGCCGCGGCGCGCGCGCGCAGGGCGTCGTCGAACGGAGCGTTCTGCAGGATGGATTCCAGCTTCGATGGCCGGGTGGCGTCGTAATAGACGCCCAGATCGTCGAGAACCACGGAGGCGGCGCGGTGGAAGTCAGAGCCCAGGCCCCGCGACCGGACGAACCCGTCCTCCATGTTCAGCACGGGAGCCGGCGACATCGAGAGTTCGCTCATGATCGCCGGCGTCGCGCGCCCGGCCCAGAACACCACTCGACCCTGCTGCGCGACGGCGGCGGCGATCGCCGGGCGTGGTCTGGAGAAGAAGGCGGTGCGGCCGCGCGGCGAGTAGAGCAGCGTGCGCGCGGCGCCGTGCTTCCATGGCGCGAACCCGACGCAGGCGGTGTAGCCGGCGTTCTGGTCGGACCGCGCACGCAAGGCGACCAGACGCTCGACCGCGGTCTCGGCCGTCGTCGGCTCGCCGCTGAGCGGGTCGATGTAGCGTGCGTAGAGCAGGTAGGCGGCCGCGAACACCTCGTCGATCGAGCGCATCCGACCGCGGCGGCGACAGGCGATCTCGTCGCGGGTGAGGCCCCAGCCGGCGTAGAAGGGCAGTCCGAAACAGCGGACCGGCAGGCCGCGCATCAACGCCTCGAAGCCGGTGAGGCTGCTCACGGTATAGACGGCGTCGACGCGCTCCAGGATATCGGCGATCCGGCAGTTGTCATCGAGCACGGTCGTTCCGGCCAGGGATCGCGGGTCCAGGCAACCGCTTTTCAGTCCGGCGGCCACGGCCGGGTGCCGCCGCACGATGATCTGGGCGTCCGGTTCGTCGCGGCGGGCGGCTGTGAGCATGCCGGCGAAGCTCTCAGGCCCGGCCAGGCCACCCGTGATCGAGGCGTCGCCGGCGGTCTGATCGATCACCAGCACCCGCCGTCCGCCGCCTGAGGGCAGGGCGTCGGGCGCAAGCGGCGGGCCGACGTTGGTCTTGGAAAGTCCGGCGGCCAGGATGCGCTCGCGCAGCGCCCGCGCCCGCGCCAGAATTGGCTCGCTTTCCCAACCGCCCTCCGCGAGCAGGGACTCGAGCCGCGAGGGCGCGCGGGCGTCGTAGTAGATTCCCAGGTCATCGACGACCAGACTCAACGGCGGGGCGCCGGCCTCGCCGAGCCCTACCGAACGCAGAAATCCATCTTCCAGCGCCAGATAGGGCCAGGCTCGGGCGGCGGCGAGGTCCATGGCGTAGCGGCTGGTCGGCTTGTGCCCCCAGGCGAGGACGCTGTCGACCTCCGGGTTGGGCCGCACCTTGCGCACCAGCCTGGCGCACTCGGGCAGAAACGCCTCAAGGTTGGGCAGGGCGGCGACGCCGGGGCTGGGTGTCAGGGTCGCGGCGTATCGGGGCCTAACCGTGGATGGCGGTGGGACGTTTCCAGGCGGCATTCACGATCCAAAGGTTAGAGATCAGATGCGCTTATGCCGCCGTTCCAGGACGGCGCACAAGCTTATCGGGTCGGCCGCCGGACGATCAGTCGGCGCCGGATGCTCGACCATAGGCGCCGATGCCAGCGGGCGCGCCGCGGCTTCGCCGGGGTGGCCGGCGATCTCGCCTCGCCGCGCCCGGAGCCCGCGGCGCGGGGCGGCGGACCGCCGGGCTTCTCCACGGTCGCGCGCACCTTGATGTCCTTTTTCAGGGAAATCAGCTCCACGCCCAGCGCCTTGATGACGAAGTCGAGGCCAGCGTCGTTGATGTAGATCGGCTCGCCGACGCGGATCTGAAGCTCGTTGTCGCCATAGTGCTGGGCGGTGAAATGCATTCGGCCGCCGGGGCGCAGCATGCGGACCAGCTTGCGCATGACGACCAGCGGCGCCCGCACGTGCTCGAACGCTTCCTGCAGGACGATGAAGTCCACGGAGCCGGGTGCGACGACGGAGTCCAGGTCGTCGCGGTCGAGGTCGGTGAGATGGGCTTCGATCCCGAGCTCGCCATTCATGAAGGCGACGCTGGGCTTCGATAACTCCAGGCCAACGGCTCGGATATCCGGCCGGTCGATCTTGATCAGGTGCAACAACTGACCGGCGCCGCAGGCGGCGTCGACGACAACCGTGGTGTCGTCCGGGAACATCCGCATGAAGCTGTCGGCGGCGCCGCGCTGTTCCCCCGGACCCTTTTTCCGGAAGCTTTCAACCTTCGACGTGTCATGGGCGTAGTGAGCCTGATCGTCGAATTTCGGATTGAGGAAGATCGACTCGCAATGACTGCAAATGTCGAACTTGAAGATTTCCTGCGGTGACTTGAGTGTCGGCAGATAGTCCAGATAGAGGCCGTGCAGGGGCGACCCCGGCGCGTTGAGGTGGGTGACGTGACTGAGGCGGTTCTGCGGCAGGCGCCAGAGTTCACCGATCTCGGTGCTGTCGCACACCGGACAGGCGTTGAGCAAAGTGTCGCCAGCGAGCTTGAAATTCTCGCTGAACCGGACCAGCGGTTCCATAAAAAACCCTCGTAACACATGCGGCCGGTCAGGTTGCGACGATCGGCGGGTTGGCTATTTTATCGACCGAAACCAAGGTCAACCTGTGGCCTTGTACGAACTCTCGCGCCGCTTGGGGCGTAGAGTTGGAGTTCAAGCCCAAAATGCGCGACGGCCCTGGCGCCGAGGCCGTCCCTAGATTCGAAGCATCGTCAGAGGCACGTTCCGCCGTAATCAGTAATACTATGCTGTATAGAACTGAAAAAACTCGCAATGCAACAAGAATAACCGCAGGGACTCGGCATCCCGACCCCCAGCTGAGCGGATTGCTAACAGAAGCGCCTAATGAGGACACCGGGCCGGATACCAAAAATATGAGGGAGGCTGCGCGCCAGACTGCGACCGGTGGCGGCGGCGGTGGAAGCTACTGGGGCGTTTCGGGCGCCGGCGGGGCGGGAACGTCGAGCCTCACCGTCAACGACGCCACGTCCAGTTCGATCAACGCCTATGCGACCGGGGTCGGCGGCGCCAGCGGCTACGGCGGCGCTAATGGAGTCGCCGGGGCGGCGGGGGGTAATGGCCACGCGACTCTGAATCTACGCGGCCCCCGCGACGTTACGGGCACGGCGACGGCGGCGGTTCAGGCGGATATGGCGTCCACGGCGGCTTAGGCGCCGCCGGCGGCTCCGCTACCGCCTTGGCGACTTCAACGTCGTCCGCGGCCGGAGCGGCCGCAAGCGCGGTCGCCACAGGCGGCGCGGGCGGGCGTTCTTCGGCAGGCGGGGGAGCCGCCGGCGCGGCGACGGCGACGGCGACGGCTCTCGCATCCGACATGGTCGGAAGGGCGACAGCGGTCGCCCATGCGACGGGCGGGACAGGCGGCGGATCGGTTGGAAGCGCCGGAGCGAAGGGCGGGGCCGTTTCAGGCGCGTCCGCGACTGCCACTGGCGGGCAGGCGATGGCGGCGACCATCGCGACGGCGGCGCCGGGGGTTATGGCCAAGGCGCCGGGCATCTGGGCGGCGCCGGCGGCGTGGCGAGCGGCGCGTCGGCCACCGCCAGTGCGGCGCGGCCTACGCCATCGTCTATCAGACCGGCGGCGCCGGCGCCGGCAGCAGCCTGACCAATGCGGTGGGCGGGACGGCGACCGGCTACCTCAAGCTCGTTCAGACAGCCGTGGGCGGCGCGGGCGGCGATAGCAGCTCAGGACCTGGGGGCGTGGCCGGCGCCGGAACCTCAAGGCTGACGCTCAACGACACGAGCGCCTTTGGTATCGTCGGATACGCCACCGGCGATGGCGGCGCCGGCGGCGGCGCGGCGGGTTCGGCCAACGGCGCCGCGGGCGGCGCGGGCGTGGCCAGCGACCTTTTGACCGGCGACGGACCAGGAGCGGTGGGTGCGACAAGCTCCGCCCGCGGCGGCGCAGGGGGATCGGCGTCTGGGACGGGATCGGGCGGCGCCGGCGGCTCGGCGACGACGACGGCCCTCGCATCCGATCTCGCCGGAATGGCGGCGGCGACCGTCAGCGCGACTGGCGGGAAGGGCGGCGGATCGCTCGGCGGCGCCGGAGCGAAGGGCGGGGCGGTTTCAGGCGCGTCCGCGACAGCGACCGGCATGACGGCGACAGCTTTAACGAACGCAACGGCCGGCGCCGGCGGTGGTGGCTATGGCGTCGGGTCGTTTGGCGGCGCCGGCGGCGTGGCGAGCGGCGCGTCAGCCACCGCCACCGCCAACGGCGGCAGGGCCAATGCCGCCGTCTATCAGACAGGCGGCGCCGGCGGCGCCGGTCTCGGCGGCGCCGGGGGCGGCGGCGGCGGTGGCAGCAACCTGACCAATGCGGCGGGCGGAACGACGACCGGCTACCTGACGCTCATTCAGACAGCGGTCGGCGGGGCGGGGGGCTATAGCAGCTCCGGACCGGGCGGCGCGGCTGGCGGGGGAACTTCAAGGCTGACGGTCAACGACGCTAGCGCCGTTGGAATTACCGGAACCTCCACCGGCGATGGCGGCGCCGGCGGCGGCGCGGCCGGTTCGGCCAACGGAGCAGCCGGCGGCGCAGGCCTGGCCACCGACCTGTTGACGGGCGCCGGACCCGTTGGGGTGAGTGCGACGAGTTCCGCTGGCGGCGGCGCCGGGGGACGGGCGTTCGGCACGGGAACCGGCGGGGCCGGCGGCTCAGCGTCCGCCACGGCGTCGAGCATGGCAACCGTGAGCAGCGCGACCAGCGCCGCTCACGCGACAGACACGGGCGGCGCCGGCGGCTCCAATTTCAACAATGGCTCCGGCGGCAGGGGCGGCTCGGCCACCAACGCCAGCGCGTCGGCTAGGGCTCACCTCAAGGTTTGTTCGCTAGAACACGCTTTGCGGCACGAACCGAGAACATCGCCAACGGCGATATGGGATGACGATCAACGGCGATCGACGTGGGTTGAGACGGGGCTCAAGCTGGTGAGCCTTTGAAATTGCCGATCTCGACCGAACGGTCGGGAAAGGTCGCGGTGATGTGCAGTTCGCCGCCCATAGCCGCGATCAGGTCGCGCAATGTGCTGACCTTCATGTCGGGGCGGCGGACCAGCTTCGAGATGGCCGGCTGCTGTACCTCCATGACGTTCGCCAGTTCCTCCTGGCTGATGCCGAGACCTTCGCGGAGTTGCTCCAGGCTGACCATTTCGGCCATCAGCTTCGCCTTGCGCGCTTCATTCGCGGCGAGACGTTCGGGGCTCCAACCCTTCTTGAGGTCGGAAAACGGGCGATGTCCGCTCATTTCAACAATCCTTCCTGCTTCAATTCATTCAGATGCACGTCGTAAAGCTCGTCCGCGACCGGGATCATCCGCTCATAAAAGCGGTCGTCTCCGGTTTTGTCGCCGCCGATCAGCAGGATCGCCGACCGACGCGGATCGAAGGCGTAGAAGACGCGCAGTGGCCTTCCTTCACTCTGAATCCGCAGCTCGCGCATGTGCGAGTGCTGCGAATTGCCGATTCCAGACGAGTGCGGAAAGCGTAAGTTCGGCCCTTGCGCGATCAACAGATCGACCGTGAAGTCGATCGCATCCTGATCGGTCTCGCTCAGATCGACGAACCAGCTTCCGAACTCATCGGTATTTTCGACGTCCCAGCTCACAGGCCCAAGTATTCCATGCGTGGAATATGCGCGAGATCTCTTGCCAAGTCAATCCCGCGCCAAACATCCGCCCGCCTAGATGCCTCCCTGACGTGCCTACCTGTCGAACAATCCCGGACCCTGGGCGATCGTATAGCCGATCGCCGAATAGCCTGCGGCGCGCTTGGCCGCCATACGGGCGAGCACCGGGACGTCGCGGTCGACGTAATCATAGATGACCACTTCCCGCTTGGGATCATGCAGCCGGTGAAGACGACCGGCATACTGCGCCAGGGTTCCCCTCCAGGCGATCGGCATGGTGAGGAAGAGCGTGTCCAGGCGCTGGTCGTCAAAACCCTCTCCGAGGTAGCGACCGGTCGCCACGATCACCCGCTCGTCCCGCTCCGGTATTGCCGCAAGGCGATCCATCGCCTCTCGCCGTTTCCGCTCGCTCTGGCCTCCACGCAAGACAATGACGTTCTTGGCGAAACGGGAGAGCCGATCGGCCAGCGCTTCCAGATGATCCGTTCGTTCGGTGATGACGACCGGCGAGCGTCCGGCTGTTGATTTCCGCTGAGAGTTGACCCGGGATTTTCATCGAGAAGTGACCCGGGTGGATATGGTGCCCCGCGGTGCGGGGATGGGTCAAGTGGTGGCTTTTTCCTTTCGCGTTTTGG
>CAIQJF010000056.1 GCA_903872075.1 uncultured Caulobacteraceae bacterium | reverse complement strand
GATCAAGATCCACATAGGAAAACAGGGCTCCCGCCTGCTGATCAGACCCACGCATCGCAATCCCCCGTGGACACTCCCGTCCAGAGGTTGAATCATGCGTCGCAATCACACGCGAGAGGGTTTTTCAGCAGCCTGCTAGGCGACTCCAACCCTCTCTTCCCCACTGGGGGAAGTCCCCCGAAGGGGGGATGGGGGCTCATAGAGCGACATCTGCGACGCGGCGCCCCCTGCGACCGCTTCGCGGCGGCCTCCGCCAGACGGGGGAGGAGAGGCGCCTTTCTTGCCCTTCGCGGACCGAAATCCCGCCGAACCCTGGAGCGCCTCCGCGCCGTCTATGTGGAAACCGTCGCCCTGCCGGAAGACTATGACACCTACGCCCAGGGCGAGCGGGAGAAGTGTCTATTCCGGCTGGACCTCGGCTAGCGCGATACCGGTCCGCCCGTTGTCGTCGGCCGGCGCAACCCTTAGATAGCCAGATCAGATAGCTATCCAGGCGCGCCATGACGTGGACGCTCGCCGAGGCCAAGGATCAGCTATCCCAGGTCGTCCGCCGGGCGGTCGATGAGGGGCCGCAGACGATCAGCGTCCGGGGCCGCGAGACCGCCGTCGTGATCGGCAAGGCGGAGTACGACCGGCTGAGGCCGGCCGCTCCGCCGCGCGACTTCAAGGCCTATCTGCTCTCCATCCCCTCGCTCGACGCAGTCGATTAGCGCCGGGACAAGACGCCGGCGCCAGACATCGAACTGTGAGGTTGCTGCTCGACACCAACGCCGTCAGCGAGCCCCGCCGGGCTACGGCCTGACCGTCGTCACCCGGAACGCGCGGGACTTCGACGTCAGCGGCTGCGACCTGCAGGTTCCGTGGTTCGGTCAGGGGTGAGCCCGCCGGCTGGCGCCGCGCCTGCGCCGGCCTTGGCGTCTTTGGCCACCGCAAGGCGAGTGTCGCGACAGTGAGTGTCAGCGCGATTTCAACGGCGCCAAGCAACAGATAGAACGCAGCCGCGTGAACCATCGTCGCGGCTAATATCAGCGAGTAGACGACGCCGAACAGGACGTTGAGCCACTTGCCCATGGTTGGCGGCAGCGCCAGCGACAGCCAGATCATGGGGCTGGGGATCGTCATCATTGTCGCGCCGGCGATGCAGGCAAGGTTTGTGTCGAGGCCAATTTCCAGTTCGCCGCGGGGTACGGCGACCGCGTGATGTTCGGCTCCGATCAGATGGTCTGGCCGGGGGCGATCGTCCCGGCCCTTGAGGCGATCGGCTCCGCCGACTTCCTTACGCCCGCCCATAAACGCGCCATCCTCCACGACAACGCCGCGCGGTAGGGTTTAGCCGTCCCCGCACAATGGCGGAGGCGCCAAGACATAGATGCAGGCCTCTACAGCCCCCTCAGGGGTCGAGACTGCGGTCACGACTCGCCGGTACCCTTCACCCTCGAAGGCGTCCAGGCGAGGCCAGTGGAGCGCCAACTCCTCGGACGAAAAGATATCGACCGTCACGGTCTCGCCGGCCGGGTTGAGAATCAAGCCGGGGAACCCCTGGCGCGCGCCCCAACCTTCCTGGTGCAACTCGCCGCGCACCCAGCCGCTCGACCATTCCCCCTTCAGCCCGGACAGTTGATGGTGATTGGGACGACCTGGCCCCAGGGTGCCGTAGGTGGCCAGGCGGTGTTCTGCGTTCATGACCCAAACCTCATCTGCGACGTCCCCGGGCAGCTTGCCAAAGTCCGTCAGGCCGTCGGCCTGCATCCATAGCCGCGCGGCGGCGCGGGCGGCTAGGTGCGCGGCTGCAGCACCACAAACTGCAGACCTCGTGGCGTGGTTCGCGCGGATCGCAGATCGAGCTGGATCGGTTCTCCCTCTCGGGACAGCAGGCGGCGGCCCTGGCCCGCGATCACCGGGCAGACCACCAGCCGCAACTCATCGAGCAGTCCGGCGACCAGCAGGGCCTGGACCAGGCTGACACTGCCGTGGACGCCGATGGTCATTCCGGGCCGGCGCTTGAGGGCCGCGACCGCGTCGGGAAGATCGCCGGAGAGCAAGGTCGACCCTGACCAGCCCAGGGTCGTAAGAGTCTTCGAGACGACGTATTTCGTCGCCCCGTTGATGAAGCCGGCGAAGGGCTGGATCTGGGCCTCGGGCCAGAACGCCGTCCACGCCTCATAGGTGTTGCGGCCAAGGAGCACCGCGTCCTGTTTCGCGATGGTTTCGCTGATCAGCGGAAAGACGTCCGTATACAGATCGTCTCGCATGAACCGCTCCGGCGACTCGACGACGCCGTCCAGGGATGTGAACAGGTAGGAGGTGACGTTCCGCATGGTCTGCTCCGGATGTTCAGGCCGGCTGGCCGGATGGGTCTGGTATGGACGCGGCGACCGGGACGTCCGCCACGCGATATTGGCATGAAGTCTTTGTCATGAAACCTTTGTTATTTGCGGACCGGCTCCGGTCCGACTACCCCCGAGAGCCTCGAAATCCGCGTGGGAGTGGGCGATGGCGGTGGTTCGGACGGGCCTCTTCTGGCTGATTGCGATCCTGTCACTGGGCGTGGCCCTGGCGTCGCTCCGCTACCTGGCGCCGGGCGCGCCTGGCGGCTCGCCGTCGATCCTTGCCAACAGCTTCACGCGCTTGGGCGCCCTGACCGCCCACGCCGGGTTCGCGTCGATGGCCCTGCTGATCGGCCCGCTGCAGTTCGTCCGGGGGCTTCGTCGCCGCTGGCCCCGCGCGCACCGCTGGATCGGGACGAGCTACGTCCTTGCCTGCCTCTGTGGCGGTTCCGCGGGACTGCTGCTGGCGTTCGGAACGACCTCGGGACCGATCGGGACCGCCGGTTTCGGCGCGTTGGCGGTGCTCTGGTTATTCTGCACGGGCCAGGCTTGGCGGCTGGCCAGGGCGGGGGACTTCGCGCGGCACGAACGCTGGATGATCCGCAGTTTCGCCTTGACCCTGGCGGCGGTCACCCTACGCATCTACCTGCCGCTCGCCGGCGCCCTGCGGCTTGATTTCAACGAGGCCTACAGGGCCATTGCCTTTCTCTGCTGGGTCCCGAACCTGGCGATCTCCGAAATCCTGCTGGCGACGGGTTTCAACACCCGCTCGCGCGACGGCGCCACCCCTATGGCGCTTGAGGGTTCCGCTTGAGGTCTCCTGACCCGCGGGATCGCGCCGTCCCCGGCAGAGTCAGAGCAGATCCACGACGGCCGACGCGAGCCCCGTGTAGGTCGCGGGCGTGAGCGCCAGGAGGCGCGCCTTGGCCGCGTCCCCGATGTCCAGGCCGGTCACGAATACCGCCAGCTCCGCCGCGCCGATGCGGCGGCCGCGCGTGAGGTCCTTTAAGAGGGCGTAGGGGTCGGCGATCCGTGAGCGGCCGGCGGTGATCTCGGCGCGCACGACGGTCTGGATCGCCTCGGCGAGCACCTCCCAGTTCGCCGCGAGATCGGCGCTGAGCACATCCTGCGCGAGCGAGATTTCACCCAGGCCGCGCTGCAGATTGTCCAGGGCGAGCAGCGAGTGGCCGAAGGCGACCCCGATATTGCGCTGGGTTGTGGAGTCGGTGAGGTCGCGCTGCAGCCGCGAAGTCACCAGCGTCTGGGCGAGCGTGCCGAACAGGCCGCCCGCGATCTCCAGGTTGGCCTCGGCGTTCTCGAACCGGATCGGATTGATCTTGTGCGGCATTGTCGACGACCCGGTCGCCCCGGCGACGGGAATTTGGGCGAAATAGCCCTGGGAGATATAGGTCCACACGTCGGTGGCGAGGTTGTGCAGAATGCCGCCGGCATGACGCACGCGGTCGTACAGCTCCACCTGCCAGTCGTGCGACTCGATCTGGGTCGTGACGGGGTTGAAGCCGATATCGAGCGACTCGATGAAATCTCGGGCTAACGCCGGCCAGTCCACGTCGGGCTCGGCCGCCAGATGCGCCGACCAGGTGCCGGTGGCGCCGGAGAACTTCGCCAGATACTCGGACGCCGCAATTTGACCGGCGACGCGCCGCAGCCGCCAGGCGAACACCCCGATCTCCTTACCCATGGTCGTCGGCGTGGCCGGCTGCCCGTGCGTGCGGGCCAGCATGGCCGCGTCCCGGTGCGCCACGGCCAGCGCCGTCAGGCTGTCGATGATGGCGTGGAGCTTGGGCAGCCAGACGCGCGTCACCGCCCGCTTGACCGTGAGGGCATAGGCGGCGGAGTTGATATCCTCGCTGGTGCAGGCGAAGTGCGCCAGCTCGGCCGCCGCGCCGAGACCCAGGCTCTCCAGCCGGTCGCGGACCAGATACTCCACCGCCTTGACATCATGGCGGGTGATCGCCTCGCGCTCGGCCAGCCAGTCGATCTCGGCCTGACCGAAATCCTCATACAGGGCGCGCAGCCGCGCCTTGTCCGCCGCGCTCACCGGCGAGGCGCCGAACAGGCCGCGGTCGGTGAGGGCGATGAACCACTCCACCTCGACCTCGACCCGGGCGCGGTTCAGCCCGGCCTCCGAGAGATAGTCCGCCAGCAGGGTGACGGCCGGGCGATAGCGGCCGTCCAGCGGGCTGAGCGGCTGAGGAGGCAGAGCGGTCACGGGATCTCCGGGAAAGGTGGGTTGATCAAATCGCCGAGCGGATCGCGGGCTCGCGCCATGGATCATATACGCCGAACGTCCGAAAGGGGTGGCGTCGTGAAGGCCTGATCGCCGCTACCTGAAACACCCGCGACGTCGGCGTCAGCGGCTGCGATCTCCTGGTTCCGTGGTTAGGCTAGGGGGGTGATCCCGCGGTTCCCGCCAGGGCCAGCGGCCGCACGCGCTCGATCATCTCGCGCCGGAACGCGTCGGCGTGGGTCACCAGGGCGATGTGCCCGGCCCCCTTGAGCAGAACCAGATCGGTCTGAGGCGCGCACAGCTGCGGCGCGATCTCGACGACCAGGGCGGTGGGCGTCTGCAGATCGATGTCCCCCTGCAGGAAGATCACCGGCACGCCGAAGTCCAGACCGCCGTCGACGAGACGCCAGCCCATCAGCTCGTCCCACAGGTCTCCTATGCTGAACTTCGCCCCGCCGAGCAGAGCGGGCAGATCCGATAGTTTACCATCCGGCGCCAGCAGCACCTCGCCGCCCATCTGGCTGAACACACGGCGCTCGGCCTTGGGCATGGTGGAGATCAGCAGCTTTCGCTGAGTTTGCAGGCCCTTGAGGCTGGGGTAGGGCGGGGCCCCGATCGCCTCCAGCGCCGCCGCATCCCGATCCCGGTCCGCCTCGCGCAGCCGCGCGATCGCGCCCAGATAGGACAGGGTCTCGCCCCGCTGCATGTCGACCACCTGGCCCGCGCCCAAATAGCACGCGAACAGCTCCGGCCGGCGGCGAACCATCTCCGTGCCGAGTACGCTGCCCCAGGAAATGCCCAGGACGATGATCGGCCTGCCTGGAAAGCGCCGGCCGAGGTCCTCCGCCAGATCAAGGCCATCGCCGACCATACGGTCGAGGCTGAGCGGCCCGCATCCCTTGGCGCCATGCCGGCCGAAGGTGCGGCCCGCGCCGCGCTGGTCCCAGTTCACCACCGTGAAGGCGGCGTCCCAGCCCGGGAAGGCCTTGTGCGCCAGCAGGCTCATGGCCGAGCCGGGGCCGCCGTGCAGGACCAGCAACACCGGATTGTCGCGGCTCTGGCCGCGGATCGTCACCCACTGGTCGAGGCCGCCCAGCGCGATCCAGAGCTTCTCGTCCACGCCGTCGCCGGAAGCGGGCGCGGGCCGGTTGGCGCGCTGCGCCGCGTTTCGCACGAGAAGCGCGCCCGCCAATAGTCCGGCGGCCGCCGCCAGCAGCTTCGGAACGCGATTCCCCGTCATGGCCATGCTCCATTCCATACGCCGCGGCGTCGCCGAGTCTCGCCGGGGCCGCCAGCGCGGCGCAGCTTGACCCATCCGGGGCCGGTCGGCGACAGGGAACCCGTCAACGCGCGGCTGAGGGGGTGTGAGGGAGCGGATCCTACCAGGATCTCCCGAGGCGCAAACCGGACCGTCAGCGCCCTTTCTTGTTCAACGCCACCGCGGCGCGAACGAGGGCCTTGAACGCGGTCTCATCGATCCGCGTGCCTGCGCCGATATCGATGGCGCGCCTGAGAGCGCCGTCGAGGCCGGCGTTGAACAGCCCCGACGGATCATCGAGGAACGCGCCTTTCGCGAAGGTCAGCTTCACCTTTTCTCGATAGGTCTCGCCGGTGCAGAGAATCCCGGCCCGCGACCACACCGGGACGCGCGTTCCGGACGGCAAACGGCCGCCTGACTTGCATATTGCAATATCTGATGATGTGCCCATGCCCGCCGCCGAGACCGATGACGTCGATGCCCCGAACCCCGCCATCGCGGGGACGGAAAAGCGTCGCCGGAAGCTCGAGGAGCTCAGCGACATCGGCATGGAGATCGCCCGGTCG
>CAIQJF010000055.1 GCA_903872075.1 uncultured Caulobacteraceae bacterium | reverse complement strand
GATCAAGATCCACATAGGAAAACAGGGCTCCCGCCTGCTGATCAGACCCACGCATCGCAATCCCCCGTGGACACTCCCGTCCAGAGGTTGAATCATGCGTCGCAATCACACGCGAGAGGGTTTTTCAGCAGCCTGCTAGGCTGAAGCCGCGAGGCGATCCGCAGGCTTACCAGCCGCTAAAATGGACCGCCTGTTGGAGGCGGCCTACACCCTGTCCTGCGTTGATGGCGACCACCAATGAGACGCGCCCTTAGAGTGATCGGGAATTGTGCCGCGCAGGCACTATTTATTTTATCTCTGCTACACCTTCCAGTTTATGCTCAGAATGGCCCCAGTCTGGCCACAATGGATCGCGCCGTAAAGTCTATCGTTCAGGTGATAGCGCGCAGCTGCGCCGGGGGAAGCAGCCGAACGGGCACAGGATTTCTGTGGAAAAACTCAACTCAAGTCGTCACCGCACTACACGTTATATCTGGGTGTAGTTCGGTGGCCGTGTACTACCAAGGGGTCAGGGAGTTTGGCGCCACCCCGGTTCGGGCCCTGAAGGACGCCGACCTCGCGATGCTGCGCGTCCCTGTCGTGCCAGGTTTTGTGCCGTTAGCATCAATAAATAGCGCGCCGGCATTCAACTCAACCTTGCAGGTGGTGGGCTATTATTTTGGCCTGCGCACATACGACAGCCGGCCGCTACACGTTACAATTGGGTCAGGCTCTATCAGAGACATGCTTTCCGCTGCGACCATCCAGTCATGGTCGAACGACGCCGGGCCAGATCTGTCGACACGGATTGTCCGCTTGGACGGGAATCTAGTGCCGGGACTGTCGGGAGCCCCACTGATTGACGACGCTGGGTCCGTCGCAGGAGTTGGTTCAGGCGGCCTGGAGAGTGGCACGGTCGGCATTAGTTGGGCGGTGCGCGCAGATTACCTCAACAGCCTAACAAACGCGCCTGCATACGCAGGTGGGTACCACCAGCCTGGGCAGCGGAACCTCTTCTCCGCGCCGGAAGATGGCCAGGCCGTTACGAGTGTTCGATGCGGTTCCGCGTTGTTTTACAAGACCAAGACGCGATCCCTCAAAGAATTGATTTCCACCGCTGACGACCCATCTGGATTATTCCAACTGACCGCAACATCCGGCATGTCTATGCTAGAGTTGAACAATGTACAGTTTGATATTTACTCGGAACCGCTGTCAGGTGCCAGCATCGCTTTGCCGACAGGATCAATACTGAGCGCACGAGGCGACGAGTGTCTCGCGCAGGTTGCTCAGGGAGTCCGGCTGAGGCTTTCATCTGCGCTGGCATCAACGCCGCTTCAGGTTCAAGAAAAATCCTTAGCATTCGAAGGCAGATTTCCAGCCCAGGCGACAGGCCTCTATTGGGTTCCGGACTTGTCATTCACCTATATCGCCCCGATCAGCCGGGTCGACGGGCTCGTGGTTCGGCGGAAAAACGGAGTAGGATTCGCGCCTGGGGGAAACGCTCCCAGAGGTGACACGTTTGAAACATTAATGGCGAGGGGATCGCTCTTCGTGGGCTTCGAAGTCCTTAATACCGAATTCGATCCACCCAAATACCAAAGTTGCCTGAGGAACCCTCAAGCACCGCAGTGTACCCAAACGGCTGCCGTTTTTCAGCGATGGGTGGCTGCCGTGTTAGGAGTTCATCTGTCAACTTTCCCGCAAACCTAAAGGAGGACGCCGAGATCCGGCTGGATGAACTGGTTGCACACTCGGCCGACGAGAGAGGCCAGCTAGGCGCCCCGTAGGCGGGCAACAATACGGCGCGGGGGCCCGGCGGGCTTCCGGGTTCCGCCCATGCGCCGCCGCCCCAGCCGCGCGCCGTCGAGATGCAGCGGCAGGCCGCGCGCGGCGGCGGCGGCCTTCAGCGCCTCCAGCTCCGCCCAGGTCGGCAGCTGGCCGCCGGCCTCGCGGATCGGCAGTTCCATCAAGAGGCACGCCAGCGGCTGGGCCAGAGCCTCCACATCGCCGGCCAGGATCGGCGTCAGGCGGCCCCCCACCGGCGCGCCGTGCAGGCCGAACAGGGCCTCATAGGCCTGCTCCTCGTGCAGGGCGAGATGGCTGGTGGGGTGCAGGCCGAACCGGCCAAACCCGGCCCGCTGGGTCCAGATGCGCACGGCGATCAGCTGGGCCATCACCCCGCTGGGCATGAACACGGCGGCCGGCTTGCCCAGCAGGGCCGCGATCTTGGCCTCGAACCCTTCGATCAGCGCCCCCTCGCCATAGAGATCGTGGCTGACAGTGTTGGCCGCGCACCATTCACCCATCAGCCGGAACTCCTCGGCCGGCGGGGGCGTGGCGAAGCCGGGCCAGACGATGGGGCAGCTGTCGCGGAGGGTTCGGCGGGCTTCGGGGGTCAGGGGCATGGGGGAGGTTTGGCAGGTTGAGCCGGGGAGTCAAAGCGGCTGATACGTTGCCAAGGTTGCCAAAGTTGCTTCATGGCATGATATTGCACGTTGAGACGAGTCAGGAGGTCCCGTTGACCCAGGCGCCATCGACCACCGCCACGCCGGCGGACAACCCAGGCGAGCTCGCTGAGGGACCGCCCGTCCATGCCTACACGGTCACCGGAGACGCGGCGACGGTGCGGCTGCCCAAGGGCGCTGTCATGGCGGTCATCCCCGCCAACGCCGAGGCCGATGCCGCCCTGAGCCGCGATCGTTCGGGCCGGTTCAAGCGTTCAGGATGGATCGTCGCCCACGGGACAGCAAAAGGTTTCAAACCGGACTCCCGGGCGGCCTCCATCGCGGTCAGCCGCGAGGCGTTCGAGCCGGACGCCCGCGCCCGGGCTCTGCTGCGCGGCCTGGAATACGCCCGCGCCGATCTGCGCGACGCCGGGGGCGCCTATGACATCGATCAGGTTCGCGCCCTGCTGCACGACGTCTCCCGCCAGGCCGTCGACAAGCGGGTGAAGGAGGGCAGCCTGCTGGCCGTGCCGGGCCCCAGCAATCGCCGACGGTTCCCCACCGTGCAGTTCCGAGATGACGGCGCGGTGATCGACGGCTTGAAGGAGGTCCAGGAAGCGCTCGGCTATTCCAGTCCCTGGTCCGTGCTCAATTTCCTGGTCAACCCGGACGACAATCTGAACGATGAACGGCCCATCGACGTCCTGCGTCGCGGCGAATTGAACCGCGTCCTGGACTCGGCGCGCCGGATCGGCGTCCAGGGGGCGTGACCGGGCCCAGACCGCCGGCGGACCTCGCCGGCCGCGTCCCGAACATCCTGTCGATCGATGCGGGCGCCATCCTGCACCGGTTCTTCGCCGCGGAACACGACCCGATCCATTTCGACCGCTCTTCGCTGGGCCGGTTGAATGCGCCGGATGGGTCCTACGGCGTTCTCTACGCGGCCGATGACGTCCAGGGCGCTTTCGCCGAGATCTTTCTGAGATCCCCGGGGCGGCGGCAGATCGATCCCGGGCTGCTGAGCCGCAGGGCCTATGCGCGCCTCGAAGTTGTCCGGCGCCTGACCCTGGTCCACTTCGACGGCCCTGGCCTCGCCATCCTCGGCGCCACGGCGGAGGTCGTTCACAGCGCTCCGCCCTATGATGGTCCTCAAGGTTGGTCGAAGGCGCTCCGGTCCCACCCGGCGAGGCCGGACGGCGTCGCCTATTCGTCTCGCCACGATCCCCAGGAACTCTGCCACGCCCTGTTCGACGACACGTTGCCGGTTGTCAGGGAGCACGATCGCCAGACCGTTCTCGACGGCGCCTGGTTCTGGGAACTGGCTGACGATTACAGCATGGGCCGCCCGCCCGGGTGAGGCGCGTCCGGTGAAGGCCGCGCCGGCTGAAGCCGCCCGCCCCTCACCCCGCCAGCAGCGCCGCCTCATCCGCCACCGCCCGCCCCACGGCCTCGCGGGACATACACCGCCCGACGAAGGCGCCCACGTTCGGCGAGCCTGAGAAATCCACGCCCAGGCGCTGGAACAGCAGCATCACCCACAGCAGATAGGCGTCGGCGGCGGTGAAGCTGTCGCCCACGAGATACTCCCGGCCGGTGAGATGCGCCTCAAGATAGGCCAGCCGGGCCGGGATCAGGCCCCGGACGAAGGTCTTGGCCTCCGGCGGCGTGTCGGGGGAGAAGGTGGTCCACAGGATCTGCTTGTGCAGCTCGGTCCCCACATAGTTCAGCCACATCTGCAACTCGTAGCGCGCGGCCGAGCCGGCCGGCGGAGCCAGCCCTGAGTCGGGGGCCTGATCGGCGATGAACTGCAGGATGGCCGGGGTCTCGGTCAGGATGCGCCCGCCCTCCAGGCGCAGCGCCGGCACCTGACCCTTGGGCGAGATGGCCAGATAGTCCGCCCCGCCCTCCACCGTCTTGGTGGCCAGCTGCACGCGGTGAAAACCCATCGCCGCGCCGGTCTCATAGGCGACCATGCGCGAGGCCAGCGAACAGGCCATGGGCGCGAAATACAGATCCATTTCCACTTGCTTTTCCCTTCCCGAGGTTATTTACCGATCGGTAGGTTATTTGGGCCGCCGAGGCGCGTCAATGATTTCGTATCGATCGGTATGAAAAAAGCTGCCGCCCGCCCGCCGGGCCGCCCGCGCGGCTTCGATGTGGACAGCGCCCTCGACGCCGCCACTCAGGTGTTCTGGGCTCGCGGCTACAGCGACGCCTCGCTGGACGATCTGACCGCGGCCATGGCGATTTCGCGGCCCAGCCTCTACGGCGCCTTCGGCGACAAACAGGCGCTCTATCTGAAATGCATCGCCCGTTATCGCGGCTGGGTGCTGGGCGCGATCGGCGCCACCCTGGCGGACGCCGCCGATCCTCCCAACGCCTTGCGGCGGATGTTCGCCGAGGCCATCGCCCTCTACACCGCCCCGGCCCCCGAGCCGCGCGGCTGCCTCCTCGCCTCGGCCTCGGTGTCGGAGGCGCCGCTGTCGCCCGAGTCCCGTGAGTCGGTCGCCCTGGCGCTGGCCTCGGTTGAGGCCGTGCTGGCCGACTTCTTCCACCGCGCGGGCCTCGCGCCGGACGGGGCGGCCGAACGCGCCCGCCTCACCGCGACCTTTCTCTATGGAATTTCCGGCCGCGCCCGCCTCGGCGTCAACGCCCAGATCCTGCGCGACGACGTCGGGCGGTTTGTGGCCTTGTTGGATTGGGGGCGCAGGGGGCCGGCGCCTATTGACGCGGATCGCGATAATATTGCATAATGCAATTTCCCGCGATCTTTCTCACCGTCCACTCTCACCCTACGGCGCGGCTCAAGCGTCGACACACAGGCCACGCTGTCGACCCGAGAGTCTCAGGCAGGAATTAGTCTATTTTTTCAATAGCCTGACCTCTCCGCCCGGCGGGCGTGACATGCCAAAAGACGCCAAAACAAGCCAAAAACATGCCAGCGGGAAGCCAGAAACCCGCCCGGCGCCCGCCCCGGACCAGCCCGCGACCCGCCGGAACGCGCCGCGAAGCCGCCGGGCTCAGGCCCGCGCCGGGATCTTCACCATCATGCTGCGGTAGGCGCGCAGGAAGCTCGACTTCAGCCGCACCGGCTCGCCCACCACCTCCACCACCGGGAAGCGCTTCAGCACCTCTTCCCAGACGATGCGCAGTTGCATCTCGGCCAGGCGGTTGCCCACGCACCGGTGGATGCCGAAGCCGAACGACAGGTGCTGGCGCGGGCGTTCGCGGTCGATGATGAAGGCGTCGGGATCGGCGATCTGGGTCTCGTCGCGGTTGCCCGAGGCGTACCACATGATCACCTTGTCGCCGGCCTTGATCGTCTTGCCGCCGAATTCGATGTCCCGGGTGGCCGTGCGCCGCATGTGCGCCACCGGCGACTGCCAGCGGATGATCTCCGGCACCATGTTGGGGATCAGCTCGGGATTGGCTCGCAGCTTGGCGTACTGATCGGGAAACTGGTTCAGGGCCAGCAGGCCCCCGGTGATCGAATTGCGGGTGGTGTCGTTGCCCCCGACGATCAGCAGCAGGATGTTCCCCAGGAACTCCATCAGCGGCATGTCCTTGGTGCTCTCCCCGTGCGCCAGCATCGAGATCAGGTCGTTGCCCGGCGGGCCGTCCTTCCTCTGGTTCCACAGATTCTGGAAATAGAAGGCGCAGTTCATCAGCTCGGCCCGCACCTCCTCGATCGACATGTCCTCGCTCTCGATCGTGGTCAGGTCCGACCAGTAGGTCAGCTTGCGCCGCTCCTCGAAGGGGAAGTCGAACAGGGTCGCCAGCATCTGGGTGGTCAGCTCGATCGACACCCGGTCGACCCAGTCGAAGGTCTCGCCGATCGGCAGCTCGTCCAGGATCTTCCCCGCCCGCTCGCGGATGATCGGCTCCATGGTCTGCAGATTGAGCGGCGAGACGATCGGGCTGATCACCTTGCGCTGGGCGTCGTGCTTGGGCGGGTCCATGGCGATGAACATCGGCAGGGTGAAATCGTCCGCCTGTTCGTTGATCGAGATGCCCTTCTCGGACGAGAACACCTGGTGGTTGGTCTCGATGGCCATGATGTCCTGATAGCGGGTCACCGACCAGAACGGCCCGAACTCGCTCTCGGCCAGGTAGTGAACGGGCGCCTCGTTGCGCAGGCGCTCGAAGAACGGCCAGATGGTGTTGGCCGCGAATCGCTCGCCCCGGCTCAGATCGATCTTTTCCAGCGGCGTCGCATAGGCCTCCTCGCGGGCCGCCTCCAGAGCGCTGAAATTGCCGTCGGCCATGACCGTCTCTCCCGTCTTCGATACTCTCGCCATGAGACCATTCCCGCGAACCGCTCGCAAGGCGACTCTCGCCTCCCTGTCGCAGCGCCCCCTCCGTCACCTTCGGTGACACCTCCCCCGCTCCGCAGGGGAGGAGGGATGATCTCCGCCCCCGTGCAACGGGGGAGGGGGACCGCCGAAGGCGGTGGAGGGGGCGCTCACCCCACGCACCACCCAGCGCCCCCTCCGTCACCTTCGGTGACACCTCCCCCGCTCCGCAAGGGAGGAGGAATGATCTCCTCCCCCGTAGAACGGGGGAGGGGGACCCCGAAGGGGTGGAGGGGGCGCGGCGATACGGGATGAGAGAGCCATGACATCCATCGTTGACGCAGATCATCCCCTGGCTCAGGAACCGATGCGAACCAGCGCGGAAAAACCGCGACGATTTCGGGAGGATGGATGACCACGCGGGAAGACGAGCTGCGCGGCGGTCTCGGCCGTTATCTGTCCCGGCAATGGAACGCCCCGGTGACCATCGGGGCGATGAACCAGATTCCCGGCGGCGCCTCGCGCGAGACCTGGCGCGTGCAGACCACCACCAACGGCGTCGCCCGCGGCGTGATCATCCGCCTCGATCCCGAGACCAGCCTGATCGACACCGACCGGGCCACGGAATTCCGCGCCATCGAGGCGGCGTACCGCTCGGGCCTGCCCGCCCCCGAGCCCCTCTTTCTCGAACATGACCTCTCCTGGGTCGGCCGCCCCTTCTCCCTCACCGCCGAGGTCACCGGCTGCCAGGCCGGGGCCGACGGCATCCCCGACGAACACCGCGCCAAACTCGGCCGCCGCAAGTGGGAGCTGCTGGGCCAGATCGCCCGGCTCGATCCCATCGCGCTCGGCCTCAGCGACGTCATGCCCGCCACCACGGTGGAGACCTGCGCCCTGGAGCAGGTGGACTACTGGGCCAGGGTCATCGTCGCGGACGAGATCCACCCCAACCCCATCGCCCACGCCGCCATCCGCTGGCTGCGCCGCCATCCCCCGCCCCCGGCCCAGAAGCTCAGCCTGGTGCACGGCGACTATCGCACCGGCAACTATCTCTACACGCCGGACGGCGACATCGGCGCCATCCTCGACTGGGAAATGGCCCACATGGGCGATCCCCTGGAGGATCTGGCCTGGTCGCTCGACCCGCTCTGGCACGCCTGGGCAACACCCGACCTTGCCGGCCGCCTGCTGCCCCACAAGGAGGCCATTGCCATCTGGGAAGCCTCCAGCGGCCTGAAGGCCGCGCCCGAGGCCCTGACCTGGTGGAAGGTGTTCGCCGCCCTGAAGGGCATCGGCATTTGGATCTCCTCCAGCGAGGATTTTCACAACGGCGCCGGCAAACAGCCGATCCTGGCCCTGGCCGGCTGGCTGATGACCGACCGCCAGCAGCAGATCCTCGACGACTATCTCTCGCCCCACTCCCCGCACCGCTTCTATGAGGTCAAGGCATGATCCCGCACGGCGCCCAGGGCGCGGGCCATCTGGCCACGCGCATCGCCATGGACCTGATCCCCAAGGCCACCGACGCCTATGTGATCAGCGACCTCGGCATGATCGCCGGCCTGATCGGCCTGGTGGCCCAGGACTACGACCGCGCCGCCGAGGTCCTGACCTCCGACCTTGAGCGCCTGCGCGGCCTGTTCGCCCAGGCCGAACCGCTGATCGCCGATCCGGACCTCAAGGCGCGCCTGGCCGCCGCGCGCGAGCTTCGGCCGGTCAGCCTGCGCATCTCCGCCCTCTCCGCCGATGCCGATCTGGCGCTGAAGGTGCTGATCGACCTGCATGCGGCCGTGGAAAACGCCGTGGACGCCGGCGAGCCCTGGGCCCCCGGTCTCGACCGCGAGATCTGGACCTACCTTGACGAATATGTCGCCAAGCGGACCTACAACGCCGCCTTCTGACACTCTCCCCCGACACCCTCAGCCCGAGGCCTTTCGATGCTCAACACCCTCGACGACTATCCGATCCACCAGACGCCCGAGCCGATCGCCCATCCGGCGACCAGCGACCGCAATGTCTATGACCGCACCTGGTTCAACGGCTACGCCGCCGACGGCTCCTATTATTTCGGCATCGGCATGGCGATCTATCCGCACCGGGGCATCCTGGATTGCGCCTTCTCCACGGTGACGCCGGGCGGGCGGCAGCACTGCTTCTACGGCTCGCGCCGCGCCCCGCTGGAGCGCACCGAGATGCAGGTCGGCCCGTTCCGCATGGAAATCCTCGAACCCATGAAGCGCACCCGGGTGATCCTGGAAGACAACGAGAGCGGCGTCTCCTGCGACCTCACCTTCTCCACTCGCACCGCCCCCATCGAGGAGGCCCGCCAGACCCTGTGGTCCGGGTCGCGCCGGACGATGGACGCCACCCGCTTCGATCAGTTCGGCCGCTGGAGCGGCTGGGTGAAACACCCCGACGGCGAGTTCAAGGTGGACGAGGCCATGTGCCACGGCACCAAGGACCGCTCCTGGGGCGTGCGCGGCGTGGGCGAGCCGGAGACCGGCGGCGCGCCCCGCGTTCCGGGCGGCATCTGCTTCGTCTGGGCGCCCCTGTTCTGGGACGACCACATCACCCACGCGATCTTCTTCGACGGTCCCAAGGGCGAGGCCCTGGTGCGCGAGGGCATCGTCGCCCCGTTGTTCGGCTCCGAAGCGGAGGTCCCCGCCGCCTGGGACGCCCGCGACACTCGCATGGCCACCGCCCGCCACCGCATCGCCTATCACCCCGGCACCCGCCTGGCGCGCTCGGCCGAGATCGATCTGGTCGACCATGACGGCGGGGTGCGCACCATCGCTCTGGAGCCGATCCTGAAGTTCCAGATGAAGGGCCTGGGCTATGGCCACCCCGAATGGGGCCAGGGCATGTGGAAGGGCGATCTGGCCGTCGGCGGCGAGTCCTTCGACCCGCGCCAACTCGATCCCCTCGCCCCGCAGCATCTGCATACCCAGCAGGTGGTCCGCGCGACCGACGGAACCCGCACCGGCATTGGCGTCCTGGAGCAGATCGTCGTCGGGCCCTACGCCCCCGGCGGCTTCACCGCCTTCTTCGACGGGGCCAAGGGCGACTGATCGATGCGCCGCGAGCGCCAGATCGAGCTGCTCCGCAAGCTGACCACGCTCGACCCGCACGAGCCCTGGCCGCTGGCCGAGCGCACCATGCGCAACCCGGCCTCGGCCTATGCCGACCCGGCCCGGTTCGAGGCCGAGCGCACAGCCCTGTTCCGCCGCCGCCCGCAGATGCTCTGCCTGAGCTCAGAACTCGCCGCGCCGGGCGCCTATGTCACCGCCGATCTCGGCGGCGTCCCGGCCCTGGTGGTGCGTCAGGCCGACGGATCGCTGAAGGGTTTCGTCAACGCCTGCCGCCATCGCGGCGCGCCGGTGGCCGATGGCTCCGGCGAGCGCCCGCGCATCGCCTGCCCCTATCACGGCTGGGTCTATGACCTGGATGGATCGCTGATCGCCCGTCCCTACGCCGAGGCCGGCTTCGACGACGCGCCCAAGGCCGACTGCGGCCTGCTGCCGATCTTCGTCGCCGAGGGCTATGGCCTCGTCTTCGCCCAGGCCGAGGGCGGCGAGCGCCTCACCGCCGACAGCGCCCTCTGCGGCGCGGAAGGCGAGATCAAGGACTACGGGCTGGAGAGCTACGTCCTCACCGAGGCCCGCGAGCACGTCTGGGAGGTGAACTGGAAGCTGGTGCTCGACACCTTCGCCGAGAGCTATCACATCCGCGCCCTGCACAAGGCGACCATCGCCCCGGCCTATTCGAGCGAGGTCTCGCTGTGCAACGCCTTCGGACCTCACCCGCAGATGATCGGCCTGCTCAAGACCGTCTTCGACGAGATCAAAAAGCCGGAGGCCGAGTGGAACTTCCTGCCCCACACCACCTGCCAGTACATCTTCATGCCGTCGGGCCTGATCACCTATCAGCGTGACCACATCGAGCTCTGGCGGGTGACGCCCCTGTCGGCGGGCCGCACCCGCGTGCGCACCAGTCTCTACGCCCCCGAGGCGCCGGCCACCGACAAGGCGCGGGCCTACTGGACGAAGAACCTCGCCGCCCTGCTCAGTGTGACGGGTACGGAGGACTTCCCACTCATGGAGAAGATCCAGAGCAACCTCGCCTCCGGCGCCATCCCGGAGCTGATCTACGGCCGCAACGAGCCGGCCCTGATCCACCTGCACACGGCCATCAACGACGCCCTGAGCCAGGCCGGCGCGAACGCCTGATGGCGCAGACCGTCCGCCCCCTCGACGGGATCACCGTCATCGCCCTGGAACACGCCGTGGCCGCGCCCTTCGCCACGCGCCAGCTGGCCGATCTGGGCGCGCGGGTGATCAAGATCGAACGCCCGGGCGAAGGGGATTTCGCCAGGGCCTATGACCGCGCGGTGCTGGGCCAGTCGTCCTATTTCGTCTGGCTCAACCGCGGCAAACAGAGCCTCAGCCTCGATCTGAAGGCGCCCGGCGGACGCGAGATCCTTGCGGCCCTGCTGGCCGACGCCGATGTGCTGATCCAGAATCTCGCCCCCGGCGCGGCGGCGCGGATGGGGCTGGGGTTCGAGACCCTGCACGCCAGTCATGCGCGCCTGATCGTCTGCGACATCTCGGGCTTCGGCGACGTCGGTCCCTATCGCGACAAGCGCGCCTACGACCTCCTGATCCAGGCCACCGCCGGCCTCATCGCCCTCACCGGCACGCCGGAGCATCCCTCGCGCGCGGGCCTGTCGGTAGCAGACATCGCCGCGGGCATGAACGCCTACAGCGGCATCCTCGCCGCCCTGATCCAGCGCGGACGGACGGGCGAAGGTCTGAGGGTCGAAATCTCCATGCTCGACGCCCTCACCGAGTGGGTCAGCAACAGCCTCTACTTCGCCCACTATGGCGGGTCCGAGCCGGCCCGCGCGGAGGCCAGCCACCCCTCCGTCGCCCCCTACGGCCCGCACCGCGCGGGCGACGGCGGCACGGTGATCTTCGGCCTGCAGAACCCCCGCGAATGGAGCCGCTTCTGCGCCGGTGTCATGGGCGATCCGGCGCTGGAGACCGACCCGCGCTTCGCCGACAATCCCGCCCGCGTCGCGAACCGGCCGGCCCTCACCGCCCTGATCGAGGCGCGGTTCAGCGGCCTGACCCTGCCGCAGGTCGAAGCCCTCCTCGACAGCGCCGACATCGCCAACGCCCCGATGAATTCCATGGCCGACGTCTGGGCCCATCCACAGTTCCAGGCCCGGAACCGCTGGCGCGAGGTCGACACCCCCGCCGGCCCGATCCAGGCCCTCCTGCCCCCCGCGACCCTCTCAGGCGTCGAAGCCGCCATGGGTCCGGTTCCGGCGGTGGGCGAGCACACCGAAACCATCCTGGCGGGCCTCGGCTACGACCCCGAAGCTATTGCCCACCTCAAATCCTCCGGCGCCATCTGACGCCCCCTCCGTCGGCTTCGCCGACACCTCCCCCGCGCTCCGCGCAAGGGAGGAGGATAACTCACCTCCCCCGTTCACGGGGGAGGTGTCACCGCAGGTGACGGAGGGGGCGCAGCACCCCGCTCTCCTACCCAGCCACCCGCTCCAACGTCCCCCGCGCCCGCCGCTCCGCCTCCACCGCCTGCTCCGGCAATCCCAACGCCTCATAGGCCTGGGCGAGCGCCCGGTTCAGCGGAACGCCGTCCGGATCGAACCCGCGCCGCAGCTCCAGGATCTGCTGCGCCTCGGCCCAGCGCCCGCGCACGGTCAGGGCCGCCAGGCGGATCTGGTCGAAGAGATCGCGCTGCGCGTGGCTGCCGCCGATCCTGGCCAGATTGGGCAGAGCCCGATCGAGATGCCCCACCGCCTCCTCCGGCCGGCCGGACAGGAAGGCGACGATGCCCTCCGCCGTGGGCAGGGCGACATTGGCCCAGACTGGCCGACAGAAATCGGGCGCGGCCTCGGCCCGCCGGCGGAAGGCGTCCAGCAGCTCCTCGGCCTCCGGCCGGCCCACCCGCGCCAGGCCATAGAGATACTGCAGCGACAGGAACGGCTGCTCCACGTCGTCGGCCCGCGCCGCCAGCCGCTCGGCCAGTTCGAACCAGCGCTCGCCCACATCCGCCTCGGCGAGCTCCAGCCGGGCCAGCAACGACACCGCCCCGATCTGATCCTGGGAATAGTCCCTGTCGTGCGCCCAGCACTGGCGGTCGTAGATGTCGAGCACATCGCCCACCCGCCCCTGGCTCAGGCGGAACAGCGCCAAGTGCCACCAGTTGTGGGTGACCATGAAGGAGTTGAGATCGGTCCAGGTGGGCGCGGCGGCGGCCATGAACCGCTCACCCTCGTCGATCCGTCCCTGGGTCAGCATCACATGGGCCAGGGCGTGCTGCGCCCAGGGCTCGCGATCGGTCATCTCCAGGGCCCGCCGCGCGGCGGCCTCGGCGTCGCCCAGCCGATGACACTGCTCATGGGCGAAGGCGACCATGCCGTGCATCTGCGGCACGTCCTGGCAGTGCGGCGCGGCCTTGAGGGCAATGCGCAGCATCTCCGGGGCGTTGCCGTCGCCGAACACCAGATACTGATGCAGCTTCACCGCCACGAGATCGCGCGGCCAGGCCTCGACGATGGCCTCGCTGAGCTTCAACGCCTTGGGGATGTCCCCGGCAACCCAGGCGGACAGGAAGGCCACGAACGCCTGCTCGCGCGCATTGGCCGTCCCCGCCGCCGCCTTGGCCGCGCGCAAAAACGGCCGCGCCCGCACCGGCGCCTCCGGCGATTCCAGCAGCATGAAGAGGGCGCCGGCATAGGCGTTGGCCAGAGCGTGATCGGAGGCCGCGGCCGCCGTCTTGAGGATTCCCGCCGCCCGGGTCTCATAGCGCAGGAACCCCTCGACGAAGTCGTCGATCCCAGCCAGCAGCCCGGAGTCCGCCGACGAGACCGGATTGCCCAGGCTGTCGTGTCCCTCGCTCATCCCGCGTCTCCGTCTCGGCGTCGTCACCCCATCGCCCATTCGCGCCGCGCGCGCTAGAGAAGCCTGCGACCCCTCGCGCGGGGACCGAAGGAGCCGGACCATGACCCTGACGATTACACCGCTTTCCGGCGTGGGCGCGGAGATCACCGGCGTCGACCTCGCCGGCGACCTGCCCGAGGCGACCTTCGCGGCCATCCGCGGCGCCTTCGCCGATCACGGGGTGATCTTCTTCCGCGGCCAGAACCTCACGGAGGACGACCACATCGCGTTCGCCCGCCGCTGGGCGCCGATCAACATCAACCGCTTCTTCGCCGCCCACCCGGCCCATCCGGAGATCGCCCTGGTCACCAAGGAAGAGGCCCAGAAGGACAATATCGGCGGCGGCTGGCACACCGACCATTCCTATGACGCCATCCCCGCCATGGGCTCGATCCTGGTGGCGCGGGAGCTGCCGGCCAGCGGCGGCAACACCCTGTTCTCGTCCATGTACGCCGCCTACGACGCCCTGTCGGACGGCTTCAAGGCGATGCTCGGCTCCCTGAGCGCCGTCCATTCCGCGCGTCATGTGTTCGGCGCCAGCCCGGACACCGCCTACAACCGCACCGACGCCGGGGGCGGACGGATCGGCAATGCCGACGTCGCCGAGACCCTGGCCGATGTCGTTCATCCGGTGGTGATCACCCACCCCTTGAGCGGCAGGAAGGCCCTCTATGTGAACCCCGCCTTCACCCTCCGGTTCGACGGCTGGACGGCCGAGGAGTCCATGCCCCTGCTGCAGCAGCTTTACGCCCACTGCATGAACCCGGCTTTCGTCCAGGAGTTCGTCTGGCGCCCCGGCTCCATCGCCTTCTGGGACAACCGCGCCACCTGGCATTTCGCCCGCAACGACTATCACGGCCACCGCCGCGAGATGCATCGCATCACCCTCGAGGGCGAGCCCCTCTCCGCCTGACCGGCGGTTTCTGGCGCCGCGCGCGCCCTTGCCCTATCAATCGGCGCAGATCCCCACCGGGCCGGACGGCCGCCCTCTCGGAGAGCAACCCATGACCCTGATGGTCCTCAGCGTGGTCGGCAGCGACCGCCCCGGGCTCACCCAGGCCCTGGCCGCCGCCATCGTCTCGGCCGGCGGCAACTGGCTGGAGAGCCATCTGAGCCGGCTTGGCGGGCTCTATGTGGGCTCGGTCCTGGTGGAACTGGCGCCGGACGGCGGCCCCCGCCTGGAAGCGGCCGTGCGCACCGTGGACGACCACGGCCTGGAGGTGCGCCTCGCGCCGGCCTCGAAGGATGTGGCGGCGGCGGCCGGCGAGACCCTGCACTTCAGCGTCGTCGGCCAGGACCGCCCCGGCATCGTCAATCAGGTCACCGCCGTCCTCACCGGCCTTGAGGCCAATATCGAAGCCTTCAAAAGCTGGATCGACGCCGAGGCCTATTCGGGCGTCCCGCTCTTCCACATGGAAACCCGCGTCCGCCTGCCGCCCAACGTCTCTGCCGGCAAGGTGCAGGACGCCCTGGAAGACATCTCCGCCGAGATCATGGTCGACATCGCCCTGGCGCCGGCGGGCTGACGCCCGCGCGCCTCAATCCATCGCCAGGATCAAATTCCGCACCAGCGGATAGATCTGGCTCTGCCACTTCTTGCCGTTGAAGACGCCGTAGTGGCCGACGCCCGGCTGCAGGTGGTGGCGCTTGCGGTTGGCGAAGATGTTCTCGCAGAGGGCGTGGGCCGCCACGGTCTGGCCCACCGAGCAGATATCGTCGCGCTCGCCCTCGACGGTGAACAGGGCGGTGCGGCGGATGGCGCCCGGATTGACAGCCCGGCCCCGCCATTTGAGATCCCCGGTGGCCAGAAGGTGATCCTGGAACACCCGGCTGACCGTCTCCAGATAGAACTCGGCCGTGAGGTCGAGGACGGCGAAATATTCGTCGTAGAAGGTCTTGGCCGCGTCCGCCTCGACGACCCGGTTGGCGGCCAGGTGGCTGTACATGTCGATGTGGGCGTCCACGTGCCGGCCGATGTTCATCATCATGAACGCGGTCAGCTGCACGAAGCCCGGATAGACCCGCCGCCCGGCGCCGGCGTAGCGGGCCGGGACGGTGGCGATCAGCTCCTTCTCGAACCAGGCGATCGGCCGGGTCTTGGCCAGGGCGTTGACCTTGGTGGGGTTGATCCGGGTGTCCACCGGCCCGGCCATCAGGGTCATGCTGACCGGCGTGGCGGCGTTGTCGTCCTCGGCCATGATCGCCACCGCCGCCAGGGCGTGGGCGCAGGGCTGGCACACACCGATCAGGTGAGAGCCGGGTCCGATGGCCTCCAGGAAGGCGATCACATGGGCCACATAGTCGTCGAAACCGAAGGCCCCGGCCGCCAGCGGCGCGTCGCGGGCGTTGCGCCAGTCGGTGATGTAGACGTCGTTCTCCGGCAGCAGCGTCTCCACCGTGCCGCGCAGCAGGGTGGCGAAGTGACCGGAGAGCGGCGCCACCAGCAGCACCCGCGGCTGCGGCGGATCGCCTTCCTTGCGGAAGCGCACCAGATTGCCGAAGGGCGTGGAGGAGACGACCTGCTCGGTGACCGGCACATCCTCGCCGCCGATGCGCACGCTCTTGAATCCGTAGTCCGGGCGGCTGTGCGTGAGGCCCGCCCGGCTGATCATCTCCCACATCGCGCCGGCGTGGCCGACCGTCGGTATCTGACGCAGCCAGGGGGGGCCGAGCGACAGGGCGGCATTGGCCAGCCCCGCCGCCAGCCGCGCGGGGGCCATCAGATCGGTCTGGGCCTGAAAGGCTTGGTAGCGCATGCGCCTCCGAGGAGTGGCTGCGCCCGGGGCGCCGCGGTGACTGCTCTCCCATAGGCCGGCCCCTGTCATCCGCCGACGGCGTTCGACAGGCGCCCTTCCACGCGACGCAACGTCATGGGCGGCTACGGGGCGCCGCCCGGCGACCGGCGCCTGAAAAAGCGTCAATCGGCGCCCGCCGGGCGGGCCCTCCCTGCCCCGTTGGACAGCGACGGCCGGCCGGTCCTAGGTCTCGCGGGGCTTAGGCGCCGCCGGGCGCGCGGGAACCTTCATGGCCAAGACCACCCTCACCATCTCCAGCCGCAACTATTCCTCCTGGTCGCTGCGGGGCTGGCTGCTGTGCATGTTCGCCGAGCTGCAGTTCGAGACCGTCTCCCTGCCGGTGGACGACGCGGCCTCCCGCGCCGAACTGCTGCTGCTCGCGCCGTCGTTCCTGATTCCCTGCCTGACCCATGACGGGCTGCAGATCTGGGACACCCTGGCGATCGGGGAATATCTGCATGAGCTCAACCCCGAGGCCGGCCTCCTTCCCCCGGACCGCGCCGCGCGGGCCCGGTGCCGCTCGATCTGCGGCGAGATGCATTCCGGTTTCGCCAACCTGCGCGCCGCCCTGCCCATGAACCTCAAGGCCAGCCACCCAGGCTTCAAGATCTGGGCGGGCGCGCAGAGCGACATCGGCCGCATCACCGCCATCTGGCGCGAGCAGCTGGACGCCTCGGGCGGGCCGGTTCTGTTCGGCGGCCCCACCATGGCCGACGCCATGTACGCGCCGGTCTGCAGCCGCTTCGCCACCTATGACGTGGCCCTGGACAAGGCCTGCGCCGCCTACCGCGACCGCATCCTAGCCCTCCCCGCCATGAAGGCCTGGACCGCCGCCGCCCGCCTGGAACCCGACGAGGTCGAGGAGCTCGACGTCGAGTTCTGAGGCGAGGGCGCGGCGACATGGCCGCGGCGGCCTCCTAGTAAAGCGTGGCCATGGCCGAAGGGGCGAAGTCCATCAGTTCGTCCTGCCGGCCCTGGTGGACCTTTACGGCCCAGTTGGGATCCTGCAGCGAGGCGCGGCCCACGGCCACGAGATCGAACTCCTCGCGCTCCAGGCGCCGCACCAGTTCGTCCAGTGACGCGGGCTTGGACGCCTCGCCGCCATAGGCGTTGATGAAGTCGCCGGTGAGGCCCACCGAACCCACGGTGATGGTCGGAACCCCGGTGAGCTTCTTGGCCCAGCCGGCGAAGTTGAGGTCGGAGCCGTCGAACTCCGGCTCCCAGAAGCGGCGCTGCGAGCAGTGCAGCATGTCCGCGCCGGCATCGACCAGCGGCCTTAGCCAGGCTTCCATCTCGTCCGGCGTGTGGGCCAGGCGGGCGGCGAAATCCTGCTGTTTCCATTGCGAGAGCCGGATGATCACGGGGAAGTCGGGGCCGACCGCGGCGCGGACGGCCTTGAGGATCTCGGCGGCGAAGCGGGCGCGTTCGGGCACGGTTGGGCCGCCGAAGGTGTCGTCGCGCTCATTGGTGCCCTCCCAGAAGAACTGGTCGATCAGATAGCCGTGGGCGCCGTGCAGCTCGATGGCGTCGAAGCCCAGGCGCTGGGCGTCGGCGGCCGCGGCGGCGAAGGCGGCGATGGCGTCGGCCACCTCGGCGTCGGTCATCGGGTCGCCGAAGCGGTGGCCCGGGCTCGAAAGTCCCGAGGGGCTGTCATAGGCGCCCGGCGGCGACCAGTCGGGGCGGTGGGATTTCACCGCGCCCACATGCCAGAGCTGCGGGGCGATAAAGCCGCGCTCGCCATGCACGGCCTTCACCACCTGGCCCCAGCCCGCGAGTTCGGCCTCGCCGTGGAAGCGCGGAATGTCCGGATCGTTGAGGCTGGCCGGACGCGCGACGCCGGTGCCCTCGGTGATGATGAAGCCGATCTCCGCCGCCGCGCGGCGGGCGTAATAGGCGGCCACCTCGGGGGTGACGACGCCGCCGGGCGATTTCGAGCGGGTCATGGGCGCCATGACCAGGCGGTTGGGGAGGTTCAGTCCCTTGAAGCTGTAGGGTTTGAACAGGGCGTCGACGGACATGCGGAGTATTTTCCAGTGAAGGTTGGGGTTCGGGCCCGATCTAAACACCCGTCAGAATTATGCCCCGCCAGAAATTCTAATGCGGGCCTCAGATGGGGCGTTCAGCCGCGGTTCAGTTACGATGGCGCAACGTGAGCAAATGAACGGGCATCCAATCGCCAATCGCGGCGGCGGACGGGCCCGGATGAACAACTGGCGGCGTGCAACCATGAACACGGCTTTGACAGCGGCCCTGGCGGCCTTGACCCTTGGGATCGCGTCGGCGGGCGTGGCCGACGCCCAGGCGCGCGAAGGCGGCCACGGCGGCGCCTTCCACGGTGGCGGCGAGCGCGGTGGCGGCGCCCCCATGGGCGGCGG
>CAIQJF010000054.1 GCA_903872075.1 uncultured Caulobacteraceae bacterium | reverse complement strand
GCGTCGATGATGGTAGCACCGCTACTGACAACAATATTCAATCAATTGTTGGTAAAACTTTAGGCTGGTTTGGTGCAGCTCAACATAATGCAGCGGCAGCAATTTATGGGGGCGACTTTTGGCCTATGCCACCTTTTGGTGATGAAACTCCTCCTCCTGCGCCTGACGCGGTTCCGCCGCCTCCCGCTGGCCTTAGCTCGCAAGCCCAAGCCATTCATGACAAGGTCGATCACTATAACAACGGTGTGGCTGCGGCTACATATAATGCAAAGAAACCCATTAAGGATGTAGATTCTAAAACTGGATGGCCTGGAGGGCCATCTGGCGGATTAGGGCAAGGTCAGGAAGTGCCTGGGTCTGTTAAAATTTCTCAGCCGAGTGTATTGCAGGAACCAAATATCCCCGCCACTACCGGCAGGGCGCCCCTGCAACTGCCCACCGGCGTCTCTTTCCCGCAATACACGCCGACGCCGACTGCGCCTGCGGCTCAGGCCCCCGGTCTCGGCGACAAGCCGCTGGAGAATGCCGCCCAGGGCGCTCCGGGGGCAGCCCAGAGCCCGCAGTCGGCCTCCGGAACTGCGACCCAAGACAAGAGGCACGAGGGCTTCTTCTCCGGCCTGCTCCACGGCGCGTCGGGTGCCCTCGACAAGTACGGCCAGCCGGTGGCGCACCTCGCCGACGGCGTCACTGACGTCGCGGGCAACGCCCTGACGGGCCTCGGCCGTGGCGCGATGAACTACAGCCAGAAGCTCAAGGACGGCGACGAGCAGGCGTGGGTGCCGTTCCTGACCGGGCTGGCCGCGATGACCGCCGCCCCGACGCGCAACTTCGGCGTGGCGCTGGCGCAGGGCCTGGGAACCGGCGCTGAGGTGTACCCCGCCCTGCAGACGCAGCAGGCGAACATCGCGCGGACGCAGGCGCAAACGGCCGCTGAGCAAGCCGAGACCTATTATCTCCAACAAAAGAACGCGCCGCCGAACATGCAGGCGGTTCCAGGGCCGGGACCGGACGGCAAGGCGTTCCCTGGCCCCGATGGAAAGCCGTGGCACTATGAACTGAAGGTTGGGTACGCGAACTTCGGTCAGCCGGGAGGCGCGTCAACTCCGGGAGCCACGCCAGCAGCCGCGCCCACAACCAAGCGAGCCCCGATCTCCACCGACTATGCGAGTGGCGCGACGAACATCGGCCCGTCCTCGGATACAGACGCCTACATGGCGAGCAATTATCACATCGACCCGAACGCCCCTGGCGTCGCCAATGCCGCGCGCATTTATGCGATGAACCCTGAACTCGAAGCGCAGAACGCGGCGGCGCAGCAGCGCGCTCAGGCCCGCGTCGGCAATCTCGCCGATGTCGACGCGACGCATCGCCAGTACGTCCAACTCGGCGTGGCGATCAACTCGCTATCGCCAGGCGCGTTCGGTCCCGGCGCGAGTTTCGAGGACCGGATACAACTGGCGAATATCTACACGACGGCCATGCAGATGATGGGCGTTCCTCCCGATCCGTCCGTGAGCGCAAATCTCGACGCCGCCCAGATCATCTCCAAGATCAATGCGCTCCAAGGCCCACAACTGGCGAGCCAATACGGGGAGCGCGCCGCTTCCATCGCGCATGGCCTGACCGCCGTCATGCCGGGCGGTCACTTCCAGTTGAACGCCGCGAATGACGTGCTTGGAACACTGATGGTCCAGAACCAACAGGCCCGAGACTTCCCGACCTACTACAACAACTACGTGGCCAAGTACGGGACTTCGATCGGCGCGGAACAGGCGTTTCAGCGCGATATGGGACCCGTCTACGACGCCGAGCAGAAGGAAATTCCGAAGGCGTTCAAGCGCACACCCACGGGTTCCAGCCTCGCTGAGATCATCCAGAAAAACCCAGCCGCAATCGAGAAGGTCGAAAAAGGCGGTAAGCGACCTGAGGGGAGCGTGGTCAACGGTCTGGGAGACGGCTTCAGCCGATACTTCCGATGACCGACGCGCCCGATCCCGTGCTCGATGCTCTCGCGGCGGCGCAAACGCCAGATGCGCCTCAAGGTAATGCGACGGCTAGTGATCCGACGCTCGACGCACTTGCCGCCGCGCAGGCGCCGGATATTGCGAGCGCGCCACAAACGCGAAAGTCGCCGCTCCGTACAAGGTGGGCAAGCCCCCCCGTGAAAGCTTCACCTACCCCCCTGAAGTCCCCGCCCCCCCCTGCGAACTTTACCCCTGGGTGGTGGAACGATATCGGCAAGACGGCCGCGACGCAGGGGGTTCTTGGACTGGGAGATTTGGCCACGCTTCCTGGAACACTGATCAATGCCGCATCGGGCGCACGCTCCTGGGTCGGCGACCAAGTGACGAAGGCGAGAGATTTGCTCAACGGCATGACGCCTCAGCAAGCGCAGGCCGCGATAGATCAGGCCAAGCGGGTCGCCCAAGCCAAAATGTCGCCGTCCGAGCGATCCGGCGACACCACCGGCAACATTCTCGGGCGTCAGTTCTACACCTCGCAGGCTGCGGAGAAGTGGCTTCGTGGCCAAATCCCGGCGCTCGGTTATCGTCCGCAAACGACGGCGGCCAAGTTGGTTGGAGCAGGCGTCAGAGCCGTGCCGATGGCGGCGACGGAGTTGGCTACTGGCCAGTTTGAAGCCCTTCCGGCGACCGCCGCCGCCATGTTCGCATCTGGAGCGGGTTCGGAGGGGGCCGGGGAATTAGCGCAGACGTACCTGCCCGGTCATCCAGGAATCGAGGGAGCCGCCAGATTAGCGGGGGCCTTTGCCGCTCCCGGTGCGCTTAATGCCGCGACTGGCGCGCTTCGCTCCGCAACCGAATCTGTTCCGTCCGAACTGAACCGAACGCTGGCCATGGATTCGGCCGCGCCGGGCAAATCGGTCCCTTTATCGAAAATCGGCCAGATCGCCCAGACTGGCGCGAATGTCGGAGTATGGAATGCTGGTGGCCCCCTTACCCACGCTCTTGTACGCGGCCTTTCGCCTACTCCGAAGGTCATGGGGGCAATCGAAGCAATAAACGACAATATCGCCCGTCAACAAGCCGCATCGAACGCCGCGCTCGGGTCGCATATTTCCGACACGCTCGGGCTTGGGGAAGGGCCGTTCGACCTTCAGCAGGCCATCAAGTCGGGAAATGCCGATGAGATCAGTTCACTTTACAAGGCGCTCGAAACGGACCCGTCCGCTCAAGCGGTGAGTTCGCCCGTCCTGGATCAACTCAGCCAGAGCGACACCATCTCCAAGATGGGAAACCGCGCCGCGTCGGTAGCGACCAATCCGGGATCGCGGATCATTCCCCCATCCCCCAACGATCCAGGGAACATCTTCTATTGGGACCAAATCAAGCGGAATTTGGATGGTGCGATTTCGGTGGCCCAGCGCACGGGGGATACCGATGCGCTCCATGAGCTGATGCAGCTGAAGAATGATTCCCAGACCGGATTACTTCCCGAATTGGATCGGATCGCTCCGGCCTATGCCGCCGCGCGAGGAGCCGCCTCCGATTCTTTCGGAGCCCAAAATGCCGTCGAAGCTGGTTATAAGGCGCTTCCTGGGGCGGCGAACAATTTCACGGCCGGAAACATGCTTCAGAACTGGAGGAAATACACGCCAGAACAACAGGCCCTCTTTTCGCAAGGCGTGGGTGGCTATCTGAAGGATTTGTCGGAAAAGAATGGCGCGGGCGCTGTCGTCAAATTATTTTCAGACCCGAATAAATCAAACGTGCTGTCCACAGTGCTTGGGGAGGATGCCGCAAACTCGATCAACGGGCGCGCCATTTCCGAATCATACATGCAGAACGCCAAGCCTTATTCCTTGGCGATCAATGGCGGCGAACCATTTGAGCCGCAGGCGTTGCGGGCGCTTCTGGTATCGAAGCTGCCGGAGGCATTGGGAAGTCTGGCGGGAGCTAATCCTTTGCCGCTTATGGGTCTGGGGGCCTCTTACGCGCTCAATAAAGCGGCTGGCGGTATCGGTGCGGCCATGGCCGAAAAGAGGTCACTATCCATTCTCAAGGCGCTTGGATCATCGGACCCCGCGACTCTTTCGCATCTGGCTCAGATCGTGAAGTCGTTCCCACAATCCAAGCCGATCATGAATCACATCCTCGGAGGCTTGCGAGACGCCGCCGTCAAGGCGGCTATCGCAAATCCGACATCACAGGCTTATTCCGACCCGAAGGCGACGGTCTCCTCTGCCGCCTCCCCCGTCGATCCCACTGCCGAAGCCCCCGCCACCGGGGATATCGCGGACGCCGTCATGCGGACGGAGGGCACCGCCCGGAACCCGAAATCGTCAGCCACCGGCCCGGGGGAATTCACCACCGATGCCTTCGTCTATAGCGTGAAGAAGTACCACCCGGAAATCGCGCAAGGCCTCAACGACCAGCAGATCGCCGCCCTCCACGGGACACCGCAGGGGGATGCCCTGCAAGCCGACATGAGCCCCAAACTCGACCGCGACAACGCCAGCATGCTACAGGCGCATGGCATCAGCCCGACCCCGGGCCGGATCAAACTGGCGCACTTCCTGGGGCCGTCCGGGGTCCTCCGGTTCTTCTCGGCGCACGACATGAACGCCCCCGCCGAGCAATACATCAGTCCTGACGCCGTCGCAGCCAACCCTTCCGTCTTGCGGGGGAAGACTGTCGGCGAGGTCGAGCAGTGGGCTGAGGACCTCATGCAGCGCGCAATGCGCCCCGGCCGCGCCGCTGGCGGTCAAGTCGGCATGACGCATGAGCAACTGGTCAATCATCTTATGACCAGGGCCAAGCAGGCGAAAAGGGCCACGGACAATACAACCAAGCCGCTTCTAAATGCTCCAGATGAAGCTATAGTCAAGGC
>CAIQJF010000053.1 GCA_903872075.1 uncultured Caulobacteraceae bacterium | reverse complement strand
CTTCCGCCCGATGGCCTCAGGGCGGCGCTGGCCCCGGCCTGACGCTTGCTTTTTCACATCACATATTGCAAAATCTTCCGAAGGAAACGGTCTTTGCCATCGTAGGTTTTCGATCTTGGGGCGCCACGACGGATGTGGCGCTGCGGGCTTGCCCGCGCCCACGGTGAAGCTCCGGAGGTTCGCGACGGTTGCCTCGAGGGGCGCTAGATGCTCGACTTCGGAAACCCTCCCATAAGATCAATTGGTTAGGGGTTTAACGTGACCGGATTCGGCGATAAAACGCACACCCGGAGCGCCCAGCGAACACCCCCGCAGATGCCGCCTAGCGCCCCGGCATCGCCCATTCAACGCCCCGCGAGCGCCCAGGCATCTCCCAGGGAGATGCCCCGAACCTCCGCGCCCTCGCCCCTCCGCAGCCCCGGCAGGAGCGGTCGCTAGTCAGCGTTGAGTCTGATCCGCAGTTCCTTGCCGCTCCTGAAGAACGGCACGCGCTTGGCCTTCACCTGGACGGTTTCGCCGGTCCTGGGGTTGCGGCCGGGCCGGCCGATGCGGTTGCGCACGGAGAACATGCCGAAGCCGCGCAGTTCCACACGTCCGCCGCCTTCCAGGGTCTCGACGATGCGCGACAGGATCACCCCGACCGCGCTCTCGACCTGTCGCGGCGCGAGATCGGGACGTTCCGCCATAAGCCTGGCGATGAGTTCGGATCTAAGAATGCGCTGCGCCCCCGCCTAAGCTTCACCGTGGACTATTAGTCCACGACGTCGCGGGCGCGCGCCTATCTAGTCGTATAGGGGCGCCCTTGCCTCCGCCGCGCGCGCGGGCCTACCCTCCCCTGGCACGCCAAGAGGGTCTTCGATGAACCAATACAAAGAGGCGGCGCGGGAAGCGGCCCACTTCATCGCCGCCCAGCGGCTGGAGGGACGGGCAAAGTGGCGGCGAGCGGCTGAAGGTCGCGGCTCGGACTACGGGCTGTACCATGGCTCATGCGGGATCATTCTGCTGCTGCTGGAACTCCACGCCGCTCTGGGTGAAGGCGCGGCGCTTGGGCAGGCGGTCGCCGCCGGCTCCGAGGTCGCGGCGCACCTGAGCCGCGTGGAAAGCCTTTCGGTGAGCGTCGCCAACGGCTGGCCCGGCTACGCCTTCGCCCTCAATGAGCTTGGCAAGGCCAGCGGGCGCGAGGACTTCAGCGTGCTGGCGGGCAAATGCCTCGAGAGGCTTCGAGCGCAGGCGACGCCGCTCGGGTCGGGGATCGGGTGGATCGAGCCGATGCCGTTTTCAGAAATCACCGGATTCACCGGCGAGCGGGAAATCTACGACCAGTCGGTGGGTGCGGCCGGCGCGGCGCTGGTGTTTCTTTACGCCCATCGCCACGGCCTCCATGCCGAGGCCTTGGAATGGGCCGTCGAAGCGGCCGACCGCCTGCTGGAGGTGGCCGAGGACACGCCAGACGGGCTGCGGTGGCGGCTGATGGCCGACATGCCCTTCCCTTTCACCGCGCCGAACTTCGCGCACGGCGGAGCCGGCGTCGGCTACCTGATGGCCGAGCTGTTCAAAGCGACGGGCGAGGAGCGCTATCTTCAAGCCGCGCGACAGGCGGCGCGATATGTCCTCAGCCGGGCCTCAGCTGTCGGCGACGGCCGACTGATCTGCCACACCGAGGAAGCGCCGCGACCGATGTTCTATCTGGGCGCATGCCACGGCCCGCCAGGCACGGGGCGGCTGCTGCTGGAGCTCCACGCCATCACCGGCGAGGCGGTCTGGCTGGATGAGGCCAAGGCGCTGATGAGGGGACTGACCAGCCTTGGCGCGCCTGAAGCGCGATCGAAGGGATTCTGGAACAATCACGGGCAATGCTGTGGCGACGCTGGCGTGGGCGAATTCGCCTTGTTGATGCATCATCGCACCGGGGACGAAGCCTATTTCAGCCTAGCCAGGCGCTGCGGCGATGTCATCCTGCGCGCCGCCATCGTCGCGGACGGGCAGCGTCACTGGGTTCAGGCCGAGCACCGCGATCGCCCGGATTTCCTT
The DNA here is from genome assembly GCA_903872075.1 of uncultured Caulobacteraceae bacterium. GTDB lineage: Bacteria > Pseudomonadota > Alphaproteobacteria > Caulobacterales > Caulobacteraceae > Acaudatibacter > Acaudatibacter aquilonius. Next base: position 16,098 of record CAIQJF010000053.1, on the reverse strand, counting down.
CAAAGCCAGACCGGCTACATGCAGGGCGCGGCGGGTATCGCCAGCTTCCTGATACATCTCGGAACCACGCTTGACGGCCGTTCGGTGAAGATCCCCCTGCCCGACTGGCCCGCGGATGCGGCCTGACGCCGCCCCGGCGCGACAGGACTTGTGTCTAGATTCGTTTACAGTAGGGTTCGGCTATCGGGCGTCCGGCAGGCGCCCGTGAAGATGCCAGCCGCGAAGGACCCGTCGTTATGAACGCCGATTTCCAGAAAGCTCTCCAAAGCCCCGGACTCTATGTGCTGCTGTTCGTCCTGGGCGACGTGTTCATGATCCCGACGCGCGGCCCGAACATCATTTCGTGGATTTTCATCGCCCTCGCCGCCGCCGGCGCCGGAACCTACTTCTGGAAGAACGTGCCGCGGCTCCGCCGCTGACCTCTTCCGTCGGCTAGCATCGCGCCAAAGCGACGCTTGCTCAGCCGCAAATCATGCTAGGGTCGCCCGAAGTCGGAGACCCGGGCCGCATGGGGCAAGACAGCCAGGACTCACCTACGCCAAGCCGTCGGGTTTTCGTCAGCTACGCGCGCGTGGACAAGGCCCGTGTGGACGTGCTGGTCAAGGCCCTTGAGGCGCGCGGCTGTTCGGTCTGGATCGACGGCAGACTCACCGGAGGCCGCGAGTTCGCCCAGGAAATCGAGGCGGAGCTGCGGGCGGCCGATGCGGTCGTCGTGGTCTGGACTGAGACCTCCATCACGTCAGGCTGGGTGCGCGACGAGGCCGATCTTGCACGCGACCTCGGCCGCCTCGTGCCGGTCAGACTGGACAACGTGAAGCCGCCGCTGGGGTTCGGTCAGTATCACACCCTCAATCTCGCCCATTGGGATGGCACGCCCAACGCCGCGGATATTGACCATCTCGTCCACGCCATCGCCGGAACCGGCGGGGTGGGACCAACTCCCGTTCCGAAAGGCGGCGCGTCCGGCGCACCAAACCGCCGGACCCTGATTCTGGCCGGTGCGGGGCTTGCCGCGCCGGTGGTCGGGGGCGCGGCCTGGTGGTTTCTGAAAGGCCCCGGCAGCGGCCCGGCTGTTTCGGCCCACACCGTTGCAGTGCTGCCGTTCGTAAATCTCAGCAGCGATCAAGGTCAGGAATATTTCGCGGCCGGTCTGTCTGAAGAGGTGCGCGCCGCTCTCGCCCGGATCGACAGCCTGCAAGTCGCCGCGCGGACGTCCTCAGCCGCCGTCGCCAACAGCAAGGACGATTCCGTTGCCATCGGGCGCAAGCTCGGTGTCGCCTATCTTCTTGAGGGCAGCGTGCGGCGCAGCGGCGCCACCCTGCGCGTCAACGCCCAACTCGCCGAGGCATCCACCGGGTTCGAGAAATGGTCCCAGACCTACGACCGCCCCATGACCTATGTGTTCGCCATCCAGACCGAGATCGCTCAGCTGGTGGCGGGCGCGCTGCAGGTCAAGGTGATGGGTACGCCGGCGCTCAGCGCCACCGGCGGCACCACGAACCCAGCGGCCTATGATTCCTACCTCCGCGGCCGCCGTGCGCTGACGGCGCTGACCGGCGGCGAAGCGGTCTATCGTCAGGCTCTGGCCGACTTCGACACCGCCGTCGCCGCCGACCCGAAATTCGCCGCCGCCTACGCTCTGCGGGCCCGAACACTGATCGCCATCGCCGGTCAGTTTGCCAAGGCGCCGGACATTCCCGGCCTGACGGCCGACGCGGTGGCTTCGGCCGAGAAAGCGGTGGCCCTGGCGCCGAACATGGCTGTCGCCCAATCGGTGCTCGCCCTGACCCGTCTCTACGGCAACCTCGATGTCCGCGGGGCGAAGGCGCCGTTCGAACGGTCACGCGACCTCGGCCAGGGCGACGCGGATGTTCTGGCGCGTTATGGGCTGTACGCGGCCCGGACCGGCCAGGTTGCGGCCGCACTGGCGGCCTTGCAGCGCGCTGCGGTCCTCGACCCCTTAAATCCTGGCGTCCAGTCATCGCTTGGCGCAGCCTTCTATGTCGCGCGACGATACCCAGACGCGATAGCGTCCGACCGGCGCGCTTTGGCGCTGAGTCCGCAGATGAATTTAGCCCACGCCGATATCGGCAATTGCCTCCTGCAACTGGGGCGCCTTGGCGAAGCCCGCACGGAATATCTGGCTGAACCCTCTGAAATGATGCGTCTCACGGGCCTCGCGATTGTCGCGCACAAACTCGGCGACGCGCTGGCGGCAAAAACGGCTTACCGGTCGTTGGTCGAGCATCTTGGCGACAGCGCCTTGTATCAGCAGGCGCAAGTGCTGGCCGCCCGGGGCGACAAGGCCGGGGCGCTGGCCGGGCTAGCACGCGCCTTCGGCGCCCGCGACTCGGGCCTCATCCTTCTGGATACCGATCCGTTTCTCGATGCCCTTCGCGGCGACAGAAGGTTCATCGATTTGCGCGCGCGTCTCGGTTTCAGCTAGGCTTACAGTCGCGCTGAGTGAGGCGCGTCCTTCTTGGGGGAGAAACCCACAATGAAACAGTCAACGGTGTTTGGAATCGGCTTGGCGGCCGTTGCGGCTCTGAGCCTTGCGGCCTGCCAGAAACCCAAAGACGACGCAGCAGCAGCGCCAGCGGCTGGTGCGGCTCCGGCCGCGGCGGCCGCCCCAGCGGCTCCGGCAGCTGCCGCCGCCCCTGCCGCGCCCGCCGCCGATGCTGCACCCGCCCCGACCGAGGCCGGCAAGGATCGCGGTAACGGCGACACCGCGAAATAGTTCGGACCGAACTGCGGCCACGGGCTGACTCCCGTGGCCGTACTATTTTTTAAGTGGCGAACCGGCCGCCCGCACGGCTTGGACCTGGGCGAAGAAACTTTGCGCCAGGGCGTCCGCCCCGACCGTCACCGATTTCTCGGCCTGAATATCCGCGCCGCACATCGGCTGGAACAGAACCGCGCCCTTGGAGGGCAAGGGCGTGGGAGTCAGCCAGTCCGGGTCCGCCACGCGGACCGTGAACGTCAGGGCCGTCGACTGCCCGTAGTCCTGCGACAGTTTAATCGTCAAAGGCCGGCATGTCGAGCTGACCGCGGCGGCGTGAACCCTGCCGATGTCGCGACGTGGGATGAACCCCGACCTGGGCGGGTCGTCGGTGAAACGCGCCATCGCCATCCATCCGCTGCCGTCGGGCAAGTCGGTGAAGCCGGTCGCTTTCTTGAGCCAGGCGAGATCCAGTGTGATGGGAAGTTTCAGCTGCAAGGCCGGCGCGCGAACCGTGTCCACGGACCGCGCAGCGTCCCCACCCCCGCTCGCAAGCGCGCGGGCGCCGGCGGCTATGGACCCTATGGTGTTGATGGCTTCCTGCCGATGATCGGCGACCTCGATGGCCAGGGTCTTCAGCCGAAGCGAATCCGGCAAGTAGACCGGCGCGAGCCGGGTCGACACCAGCCAGCGCCCCACGGGCTCCATGGCCCACACGGCGGAGGTGTCATCGGCGGGGATCGCCGCGGCGTTCACCGGAACGCCGCACACGTTTCCAGGACAGGTTGTCGGACCGGGTGTCAGCGATATGGGCGTGGCCGGCGTCGCGCCCGGCGTTCCGATCAGCACGATGGAATCGGTAAGGCGGAACGGAACCCAGCTGTCGGCGCGATGGGGATCGGCGAGGCTGTGAAAGTTGAGGCGCGGCCCAGGTGGAAACAGGGCCAGGCCGCCGGCCACGATGGTGGCGAGAAGGGCGGCGAGGATCGGCCAGCGCGCCGTCATTTCGGAATGCCCGCCACGTCGGGGCCCATCACGAGCGAGATCCATTTCGTGTAGGATTCCACCATCGTATAGACCCCAGGGGCCGTCCCGCACTGGGGCGCTCCCCAGCTTACGAGGCCCACCAGCACATATTCCTTGCGGCCGCGTTCACGCACCATGGGACCTCCGCTGTCGCCGTTACACGAATCGTGACCGGGCGCGCCCGCGGCGCAGAGGGTGCCGACCAGATCGGCGTATTGGACGCTTTGACCCGCCGCATGCAGGCCGTTGGCGCAGGTCAGACGGTCGACGGTCGTGAGCTTGACCTCCTGGAGCACCGGCGGTGTGACCGGGTGAAGCTCGGCCGACGCAGCTCGCGCCGCGTTGGGATTGTCCTCGGTCGTTCTGCCCCAGCCGGTGACCAGCACATCCTGGCCCTTGACCGACGGGCCGAAGTTGGCGGCGAAGCCGGCGATCGGGATCGGCCGGTAGCTCGGCGCGCCGGCCGGGACCGGCATGGCGGCGCTCGGTTTGAGGTGAGCGATGGCGATGTCCTCCGGTCGGCCCTCCCCGCTCCACCAGGGGTTGGCGACGACGCGATCCATGGTGAAGAACCAGCCCGGCTGGCGAAGATCCTGGGCGCCCAGCTGAACCAGCAGGTTCCGCTTCTGGAGTTCGGGCGTGACACAGTGCGCCGCCGTCAGAATCCAGTTCGGGGCGATCAAGACGCCGCCGCAGAGGTGCGTCCAGTTCCAGAGCGGCGCGCGCTGAAGCTCAGCAGCGGTGTACTTGCCTTGACCCAGGGTGCGGATCTCCGCCTGCCAAGGTCGCTTGCCGTAGGGCGCGTCGTAGCCGCCGACGATCCGGCTACCCGTCGATCCCGAGCCAGGCGCCGCGGGCGCCATGGCGGTCGCCGGCGGCGAAGCTTGTGCTGGCACGGAGGCCTTCGGCGCGGTGGCGCCGTCCGGCGCGCTAAGAAGGTCAGCTCCCGCGGTGTCGTCCGGCCGGGCTTCGGGCGCGTGCGGCGACGGCGTCGCGCAGGACGCCAGCAGAAGCGGAGCCAGCGCGGCGGCGATCAAGGCGCGATGTTTCATGAGGGTCAGCGACATGGCGATCGGGGGCTCTCTCCAGGCGAGGACATCAGGGGTGCGACGGAGCCGCCGCGGTGTCGGCAATATCCACCACGGCCTTGGCGACGCTCCAGTCAGCGACAGTGGCTGCACCCGCGGCGCCGCGCGACCCACCGGCCGCGGCGCGCAGCAGTTGCTCCAGAGGGTTACCCCCGCCTCCCGCCCCGCGTCCGACGCCCGTCTGTTCGAACAGCGACGCATCTATCGGGCTCGACGTGCTCAGCAACATCAGCACGGAGCGGCCCGTGGAGGTGGGATGCAGCGTCTGGTTGTTCGGAACGTAGACGGCGTGACCTGGCTCCAACTCAGCCTGGGCCTTCCGGCCAGGGTAGATCAGATAGACGCCCCGATCGATCTCGAAGTCGACGAGATAGACGTTGCGCTTGACCGGCGCGGTGTTGATGAGCGCCACACAGAGCCTCAGGTCCTTGTCAAAGGGCAGCTTCAGATAAGGCGTGCCGGGCCATCGGGCCGCATTGGTTGTGGGCGGTCCTGAATTGCAGTCGCTGGGGCTGGCGAGCCAGAGGGCCGGCGCGGGCGTTGAGGCGCCGTCGCTGAGCGCGAGCACTTCATGATAGCGGGCGACCTTCGCCCCGGCCTTGCCGATCTCGGCGGCGAAGTCGTCGGTCTCCAGCGCGCCGCTGATCGGATCGCCCACAGCCAGGCCGGACGCTTCCTGGATCTGAACATCGCGCACGCCGGCCGCCGCGAACACGTAGGCGCCGTGCGCGTCGTCGCGCGCGAGGGCGTCGACCGGTTGAAGCGCCGCCACGATCTCCGCGGCCCGCGTCACATCCGGAGCGATGCGATAGGTGACGGTGCGCAGCGCGAACCGGTGGCTCATCTCGCGGGCGGCATGGGCGAAGCCCGCCGGAACGGGCCCGCTGGTCGCGAGACAGGCGTCGAAGTTCGTCACGCCGGCGCCCACGGTGGCGGTGAATTTCGGAGCCCCTGCGCCACCTGCGTCGCCGGACGTGTTGAACAGCCCCCAGACCGAACCGGCCGTGACTCCGCTCAGGGTTCCCGCGTTCAGGGTCAGCGGCCCGCAGCGGCCGGGTCCGACGCCGACCACCCGCGTGGCCACCGCGCTCTCGCCCAGAAAAATATCGTTGAGGTCCCCGGCAGACTGCGGCTGCTGGGTCCCGAAGCCCAGGTCGGTGACGGTCTGGCTCGCCGCGGCGAAGATGTCGCCATAGCTCACAGCGTGACCGCCATTGGAGGCCGCGTCCTCCAGGGCCTTCCTGATCGCGTAGCTGAACACCCCGTGGCGGACATGATCGTTGAGGGCGGGAATCTCAAGTTCGTTGGCCGCGATGCCATCGGCGGCTGCGGCGAGATGGACATCCCCTATCCGATCGTTGGCTGATGGCCTGGGGAGCTTTGGAGCCAAGACCCCGGCCGGGGGCGGGGCCAACCTCGCCTGGGCCGCCCCCGACGGCTTCAGTTTCATGGCCCGCGTCGCCTTGCCCGAGTTGCAGGAGTCGAAAATGGTGACGACCTTCACGCCCCTGGCGGCGCTATCGATGATGGCGCGGAGCTCAACGCCGAGAATGTCGTGGTATTCCGGACCCGGGCCGACACGGGCGTCGAACTGCACCAGGGTGTCGTTCTTGCCGTTGTATTCGATGCCGGCCTCGTCATCGATCTGGGAGCCGTGACCGGCGTAGTAGAAGAGCACCTTGTCGCCCGGGCGCGAGGCCGCGATCACTGCCCGGAACGCGCCCAGGATGTTCACACGCGTGGCGCAGTCATCCAGCAGCGTGACGCTCAGCCCCCCCGCGGCGAAGTCAGCGGGATCGCCGCATCTGCCGCCGCCGCGATTGTCCACCGGGAGGTCCTTGAAGGCGGCAGACAGCGCGCCCTTCACCATCCGCACGTCCGCGACGGCCCCCTGAAGATCCTTGAAGTCCGGATCGTGGTTCGGCGACTCCGTGTATTTGTAGTGATTGATCCCGACGAACAACGTGCGCACGGTTCCTGCGGCGAGGGCCGGGTGCGCTAACGCGAGCGTGATCAGCAGCCACAGAAATCGCATTGCGGTCCCCTTCCCGTCGCCGCGCGAAGACGCGCCCGGAGTCCCGTCGGGTTGAAGCTAGAGCGCGGAAGCCTGTGGGCGCAAGTCTCGGCGCCAGGGCGTGCGCCCCGCGCCAAAACCCGCTGAGGCGTGACTATTTCGACGCCTTCACCAGTTTCTCGAGCGTCTTTTCCATCCTCGCGAAGCCCGCCGTCATGCAGGCCATCATCGCTTCGGCGTCGGCGCTCGGACCGTCCTGAGGCGCCATCTTGGCGGGCTTCTTGCGGCCGGACGCCATCTCGCGCACACAGTCGTAGGCTTCGCGAAGCCGGCGGCCGCTGTCCTTTTCCTCGGCGATGTACCAGTTCATCAGGTTGACGGTCATGGGGTCGAAGTCGCCTTCCGCCATCCGGCGGCGGATGTCTCCGAACGCATCGGACTCTTCATCGCTCCGCGAAGGTATCTTTTCCAGATCGCTGATGTTCGGATTGGACAGTTTGGCCAGGGTCGCGGCGTCCTGCGGATTGACCTTCCGGCGGAGGCTGAAGCCGAGTTCGGCAATTCTTCGGCAGAAAACCTCGCCGTGGCTGCGCTCGCGCGCTGCAACCAGTCTCAGAGTGTTCGCGAGATCTTCGTTTGGGGTGACGTCGGCCCAGGCCTCCAGATAGACCCCCGCCGCGCTCTCGCCGAGAGAGATGGCGTTGAGCAGGCCAAGGTAGCTGGGTTTCTGGGTGACGGCGGTTTCGCTGGACATTGTGCTCCTCCTTGGACCCGGCGCGCGTGTCGCGCTCCCGTGTATCCTGTCGTCATCCTAGGCGTGGCGACGACCGGCGGCAACGGGACCGCGTCAGGCCTCAGGACATGACCGTACTTGCGCCTGCGAGACATCCGCGATTGTGGTCGGGTTCCTGCGGTCCTTCAGGGCGCAGGTCCCATCGGTTGCGGACTTGCGCGTCGCCCCCGGAATCCGCTAATGATAATCGTTCGCGAAAACAGCACCCCTTGACTCAGTCCCACCCCGCCTCGGTCGAACTGCTTCCGCCGCATCCGCTGGAGGATTTTCCATCAGATGTCGTCGCGCTGGGCGACCAACGACGCGGATTTCGGGGCGTCATCTTTGGATTGCGCTTCGATCAGGCGCTCGAAAACGGCGGCCTCTCCGTGTTCGAACTGGAACGGCGCCTCCTTGAAATGGGGTTCGTGGAAGGCGCCAGGATCGAAATTCTGCATGAGGGCTTCATCCGGCGAGACCCGATCGCCGTGCGGCTGGACGATATGCGCGTGGCGCTGCGCCGCCGCGAGGGCCGGTGCATCCTCGTCCGGCCGGAGGCCAGGGCGTGACCGAAACGCTGGTCGCTTCGCGCGATGAGACGGCGCACGCTTCGCCTTTGCGGGTTGCCCTGGTCGGCAACCCCAACTGCGGGAAGACGGCCCTCTTCAACGCGCTCACGGGCGCGCGGCAGAAAGTTGCCAACTACGCCGGCGTGACCGTGGAGCGGAAAGAGGGGCGCCACCGCGCGCCTGACGGCGCATCCATAGCCATCATCGACTTGCCGGGCACCTACAGCCTGCGGGCGCGTAGCCCGGATGAGATGGTGACTCGCGATGCGGTGCTCGGCCGGCTCGCAGGCGAAGCGCCGCCGGATGTCATCGTCTGTGTCGCCGACGCCACGAATCTTCGCCTCGTCCTGCGCCTGGCGCTGGAACTCCGCACGGTCGGACGGCCCGTGGTGCTCGCGCTCAACATGTTTGATATCGCCGAGCGGCAGGGTCTGACGATCGACATTCACCGCTTGTCATCTGAACTCGGCATGCCGGTCATCACGACCGTGGCGACGCGACATCGTGGCCTGGAGGCGCTGGTCGTGGCAGCTCAGGCGGCTGCGTCCCACGCGACAGGCGCCGTCGTCGACAGATGGACCGAACCCAGCGCCAGCGAAATTCGAACCCTGCACCGTCAAGCTGAGCGCATCCACAAGGCAACAGTGACGCCGCCAAAACGGCCGGACACATGGACGGGCAGGCTCGATGATGTGCTTCTTCATCCTGTGGCGGGGATCGCTATCCTGCTTGTGATCCTCTTCCTGATGTTCCAGGCCGTGTTCATCGGCGCCAAGCCGATCATGGATCTGATCAGCGGCGGGTTCGACGCGCTGCGGTCCGCCATCGGGCATGCGCTGCCTCACGGTGTCTTGCAGAGCCTGATCTGCGACGGCGTCATCGCCGGCGTCGGCAATGTCGTGGTCTTTCTGCCTCAGATCATGATCCTGTTCCTGTTCATCATCATTCTGGAAGACGTGGGCTACATGGCCCGCGCGGCCTTCCTCATGGACAAACTGATGGGTGGCGCCGGACTTCACGGCCGGGCCTTCATTCCCCTGCTCTCAAGTTTTGCCTGCGCCATTCCCGGGATCATGGCCACGCGGGTGATCGACCAGAAACGCGATCGGCTCACCACAATCATGGTGGCGCCGCTGATGACCTGCTCGGCGCGCATTCCTGTGTACACCTTGATCATCTCGGCCTTCATTCCCCAACGCGCCGTCCTCGGCGCCATCAGCCTGCAGGGATTGGTGTTCTTCGGTCTGTACGCCGCGGGGATCGTCAGCGCCCTGCTCGTCGCTGCGGTAATGCGCCGGGTGTTCTGGCGCGGCGCGAGCGAGCCCTTCCTGATGGAACTTCCGGCGTACAAGACGCCTGACGCCGCCAACGTGGCGCGCGGCGTACTTCAACGCGGCGAGATTTTCCTCAAGCGGGCCGGTTCGATCATTCTCTCCATGATGATCCTGGTCTGGTTCCTCGCCACCATTCCCCTGCCCCCACCTGGCGCCACGGATGCCGCCATCAACCATAGCTTCGCCGGGATCATCGGGCACGCGATCGAGCCTTTCATGGCCCCGATCGGTTTCTCCTGGCAGATGGCTGTGGCTCTGATCCCGGGCATGGCGGCGCGCGAAGTCGCCGTCGGGGCGCTCGGCACCGTCTACGCCGTGTCGGGCGAAGGCGGCGCCCTGGGCGCCAGCCTGGCGCACCACTGGTCCCTGGCCTCGGCTCTCGCCTTCCTGGCCTGGTATGTCTTCGCGCCGCAATGCGCCTCGACCCTGGCGGTGGTGAAACGCGAAACCAATTCCTGGCGGTGGCCGGCGGTCATGTTCGCCTACATGATCACCCTCGCCTACGCTGCGGCCTTCGTCGTCTATCATCTCGCCGTCCTCGTGGGATTTGGCTGAGATGATCCAGACCATAGCCGCCTATCTCGTCGTCGCCGCAGCAGCGGGTTGGACGGCGTGGTCGTTCGGCCTCAGGCGAATTTGGTCCAAACGCGTCGCCCTGCGCAGTTCGGGCAAGCCAGCCGGACAAGGTTGCGGCGATGATTGCAGTTGCGGATCCTGAACCGGCAGCCGACTCACAGTCGCGCAGCGAAACCCGTTGAGGCGCCCCAGGGTCAATCGCCTAGGTGAGCGGTCCCCGCGAACGGACCCTCAGCATGACCACCAGCGAACCTGCCCCCGTCGATGATCTGAACCGCGCCCTCGGGCTGGTCCGCCGCATAGAGATGGATCCGGCCGGCAAGGCCGTCCTCGAGTATGAGGCGGGGCTGCACATGTGCCATTCGGGTGGGGTCGTCCAGGGCGGCTTCATCAGCGGCTGGCTCGACGGCGCCATGGCGCATGCCGTGATCGCGCAGACCGGCTTCGAAATGACGCCGATGTCTCTGGAACTCAAGATCAGCTTCTTTGCCCCGGTACGGCCCGGCCGCGTCATCGTCGAAGGCTGGGTCGAGAAATCCGGGCGCAGCACCTGTTTTACCGAAGGCCGCCTGCTCGATCTCAAGGGATCCGTGCTGGCCAAGGCCAGTTCAACGATCCGACTGATCCCGCGGGCCAAGGTGGAAGCGGACGCCCGCGCCGCGACGTGACACGCGCCTCTGGACCGTGGCGCTCAGGCCTGCGAGGCTCCTGACTCCACAAGGAGCAGCAGCATGGCGCGGTACGACAATATTCTGGGAACTGTCGGCAACACGCCGGTGGTCCGCATCGGCAAACTTGCCCCGGCGCACGTGAACCTTTGGGTCAAGGTTGAGGCCTTCAACCCCCTCGGGTCCGTGAAGGACCGTCTGGCGCTCGGGATCATCGAGGCGGCGGAGGCCTCGGGGGCGCTGAAGCCCGGCCAGACGGTTATCGAGGGCACCAGCGGCAATACCGGTATCGGCCTCGCCATGGTTTGCGCGCAGAAGGGCTACCCGCTTGTCGTGTGCATGCCGGAGACGTTCAGCGTCGAACGCCGGCGGTTGATGCGATTCCTGGGCGCCAAGGTGGTGCTGACACCCGCGGCGCTGCGCGCCGTCGGGATGGTGGAAAAGGCCAAGGAACTGGCCGCCGCACATGGCTGGTTTCTCGCCCGGCAGTTCGAAAACCCCGCCAATCCGGACGTACACGCCCGAACGACCGCGCGCGAGATTCTCAACGATTTCCCAAATGGGGAACTCGACTATTGGGTCACGGGCTATGGCACCGGCGGCACCCTGCAGGGTGTGAGCCGGGTTCTTGCGTCGGAAAGTCCAAACACGAAGATCGTCGTCTCCGAGCCTGCGACGGCCCAACTGCTCGCAAGCGGCGCCGGCCAGGCGCGCCACGCCGACCACTCCCCTGCCGGGGCGCATCCGGCGTGGGCACCGCACCCCATGCAGGGCTGGACCCCCGACTTCATTCCCTGGGTCACCCAAGGGGCTGTCGACCTGAACGTCATCGACAGCATCATTCCTGTCACGGGCCCTGAGGCGATCCGCCAGAGTCAGGCTCTGGCGACACAGGAAGGGATTTTCGTGGGAATCACCTCCGGGGCCACCTTCGCGGCCGCGCTGAAGGTCGCGGAGGATGCACCCGCCGGTTCGACGATCCTGTGCATGCTGCCCGACACGGGCGAGCGGTATCTCAGCACGCCGCTATTCGAGTCCATTCCGACCGACATGACCGAGGAGGAATCAGCGATCTTCGCGTCGACACCTCTCGGCGTGACCCCCGCCTGAGCGGTTACGGCCGCGTCGGCGCGTCGACGGCCCGGTGGTTCTCTCGCGTCGGCAGATCGGCCGTCAGCGGCAAACCCGCGACAACCAAAAGCGCGATCAACCCCGTCGTCATGACAAACACCGCGGGGCGACCTGGCGAAGCGAGTTGCCCCTCGCCCGGCTTCGCGTAATGACACTGGCTCAGCGGCCCCCTGAGGCCATGCCCGGAGATCGCCATGTCGCACACCCGCCGTCAACTCGTCAGTCTGCTGGCGGCTCTTCCGGCGGCCGGTCTCGTCGAGAGCGCTGGCGCAGCCGCCGCGCAAGTCGACTACAGCGACCCTCCAAATGTTTTCATCAGTCCGTCTGGCAGACCGTTTCGCGCCAAGCCCGGCGCGCCCTACCCCGTCGTGGACTGGTTCAAACTGGCGGATGCAAACGGCGACGGCAAGATCGACCATGCCGAGTTCGTCGAAGATTCCATGGCGTTCTTTAAGCTGCTCGACCGGAATGATGACGGCGTGATCAGCCCCCAGGAGGTTGGTTTCTACGAGAGTCGGATCGCGCCCGAGGTGCTTGGCATGCGGGTCGAAGTCTCAACGGCGGGGCTCCTCTCTGAACGGCCCCGCCTGTGGAAAACGCAGGGAATCCCCGGCGGCATTGGCCCTGGAGGGCAAGGCACATTCCGGCCAGGCGGCGCCAGCGGCCCTGGCGGCAGCGTCGATCCGAGCTACGGGACAGATACGGGTCCCGACGAGCGCGACCACTCACGGCCCTATGACGCGTCGGGCGCAGGCGCGTCGCCTTACAGCTTCTTCGACGAACCTGAACCGGTGACCGCTGCGGACTTCCGATTCAGGGGATTGATCACAAAAGCTGATTTCCTGAAGCTGACCAACGCCCATTTCACCACGCTCGACACGGACGGTCGCGGCTATCTGACCCTGGACAGCCTGCCATTGACGCCAATCCAGAGGCGCATGTCCAAGCGCCGCCGCCGGTAGAGACCTACGGCATAGCCACGCCGCAACCGTCCTGTGGCAGATCGCGCGTGGGCCCCGAAACGAGGATCACCGCATAGAGGCGTCCGCGAAGCGGCGGCGCGTCGGACCCGCGAACAATGGGCTCGATCGGCTGCACGTGTGCAAAGCAGCGCCGCAGGGCGGCCATATCGATGCGACGCGGCAGATCGACCAGGATCCCCGGTTTCGAGACATCCGGCGCGCCGGCGCTGACCCCGTTCCGCCACCGCGCGCGCTCGCTGACCTGCAGGATCGGCGCCGATAGCAAGGGTTCGTCCGCCAGCTGAGCGGCTAGGCCATAGCTCATGGTGCCCACCCACGACGCCCCGTTCGTACGCCGCAATCCATCCAGTTGTCGGGCAAACGCCGGCCACCCACGAACCGGTCCGAGCGGATCGACAGGCAATCGCACGCCGAGCGTCGGCACAACACAAACTGACGCCGCCAAGGCGGTGACACTGGCTCCCAGGACGGGGACCGACCAACGAAGCCGCCGTCCAAATCCACCCACCCGGCTCGCGCCGAAAGCCGCGGCTATTGCCAGGCCCGCATAGACCGGCGCGGGCCAATGGGCCTGAACGCGGTCGTGAAGGCTGTGAAGGGCAAGATAGAGCACGAACGGCAATGCCGTGAGCAAGAACGGCCAGCCCCCGCCACCCACAGAATTTGAGCCCCTGCCCGGCCGCCACAGGTAAACTGCGAGCAAGGGATTCAGCAGCAGGAGTTGGGAGACCATCAACTCCGGGAAGAACCTGGGCGCGAATGTGTGCGGCGCGACCCGGCCGAACTGTTTGGCGAAGGTCAGCCACTGGTGGGTCGCGTTCCAACCTACGTTGAGGCTGAATACGCCACTTGCCACCACAAGCGCCAGCCATGGCCCTGGACTGGCCAGCCGCCGACGTCCGTCTTGCGACGCCAGGAGCCAGACCAAGATGCCGAGCCCCAGGAATAGAGCAGAATATTTGGAAAGACAGGCCAGGCCGGCCGCCAGACCCGCCAGCAGCCACCACAACAGACCATCGACCCGAAGCGCCCGAAACGTCGCCCAAAGCGAGACGCTCCAAAAAAGCGCCGCCGGGGCATCAGGCACCGCGAGGAATCCGCCCGCCGCGACAAGGATCATGGAGTTGTACCAAATGCCCGCCCTCACCCGCTCCCGAGGTGACGCCCCGGCCAGACGGGCCAAGTCCACCACCAGACCGGTGGTGACCACACCGGCGAGGATGGGCAACAGCCTCACGCCCAGCGGCGAATCTCCAGCCAGATGCACTCCGAGCCAGATCCACCAGGCTATCATGGGCGGATGGTCGTAGTATCCCAACGCCGGGGCCTGGGCCCAAAGCCTGTAATAGGCCTCGTCCTCGGTGAGGTGGAGCACGCCCCCGGCCACAAGCCGAGCGACAAACAGGCTCAGCGTCAGGGCGATCAGCGGCGCGAAAAGCCCCGCGTCTTCCCGGCGCCGGCCCGGGTCACCAGACGGCGACGGCGGTGCTGACATAGTTCCAAACCGAGCCCGCGACGGCGCCGGACGCGCCCGCCAGCCACCACCACGGCGTATGCTCGTGAACAAGGTTCGCAACGGCGATGTTGGCGATGAGGCCCAAGGCGCAAAGGGCGCAGAACCTCAGATACCCCACCAGGACCTTCAGGCCTCTCAGCCTGCGGTCGCGATAGGTGATCTGGTTGTTGATGAGGAAGTTACTGGTCATGGCCGTGACCGCCGCCAGGATCTGCGCAGGCAGGAACGATATCCCCAAGGCTCTCCCGGCGTAGAGCACCGCCATGTGGACGCCGAGGCCGCTCAGCCCGACCATGGCGAACATCAGAAAGCGCGGAGGCAGCCGGTTACCCGTAAGTTTGGTCACTATCAACCCGAGGTACTCCAGGATAACGCGCGCATCCATCTTGCTGGCGCCGGCTTGCCGTTCGGCGAAATCGTAGGGGAACTCCACAATTCGCGGCGGTGTGGGTTGGGAGGCGATGATATCGAACAGCACCTTGAAGCCCTCAACCGATAGGCTCGGCGCGACCTGATCGATGAGGTCACGCCGAGCCATAAAGAATCCGCTCACCGGATCACTGACGGAGGTCTTCAGGACCCGGCGGGCCAGATGATTGGCCAGCTGGCTCCCCGCCTGACGAATCGAAGACAGGCCAGCGATCGGCGCCTCGCGCGATAGACGACGTACACCGATCGCGAGATCGCCCTCGCCAGCCTGCAGCGCCTTGAGCATCCTCGGCAGAAGGGTTTCGTCGTGCTGAAGGTCGGCGTCCATGACGGCCACAAAGGGCGAAGCGCTCGCCAGAACGCCCTCGATCACCGCGCCGGCCAGCCCACGGCGCCTTAAGCGGCGCAGGCAACTGACGCGAGGGTCGTCCCGCGCAAGCTTTTTCACTGTCTCGGCCGTGCCGTCAGGCGAGTTGTCATCAACGAAGATGGCGCACCAGGTCACACCGCCCAGACAGCGTCTCAACCGGTCCAACAACGGCGCGATATTGTCGCGTTCGTTGAACGTGGGAATCACAATGGTGAGTTCCGGCGGTGCGTTCACGTGCGAATTCGGTTCCAATAAGCCCGGCGGGCCGGTCTAAACGCCTGGATCGCCTTCGGCCAGGGCGACCGGACCCGCGCGAGCAGCGATTCCGTCGCAGCGAGGTCTGAAATAGAGTGTCCGACCAATGTTTCATTCAGGTGTCGCGGAGCCAGGATTGACGGAAATCATCGTAGACAGCCGTGGGCATCGCTGCCCTGTTCCGACACTCCGCCTGAGGAGGGCCTGCGAAGCAGCGCCGGCGGGCGCCACCCTTTGCCTCGTGACGGACGATCCCTTGGCGCGGATCGACGCTCCGCACTACGCCAGCCAGGCTGGGTTTGAACTGATCGGTATCGACTCGGAGGGATCCCTCATCAGGATCAAGGTCCGCAAACCCATGCCCAAATAGGGCGCGGCGCGCCATTGTGGGAACGGCGCGCCGCCAGGACGAAATACGCTCATCCCGGTTGAGGCCGCCGTAGCGAGGGACGGGAAAGCGCGGTGGCCATCAACGTCCCCCTTCTATCGGGGCCTCGCTGAACCGTGGATGAACGGTTCCTTACAGTTCGTTCAGAGAGCGCCGGCGGTCTCCAGCGCCGTCACAGCGTCCGCCGAGAAGCCCCAGGCTTCAAGGGCGGATCGGCTGTGCGCGCCGATCGCCGGCGGCGGACCGGCCACGGCGCCGGG
>CAIQJF010000052.1 GCA_903872075.1 uncultured Caulobacteraceae bacterium | reverse complement strand
CGGCGATGCGCGCCTCGGGCACATAGAACCGCGGCAGGAAGGCCCAGTGGTCGCGGGCGCCGTGCGGCGGGAAGATCTTGAAAGCGCAGGTGAGGTCAAGGGTCTGCGACAAGTCGACGCCGACATAGCACGGGTCGCCGACGAGCTCGTCGGCCAGCTGGTCCCACTTGGTCGGGCCGGCGCAGAGGTCCCAGCGATCCAGCGGGATCCAGCGGACGGCCTGCTCGGTCCAGAGGTTGAGGTGGTAGCGCTTGAAGTCGTTTTCGAGCCGCGGCAGTTCCTTGGCCTTGGCGCACTCGGCGGACAGATAGTCCTGTTTGACGCTGACGCCGAGGTTGGGGTTGGCCTTGGCCCAGGTCGCCGGATCGTCCCAGGCGTCGGACGGGTCGGCCGCGTAGATCACGACCAAGGTTTCGTCGTCCTGGACCGTGCCGTCGAGGATCTTCTGGCAATAGTCCCAGATTTCCCAGCCGTAGCCGCGCTTTTCGCCGGCGGTGCTGATCAGGAACTCGATCGGCTGGCGCCGCGCGGCGCTGGACTGGTGCACGAACGTGTAGAGCCGGTCATCCGGCCATTCGTGGATTTCGTCGCCGATCAGGCCCGACATGTTCAGGCCGTGCTTGCCCTCGGGCGTGCCGCTGAGCGGGCGGAAGGCGGCGTTGAGATCGGGGCTGTAGATCGACGATTTGAGGCAATCGAGCCGCGGGGCAAGTTCGGGGCTCATCCGCACCATGGCCGTGGCCTTGGTGAACACGATTGTCGACTGCGCCTTGTCGGCCGCGATGGCGAACACCTGGCCGCCGGGCTCGCCATCGCCGAGCAAGGCGATAAGGCCGACGCCGGCCGCCAGTTCGGTCTTGCCGTTCTTGCGCGGCACCCAGACATAGCAGCGGCGATAGCGCCGGGTGCCGTCTGGCCGTTTCCACCCGAACAGCGGGCGGATGATGTCGTCCTCTTGCCAGGGCTCCAGCTTGAACGGCCGGCCGGCCCATTCGCCCTCGGTCAGGCGCAGCCGCGTGTTGAAGAACCGGACCGCGGCGCAGGCCGCGCGCTCGTCGAAGGTGAATTCCACGAAGCCCCTAGTTCAAGAATCCGGCGAACGGATTTTCCGCCGCAGGTTGGCCGGGTTCGAGCGGCAGCTCGCCGGGCAAGGCTCCCTGGCCATTGCCTTGGGCGCGCAGCGCGAAGATCCGCTGGCGGTTGGCCGGGTTGAGGCCGAAGCGGTCTTCCATGTCGGTCAGCCGCCGATCAAGCAGCAGGGCCGCCTGTAGGTTCTTGTTGAGGCGGTCCATGGTGACGTGTTCGGACACCGTTTCCTTCACCAGGTCCTCGGTCTGCAGCGCCTTGTTGGCCTTCATCCACAGCGCGAAATACTGGCAGTAGCGGCCGAAGGTCAGGGCGTCGGGCGACTGCAACAACTTGAGGCGAGTCAGCTCCGGCGCCAGCCGCGCCCAGATCGCGGCGCCATCCGTGCTCAGCCAGCTCGGCGCGCGCGCATCGCCCTCGGCCACCGGCAGCGAAGGCGCCGCGGCGATCGGCCGGTGGCCAGGATTGCCCTTGGCCACCGCTTCACCGGCCGGAGTCTTGCGCCGCCCCATGCCTGACCCTCCCGGGAAAAAAGATTCTGGAAAATATCGCGGAGGTTTGCGTGTGGCGGGGGGCCGGTGTCCGAGCGCGTTGGGCTTCGGGAGTTGACCCCCCTACCCCCCCGACAGCTCGTCGCGCTGTTTGGCCGAGGAATGGTGCGAGGCGCAGAGGCTTTGGAAGGGACCGGCCCAGAAGGCGTGGACGTCTCCGCGGTGCGGGGTGACGTGGTCGCAGACCGTGGCGGCGACGGCCATCTGTTCGGCCCGGCACATGCAGCAGAGCGGTTGCTCGCGAAGCTGGTCAGCTCGGATGCGACGCCAGCGCGCCGTCGCGTAAAGCTTGCGGGTCGCGACAAGCGAACGCCGTTCGCGGTCGTAGGCGCTCTCGGTGTGGGCGCCGCGCGGTCTGAAGGTTGGGGGCTTGGAGGGCATCAGGACCGCTGGTCCCGAATGGCATCCGCACTGGCGGTCACTCGAGGTGCGCCAGTTGGGCTTCGGCGATTCGCTGCGAATCACCGAGAAGCTGGATTAGGATGTGGCAGCGTCGCTTGTCAACGGCCTCCACAAAAATGGCGTCAAGCCGAGCGAACGGCCCCTTGCTGATCCGCACCGTCTGACCGGGCTCGAAACCGCAGGCCGGCGGCTCCGCCAGACCCAGGCGGACCATGCCGTCGACCTCGCGCGCCTGGATTTCGTCGATGATCCGCGAGGCGACGTGGGTCGGTTG
>CAIQJF010000051.1 GCA_903872075.1 uncultured Caulobacteraceae bacterium | reverse complement strand
TCAGCGACATGGCTCGCATCGCCACCTCCGAAGAGTTCGAAGGCAACCCGATGGCCGACATGGCCGCCGCGGCCGCTCAAGAAGTCGAACTATCCCGTCAGGCGGGCCTGCAGGTGGGCGGTGAACACCGCGACTCCACCATCATGCGCGCTCAATCGGCGGTGTCGGCGGTGCAAGCCGGTCTGGCTAAGCGCCTATCAGCCGGTATGACCTTCCTCGCTTCGGTCGGTTCGTCTGGTCCGTTCATCGGTCTGTTCGGCACGGTCTACGGGATCATGGTCTCGTTCATCGGTATCGCGAACACCAACACCACCAACCTGGCCGTTGTGGCTCCCGGTATCGCCCAGGCGCTGCTGGCCACCGGTATCGGCCTCTTCGCCGCCATCCCGGCGGTTATCTTCTACAACCTCTTCCAGACCCAAATCACCGGCTACGGCTCCCGCACCGAGGGCTTTGTCGCTGAACTGATCAACGCCATCTCCCGGCAGCTCGACAAGGGAGCCTAAGGCGTATGGCCGCGAAACTCTCTGGAGGAGGCGGCGGCCGCTACGACGTCGCGCAGAACGCCTCGATCAATGTGACGCCCTTCGTGGACGTCATGCTGGTTCTCTTGATCATCTTCATGGTGGCGGCGCCGCTCGCCTCCGTGACGATCAAGGTGGCGCTTCCGCCGGCGGCGGCCAAGGCAGCCCGCAAACCGCCCAAGACGATCTACCTTTCGATCAAGAAGGACGGCCGCGTGTTCGTGGGTGACAACGCTTCGGATATTGACACGCTCGGCGACGATCTTCGTAAGGCCGTGGGTGCTGGAAATCCCGCCAACGAGCGGATTTTCATCCGGGGCGACCAGGACGTTCTCTATGAGAGCTTCATGGGCGTCATGAACAAGCTGCAGGACAACGGCTTCTATAGCGTCGCCTTGGTGGGCGAAGACAAGTCGGGGCTCAAATGACCGAGACACCCCCGTCAGACATCGATATCGCCCACCCGTCCCACAACCCCTTCGACGTCCCGCGGCCGCGGAACAACCAGGGGCTGCTGCTAGCCATCCTGGTGGCCGCCGGTCTTCACGGGATCATCGGCTTCTATCTGTGGCAGTGGAAGTTCAAGGCGGAGTATCAAAACTTCACGGATGAGAAGACGGATGCGCAGCTGATTAAGCCGCCGCCCCCGCCGCCTCCCCCGCCCCCGCCCCCGCCCCCGCCGAAGAACATGCCGCCGCCGCCAGTGCAGCCGAGGCCTCCGGCCGTGGTTCCGCTGAACGTTCCTGCTCCGCCGCCGCTCAACATCGCGCCGGTTGAGAAGCCCAAGCCCGCGCCGCCTCCGGTGGTCGCGTCTCCGGCCCCGCCGCCGCCGCGTCCGTCCGTTCTGACGAACCCGGATTGGTCCGCGCGTCCTTCGGCCGACGACGTGGCCCGGTATTATCCGGACCGCGCTCAACGGATGGAAGTAAGCGGCCGTGCGGAAATCAGCTGCACGGTTCTGTCCACCGGTAAGCTCACGGGCTGTACGGTTGTGTCGGAAGATCCCGCGGATCAGGGATTTGGCGACGCCGCCCTGAAGCTGTCGAAGCTGTTCAAGATGCGCCCCCAGACAAAGGATGGCGCGCCCACCAACGGCGGCACCGTCCGGATTCCGATCCGGTTCCAGATCGCCAAGGGCTGATAGCCTAAGGAAGCTAATGTTTCCGCCCTCCCGGTTCAGCCGGGAGGGCGGTTTCATTTTGGGGCATATGCTGCCCTGTTCTTACTTTGCCGTCTGCCGCGAACGAATTTCCGTCGGTGCGCCCGCGGCGCCGTCAAACCGGCAACGAGTTTGGCGGCGCGTGCGCGTGCGGCCTTGATCGGCGGAGCGGCGACGATTAAACGGAACGACCCCGTGACCGGGCCGCCTTAGCTCAGCTGGTTAGAGCGCTAGATTGTGGATCTAGAGGTCCCCCGTTCGAACCGGGGAGGCGGTACCATCGGAAGCCTGCTGCTTGGACAGCGGATGACGCACAGCAACATGGTCGACAGCCGCAGGGCTACTGGACCGAGGCTGGCTTTTCCCGTTTGGCTGTATCGCCGCTGCCGGTCGGCCTACCATCGGTTTCAGACAACTTCGATGGGGGCCAAATCGCAGGGTTGGTCCTGGGCGCCGGCCTCGATCTGCAGGGTCGTGTGATGGACGGCGAAGCGGGCTCGAAGTTCGGTGCTGGCGCTGCGCAGAAGCGAGTCGTCGAGGCCGTGGCCGGGGCGCACCAGATGGGCTGTCAGGGCTGTCTCCGTGGTGCTCATGCCCCAGATGTGCAGGTCGTGAACTTCCGCCACACCGGGAAGGCTCCGCAGATAGCCCAGCACCTGAGCGCGATTGACCGTGGTTGGAACCGCCTGAAGGGCAAGGTCCAGCGATTCGCGCATGAGCGACCATGTGCCCCAGACGATCAGGCCGCCAATCGCCAGGCTGACCGCTGGATCGAGCCAGTGCCACCCCGTGGCCACCACGGCGCCGCCAGCGACGACGACCCCTAGCGCCACCAGCGCGTCGGAAGTCATGTGGGCGAATGCCGCGCGGATATTTACGTCACCTTTCCGTCCGGCCGCGAACATCAGGGCCGTGCCGCCGTTCACCGCGACACCGATTCCGGCCACAACCATCATTACCCCGCCCTCCGACGGTGAGGGATGCAGCAGCCGAAGGATCGCCGCCCAGGCGATTCCTCCGGTCACAACCAGCAGGACGATGGCGTTGCTCAAGGCGGCGAGGATCGATGATCCCCTCAAGCCGTAGGTGTATCGCTCCGTGGGCGCGCGCCGTGCGAGCCAGGATGCGAACCACGCCACCGCGAGACTGAGCACGTCGCCGAAATTGTGCCCGGCGTCAGCGATCAGGGCCAGGGAGTTGGCGACGACGCCATAACCAGCCTCTATGAACACATAGACGGTGTTGAGAGCGATGCCGACAGCGAAGGCGCGGCCGAAGTTCGCCGGGGCGTGGACGTGGTGGTGTCCGCCATGTCCGTGACCGCCGCCAGGGTGATCGTGATCCTGACCAGGTCCGTGGGTGTGCGGGTGATCGTGGACATGGCTCATGGCGGACACTCTGGCGGAGGAGTCACTGATCTCCGCACGGGAGCCCCCGTCAAGGGCGCCCGCTTCGACGAGGGCCTAGAGGACGCTCAGCATGTCCGCCACAAGGGGGTGACGCACGATGTCCTGGTCCTGCAAGCGCACCACCGCGATGTTCGGCAGCGCCTCAAGCTTCTCCGCGGCGGCGGCCAGGCCCGACAGTTCCGGCAGCAGATCCGATTGATTGGGATCTCCGGTGACGACCATGGTCGAGTTCCATCCGAGTCGCGTCAGGAGCATCTTCAGTTGCACATAGGTACAGTTCTGCGCCTCGTCGATCACGACGAAGGCGTTGTTCAATGTGCGGCCGCGCATGAATCCGACCGGGGCGATTTCGATGGCGCCTTCCGTGATCAGGGTCCGAACCCGTTTCATCGACAGCCGATCTGAGAGCGCGTCGTAGAGCGGGCGGAGATAGGGGGCGAGTTTGTCCTCCAGTTCGCCCGGCAGATAGCCTAGCGATTCTCCAGCCTCGACGGCTGGCCGCGACAGCACGATCCGGCCGACCTTGCCGGCTTCCAGCGCTTCCACCGCCTTGGCGATCGCCAGGTAGGTCTTTCCACTGCCCGCCGGACCCAAGGCCAGAACCAGATTGCGCGCGTCGATGGCCGCGATCAGTTCTTCCTGGCCGGGTGACTTCGCCTTGATGGTTTTGAGATAGCCCTGCTCGCGATCGTCGTTATGGGGCAACGGGGTCCACCCTCGCGCCGTCGGGAGCCGGCGGACTTTGGCGTCATCATCGAACTGCCGTTCGTCGAACGCGCCTTCGCGCACCAGTCTCTTCAAGGGTCGCTTGGTCATGGGTATGCTCCGTTCGCGCCAAAGAAAAAGGGCGATGCCGGAATGGCTCGCCCTCTGGGGTAAAACAGAATTCCATAACGGGCTGCGCCGGATCCAGGCGGCCTTGCCGCCGAGGGCTCCATGGCCTTGTAAGGGGGCGGTGTTGACCGCCCAGCCATACTACGCGACACCCGGTTCTCCGTTCTTGAGGAGACCGCGAGCGGACCCGCCCGCGGGGGGATGCGACGGGAAGTCCGCCGAATCGCCCGAATAGACTGATGCTAACGACGTTTCGAAGTGGTTAATCAAGCCATGCTTTCCAAGTTTAGGGGGTGAACGGATGAATGCCTTTCGATTGGGCGACAAGGCGCCGACCTTACCGGCTGACGGCGAGTATTGGATAGCGCCCACCGCGACCGTGGTTGGGAATGTCATTCTCAAGAAAAATGCAAGCATATGGTTCGGGGCCGTCCTCCGTGGCGACAATGACCCCATCACTATAGGCGAAAATTCGAATATCCAGGACAACAGTGTGCTTCACACCGACGTTGGCATGCCGCTGACGATTGGCGCCAACGTGACGGTCGGTCACATGGTCATGCTTCATGGCTGCACGATCGGCGATGGCAGTCTGATCGGCATCGGCTCGATTGTCCTCAACGGTGCGAAAATCGGTAAGAATTGCATCATCGGGGCGTCCAGCCTGATCACCGAGGGTAAGGAAATCCCTGACAACTCCATGGTCATGGGGTCTCCGGGCAAGGTGGTTCGCACCTTGAGCGAGGCCCAGGCTGCCGGAGTCGCCGCCGGCGCTCTGCACTACGTCGAAAACTGGAAGCGTTTCAAATCCGGGCTTGGACCCGCCTGACCGGCGCCAGCCGCACCACTGCAATCAAGGAGGAACAGATCCATGGCTTATGAATATATCAAGGTTGACCGCGACGGGCCGATCACCATCTTCACGCTGAACCGTCCCGACGTGATGAACGCGCTGCATTCGCCGGCGCACTTCGAGATGGACGATGCGCTGAACGCCTTCGCCGCCGACCCGGACCAGTGGGTCGGGGTGATCACCGGCGCCGGCGATCGCGCTTTTTCGGCGGGTAACGATCTGAAGTGGCAGGCTACCGGCGGGAAGATGGGCTCGCCGCCCTCAGGTTTCGCGGGCCTCACCTCCCGCTTCGATCTGACCAAGCCACTCATTGCGGCGGTCAACGGGGTGGCCATGGGCGGCGGATTCGAGATCGCCCTGGCCTGCGACCTGATCATTGCCGCCGACACGGCGATTTTCGCCCTGCCTGAGCCCCGCGTGGGTCTGGCCGCCCTGGCCGGAGGACTTCACCGCCTGCCGCGCGCGATTGGTGTCAAACGCGCGATGGGCATGATCCTCACCGGGCGCCGCGTTTCGGCCAAGGAAGGTCAGGAACTCGGCTTCGTGAATGAGGTGACGACCAAGGACGAACTGCTGCCGGCGGCCAAGCGCTGGGCGGGCCTGATCGGGGAGTGCAGCCCGATGTCGATTCGCGCGTCCAAGGCCGCGGTCATGCGCGGTCTTGATGAGCCTACTCTGGAAGCGGCGATTCGCGGTCAGAACAAGTACGAGCCGGTCGCGGCGCTGTTCACGTCTGAGGACTTTATCGAGGGGCCGCTGGCGTTCTCGCAAAAGCGCGCGCCGAACTGGAAGGGCCGCTAGGCCGTCCACTTTGAGCCTCCCCGGCCGGGTCAGGATGATCGGGCCGGGAAAGGTTCCGCGGGTCGCTTGCGGCTCTGGCCGAACGGGTTAAAGCCTTTCGGAATGCAGTCCGCGACAGGAGAACCCAACACGCGCCGCGCCGCGGGGGTGGTGGGTCTGGCCGTAATTGGTTCTCGGTTGTTCGGCCTCGTGCGCGAACAGGTGTTCGCGGCGATGTTCGGCGCGGGCAAGCTGCTGGATGTCTATCTGGCGGCGTTCCAGATTCCGAATTTCCTGCGCGATCTGTTCGCTGAGGGCGCTCTGTCGACCGCGTTCACCACGCTGTTCACTCTGGCCTGGGACCGGGACGGGGAGGGCGCGGCCTGGGAGTTGGCCAGCCTCATCCTCACCACCATGGTGTTCGTGATCGGCCTGACCTGTCTGGTGGCCATGGCCGGGACGCCGTGGCTGGTGGAGGCTACCAACCACGGCTATCACGCGGTGCCCGGCAAGTTCGCCCTGACCGTGCAGCTCACCCGGGTCCTCTTTCCCTTCATTCTGTTCGTGTCCCTTGCCGCGGCGGTCATGGGCATGTTGAACGCCAGGTTCATTTTTGCTGTGCCGGCGTCGGCGTCGACGGTGTTTAATATCGTCTCGGTGGTGGCCGGCGTGGGTCTCGCCTATGCTCTGGACCCGACCGCAAGCGCCGACTGGCTGCATCCGGTCTTCGATGAACGCGCCCTGTTTGGTGTGGGCCTGGGCGTCCTGCTCGGCGGGGTGGCGCAGCTGGGCATGCAGCTTCCATCGCTCTATCGGCTGGGATTTCGCTACCGCTGGCGGCTGAACCTCAAGGATCCGCGCCTGATCCAGCTTTGGAACCTGATGTGGCCAAGCGTGGTCGCCGGCGCGGCGGTGCAGGTCAATGTCCTGGTCAACGGCAACTTCGCCTCGGAAATCAACGGTGGCCGGTCGTGGCTCGCCTGTGCGTTCCGCCTCATGCAGTTCCCGATTGGCATCTTCGGCGTATCGCTGGCCACCGCCACCTTGCCGGCCGTGGCAAGGGCGTTTGCCCGCGGCGACATGGCGGCTTTCGGGCGGACCGCGCGGGACTCCCTTCGACTGGCCTGGTTTCTCGCGCTCCCGGCCTCGGCGGGGCTGGCAGTCCTGGCCAGTCCGATCATCGCCCTCATCTATCAGCACGGCCGCTTCAGCGCGCACGATACGGCCCAGACCGCACTGGCGCTTCAGGCCTATTCCGTGGGACTGGCCGGCTATGCGGCGATCAAGGTGCTCACGCCCTGCTTCCTGGCGCTTGGGCTTCCACGAACACCGATGCGCATCGGCTTCATTGGCATCGGCGTCAACCTAGCCCTCAATCTCGTCAATGCGCGTGTGCTTGGGCTGGGTCATGCCGGCCTCGCCCTGGCGACGTCAGCCGTGGCGCTGGTGAACTTCCTCCAGCTGATGGTCGCCTTGAGCCGCAGGGTAGACCTGGGCGGCCTTGCACAGTGGTCGGGCTTCCTGGCGCGCTGCTTCGCGGCGGCGGCCCTGTGCGCGGCTGCGGCCTGGGGGGTCAACCATCTCGCGGAGACTTTGACCGCAAGCCGGCTCTGGCGGACGGCCGCGCTGGCGGCGGCGATCGGCGTGAGCGTACCCGTCTATTTCGGAGCGGCTCAACTCCTGCGGCTGGATGAGAGCGCGGAGGCGTGGCGGATGATCCGTCGCAGGATTCCAGGATTGGGATGACCCGCAGGTTCACGCGCCAGCCTGAATGACTTAAAGCGTGACGCGGGAGTCATTTTTGGGGAGCGCCATGGCCGATCGCTACGACTACGTCATCATCGGAGCCGGTTCGGCCGGTTGCGTTCTGGCCAACCGCCTGTCCGAGGATCCCAAGGTCCGTGTGCTGGTCCTCGAAGCTGGGGGGAAGGACAATTCCTTGTTGGTTCGCATGCCGGCGGGCGTGGGCTCATTGCTGACCGCCAAGGGCGACTACAACTGGGGGTTCTGGACACAACCCGAACCGAATCTTGAAGGGCGGCGGCTTTGGTGGCCCCGCGGCCGGGGTTGGGGCGGCTCGTCGTCGATCAACGGCATGATCTACATCCGCGGCCACGCGCGGGACTATGATCAGTGGCGCCAGATGGGTCTGAGTGGCTGGGGCTACGCGGACGTCTTGCCCTACTTCATGCGTTCCGAGACGCTTGAGGGCGGTGGCGACGCCTATCACGGCGGCGACGGACCGTTGCACGTCTCCAAGGCGTCATCGAAAAGTCCCATCTATTCAAGCTTCATCGCCGCCGGCGCGCAGGCCGGCCACAAACTGACGCCTGATTTCAATGGTCATCAGCAGGAGGGGTTCGGCCCCTACCAACTCACAATCAAGGATGGGAAGCGCTGGAGCGCGGCCGCCGCCTACCTGCACCCGGCGCTTTCGCGGCCGAATCTCACCGCGGAGATTGGCGCGCGTACGACCCGAATTCTGATCGAGCGCGGACGCGCGATCGGGGTCGAGTTCGTCCAGGATGGGAAAACCCGTCAGGTTTTCGCGGACGCCGAGGTGCTTCTGAGCGCCGGCACCGTGCAGTCGCCACAGATTCTGCAGCTGTCGGGAATCGGCGATCCCGAGCATCTCGCGGCGGCGGGTGTGGATGTCGTCCATGCCTTGCCTGGCGTCGGCGCCAATATGCAGGACCATCTGGATGTGACCCTGTCGTGGGAAACGCCCAACGTCAGGACCGCCTGGTCCTACAGCCGCGGTCTAAATCGGATCACCACAGGGCTGTCTTATCTGTTGTTCAACCAGGGCTTCGGTCGGCAGAACTTCCTGGAGGCCGGCGCCTTTCTGAAATCCCGGCCGGATCTCGACCGGCCGGATTTGCAACTCCACTGCGTGATGGCGATCATGAAGGACCACGGCAAGCAATCGGTGCCCAAGGACGGATTCTCGATTCACGTCTGCCAGCTCAGGCCGGAGAGTCGGGGCAGGGTGGGCCTGCGGTCAACGGATCCGTTCGATGATCCGGCTATTTTCGCGAACTATCTGTCGACCGAGGAAGACCGCCGGGCGTTGCGGGAGGGCGTTGCGATCACTCGCGATGTCGCCGGCCAGAAATCCCTGCGGGCGATTCGGGCGGGTGAGGTGGAGCCGGGAGAGGCGGTGCAAAGCGAAGCGGACGTGGACGCCTGGATTCGACGCTCAGCCGAGACAATTTACCACCCGGTTGGCACATGCCGGATGGGCGCGGCGGATGACCCCACCGCGGTCGTGGACGAGCGTCTCAGGGTGATCGGCCTGGCGGGGCTTCGCGTCGTCGACGCCTCGGTCATGCCTACCTTGGTGGGCGGCAACACCAATGCGCCGACGATCATGATCGCCGAGAAGGCGGCGGACATGATTCTGGGCCGGCCGCCGCCGCCGCCGCGGGACGCGCCGGTCTTTGGTGACTGATAGGTTGCAGCCGGTCGGGCCTTCCTGTCGTCGGGACAGCACGATGTGGAGGGGCCTGATTCTCGCCGTGAAATCAGGGTCTAGACCGTGAGAGGCGTTTCAGCGCGCGGCCGCTGCTGACCGGGCCCTGGGAGCGGACATGACGGATTTCAATGATCCAGGCCCACCGACAGGGCGCGGCGAGCCCGCGCTCAATGCGCCGTGGCCCGTCCCGGCGCTGATTCTCTTTCTGATCGGCGCTCATGCCGCCCGTGTCGTCGTCGGCGCCCCGCCTGATGCGTTTGCCTTGACCGCCACCGATCTGGGGGCGGGCCGCCTCCGGGGGCTACTCACCTATCAGATGGTGCATGGAAGCTGGGCCCATGTCCTGATGAACTCGGCTTTTACGCTCGCCTTCGGTGCGCCGGTCGCCCGATTCCTAGGCCGTGGCGCCCGGGGAGCTATGGTGTTCTTCGGCTTCTTTCTGGTCTGCGGCGTAGTCGCGGCGGTTGCCTACGGCGGCCTCGAAGAGCTGCTTGCCCAATTGGGCGGAGGTCCGCCGCCGCTTTGGGCTCTGGTGGGCGCGTCTGGCGCTGCATCGGGCCTGATGGGAGCCGCCGCCCGCTTGATCCAGGGGAAGGGGCGGCTGGGCCCGATCGGCGGCCGCACGGTATGGGCCATGACAGCCAGCTGGATCGTTGTGAACGTTGTCCTCGGCGCAACCGGTCTCACACCCGGCGCCGGTGGCGCTCCGGTAGCATGGCAGGCCCATATCTTCGGCTATGTTTGCGGCCTGATCCTTATAGCGCCGGCCGGCTGGCTGGCTGGCAGAGCCTCCGATCACGATAACGCGCTTTGATTTTCAGCCCACGAGGGCACACCCTCCCGAGAACGATACCAAAGAGGGAGGAAACCATGCTCGTTTCCGAAGTTCTCCGCGCCAAGGGCGATCTGGTTTTCACTGCGGCTCCGACTGAGACCATAGGCGCCGTCGCAGCCATGCTGTTTGCGCGCCGAGTCGGCGCGATGGTGGTGGTCGAGGGCGACCGTGAGGTTGTGGGCATCGTCGCCGAGCGCGATATTGTCCGGGTCGTCGCGGAAACCGGTGGCGCGGGTCTGTCCCGTCCGGTCTCGGAGTGCATGACCCGCGAAGTGTTCTACGCCGAGCCGTCTGAGACCGTGGACGTTCTGCTGGAGCGAATGACCGACCGTCGGGTGCGGCACTGGCCGGTCTGTTTCGAGGGCCGCCTGATCGGAATCGTGTCCATAGGGGATTTGGTGAAGGGAAAAATCGCCGAGGCTACGGCCGAAGCAGAGGGGCTGAGGGCCTATATTCACGCCGCATAAGCGCGGTCTGAACGCCTGGCCGGCAAACCGGCCGAGCCTCGAATTCCAAGCCAATGTTGGAATCTTGCCTGTTTGGCCTTTCGTGACGCTTGCGCGACAGGCGCCGCCCGGCTATATGCCGCCCCTCGCGGTTCGGAAGCCAGCACGGCCTTCGGAAAGGCCCAGAGAACCCAAAAAGTTCTTGCTTTTCTGATGCGATCGATCTAGATTCCGCTCCCTCTAGCGACTCACAAGCGGACTGATGGGGCAAGCCCCGGCGGCCCAAGGTGATCCTTTTGTCTTTCTCCGGAGCTTTCCGGAAAATATCAGAAGGTGGTTTACACTACCGGGAACGGGCTTTAGAGACGCCCCTCCTCGCCGCCGCCGGGCGTACCGGCGGACTTGGAGAAATCCGAGTGGGTCTTTGAAATCGTTGAATTGGAAAGAGAAACGCAGGCGGCGGTGTCCTGGCGTTGGTGCT
>CAIQJF010000050.1 GCA_903872075.1 uncultured Caulobacteraceae bacterium | reverse complement strand
CCAGACCGGCGCCAAGGTCGACATCAACGACGAAGGCATCGTGAAGGTCTCGGCCAGCGACGGCGCGAAGATCAAGGCCGCCATCGACTGGATCAAGTCGATCACCTCCGAGCCGGAAGTGGGCCAGATCTATGAAGGCAAGGTCGTGAAGGTCGTGGATTTCGGCGCCTTCGTGAACTTCTTCGGCGCCAAGGACGGCCTGGTTCACGTCAGCCAGATCGCCAATGAGCGGGTGAACAAGGTCTCCGACGTGCTGACCGACGGTCAGGCCGTGAAGGTCAAGCTCCTGGGTTTCGACGATCGCGGCAAGATCCGTCTCTCCATGAAGGTCGTCGACCAGACCACCGGCGAAGACCTCACCGCCAAGCAGGCGGCGGCGGAAGCCGAAGCCTAAGCGCTTCGGTTGCTTCCTAGACCCAAGGTTGAGGGGCCGGCGGATCGCCCGCCGGCCCTTTGCCGTTCAGGCGCGCTCCATGACCCTGATCATCCGCCCCTTCCGTCCCGACGAAGCCGCGGTTCTCCGCGACATCCGGCTCGCGGCTCTGGCCAATAATCCGCCGGCCTTCGCCGAGCGTCACGACGTGGCCCTGGCCCGGGGCGGGGAGGATTTCAGTCAGGCCCTGGCGCTCGGCGCGGTCTGGGGCGTGTTCCTGGACGGCGCCTGCGTCGGCATGGCCGGCCTCGACCGCTTCGTCGGCGCCAATGTCGAGCACAAGGCCACCGTCTGGGGCGTCTACATCAGCCCGTCGGCGCGCGGGCAGGTTGCCGGGGACGCGCTGTTTACCGCGATCATCGATCACGCGAGGTCGGTCGGCATCGAGGTGCTGGAGCTGGGGGTCGGCGACTTCAACACCCGCGCCCAGGCGCTCTACGCCCGCATGGGTTTCGTCCCCTACGGCCTGGAGCCCAAGGCCGTGAAACTGGGCGAGCGCTATATCGACGAGGTGCTGATGGCGCTTCAGCTGTAGGAGATCAGCCGCGCTTCCAGAAGATCCCGGTCCGCGCCACGCAGCGCTTGGGCAGCTCCTTGCGGCCGGCCTCCACATAGCCGAGGCCGGTCATCAGCGCGGCGGTCAGGGCCTCCGCCGTCGGGACGGCCGAGGTGTTGAGGCGGTACTCCTCGCCCAGTTCGTCGTGCAGCAGGGTGTCGATCCCGGCCATGGCCGGCAGCCCGTCCAGGGTCGCTTCGATCGCCGCCGATCGCGCCGAGGGCTCGGCGAACACCGCCTTGAGGCGGTCCAGCAGGGGATCGCCCTCGGGCAACGGTTCGGGCTCAGCGTAGGGCAGGCCCAGCATCTCGATGGCCCGGGCCAGATGGTTGCCCTCGGCCGAATGCAGGGACCGCGCCCGCTTCCACACCGCATGGCGTTCGTTCTGGCTGCGCTCGCGAAGCCGCGAAAGGGTCCAGCCGCCGATATAGACTTCCTCGTTCATGCCGCTGGATTAAGGCGCCCGGCGCCCTTTGCTCAAGGGGGCGAGGGTGTTTACCTTGGCCTCATGGCGACCTTTCAATCCGGCGGGCTCAGCCTCGCCTATGACGACATTGCCCCGGCGGGCGCGCGGATGGGGACCGTGGTCCTGGTCCACGGCTTCGCCACCAACCGCGCCGAGAACTGGCGCCGGCTCGGCTGGCTGGGGGCCCTGGAGCGCAAGGGCTACCGCGCTGTGGCCCTCGACCTGCGCGGTCACGGCGAAAGCGACAAGCCGCACGATCCGGACGCCTACAGGCGCGACCAGATGGCCGCCGACGTCGTCGGGCTGATCGATCATCTGGAGCTCGGCCGGGTGGATCTGCTGGGCTATTCCATGGGCGCCCATCTCTCCTTGGCCGTTGCGCTCGACGCCCCCAGCCGGATCAACAACCTGATCCTCGGCGGCGTCGGCGGGCGGATGCTCACCGGCGCGCCGATCAGCGAGACGACCATGACCATGGCCGAGGCCCTGACGATCGAGGATCCCTCCGTGATCACCGATCCGACCCTGCGCGGCTTTCGCCAGTTCGCCGAGAACCAGGGCGAGGATCGCCTGGCTCTGGCGGCCTGCAGCCAGGGCCGCGGCGGCCCGGCCCGCACCGACGATCTCTGGGGCCTGGCCGTCCCCACCCTCGTAGTGGCCGGCAGCCGCGACGACCTGGCCGGCGATCCCCAGGCCCTGGCCGACGCCATCCCCGGCGCCAAGGCCGTGACCCTGCCGGCCTGCGATCATTTCTCCGCCATCCCGCACGCCCTGTTCAAGGCGGCGGTGTTCGACTTCCTGGAGGGCTGGGAGGAATAGGCCTCAGGCGAGGTTGTAGGCGCCGCCCTTGTCCAGCGAGGCCTTGAACGCCGGCCGCTCGTGCAGGCGCGCGACCCAGGCGGCGATATTGGGGAACGACCCCAGCTTGCCGAACGCCCGGGCTACTTCGCCCACGAAGCTCAGCTGCACGTCGGCGCCGGTGAAGCCTTCGGCCAGGATATAGTCGTGCCCCGCCAGGGCGGCTTCGATGTAACCGAGGTGATTGTCGATCTCGGAGTCGATCCGGTCCTTCAGCGGCGCGCCGGCCTCGCCCAGGCGCATCACATAGAGGTTGATCATCAAGGGCAGCATGGCCGAGCCTTCGGCGGAATGCAGCCACTCCAGATAGGCCTCGTGTTCCTTCGTTCCGGCCGCGGGGGCCAGGCGGCCCTGACCGTGCTTGCGGATGATGTAGTCCACGATGGCGCCGGACTCGGCGATGACGATATCGCCGTCAGTGATCACCGGCGACTTGCCCAGCGGGTGGGCGGCCTTCAGCTCCGGCGGGGCCAGGTTGGTGACGGCGTCGCGCTGATAGAATTTGATCTCATAGGGCGCGCCCAGTTCCTCCAGCAGCCAGAGGATGCGCTGCGAGCGCGAGTTGTTGAGGTGATGCAGGACGATCATGGCGCGCTCCGGGGGTGAGGCCGGAACTTAGGGGCGTTGAGAGCCGTTCTCAAGGACGCCCGCGGCCCCGCCTGTTCGCCGCCCGCGGGACGGGGTAAGGCTGAGCGCCATGCGCGATCTCTTCACTCTCCTCATCCCCCTGTCGCTGGCGGCCGTGGCCATCGTCCTGGCGGTGGGCATCTATTCCCTGTTCCGCGGCGGCGATTTCGGCCGTACCTGGTCCAACAAGCTCATGCGCCTGCGGGTCCTGGCCCAGTTCATCGCCGTCCTTGTGCTCGTCGCCGCCGCCCTCTGGCGCGCCAACGTTCACTGAGGTCTGCGTCATGGTCGTGCTCAACAAGATCTACACCCGCACCGGCGACGCCGGTCGCACGCGCCTGGTCACCGGCGAGACCGTCGGCAAGGACGATCCCCGCGTGGAAGCCTACGGCGCGGTGGACGAACTCAACGCCGTCCTGGGACTCGTGCGGCTGGAGACGGCGGCCGACGCCCTCCTCGATCCGATCCTCGCGCGCATCCAGAACGACCTGTTCGACTTGGGCGCCGACCTCGCCACGCCTGAGACACCCAATCCCGCCTTCGCCGCCCTGCGCATCGTCGACAGCCAGGTCGATCGCCTGGAGGCGGAGATCGACCGGCTGAACGCCGGCATTCCCGATCTGACGTCGTTCGTGCTTCCCGGCGGAACGCGGGCCGCCGCGGCCCTGCATCTGGCCCGGACCATCTGCCGGCGGGCGGAGCGGCGAACGGTGGGCCTCATCGACGCCCTGGCATCCGATGACGGTGCGCCGGCGCCGCACGGCGCGGCCCTGCGCTATCTTAACCGGCTCTCGGACCTGTTGTTCGTCGCCTCGCGGTTCGCCAACGGCCAGGGGGCGGGCGACGTCCTGTGGGTTCCCGCGGCCAACCGGTAGAGCGGCTATTTGGCCTTTGCGGCTGGAGCGGCCTTGGCCGCCGCGGAACCGGGCGCGCCGGGGGTCGGCATCCTGCCCGTAATTCGCCAGATCGGCATGGGCGTCAGGCACTGGTGATCTGCCGCGTCCCACCAGGCGCCGGCCCGGTCGCACTTCTGAACCGGCCAGACGTACCACCACTGATAGGCGGTCGCCGCGAGGCTTGAGACCAGGAACAAGCCGACGATGATATATTTGGTGTTGGTGATCCACGCGTTCATCGGCGCCCTCTTAGAGCGTCGGCGCGTCCGGGGCCAGACGCCGATCCGGCTCTGGGCATGGATCGCACCGGCTTGCAAACTCCGCAGAGAACGTTATTGGCGTGGCGCCGCACGCGGAGGTTTTTGGCTCAATGAAAATTCTGGTCCCGGTCAAAAGGGTGATCGACTACAACGTCAAGGCTCGGGTGAAATCCGACCAGACCGGCGTCGACCTCGCCAACGTGAAGATGTCGATGAACCCCTTCTGCGAAATCGCCGTGGAAGAGGCGGTTCGCCTGAAGGAAAAGGGCGTCGCCGAGGAAATCATCGTCGTTTCCATCGGGCCGGTTCAGGCTCAGGAGACCATCCGCACGGCGCTGGCCATGGGCGGCGACCGGGGCATTCTGGTGCAGACCGACGCCGATCCGGAACCGCTGCAAGTGGCCAAACTGCTCAAGGCCGTGGCCGAAGCGGAAGGCCCGGGCCTGATCCTCATGGGCAAGCAGGCCATCGATGGCGACAACAATGCCGTGGGCCAGATGCTGTCGGCCCTGCTCGGCTGGCCGCAGGCCACCTTCGCCTCCAAGATCGAGATCGACGGCGCCGTGGCGCGGGTCACCCGTGAAGTGGACGGCGGTCTTCAGACCCTGGAGCTCGACCTGCCCGCGGTCATCACCGCGGATCTGCGCCTCAATGAGCCGCGCTACGCCTCGCTGCCCAACATCATGAAGGCCAAGAAGAAGACCATCGACATCAAGTCCGCCGACGATTTCGGCGGTCTGAGCGGCGGCCATCTGAAGGTGCTCAAAGTGACCGAGCCCGCCAAGCGCGTGGCCGGCGTCAAGGTGGAGACCGCCGCCGAGCTGGTCTCCAAGCTCAAGACCGAAGCAGGGGTTATCTAAATGGCCGTTCTCGTCGTCGCCGATCACGACAATGCGTCGCTGAAGGACAACACCCACAAGACCGTCACCGCCGCCCTGGCCCTGTCGGGCGATGTGGACGTGCTGGTCGCGGGCCAGGGCGTCGCCGCCGTGGCCGCCGAAGCCGCCAAGATCGCCGGCGTGCGCAAGGTGCTGACCGCCGAGAGCGATCTGCTGGGCAAGCAGGTTGCCGAAGCCGTGGCCAGCTGCATCACCCCGCTGATGTCGGGCTACGACGCCGTGCTGATCCCGGCGACCTCCGCCGGTAAGAACTTCGCCCCGCGCATCGCGGCGCTGCTGGACGTCGCCCCGATCTCCGAGATCATCGAGGTTGTAGGCCCGGCCACCTTCGTGCGTCCGATCTACGCCGGCAACGCTCTGGAGACCGTGGAATCGGGCGACGCCAAGAAGGTGATCACTGTTCGCGCCACGGCGTTCAAGGCGGCGGGCGACGGCGGTTCGGCGGCCATCGAAGCCGTGGACCCCGGTCCCGGCGCGCCGAAGACCCGTTTCCTCTCCGATGAACTGGTGAAGTCCGACCGTCCGGAACTGGCCGGCGCCAAGATCGTGGTGTCGGGCGGCCGCGCCATGGGCTCCGCCGAGGAGTTCCACCGGGTGATCGAGCCCCTGGCTGACAAGCTGGGCGCCGCCGTGGGCGCCTCGCGCGCCGCCGTCGACGCCGGCTATGCCCCCAACGACTATCAGGTCGGCCAGACCGGCAAGGTCGTCGCGCCGCAGCTCTACATCGCGGTGGGCATCTCCGGCGCCATCCAGCATCTGGCCGGCATGAAGGACTCCAAGGTCATCGTGGCCATCAACAAGGACGCCGACGCCCCGATCTTCCAGGTCGCCGACTATGGCCTGGTGGCGGATTACAAGAGCGCTGTTCCGGACCTGATGGCGGCTCTGACCGACGCCGGCCACTGATCCTCCGCGCTGCAATGCAGCAAAGGCTTGGCGTCGGGCCCTCGGGGTGTGTAAGAGGACTGTCACAAGTCTAGGCGCGTGACGGTGCGGGCGCCGATGGTTGAGGCGCGAGGCGATTTCATGGCGAATATCCGAACGGTTGGCGTCATCGGCGCCGGGCAGATGGGCAGCGGCATCGCCCATGTCTGTGCGCTCGCGGGCTATGACGTGCTGGTCCACGACGTGGCGCCCGAGCGGATCGCCGAAAGCCTCAAGCTCATCAACCGCAACCTCTCACGCCAGGTCGCACGTGGGATCGTCTCCGAGTCGGACATGGACGGGGCGCTGTCGCGGATCCGGCCGGCCGAAAGCCTGGCGATCATCGGCGCCACCGACCTGGCCATCGAGGCCGCCACCGAGAACGAAGAGGTCAAGAAGCAGATTTTCCGGGCGCTTCAGCCTCACCTGAGCGACTCGACCCTGCTGGCCTCAAACACCTCGTCGATCTCGATCACCCGCCTGGCCTCGGCGACCGATCGGCCCGAGCGGTTCATCGGCCTGCACTTCATGAACCCCGTGCCGCTGATGAAGCTGGTGGAGATCATCCGCGGCATCGCCACGGACGCTGGCACCTATGAGGTCGCCGTCGCCTTCGCCAAGTCGCTGGGCAAGACCACGGCCAATGCCGAAGACTTCCCAGCGTTCATCGTCAACCGCGTTCTGGTGCCGATGATCAATGAGGCGATCTACACGCTTTATGAGGGTGTCGGCACCGTGGACGCCATCGACACCGCCATGAAACTCGGCGCCAACCACCCCATGGGTCCGCTGGAACTGGGCGACTTCATCGGCCTCGACACGGTGCTGTCGATCATGAACGTCCTTCACGACGGCCTGGCGGACTCGAAATACCGCCCGTGCCCGCTGCTGGTGAAATATGTCGAAGCCGGCTGGCTCGGCCGTAAGGCGGGCCGTGGCTTCTACGACTATCGCGGCGAGCGCCCGGTTCCCACCCGCTAGCCGCGGCGCCTGAGGCGGCGAACGTGACCCAGCTTATCGATGGCCTGTCCCGCTTGGCGGGCGACTATGACGTGCTGCTGTCCGACATCTGGGGCGTCATTCACAACGGCCAGACCGCCTTTCCCGCCGCGTGTGACGCTCTGGCGCGATGGCGCCGGCGGCGCGGACCGGTCATCCTGATCTCCAATTCGCCCCGGCCCCGGCGCGAAGTGATCGCCCAGCTGGACGAGCTGGGCGTGCCCCGCGAGGCCTGGAGCGCCATCGTCACCTCCGGCGACGCCACGCGGGTGCTTCTGGCGGAACGCGCGCCCGGTCCGGCCTGGCGGATCGGCCCGGATCGCGACGCACCTCTCTACGAGGGTCTGGGCGTGGCTTTCGCCGATGTCGATCAGGCGCGCTTCATCGCCTGCACCGGACCCAACGATGACGAGATCGAAACGCCGGAGGACTACCGCGACGTCCTCACCCTGGCCGCGGCGCGGGGCCTGGAAATGGTCTGCGCCAATCCCGATCGCGTGGTGCAACGCGGCGAGCGTCTGATCTATTGCGGCGGCGCCCTGGCTGAACTGTATGAGACCCTCGGCGGGCCGACGATCATGGCCGGCAAGCCCTTCGCGCCGATCTATGACCTGGCCCTGGCCCTGGCTGACGAGGCGCTGGGCCATGCCCACGATCGCGCCCGCGTGCTGGTGATCGGCGACGGCCTGGTGACCGATATCGCCGGCGCCCAGGCCCAGGCCCTCGACCGGCTGTTCATCGCCACCGGCATCCATGGTGAGGAATCGCGCGGCCCGGACGGACGGCTGTCTGCGCCGGCGGTCGACGCCCTTCTGGCGCGGGAGGGACTCAGCACCCATTTCGCCATGGGCGATCTTGTCTGGTGAGACTAAACAGCCGCGGGGCCGGGCTGTATGACGCTCGCGCGCAGGAGGATGTCATTTCGTGAGCGGACTGTTTCTTGAAGACCTGACCGTCGGCCAGAGCGCCGAGCTGTCCCGCGAGGTGCGCGAGAGCGATCTCGTGGATTTCGCCGCGGTCAGCGGCGACCATAATCCGGTGCACCTCGACGAAGCCTATGCCGCGACAACACCCTTCGGCGGCCGGATCGCCCACGGCATGCTCTCGGCGAGCTATATTTCAGCCCTGATTGCGGGAAAACTGCCGGGACCGGGCACGATCTATCTCTCGCAATCCTTGAAATTTCGCCGGCCGGTCCGGATCGGCGATGTGGTCACCGTTCGGGCGGAGATCACCGCCATCGACGAGGCCAAGGCGCGGGTCACGCTCGCCACGACCTGTCTCGTCGGCGGCAAGGCGGTTATCGAGGGCGAGGCCGTGATCCTGGCCCCCCGGCGTAGCGCGTGAGCGGGCGATGAAGATCATCCACGGCTGGAAGGCCCTGGCGGACGCCGATCGCGGTGCGGCCGTGGCCCTTGGGAATTTCGATGGCGTTCACCTGGGGCACCAGCAGGTGATCGCCGATGCGCGCGAGACGGCGCGGCGTCTTGGCGTGCCGCTCGGGGTTATCAGTTTCGAGCCACATGCCCGTATGCACTTTCATCCGGAGGAGCCGCCGTTCCGCCTGATGAACCCGCACCAGCTGGCTCGCACGGTCGAGACCCTGGGCGCCGACATCTTTTATCTCCTGCCCTTCGGCGTGGAGATGGCGAATTTCACCGACCATGACTTCGTCAGCGACGTGCTGGTGAAGGGGCTTGGCGTCCGGCATGTCGGCGTCGGATTCGACATCACCTTCGGCAAGGGGCGGACCGGCGATCCGGGGGCCATGCGCCGATACGGCGCCGAGTTCGGCTTTACGGTGTCCGTGGCCGAGGCCGTGGAGAACGACGCCGGCAAGATCTCCTCGACCACCGCCCGGGATTTCCTGCGGGGCGGGCGGCCCGATCTGGCCCGGGCGATCATGGGACGGCCCTTCGCCATCGAGGGTGTGGTTCAGAAGGGCCGCCAGCTGGGCCGACAGCTCGGCTTTCCTACCGCCAACGTGCCGCTCGGCGACTATGTGGCGCCCCGTTTCGGGGTCTATGCCACCCGCACGCGTCTGGCGGACGGTCGCCAGCTCGACGGCGTGGCGAACATCGGCATCAATCCGACCACCGGCGAAGTGGCCGCGCGGCTTGAGGTCTGGCTGTTCGATTTCGACGCCGACATCTATGGCGAGACCATCGAGACCGACCTGATCGGGTTCCTGAGATCGGAAGAGAAGTTCGACAGTGTCGAGATGATGGTCGAGCAGATCCACCAGGACGCGCGCGACGCAAAGCGGATTCTCAGAGATACGCCCTGAACGGCGACGCCCGCGTGCGCTGGAAAATCGTGTCCGTGTCTGGTAAGGACGCGTCCATGATGACCGTTTTCAGCGATCGGCGAATTATACGCCCGGCGTGACGCCGCCGGTCTTCGACCTGTCGCGCGCCGGGTTCAACGCCTTTCGGTCCTCATCATCCTAGCTGGAATCCCATGTCCGACGACGCTGACGTCCAATCCCGGGACTACCGGGAAACAATCTTTCTGCCCCAGACGCCGTTCCCGATGCGGGGCGGTTTGCCGCAGCTGGAGCCGCGCCTGCTTGAGGCCGCGGGCGATCTCTACGGCAAGGTTCGCGCCGCCCGTCAGGCAGCCGGCGCTCCGCTGTTCGTGCTCCACGACGGCCCGCCCTACGCCAACGGCGCCATTCACATCGGCCATTCGCTCGACAAGCTGCTGAAGGACTTCGTCGTCCGCTCGCGCTTCGCCCTGGGGTTCGACGTCGACTACGTGCCGGGTTGGGACTGCCACGGTCTGCCGATCGAGTGGAAGATCGAGGAGGAGTTCCGCGCCAAGGGCCGTCGCAAGGACGAGGTTTCCAAAGCCGAATTCCGGGCCCGCTGCCGCGACTACGCGGCCGGCTGGATCGAGGCGCAATCGCGGGAGTTCCAGCGCCTGGGCGTCCTGGGCGACTGGGCCGGCCGTTACGCGACGATGGACTATACGTCCGAGGCGGCCATCGTCGGCGAGTTCCACAAATTCGTGGCCTCCGGTCAGGTCTATCGCGGCTCAAAGCCGGTGATGTGGAGTCCCGTGGAGCGCACGGCGCTCGCCGACGCCGAGGTGGAATACCACGATCACGTCTCGCCGACGGTCTGGGTGAAATTCCCGGTAACGTCCGGCCCCCCCGCGGCCGCGGGCGCCGCGGTGGTGATCTGGACCACGACTCCCTGGACCATGCCTGCCAACCGCGCGATCGCCTTCAATCCGAAGATCGCCTACGCGGTCTACGAGGTGGCGGCGCTGGAGGAAGGCCTGCCGTTCGAGCCTTGGGCCAAGCCGGGCGATCGTCTCGTGCTGGCCGAGGCCCTGGCCGAAGAGGTCTTCTCGGCCGCGAAGATCGCCAAATGGACCCGGCTCGACGCGTTTGACCCCGCCGGGGTTGTGGCCGCTCACCCGCTCGCCGCTCTGCACCCGGGCTACGGTTTCCCCGTGCCCCTGCTCGCGGGCGATCACGTCACCGAGGAAGCCGGCACGGGCTTCGTCCACACCGCCCCCGGCCACGGCGCCGACGACTACGCGGTCTGGCTGGCGCATGGACATCGCGACATCCCCGAGACCGTCGACGAAAACGGCGCCTATTTTCCGGACGTTCCCCTGTTTGGCGGGCTGAAGGTGCTGGAGACCGAGGGCAAGAAGTCGGGCAAGTTCGGTCCGGCCAATGCGACGGTGACCGAAAAACTCATCGAGGCCGGAACCTTGCTGGCCCGCGGCCGGCTGGAACACAGCTATCCCCACTCCTGGCGCTCCAGGGCTCCGGTGATCTTCCGCAACACGCCACAGTGGTTCATCCGCCTCGACGAGCCCCTGAACGATGAGGTTCACGGCGGGCAGACCCTGCGCCAGACCGCGCTGGACGCCATCGACGCCACGGCCTTCCACCCCGAGAGCGGGCGCAACCGCATCCGCTCCATGGTCGAGAGCCGGCCGGACTGGCTGATCAGCCGCCAGCGCGCCTGGGGCTCGCCCCTGGCCATGTTCGTGGAGAAAGCGACCGGCAAGCCGTTGGTCGACCCGGCCGTGAATGCGCGGATCACAGACCTGATTGCCGCCGAAGGCGCCGACGCCTGGTTCACCCGGCCGGCCAGCGACTTCCTGGGCGACCGCGATCCCGAGGCCTATGAGAAGGTCGAGGACATTCTGGATGTCTGGTTCGATTCCGGCTCGACTCATGCCTTCACGCTCGAGGGCCGCAACAACACCCACTGGCCGGCGGACGTCTATTCCGAAGGCTCCGACCAGCATCGCGGCTGGTTCCAGTCCTCGCTCCTGGAGGCCTGCGGCACCCGCGGTCGCGCGCCCTACAAGGCGCTGATGACCCACGGCTTCACCCTCGACGAAAAGGGGGAGAAGATGTCCAAATCGCTCGGCAACAGCATGGAGCCGCAGGACATCACCGCCAAGAACGGCGCGGAGATCCTGCGGCTTTGGGTCGCGTTCACGGACTACACCGAGGATCAGCGGATCGGTCCGACGATCCTGCAGACCACGGTCGACGCCTACCGGAAGCTGCGCAACACCGTGCGCTATCTGCTGGGCGCCCTCGATGGGTTCAGCGAGGCCGAGCGCGTGTCGCCCGACGACATGCCGCCGCTGGAGCGTTTCATCCTGCACCGCCTCTGGGCGCTCGGCGGCGAGGTTCGGGCCGCCTATGGCCGCTACGACTTCGCCGGCGTCGTCCGGCCCCTGGCCGAATTCTGCTCCAACGATCTCTCCGCCCTGTTCTTCGACGTGCGGCGCGACGCCCTCTACTGCGACCGGCCGGACTCGGTTCGCCGCCGCGCCTGCCGCACCGTGATGGATCTGACGTTCGATCGCCTGAGCATCTGGCTGGGGCCGCTCCTGGCCTTCACCATGGAGGAGGCCTGGTCGACGCGATTCCCCGAGGCGGGCCCCAATGCGCTGCGCGTCTTCCCCGACACCCCCGACAGTTGGCGCAACGACGCCGAGGCGGCCCGTTGGGACCGGATCGAGCAGGTCACACGGGTGGTTACCGGCGCGCTGGAGGTAGAGCGGCGCGAGAAGCGCCTCGGCGGGGCGCTGGAGGCCGCACCGGTCGTGCATATCAGCGACCCCGAGTTGCTGGCGGCCTTTGACGGTCTGGACGCCGCCGAGGTGTTCCGCACCAGCCAGGCTGTCTTGCAGGCCGGACAGGGCCCCGCGGGCGCCTTCCGGCTGGAAGGCGTGGGCGGCGTCGCCGTCGAGCCGTTGCGCGCCGAGGGGAGCAAGTGCGCGCGGTCGTGGCGGATCCTGCCCGAAGTTGGCACGCATCCGGTCTACCCCGAGCTCTCGCTACGAGACGCCGAGGCCGTGGCCGCCTGGGACGCCGCGCGGGCATGAAGGTCGTCACTCCGGCTGGCTGGCTGGCCTTCGTCCTGGCGGCGATCGTCATCGGTCTCGATCAGAGCCTCAAACACTGGGTCGTCGACACCCTGGGGCTCGCCGTGGGGGAGTCGCGGCCCATGTTCTGGCCGCTGTCTTTCACCTTCGTGCGCAATGACGGCATCAGCTTCGGCTTCTTCCAGACCCACGCCGCCTGGACTCGCTGGGCCCTGGCGGCGTTTTCCCTGGCGGTCAGCTTGGGGCTGGCGCTCTGGGTCCGCCGCGCCGACCGCCCGCTGATCGCTGTGGCGGCCGGTCTGATCCTGGGCGGCGCCGTCGGCAATCTGATCGATCGGGTTAGGCTCGGCGCCGTGGTGGATTTCATCGACGTGCATCCCCTGGTGTTCCCCTGGATCTTCAACATCGCCGACAGCGGCATCACCATCGGGGTCATCCTGCTGTTGGCGGAGAATCTGCTCACCGCCCGAAAGCCCGCCGTCTGATCACTGGTTGGCGTCCGGCGGCCGAATGGGGTATCCATGCCGCCGCTGGCCGGGGCGGCCGAATTGGAAAGACTTGCCGATGAGTTTCACCCGCGCGCTGATCGTCGTTTCCCTGCTGGGAACGGCCGGATTGGGCGGCTGCTCGGGCGCTTCCCACGCCTTGGGCCTCAGCAAGATCACACCGGACGAATTCCGCGTGGTGACCAAGGCGCCGCTGATCCTGCCGCCTGACTACGCCCTGCGCCCGCCGGCGCCCGGCGAGCCGCGGCCGCAGGAGCTTCAGCCCGAGAGCGCCGCGCGCACTGCCCTGCTGGGTCAGCGCGCTGCCGAGGTGCGGTCCGACGGCGAGAAGCTGCTGGTCACGCGGGCCGGCGGCGACAAGGCCGACCCCCTGATTCGCTATGTGGTCGACGACGAGTTCGGCGGCGTCGCGCACAAGGACAAGAGCTTTGCCGACTGGGTGATGTTCTGGAAGAGCGGCAAGCCCGCCGCCGCCCCCGGCGCCGACGCCGAGACGCCGACGCCGGTGGACGCCGCCACGGAAGACGCGCGGATCGCCAACCTGACCGGCAAGAAGCCCGTCATCATCGCGCGCAACCCAGGCGCCGGAATCAAGCTTCCCGGCCTTTAGGTCTACGCGCGGCGCGACAGACCGAACTTTAGGCTGACATTCCCTCGAACCCCGCTAGGTTGGCCCGTCAAGGCGGCGTCAGTCCGCCGTGTTCGGGAGACGGGCGTTTGAGCGAGGCCATTTCGGAAGCCGACCTGGGGGTCACCCCGCCTTCCGCCTATGATTCCCGCGCGCGCCTGACCCTGGGCGGTGCGTGCTGGTCGCTCTTCGAAGGGGCCCGCAATCCCTATGTGATCCTGATCACCATCTACATCTTCATGCCCTATGTGGCGCAGACGGTGGTGGGCGACCCGGTCAAGGGTCAGGAAGTTATCTCCCAGTGGAGCCAGTATTCAGGCTGGGCGGTCATGGCCACGGCGCCGTTCCTCGGCGCCTCCATCGACAAGCTGGGGCCCCGCAAAATCTGGCTGGCCCTGCTGGTCGTGCTGATGGTCCCGCTCATGGCCAGCCTGTGGTTTTCCAAGGCCGACCATACGGGCCTCAGCGTCACCCAGACCCTGATGATCACCACCGCCGTGGGGATTCTCTTCACCTGGTCGGAGGTGCTGCACAATTCCCTGCTCGTGAGAGCGGCCGGCCTTTCCGCGGCTCATAAGGCCTCCGGCCTGGCGCTTGCCCTTGGCAATTTCTTCGGCCTCGCCGCCCTGGCCTTTACGGCCTGGGCGTTCGCCCTGCCTGGATTGCCGGAGACCGTTTCCTGGGGCTGGCTCCCTCATGCGCCCCTGTTCGGGCTCGAGCGGGCGCTCCACCAACCGGAACGCGTCGTGGTCCTGCTCGCCGCCGGTGTGTTCGCCATCGGCTCACTGCCGTTTTTCCTGTTCACGCCGGACGCCCCGCGTACCGGCGTGCCCGTGTTCGCGGCCCTGCGGAGCGGCGCGTCGGACCTGCTGACCATGGTCAAGACCGTCGGACACTATCGGCATGCCGCCATCTTCCTGGCGGCGCGCATGTTCTACGTCGACGGCATGACGGCCATCCTGATCTACTCGGGGGTCTATGCCACCGGCGTGATGAAGTGGCGCTCACTGGAACTGCTGTTTTTCGGCATTACGCTCAGCGTTCTGGCCGTGCTCGGCGGTTTCGTCGGGCGCTGGCTGGATGACGGCCTCGGACCGAAGCGCGCGGTGCAGATCGAGATCGGCATGTCGCTGCTTGGCATCATCGCCCTGCTGGGCATGGGCCCAAATCAGATTCTCTACTTCTGGCATTGGGATAGCGCCGCCCATCCGCATCTTTGGGCCGGCCCGTTCTTCCGCACCTTGCCGGAGTGGGTGTTCCTGATGATCGGCTTTTCCAACGCCGTGTTCATCACGGCGCACTATGCGTCCAGCCGCACCCTGCTGACCCGCCTGACGCCGCCCGACCAGACGGGCGCCTTCTTCGGCGTCTACGCCCTGTCCGGGACGGCCACCAGCTGGCTCGGTCCGTTCCTGGTCAATCAGGGCACCCGTATTTTCAAGACGCAGCAGGGGGGATTCGCGACGGTGACCCTGCTGCTCTTCCTGGGCTTCGTCGGCCTGTTGTTCGTCCGCGGCGGTGACCGTGCGGACGCGGGGCGGCGTTCCGCTTGATCCGGCTCTGCGTCGACGGTGATTTCAAACCGGCCGGCCGGCTGGTCCCGACGCCGGACCAGGCCCACTACCTGGTCAGGGTCATGCGCCTTGCGCTCGACCAGACCCTGCTCGTGTTCAATGGCCGCCAGGGCGAGTGGCGCGCGCGGTTGGCGGAGATCACCAAGCGCGGCTGCGTGCTGATTCTGGAGGCGCAGGTTCGTGCGCAGGCCCAGGCGCCGGACCTGGATCTGATTATCGCCCTGGTGAAGCGCCCCCGCCTGGAGACCATTGTCGAGAAGGCCGCCGAATTGGGCGCCCGAAGGGTGAGGTTGGCGCTGACGGAACGGACAAACGCTGATCGCGCCAATGTCTCCCGACTCACCGTCATCGCTCTTGAGGCGGCTGAGCAGACCGGACGGCTCGATGTTCCGGAAATTCTTGAGCCTGAAAGGCTAATGCGCATTCTGGAAGGCTGGGATGGATCCCGGAGCCTGATGTTCTGCGATGAGGCCGGTGACGCGGCGGCGGCTCTCGACGCCCTTGCGCCGGCGAGCGCTGGACCCTGGGCGGTGTTGATCGGGCCGGAGGGCGGCTTTTCGCCGGCTGAACGGGCGGCGATCCGAGCCGCGCCGGGCGCGGTCCCGGTGTCGCTGGGCCCCCGCATCCTGCGGGCGGACACCGCGGCCATATCCGCCTTGACCCTGTGGCAATCGACACTGGGCGACTGGCAGGGGCTTGAGGTTGCGCGCGCGGCGGGC
This sequence comes from uncultured Caulobacteraceae bacterium, assembly GCA_903872075.1. Taxonomy (GTDB): domain Bacteria; phylum Pseudomonadota; class Alphaproteobacteria; order Caulobacterales; family Caulobacteraceae; genus Acaudatibacter; species Acaudatibacter aquilonius. The sequence goes on along the minus strand of CAIQJF010000050.1, from coordinate 44,991 downwards.
CAAGTGACGTCACAGGACGCGGCGGGATAATCAAAAAGGGACATCGATGGCCGAGACGATAGCCGATGACCGTCCCCTGACGCTGGCGGACCTGACCGGGTGGTTCGCCGTGGGCGGCAAGCCGACGAGCGAATTCCGCGTTGGCGCGGAACACGAGAAGTTCGTCTTCCGGACCGCTGACCGTTCGACCGTGGACTATTACGGTGCTGCTGGGATTGAGGCCCTGATGAAAGGCCTCATGCGTTTCGGCTGGGAAGGCACCTATGAGGCGACGCCCGAGGGCGGCCAGACTCTGATCGGCCTCAACCGCGGCATGGCCAACATCAGCCTTGAGCCCGGCGGTCAGTTTGAGCTCTCCGGCGCGCCGCTGGCGACTATGCACGACATTTGCGAGGAAACCGGCCAGCACCTGGACGAGGTGAAGACGGTGGCCGCGGAACTCGGGCTCGGTTTCCTGGGTCTGGGCTTCACGCCGCAATGGCGGCGCGACGAGATTCCGGTCATGCCCAAGGGCCGTTACAAGATCATGCGCGCGTACATGCCCAAGGTCGGGGGCAAGGGTCTGGACATGATGTTCCGCACCTGCACCGTCCAGGCCAATCTCGATTTCGAGAATGAGGCCGACATGGTGGCCAAGTTCCGGGTGAGCCTCGCGCTGCAGCCGATCGCCACGGCCCTGTTCGCCAATTCACCGTTCATTGAGGGCAAGCCCAGCGGCTTCCTGACCGCCCGCGCCAATGTCTGGACCGACACCGACGCGGATCGGACGGGGATGCTGGGCTTCGTGTTCGAGGACGGCTTCGGGTTTGAGACCTACGCCCGCTATGCGCTCCAGGTGCCGATGTACTTCGTCAAACGGCAGGGCCTCTACATCGACGTGGCCGGGCGCTCCTTCGCGGACTTCATGGATGGCCGGCTGCCGGAACTTCCTGGCGAGCGTCCGACCCTAAAGGACTGGGCCGATCACACGAGCACGATCTTCCCGGAGGTGCGACTCAAGCAGTACCTGGAAATGCGTGGCGCCGATGGCGGGCCCGTCAGCCGGCTTTGCGCCCTGCCGGCGCTGTGGACCGGGCTGCTCTATGACCCCGCCGCTCAGGCCGCCGCCTGGGATCTCTGCAAGCATTGGACCCAGGAGGACCGCGCCGCGCTCATTCGCGACGTGCCGCGCCTGGCGCTGAACGCCCAGGTGGCGGGTCGGTCTGTTCGGGATGTCGCCCGCGACATGGTCGCCATCGCCGCCCAGGGCCTGAAGGCGCGCAATCGCCTCTCGGGCGGCCTCGTGGACGAGTCGGGTTACCTCGGCGAACTCGAGGACATTGCCGACACCGGCGTGACCGCCGCGGAACGGCTGCTGTCGCTCTACCACGGCGCGTGGGGTGGCGACGTCGGCCCGGTGTACGACACCTTCGCCTACTAGGCCGCCTCGCGGCGGTCCAAGAATTGCCGTGGCGCCGCGTTACCCATCGCTGGTGCTCCCCTCTGTCCCGAAAACGATCCTGGCGCTTGTCGTCTGCCTCGCCGGCTGGACCAGCGCCTCACCGGTCCTGGCCGACCACCCCAACGCTCTCTGGCGGGTGGTTCACGGGCTCTGCCTTCGGGATATGAGGCTGACAGGCCTGCCCGCCCCCTGCCTGTCCGTCAATCGCCAGGACGGCTACGCGGTGGTCCCGGATCTTGAACATCGCGCCCAGGTTCTCCTGGTGCCCACGGCGCGCATTCTCGGCATCGAAAGTCCGGAGATCATCGCGCCGGACGCGGTGAACTACTGGAACCTCGCCTGGCAGGCCCGCCGCTATTTCGAAGGGCGGGTGGGCCGGCCGGTTCCACGCGATCAGGTGGGCCTGGCGATCAACTCAGTCCTCTCCCGCAGCCAGCGCCAGCTTCACATCCATGTCGACTGTGTCCGCCCGGACGTCCGCGCGGCGCTGCGGGCCCACGATGGCGAGATCGGCTATGCCTGGACGGTGCTGCGAACGCCTGTGGCCGGTCATCGTTTCCGGGTCAGACGCTTGGACGGCGCGGACCTGGGAGATCGCAACCCATTCACTCTGCTGTCGGGCGGCCTCCCCGGCGCGCGGAGTCGCATGGCGCTGCACGGTCTGGCCGTCATTGGCGCAACCTTTCCGGACGGCTCGCCGGGGTTTTACCTGCTCAGCAACCGGGTCAATCCAGGCCTGGGCGAGCGTGGATTCGCCGAGATTGTCCTCGATCACCGATGTGCGGTGCTGAACGAACCCTAACCCCTGCCGCAGGCGGGTCAGCGCGGATCGGGCAGACCCAGGACTCGTTTGGCCACGACGTTGAGATTCACCTCGGAGGTGCCGCCTTCGATGGAGTTCGCCTTCGACCTCAGCCAGGCGCGGGTGATCGCCAAATACTGAGAGGAGAAGGGTTCGCCATCCCAACCCAGGCCATCGCCGCCCATGGCCTCCACGGCCAGTTCGGTGCGGTCCTGAGCGATTTTGGCGCCTGCGTATTTCATGATCGAGGTGGCGGCGCTGGGGCCTTGGGCTGCGCTGGCTTCCAGAGAGGCGCGGCGGGTGGTCAGCTGGAACGCGCGGGCGTCGGTCAGGTGCAGGGCCAGGCGGTGGCGCACGTCGTCGTCGGAGAGCCGGCCGTCGTCGCCCAGGCCCAGACGGTCTCGGGCAATGGCGTCGACGCGTCCGGTCGCGCCCATGGCGGGCGAGCCGCCGGCGCCCAGGCTGGCGGAGATGTTCTCGCGCTCGAACTGCAGCAGCCGCTTGGCGATGGTCCAGCCGCCATTGAGCGGGCCCATCAGGTTTTCCTTGGGGACCTTCACGTCCGTGAAAAAGGTTTCGCAGAACGGGCTGCCGCCGTTGATCAGCAGGATCGGCCGCGTCTCGACGCCGGGCGTGCGCATGTCGATCAGCATGAAGCTGATGCCGTCGTGCTTGCGGCTGGGATCCGTGCGCACCAGGCAGAAGCACCAGTCGGCGAGATTGGCGCCGGACGTCCAGATCTTCTGGCCGTTGATCAGCCAGTGATCGCCCTTGTCCTCGCACTTGGTCTGCAGAGAGGCGAGATCGGACCCTGACCCCGGCTCCGAATAGCCCTGGCACCAGCGCAGCTCGCCGCGCACGATCGGCGGGATGTGGCGTTGTTTCTGCGCTTCCGTGCCGACTTCCAGCAGGGTGGGGCCGAACATCATCACGCCCATGCCGCCGATGGGGTTGCGGGCGCCGATGGCGGCCATCTCTTCGGCCAGGACCCGCGCCTCCGCGCGGGACAGCCCGCCGCCGCCGTAGGCTTTCGGCCAGGTCGGTGTGCCCCAGCCTTTCTCGCCGATGCGCCTGCCCCACAGGGCCGCGTCGGCGTTCGGCGTTCCGCCCATGGCCGCCGCGAGCTGGGCGGCGGGATTGTCCTTCAGCGACGCCGGGAAGTTGGCCTCGAGCCAGGCTCGCGCTTCGGCCCGGAAACCGTCCAGTTCGTTGCCGCCGACGTCAGTCATGACGCGCTCCTCACCCTGTGCTTCGTTTGACCGGCAGCCTAGCCCTGGGGGTCAACCGGTGAAAGGGGGCGCCTCGCCAGCGCCGTCGATCCGGGAAGGGCTTGCAATTCAACGCGCGGCGAGGGTGATTGTCGCCCAAGCGAAAGCCGCCCCGGGGGTCATATGAACAGCATCGTCGTCCTGGTTGGGATTTTCATCACGATCGCGACGGGCGCGCCGGTGGCGCTCCAGCTTCTCAAGACACATCCCCGGGGCCTGTTCATCCTGTTCTTCACCGAAATGTGGGAGCGCTTTTCCTACTACGGCATGCGCGGCCTGCTGGTGTTCTACCTGACCCAGCACTTCCTGTTCGAGGACAAGGTCGCCGCCGCCCAATACGGCTCCTACGCCACCCTGGTCTATCTGCTGCCTCTGGTGGGCGGTGTCATGGCCGACCGCTATCTCGGTGCACGCAAGGCGGTCGCGTTCGGGGCCCTTCTGCTGGTGGCCGGTCATCTGACCATGGCTGTCGAGGGACCGCCCGCCCAGCAGAGTCTGACCTACGGCGGGGCGCACTATGCCTTCAACATCGCCGGACGCGGCGATTCGCGGGCTGTAACGATCGGCGTTGCCGGCCGTCAGTACGGCTTCGCCCAGACTCCGGCGGGAGATTTCCAGATCAAGGGCCTGGCTGCCGGCGCGCCGCTTCCGGCGGTCCTGCCGAAGGGGTCGTTCACGCTTGAGAAGCACAGCGCCGCGCCGATCTTCGAGGACGTGCTGTATCTCGCGCTCGCGCTCATCATCGTGGGCGTCGGCTTCCTGAAATCGAACATTTCCACCATCGTGGGCCAGCTGTACGGGCAGGGCGACCCGCGACGGGACCCTGGCTTCACCCTCTACTACTACGGCGTGAATCTCGGGGCCTTCTGGGCCGCGATCCTCTGTGGCTACCTCGGCCAGAATTTCGGCTGGAGTTACGGATTCGGTCTCGCCGGCCTTGGCATGCTGGCCGGGTACGCCACCTTCACCCTGGGCAAGCCGATGCTTCAGGGGAAGGGTGAGCCGCCGGACCCCGTCCGCCTTGCGGCTCCCGTCTTCGGGCCGATCACGCGCGAGTGGCTGATCTATCTGGCCGCCATTCCTGTTCTCGCCGCCGTGTGGATGCTGGTGCAGCACAACGGCATGGTCGGGATCACCCTGGGCGTCGGGTCTGGCGCGGCGCTGCTCTACGTTGGCCACCACATGGTGACCAAATGCGACAAGGTGGAGCGCGAACGGCTGTTCCTCGCCTTCGTGCTCATGGCCGGGTCGGTGGTGTTCTTCACCCTGTTCGAGCAGGCCGCAACCTCTCTGAATCTGTTCGCTGAACGCAACACCAATCTCGCCCTGGTGAACACGCCGATCGTCTTCAATCTCCTGGGGCATCAGGTGTTCATGGGCGATAAGGCCATGGTCATGGCCGCCGCGACTCCGCCGGGCGTATGGTGGATCGACATGGGCTTCAGCGCCGCTCAGGCGCAGTCGTTCAACGCCGGCTTCATTCTGATCTTCGCGCCGTTGTTCGCCGCCCTCTGGACCGTCATGGGCCAGAAGGGACGCAATCCGGATCCCGTGACCAAGTTCGGCCTGGGTCTCGCGCAGGTCGGCCTCAGCTTCCTGATTATCGTCTGGAGCCAGGGCCTGGCCGACGCGCACTACCGGCTGCCCTTGATGCTGCTGGGCGCGGTCTACCTGCTGCAGACGACCGGCGAGCTCTGCCTCAGTCCCGTGGGCCTGTCGGAAATCACCAAACTCGCACCCGCGGTGCTCGTTTCCACGGTCATGGCGGTCTGGTTCCTGGGAACCTCGGCGGCGGAATTCATCAGCGCCCTGATCGCTGGCCTCGCGGCCACCGCGACCGCCGGCGGCCAGGTTCTCGACCCGGCCCTCGCCCTGAAGACCTCCCTCGGCGTGTTCGGGACGATCGGCTGGGTCGCGGTGGGCTTCGGCTGCGCCTTCCTGGCGCTGGCGCCGTTTATCCGGCGATGGGCTCATGCGGTGAAGGATCCGGCCGCAGTGTCCGGCAGCTGAGGCGGCTGGCGGTCCCGCCAGCCCCGCGGCGGGTCAGCCGAAGGTTTTCCGGATCCGGATATAGAAGCTCCGGTCGCCCCGCAGGTCCCGGATATCGGTGTAGTCGAGCGGGTAGGCGTTGCGCGGCCCGGGATAGATCTGCCGCACGTGCCGGAAGGCGCGCGCGCCCACATTGTTGAACTCGAAACGGAACGAGAGATCAGGGCGGGGCTTGTACTCGGCAAACAGCACCGCGAAGGACTTGAGCCTGTCGGTGTCGACCTCGTTGTAGCGGTAGTAGGTCTCCCGCCATTGGTCGAAATAGTCGAAGCCCCATGTGGCCTTCCAGCGGGGCAGGCCGTGGGTGAAGTGGATCTGGGCGTCGGTGCTGTGCAGTCCTGAGATCGGCCGCGGCAGGCCTGTTGTGGGATCGGTCACGCTTGAGCGGCGTGTCGTTCCACGGGCCGTCAGCGAGCCGTTCCGCAGCCCCAGCCGGTCGGTGGGAATCGTAAGGTTCAACGACGCCTCGTCCCGTGTCCCCGGTCCGATGTTGCCGGGCGCGTCATAGGTTCCGCCGGGATCGTAGATCGGCGCGCGGTCGATCACGTCGCTGAGCTCCGCATGTCGAAGGGTAAGGGTGGCTTGGGCGCCGCCCGGAAATTTCCGGTCATAGGCCGCCTCGAACATCCAGTTCTGCTGCGGCGTGAGGCGCGGATTGCCTGCGTGCACGGCCCCGTTCGTCAGCGAGGCCGCGCCGGCGGCGAAGTCGTCGAAGTTGAGCTGTCCGACCTCCCGTTCGAGTCTCAACCGGACCTGATCGACGTCCGTCGGCGACCATGTGGCGACCAGGCGGGGTTTGAGGAACATGAACGCGCGGCCGCTCGTCACGTCGCCGGAGGAGGCGATTCGCGAGATCTCGACCCGCGCGCCCGCCTCGATCGTCAGGACCTTGGCGGGCTTCCAGGTGCCGCTGGCGAACCCTTCGACCCGGACCTCGGTAATCCGCACGTTCGCCGCCGGGACTGCCGTCGGGGTCCCGTTGACCGTGTAGTCTGTGTGATCATGCAGCCAGTTGAAGTCGGCTTCCCCGCCGGTCTCGAGGGCGAGGCCCGGGGCGGCCTGGAGATTGACCGTCGTGCGGGCGATGCTCTCGGCGGTGTCCTTGATGAGCACGAACCGTTCCATATCGCCCGGCGCCGCATAGTTGGCCGCATAGCGGTTTTCACCGACCTGTTGCAGCAGGAAGGTCTCCAGCCTGGCGGCGGGGCCGAGCGTGTGATCATAGCGCAGGCCGAATTCAGCCGTCCGTTGACGGTCGTGGTCGTCCTCGACCTGCGGCGTTCCGGCGGACGTGGGCGCATCGACCTGCCGATAGTGGTAGGGATTGAGAAAGACCGATCCGTTGACCCGCAACTTCCCGCCGAACGCCGGCGTCTCCAGCGCGGCCATGGCCTTCCAGTTGACCCCTGTGCCGCCTGACGTCTCGCGGTAGACGCCCCGGTTGACGCCGCTGGCGGTCGGCTGGGTGCGGACCCCGTCGCCGGCCCCGTCGTCGAACCCGCGGCCCGCCATGAGGGAGCCCTCCAGGGTGGTCCGCCCGAAGGTCCTGGATCCTTCCAGTCGGGATCCGAACCCGACGCGTCCATCCTGGAGCAGCGTGCCCGAAGCGCCGATGACGATTTTCGTACCGGTCGCGGGCTTGCGGACGATATTGGCCAGAATGGTCTTGCCCTGCATGTCGATCCCCGGCGCCCCGCCGCGGATGACATCGATGTGGTCCACCGAGCTGGCGGGTATGCGCTTGAGAATTTCATCGAGCGGGTCGTCTTTGGAGGCAGGCCGGCCCCCGTCGATCAACACATTGCCAGCCGATCCGGCGAAGCCGCGCACCTGATCGCCGGCGTCCAGCGTAAAACCGGGCAGCAGGCGCACCATGTCCAGGGCCGTGGAGGGTTGGCGCGCGGCGAAGAAGGCCACCGGGTAGGGGGTGATCGCCGCCGACGGCGCGACGGCCGCCACGGTCGCGGCCATGATAACGCCCAGGCTCACGCTCCGCCCCCGCTTGCGAAAGGTTCTCGTCGCAGCCCGGGTGCGGCTGCGCCAGTTAATTCGCCGTAAGCGTGGTTCCGACCGAGGCCAGCATCACCGCGGCGATGCCCGCCCACTGCAGCGCCGTGGGCGCTTCATGCAGCACGGCGAAACCGGCCACGGCCCCGACGGCGGGCTCAAGGCTCATCAGTGTGCCGAACACCCGCACCGGGACGCGGGTCAGGGCCACCATCTCGAGGGAATAGGGCACGGCGCTGGACAGCAGCGCCAGCAGGACGCCCGCCGGCAGGACGGCGGGGGCGAAGACCGCGGGCCCTGCCTGTAGGAATCCGATCGGCGCGAAGACGATCGCCGCGATGATCATGCCGAGGCCTGTTCCCATGGCGCCGAAGGCCTGACCGACCCGGCGGCCGAAGACGATGTAGAGCGCCCAGCACGCTCCGGAGCCCAGCGCCAGAAGGGCGCCCGTCGGGTCGATGCCGGTCGTGTCGCGGCGAAGGGGCAGGAGCATCGCCAGCCCGGCGACGGCCAGCAGAATCCAAACCCCATCGCGCCAGCGCCGGGAGGCCAAGGTCGCCACCGCCAGTGGGCCGATGAACTCCAGGGCGATGGCGATCCCCAGCGGGACCGTCCTGAGGGCCATGTAGAACAGGCTGTTCATGGCTCCCAGAGCGATGCCGTAGGCCAGCAGTGGCAGCACATTCCGGTCGAGCCGAAAGCCTCGCCAGGGTCGCCGGACCGCCGCCAGAATCAAGGCGGAGAAGGTCAGCCTCAACGTCGTGGTCCCTGCCGGGCCGAGTCGCGGGAACAGCCCCTTGGCGTAGGCGGCGCCGAGTTGCATCGACGCCATGGCGATCAGCAACAGGAGGATCGGCCCGATCCAGGTCTGGGCGGCGGGCCGCTCGGGGACTATCGGCTCGGCCAGGGGACGCCCTCCGGGCGGTGAGGGCAGGGATCCGGCGCGCTAGACGCCGGTCCCGCCAACGGTCAGCCCGGTGATTTTCAGGGACGGTTGCCCGACCCCGACCGGCACGCCCTGGCCGCCCTTGCCGCACACGCCGATGCCGGGGTCGAAGGCGAAGTCGTCGCCGATCATGGTCACCCGGGTCAGGGCCGACGGACCGTCGCCGATCAGGGTGGCGCCCTTCACGGGCGTGGTGACCCTGCCATCCTCGATCAGATAGGCCTCGGTGCACTGGAAGACGAACTTGCCGTTGGTGATGTCCACCTGGCCGCCGCCGAAATTGGCGCAATAGAGCCCGCGCTTGGTGGAGGCGATCATTTCGGCGCGATTCGACGACCCGTTGAGCATGCCGGTGTTGGTCATGCGGGGCATGGGCGGATAGGCGTAGGATTGCCGCCGGCCGTTCCCGGTCGCCGCCAGTCCCATAAGACGGGCGCTCTGGCGATCGTGCATATAGCCCACGAGAATCCCGTCCTCGATGAGGACGGTCCGCGAGGTCGGCGTGCCCTCGTCGTCCACCGTGAGCGAACCCCGCCGTCCGGCCAGAGCGCCGTCATCGAACACTGTCACGCCTTTGGCCGCCACCTGTTCGCCGATCCGCCCGGAGAACGCTGAGGTGCCTTTGCGGTTGAAATCGCCTTCCAGGCCGTGGCCCACCGCTTCGTGCAGCAGCACGCCGTTCCAGCCGGGACCCAGCACCACGTCCATCTCTCCGGCCGGGCAATCCACAGCCTCGAGGTTTACGAGGGCCTGACGCAGGGCTTCCTCCACCTGTTCCTTCCAACGCTCCGGGGTGATCCAGGCCTCAAAGCCCGCCCGCCCGCCGGCGCCGGACGTGCCGTTTTCCCGGCGGCCGTCCTTCTCCACCGTCACCGAGACATTGAGTCTCGCCAGTGGACGGACGTCACGGATCAGTCGGCCGTCGCCGCGCAGAATTTCGACGACGCGTCTCTCGCCGGCGAGGGAGGCCATGACCTGGGCGACGCGCGGGTCGCGGTCGCGGGCATAGGCGTTGATCTCTTCGAGCAGCGCCACCTTGTCGGCGAAACCGGGCGACGCGAGGGGATCATCTTCGCCATAGAGCCGCGTATTGGTGTCCCGCGGCCCCTCCGCCGCGACGCCGGAATAGCCGCGCTTGGCCAGGGCGGCCGACGACGCGGCGCGGCCAATCGCCGCCACCGAGATTTCGCTGGCGTGGGCGTAGCCCGCCGTTTCGCCCGCGACGACACGCAGTCCGAAGCCCTCGGTGGCGTCGTAGGAGGCCGATTTCAGCCGCCCGTCGTCGAAGACGAAGGCCTCGCTCTCCGATCGTTCCAGAAAGATTTCACCGTCGTCAGCCCCGTGCAGCGCCTCTCCCAGGAGCCGTTCGGCCTGTCCGATGTCCACGCCGGACGCGTCGAGGATGGAGGGGGCGAGGATGGGAACATTCATGGGTGAGACTCGTCGTCGGGCGAAGGAGGGGGGCGGCCAGCGTAAATAGGGGCTCCGTCCCGCCCATGAAATGACCACATCGGGCTTCGGGCGTCGAGCCCGCCGCTTCCAGCGCAACCGTCTTGGCAAGGCGGTGCTATCCGCGTATGCACCGCCCGACATTACGGGGTGGTAAGGGAGCATAGGCTCCTACGGCAGCGTGCCGGCGCCGCTCCTGGCTCTATTTGCGTGTCGGCGAGGCGCGTCTCCGGATCATTCGGGGGCGGCTGTCCCGGCGGAACGGACCGAGAGGAACATGCAGTCTGGTTTTTCGCGGATGAGGCGACTGGCGGCCGGGGTCTCGGCCTCCGTTGCCGGCCTGGTTTTCGCCGGCCACGCCCTGGCCGACACACTCGTGGGTCAGCCGACCGACGGCGGCATGGATTTGCAGCCGGCGGCGTCGCAGATCCGGCGTGACGTCATCAGCTTCCATGACAACATCCTGCTGCCGATCATCGTCGGCATCGTGCTGTTGGTGCTGGTGCTGCTGATCGTTGTGATGGTGCGCTTCAACAAGCGCTCGAACCCGGTTCCGGCGAAATTCAGCCATAACACCCCGATCGAGGTGGCGTGGACCGTCGTTCCCGTCCTGATCCTGATGTTCATCGCCATCTTCTCGTTCAAGCTGCTCTTTGAAGAGCACGACATGCCCAAGCCCGATCTGACCGTGAAGGTCGTGGGCCGGCAGTGGAACTGGGACTACGAATATCCCGACCAGAAGGTCGCCGCCTACACCTCGGTGCCGATGACCGAGACCGAGGCCGCTAACGCCCATGCCCCCTATCTGCTGGCCTCCAGCGCGCCGCTCGTGGCGCCGGTCGGCAAGGTTGTCCGGGTTCAGGTGACCGCCGAGGATGTGATCCACTCCTTCTCGGTGCCGGCCTTCGGCATAAAGATCGACGCCATTCCGGGTCGCCTGAACCAGACCTGGTTCAAGGCAGACCGCACCGGCACCTTCTATGGCCAGTGCTCACAGCTCTGCGGCATCAATCACGCCTACATGCCCATCGAGGTGAAGGTGGTTACCCAGCCGGAGTTTGACGCCTGGGTCGCCAGCAAGGCGCCGAAGCCGGCCGTTGTCCCCGCCGCGGCGCCTGCGCCGGCCGCCACCACGGCGGCCCCGGCCACGGCCGCGGTTCGTTAAGCGTAGTTCGAGGGAGAAAAGCACCATGGCCAATATTGCCGACACCCACGGACGCGAGGCTCACGCTCACGCCGCCGGCGGACATGATTCGCATGGCGGCGCGCCGGGCTTCTTCACGCGCTGGTTCCTGTCCACCAACCATAAGGACATCGGCACCCTCTACATCCTGTTCGCCATTCAGGCCGGGATCGTGGGCGCGCTGTTTTCCGGCCTGATCCGCTGGGAGCTTGCCGCGCCCGGATTGCAGATCTTCTCTCCCAATTCCGCGATCAACCTGATGGGGCTGATCGAGCAGACCAAGCATGGCTACTATGTGGTGGTCACCGGCCACGCCCTGATCATGATCTTCTTCATGGTCATGCCCGCCATGATCGGCGGGTTCGGCAACTGGTTCGTACCCCTGATGATCGGGGCGCCTGACATGGCGTTCCCGCGCATGAACAACATCAGCTTCTGGCTGCTGGTCTCGTCCTATGTGCTGCTGATCACGTCCGTCTTCGTCGACGGCGGCCCAGGTCGTGGCTTCGGCGGCGGCTGGACCCTGTACCCGCCGCTCTCCACCATCGGCCACACGGGGCCGGCCATGGACTGCGCGATCCTCTCGGTCCACCTCGCCGGCGCCAGCTCGATCCTCGGCGCCATCAACTTCATCACCACGATCTTCAATATGCGCGCGCCGGGCATGACCCTGCACCGCATGCCCCTGTTCGTCTGGTCGATCCTGGTCACGGTGTTCCTGCTGCTGCTCTCCCTGCCCGTCCTGGCCGGCGCGATCACCATGCTGCTCACCGACCGCAACTTCGGGACCCACTTCTTCGATGCGGCCGGCGGCGGCGATCCGACCATGTTCCAGCATCTGTTCTGGTTCTTCGGTCACCCCGAGGTGTACATCCTGATCCTGCCCGGCTTCGGCATGATCAGCCACATCGTCTCGACGTTCTCCAACAAGCCGGTCTTCGGCTACCTCGCCATGGCCTACGCCATGGTGGCCATCGGCTTCCTCGGCTTCATCGTGTGGGCTCACCACATGTTCACCGTGGGCATGCCGATCAATCTGCAGGCCTATTTCGTGGCCGCGACCATGGTCATCGCCGTCCCGACCGGGGTGAAGGTGTTCTCCTGGATCGCCACGATGTGGGGCGGCTCCATCGAGTTCAAGGCGCCCATGCTTTGGGCGATCGGCTTCATCTTCCTGTTCACCGTCGGCGGCGTGACCGGTGTGGTGCTGGCCAACGCCGGCATCGACTACTCCCTGCACGACTCCTACTACGTGGTGGCGCACTTCCACTACGTGCTGAGCCTCGGGGCGGTGTTCGCGGTGTTCGCCGGGTTCTACTACTGGTTCGAGAAGATGTGGGGGGTTCGCTACAACGAGTTCCTCGCCAACACCCACTTCTGGATCACCTTCGTTGGCGTGAACATCATCTTCTTCCCGCAGCACTTCCTGGGTCTCCAGGGCATGCCGCGCCGGACCGTGGACTATCCCACCGCGTTCGCCTTCTGGAACAAGATCTCCTCCTACGGCTACGCCATCACCCTGGTCGGCCTGGGCGTGTTCCTGATCGTGCTGCTCGAGGCGATGGTCCGCCGCCGTCCGGCCCGGGCCAATCCCTGGGGTGAAGGCGCCACGACCTTGGAATGGACCCTGTCCTCTCCCCCGCCGTTCCACCAGTTCAACGAACTGCCGATCATCCACGCCGAGAGCCATTGACCGCTTCCGCTCTGAACCCGGCCGCGGGGCCCGCCGTCCTCCCGATCACGGAGGCGGCGCGGTGGCAGGACTACCTGTCGCTGCTCAAACCGCGGGTCATGTCCCTGGTGGTCTTCACGGCCATTACGGGCCTGGTGTGCGCCGGCGCGCCGATGAATCCGCTGTTGGCTGCCGTCGCGATCCTCTGCATCGCGGTGGGGGCGGGCGGGTCCGCGGCCCTGAATATGGCCTACGACGCGGATATCGACGCCCTGATGAAGCGGACGAAGCGTCGCGCCGTCCCGGCCGGTAAGGTCACGGCGGCCGACGCTCTGGCCATGGGAATCGCCCTGTCATTGTTTTCCGTCGGGATCATGGGTCTGGCCATCAACTGGCTGTCCGCCGGACTGCTCGCCTTCACGATCCTCTTCTACGCCGTCGTCTATACGCTCTGGCTGAAGCGCCGGACCCCGCAGAACATCGTCATCGGCGGCCTCGCCGGGGCGTTGCCGCCGGTGGTGGGATGGGCGGCCGCATCGGGAACCGCGCCGCTCAACGCCTGGCTGCTGGTGGCCCTGGTGTTCTTCTGGACGCCTCCGCATTTCTGGGCGCTGTCGCTCTACACCAAGATCGACTACGCCGAGGCGGGCGTACCTATGATGCCGGTCGTCAAGGGCGTGGCCTCGACCCGCCGGCAAATTCTCGCCTACAGCCTCTTCCTCGCCCCGCTGGGCGTTGCCCCGGCCTTCACCGGTCTGGGCGGTCCGATCTATCTGGCGGTCTCGGCCCTTGGCGGGCTTGGGATCGTCGTTCTGGCCATCCGGCTGGCGTTCAGCCAGGCGGGTGACCCCGCACCGCCGATGCCGGAAGGACGCAAGGAAGGTCTGTACGACGTCCGCGCGGCCGCGCGCCCGGCCCGCGATCTCTTCGCTTTTTCGTTGCTCTATTTGTTCGCCCTGTTCGCGGCGCTGCTGGTCGAACGGCTGCCCATCGTCGCCCGTCTGGGCCTGCATCCATGAGCAACCCCTACAACGAATCACCCGAGGCGGCCCGGGCGCGCCGGGGCCGGAACTGGGTGCTGGCCGTGGCTCTGCTGGCTTTCGTCGCCTTGGTGTTCGCCATTACCGTCGCCAAGATCAGCGGCAATGCCGGCATCCACTGACCCCGCCGCGCGTAACGCCCGTCTGGCGCTGATCTGCGCCGGCGTCTTCGTGCTTATGGTCGGCGCGGCTTTCGCAGCTGTGCCCTTCTATCGCGCCTTCTGCCAGGCGACGGGCTTCAACGGCACGGTTCGTCGTGCGGATGCCGGCGCCGTGACACGGGTGTCGGATAAGACCGTCTCGGTGCGCTTCGACACCAACGTAAATGGCATCGATTGGCGCTTTGAGCCGGTGCAGGCGCGGCAGACCGTTCATCTTGGCGAGAACAAGCTGGCCTTCTTCCGCGCCACCAACATCAGCCACAAGACGCTGACCGGTCGCGCGCTGTTCAACGTCCTGCCTGAAACCGCCGGTCCCTATTTCTCGAAGCTCGAGTGCTTCTGTTTCAAGAACCAGACTCTGGCCCCGGGGCAGAGCGTGGAGTTCCCTGTCGTCTACACCGTCGATCGCCGCTATGCGGAAGACCGCGACACCAAGGGACAGGGCGAGATAACGCTCTCCTACACATTCTTCCCCGCCGTCGTTGGCGAGGGAGCCAGCAAACAGGCGCGCGCCGCGCCCGGAACCGCTTCGCCTCTTGGCGGACGGGTCAGGGCGGGGCTATAGCACCATCGATTTTTTCACTCAGGGGGTCCGCCGGCGGGGGGCTCCTTCAGGGGTTTAAGAAGGCTCGAACCGCGACATGGCCCACGAAGGCGTCAAGCACGACTATCATCTGGTTAACCCCAGTCCCTGGCCCCTGGTGGGCTCTGCGGCGGCGGTTGTTCTCGCTCTGGGTCTTGTGATCGGCCTCAAGGGGCTGTTCGGCATCCCGAAGGGGCAATGGCTGGTCCTCGGTCTTGGCGCCGCGGGCATCCTGTTCACCTTCTTTGGATGGTGGGCGGACGTGATCCGCGAGGCCAATCATGGCGACCACACGCCGGTGGTGTCCATCGGCCTCCGCTACGGCATGATCCTGTTCATCGTCTCCGAGGTCATGTTCTTCGTGGCCTGGTTCTGGGTGTTCTTCGAAATGACGCTGTTCCACGGCGTCAGGGCCCATTCCTCTGTCGAGGACGTGCGCACCGCCTGGGCGAACTGGCCGCCCAAGGGCATCGAGACCGTCCCCGCGTTCGAATTGCCGCTGATCAACACCCTCACCCTGCTGCTGTCGGGCACCACTGTGACCTGGGCGCACCACGCCCTGCAGACCGGCGACCGCAAGGGCGCCAAGATCGGTCTGGCGCTGACGATCGCTCTGGGTGTCATGTTCACCCTGATTCAGGCCTATGAGTACAACCACATCCTCAGCGAGAAGTTGTTCTACGGTCCGGAAGCGGTCAACGCCGGCCTCTATGGCTCGTCGTTCTTCATGGCCACCGGCTTCCACGGTTTCCATGTGATCATCGGCACCATATTCCTGACGGTCTGTCTGATCCGCCTGATGAACGGCGCCTTCACGCCCAAGCAGCACTTCGGCTTTGAGGCGGCCGCCTGGTACTGGCACTTCGTGGACGTGGTCTGGCTCTTCCTGTTCAGCTTCATCTACGTGATCTTCGGCTCCGGCTGGGGTCATTGACCGGAGCCCCAGGCATCAATCCCTTCCTCGCGGGGGCCTTGGGCCGTTGCCCGAACTGCGGCAAGGGCCCGCTCTTCGCGGGGTTCCTCAGCCTGACACCCGTCTGCGCCGGTTGCGGCTTTGCCCTGGCCGGCGCCGATAGCGGCGATGGACCGGCGGTGTTCGTGATCATGATCGCCGGGTTCGCCATCGTCTTCTCGGCCCTCTACACCGAAGTCGCCTACCATCCGCCCGTCTGGGTTCATCTGGTGGTCTGGCTGCCGCTCGGCGCGGCGCTCTGCATGGGTCTTCTCCGCCCGGTAAAGGGGCTGATGATCGCGGCGCAGATTCGCAACAAAGCTTCCCAGCACAGGCGGGACGACGGGGCGTGAGGCGTTTTCCGATCGGCCTGACGCTCAGCGCCGCGGTCGCCTTCCTCATCCTGCTGGGCCTCGGCGCCTGGCAGGTTCAGCGCCTGGCCTGGAAGACAGATCTTCTCGCCCGGGTGGAGGCGCTGAAGGCCGCCCCGCCCCGCGCCCTGGCCGAGGTGCTGGCCCTACCGCGGGACACGGCCTATCGCCGGGTGTCGGTCGCCTGCGCCCCGCCACGGTCGCCCACTCACGACGCTTTTCGCTACGCGCTCCGCGACGGCCAGGTGGGCTGGCGTCTGGTCAGTGTGTGCCGGCTCGTCGACGGACCCTTCGACAGTATTCTGCTGGACCGGGGGCTTGTGACATCGCTCAACGGCGCCATGGCGCCGGTCGCGACGTTGGTGGCGCCGCCTGTGTCGGCGATCGGGATTCTGCGCGAACCGGGGGGGCGGCCGCTGCTCGGCCCGGCGGAAACCGTCTCCGTATCTGGGGCGCGGGTGTTTCGCGTTCTCGACCGCGCCGCGGTGCGGTCCGTCGCCGCCGACAGTGGTCTGAGCCGTCCCGCGCCCTATATCCTCGCCGCCGAAAGCGAGGCGCCGGCCCCTGCGGGGGTTGTCCCGGCGGCGCTTCCGCAGGATATCCCCAACAACCATCTCGTCTACGCGCTGACATGGTTCGCCCTGGCGGCCGTGCTTCTCTGCGTCTACCTCGCCCTGCTTCTGCGAAGGCTCAAAGGCCCGTGAAATACATTTCGACCCGCGGCGAGGCCGCGCCTCTCGGTTTCGTCGACACGCTTCTGGCTGGTCTCGCGCCGGATGGCGGCCTCTACAATCCGGTGTCCTGGCCCCGGCTCACCGCGGCGGAGATCGCCGGCTTTGCCGGACAGAGCTATGCGGCCGTGGCGGCGGACATCCTCGGGCGCTTCGCGGGCGACGAGATTCCGAAGGCCGTGCTCGAGCGACTGTGCGCGGAGGCCTACGCCAGTTTCGATCACCCGGCCGTAACGCCGGTCACACAGATGGCTCCCGACCGGTTCCTGCTGGAACTCTTCCATGGGCCCACGTTAGCGTTCAAGGACGTGGCCATGCAGATCCTGGGGCGGCTCTATGGGCACGTCCTGGCTGAGCGCGGTCGCGCCATGACCATCGTCTGCGCCACATCCGGCGATACGGGCGGCGCCGCCGTGGAAGCCTTCGCCGGCCTCGACAACGTGCGGATCGTGGTGCTGTTTCCCGAGGGCCGGATCTCCGAGGTCCAGAGGCGGTTCATGACCACTACGGCCCAGGCCAATGTGCGCACCGTGGCCGTGGCCGGGGACTTTGACGACTGCCAGGCGATCCTCAAGTCGCTGTTCGCGGATGACGCCTTCGCCGGGGAGGTCAATCTCTCGGCGGTCAATTCGATCAATTTCGCCCGGATCATCGCCCAGAGCGTCTACTATTTCGTCAGTGCGGTGGCCCTCGGCGCGCCGGGCCGCGCCGTATCCTTCGCGGTGCCGACCGGCAATTTCGGCGACGCCTTCGCGGGCTATGCCGCCAAGCTCATGGGTCTTCCGATCGCGCAGATCATCGTCGCCACCAATGCCAATGACATCGTGTCCCGGGCGCTGGCGACCGGGGAGTACCGCCGGGGCGCGGCCCAGGCCACTCAGAGCCCGGCCATGGATATCCAGGTTGCGTCGAACTTCGAACGCCTGTTCTTCGAATGCGCCGGCCGCGACTCCGCCGCCACAGCCGACGCCTTCCGAACCTTTGGGGCGGCGGGCGCCATGCGGACCCCTCCCGCAGTGCTTGCCGCCATGCAGGAGACCTTCGTCGCGGCGGCCGTGGATGAGGCCTTGACCGCGGCCACCATCGCCGACACCCGAACGCGGACCGGCATGGTCATCGATCCCCATACTGCCGTCGCCGTCGCCGGGGCGGACAAGGTTCGGACGGGGGCGCAAGCGACGCCGCTGGTGATCGTCTCCACGGCCCATCCGGCCAAATTTCCCGAGGCCGTGACGGCGGCGGCCGGTGTCGTGGCCGAGCCGCCACGGGCCGTGCGGCTGAGATCCGGTCTGGCTGAGGAGATTGACCGGCTGCCCGCCGACCTCGGAGCCGTGAAGACCTACGTCCGGGCGTTCGCCGCCTCATGACCCCGCCACGGGCGCCGGGGCCTCGGCGCCACCAGCTCGGCAACGGGGTGACTCTGGTCTGCGATCCAGCCGCGGGTTTCGAGACCCTGGCCGTTTCCGTCGTCGCCGGACGCGGCGCGCGCTGGGAAGACCCGGCCCGCGGCGGATGGTCCCATCTTCTCGAACACATGGTTTTCAAGGGCGCGGGGTCGAGGTCGGCCCGCGAGATTGTCGAGGCGATCGAGGCGGATGGCGGCCAGCTCAACGCCGCCACGGGACACGAACGCACCAGTTTCCAGGTGCGCGCGCTCAGCGGCGGCCTGCCGCTGGCCCTGGACGTGATCTCGGACCTGATTTTTCGCCCGACCCTGGACCCTGAGGATTTGGCCCGGGAAAAACTCGTGGTGGGCCAGGAGATCGCCGAGGCCGCCGACACGCCTGACGATCAGGTGTTCGAACAGGCGCAGGCCGCCGCGTTCCGCGATCAGGCCTTGGGGCGGCCGATTCTGGGGTCCGTCGCTGGCCTCGGCCCGGCCGATTCCGGCGCCCTTGAAGTCTGGCGGGCGGCGCTCTACGCGCCTGATCGCCTTGTGGTCAGCGTCGCTGGCGCGGTGGATGAGGATCAGTTTCTCAAGCTTGCTGACAGCGTCTTCGGCCGCGAACCCCCCGCGAGCCCGGAACCGGCGCCGGAAGCAGCGGCGTTCACCGGGGGTCATGCGCCGGAGCGACGGCGTCTTGAGCAGGCGCATCTGGTCTTTCTGCTGCCGGCTCCGGGCGTCGCCGACCCGGCCTATTGGGCTGCGCGGGTGTTCGCCGAGGCGCTCGGCGGCGGCATGTCGTCGCGTCTGTTCCAAGAGGCGCGCGAACGGCTCGGTCTTGCCTATGCGATCGACGCCTATGCCGAAGCCTATGCGGACGCGGGTGTGCTCGGCGTCTACGCCGGCTGCTCCCCGGCCGACGCGGGCCAGCTTGGCGAGGTCGTGGCCCGCGAGGTCCGCGCCCTGCTTCAAGACGTCACGCCGAGCGAACTGGCCCGGTCCAAGGCCCAGCTCAAGGCGTCGCTGTTCATGTCCCGCGAATCGCTGGCGGCCCGCGCGGAGCAGGCCGCGGCGCAGATTCTGAGCCTCGGCGGCATCCAGAGCGCCGCCGCCATGGCGGCGGCGATCGATGCCGTGACGGTCGCGGATTTTGCCGCACTGACGCCCCTGTTGCTCGGGCCCGGCCGATCGACGGTGAGCGTCCTGGGGCCGAAGCCGGCGATGGACGCCCCGGCCCGGTTCGAAGCGGCCCTGTTCGCCTGACCCGCGGCATGGTTGGCCCCGACGCGAAAGGGCGCCAAGATTACAAGGTCATGGCCCTTCTCGACTGGATCGCCGCCGATCACGACCTCCGACTGGAGGGTGACACGGTTCGTCTTCGACCCCACCGGGCGTCGGACTTCGCCGAGTGGGCGTCGCTGCGCGAAGTGTCCCGGGCGTTCCTACAACCCTGGGAACCCACATGGCCGCTGGATGATCTCACACGCGGCGCCTACCGCCGCCGGCTGACGGCCTACGCCCAGGACATGGAGCGTGGTTCAGCCTATCCTTTCCTGATCTTTCGCCGTGGTGACGGCGCGCTGGTGGGCGGCATCACCCTGTCCAACATCCGGCGGGGCGTGGCCCAGATGGGGTCGATCGGCTATTGGGTCGGTGCACCCTTCACCCGCCGCGGCTATACTGTCGACGCCGTTCGCACCGTGACGGAGTTCTGTTTCGGACGCCTGCGGCTACACCGGGTCGAGGCGGCCTGTATTCCCACCAACGCCCCATCTCAAGGCGTGTTGAAACAGGCCGGCTTTCAGCAGGAGGGCCTGGCGCGCGACTATCTGAAGATCGACGGCGTGTGGCGGGATCATCTGCTGTTCGGACTTGTGTCGCCGAACCGGGACTACTGAGACGGTTTCAGGCGCGCCCAGGCTGAGCGGAGAGATTTTCCGGCGACACGCCGATCTTCGCCAGGGCGCGCGACCATTTGTGCTCATGATCGTCGTCGAACAGCAGGTCCTCGTCCGCGTCGCAGGTCAGCCAGACATTCTCGCGGATTTCACGCTCCAATTGGCCCGCGTCCCAGCCGGCGTAGCCGACGGCCATGGCCGCGCGCCGCGGCCGCCGCTCGGTTCCGACGAGAGACTGCAGGATTTCCCGCGAGGCCGTAAGCAGGATATCCCCGCCCACCTGGACGCTCCCGGGTCCAGCGCCCTGGTCGCCGGTGTGAAGGACGAATCCGCGCTCGGGCTCGACCGGCCCCCCCATCAGCACCAGCGCGTCGGGCGCCTCTGGCCCCGCCTCCACCCCCAGACGGGTCAGCAGGTCGGCGATGGTGAGACCGTCAACGGGCCGGTTGACCGTCAGGCCCATGGCGTGGGCCTGATCGTGCTCGCACAGCAGGATCACCGCGCGTTCGAAACGCGGGTCCCCGATCCCCGGCATGGCCACCAGCAGGGAGCCGGCCAGATAGGCGTTTGACGTCGACTTCATAGTCCAAGGATCGCTAGTCCGTTCGGCCGAATCAACCCCGATGCGCGCCCACGGTCTTGGCGATCGTTGCGAGGCCGCCTAAGTGAGGCTGACAAACGTCCAGAGGAGACACAATCCATGACCGTCAGCGTCGGCGACACCGTACCTAGCGCCACCTTCATGACCTTCGGCGCCGAAGGTCCGCGCCCCGTGACCACCGACGAGCTGTTCAAGGGCAAGACCGTGGCCCTGTTCGCCGTCCCGGGCGCCTTCACGCCCACCTGCTCGGCCAAACACGTCCCCGGGTTCAAGGCGCACGCCGCCGATCTCAAGGCCAAGGGTGTCGACACCATAGCCTGCGTGTCGGTGAACGATGTGTTCGTGATGAAGGCCTGGGGCGAGAACCAGGGCGTCGGCGCCGACATCCTGATGCTGGCCGACGGCAATGGCGATTTTACCCGCGCCGTCGGACTCGAGCTCGACGCCAAGGGCTTCGGCATGGGCCAGCGTTCGCAGCGCTACTCGGTCATCGTCAAGGACGGCGTGGTCACGACCCTGAATGTGGAATCGGGTGGTGAGTTCAAGGTGTCGTCCGCCGAATATATGCTCGCCCAACTCTAGGCGGGATCCGCAACGATGGTGATGGGCCCGGTCGCTTGCGGCCGGGCCTTGCCATGTGGACATGACGCGGGAGCGCCGATAGCGTTCGCCACCCACGCCGCGCCCAGGTCTTCCCGCTGGCCGCAAACCCGGAAATCGCCCGGAAGGGATCGTAACCGTGACGACCCTCGAGTCCGACTACGCCGCTGTCGTTGACGCCGTCCGCCGGCAAGATCGGCCCGAAGCGATCAATCTGGCCGCGCGCGCGCTCAAACGCGGAAACAACCATCCTCTTATCCTCGTCCTCGCCGCTGAAGGACTCGAAGAGCGCGGCCGGGCCGCCCAGGCGATCGACCTGCTGCGGGCGGCGACGGCCGCATCGCCGCAACACAAGGTCGCCTGGATGCGGTTGGCCGCTCTGCTGGCCAAGCAGCGGGATTTCGAGGGCGCGGCCAAGGCGTTCGACGCCGTCCTCGGACTGGACCCCAACCACTTCCCGGCCCTGATGGGCGCGGGAGAGATGAAACTGATGCTGCGCGATACAGTCGGGGCGGAGCGCGACTATCGCCGCGCCATGAAATCCGACCCGCGGGCGGCCGCGCCGCTCGCGGTGCTGGCGGTCATGGCCGCCCAGAAGCGCAATGTCGCCGAGGCAAGAGACCTGGCCCGGCGGGCCGAGGCCATCACCCCGGGTATTCATGGCGCCGAAATGGCCCTGGCGCGCGCGGACTTTCATGAAGGCCAGGCGGCCGCGTCGGAGGCGCGGCTGACGCGCCTGCTGGAACGCATGACCGCCCAGGATGAGAATCGCGCCGGCGCCCTCGATCTCCGCGCCGAAGCGCTTGACGCTCAGGGCCGGTACGACGAGGCCTTCGCGGACTACGAGGCCCGCAATGCGATCGCCTATCGGGTCAATGCGCCGACCTATCGCTCCGAATCGATCGAGACACCGCCGCGGATGGCGCGGCGGCTGCAGGCCTTCCTCGAGGCGGATCCAAGCGAACGCTGGCGCGCGCGCGCGGGTCGCGACACCGCGGGCGAGGGGATCGTGCGCAGCCATGTGTTCCTGCTGGGTTTTCCCCGGTCCGGCACGACGCTGCTTGAGAAGGCCCTCGGCGGACATCCGGATGTCGTGGCGCTGGAGGAAGTGAATCATCTTGTCGCCGCGAGCCTTGATCTGCGCGGCGACCGGGGCTGGGATCGTCTGGGCGATCTGTCGGAGGATCAGGCCGACGCGTGCCGCCGGACCTACTGGCGTCTGATGCGGGAGACGTTGGGCGACGAGCTGGACGGCAAGATTCTGATCGACAAACTGCCGCTCCACACGCTTGAACTGCCGATCATCGCGAAGCTGTTTCCGGACGCGAAAATCCTCTTCGCTCTGCGCGATCCGCGCGACGTTGTGCTCAGCTGCTTCCGCCGCCGGTTCCTGATCAACGCCGCCATGTTCGAATATCTCACCCTGGAGGGCGCCGCGGATTTTTACGACGCGGCCATGAGTCTCGCCGTGACCTCGCGCGCCCGCCTGGATCTCAACCTGCGCGAAGTGCGCCACGAGACCGTGATCACCGACTTCGACCGGGAGGTGGCCGAAGTCCTGGAGTTCATCGGCGCCGAATGGGTCCCCGAGGCGCGCAACTTCGCCGATCGGGTCGGCGGTCATATGAAGACGCCGAGTTACGTTCAGTTGGCGAAAGGGCTGAACGACCGCGGTGTAGGGCAGTGGCGGCGCTATGAGACGCGCCTGCAGCCGGTCCTCGAAACCCTGGAGCCATGGGTGGCGCGCTATGGATATCCGCCGACCTGAAGGGTCACCTGATGGGCTCAAGGCGGACTTTATTGCGGCGACAACATGACGTCGCCTTGCCAGGGCCGCAAGGGGTGTGCAATTATGTCGCAAGGTGAGGCGTGATATGCTGCCTCGGACAAGAGGGACGCAATCCATGGGAAAAATCGAAACGACGACCGCGACAGAGACGATGTCTCGCGCCGCGCTCTACCGCGGCTGCTCGGCGCTCGCGCTGGGCCTGGCCGCTTCGTCCGTGGCTTTGGCCGGGACGCCGGAAGTGCTGAAGACCCCCGCCGCTCAGCAGAGCTA
Source organism: uncultured Caulobacteraceae bacterium (assembly GCA_903872075.1). Classification (GTDB taxonomy): domain Bacteria; phylum Pseudomonadota; class Alphaproteobacteria; order Caulobacterales; family Caulobacteraceae; genus Acaudatibacter; species Acaudatibacter aquilonius. The sequence goes on along the minus strand of CAIQJF010000050.1, from coordinate 21,794 downwards.
TCTCAGCAGCCACATGCTGAACACCGCCGGCTGGACTGGGCGGATCCTCGAGAAACCGCCGGCCTCGGGCACGGCACACACCCAGGCGATGCAGAAGCTGCAGGGCCTGAAGGTCAATCCGACCAGTGTTGGCCGGACGGTACCCTACTGGACCACGACGATTCACTCGCCGCTGGACAACAAGGACTATACGGTCTCGATGGTGGGTAGCAGCCCCTACGCCACGACCCCGGTGAACACCAACGTCACCTATGTGCCGACGGCGGTGCGCATCCACCTGAACGGCTTCGTGCTCGATCCCTCCGTTCCGGGCACCTGCGACACCCAGTCCCCGTCGCGCCGCTTCTACAACTCGCCGCTATTCCGGCCGACCAGCTTCACCTCCAACGGCGTAAACGTCAGTAATGTGCCCGGCGGCACCCAGCTGATCTCCGCCTATCAGCGCGCCAACTTCTGGAACGCGGTAAAGGGGACAAACTATGGCGTCACCCTGACGCCGTCGCGTCTGAGCACCGTCACCGTGGATTGGTACCCGACCGATCCGCTCGACTACATCGGCGGCGTGTACGACAACTGCGGTCACGTCATTCCGATCGCGGTCGTCAACATCAATGAGTTCAACGACGAACTCCTGGCCATCGCCGCGGCCTACGCCAAGCCGAACCAGGTGCCGATCACCGTCGCCAATGACGTCGCCATCTATGTGGGCAACAGCAACAACAACTGCTGCGTCCTTGGCTATCACAACGCCGTCTCGGTCCCCGGTGGCACGCAACTCTATGCCGTGGGCGCCTATTTCGACACCAACCACGTGTTCGGCGGCCGCTTCCCCGATATCACCGTCTGGGTGCACGAACTGGGCGAGCTGATCGACGATCCCTTCGTGCAGTCCATCAGCGGTATTCCCGGCGACTACGCCAACGACCGCACGCCGCTGTGGGGCCACACCGGTCAGGTGTACGGCTGCCAGAACAACCTTGAGAACGGCGACCCCCTGACCCCGGCGCAGATCGGCAACTTCGGTGTCTATCCGGTCACCGGCGTGGGCGGCTTCGTCTATCACTATCAGGACCTGGCGTTCCACGACTGGTTCTACCGAACGCCGTCGACCAGCACGGGCGGCTCGGGATCCTTCCAGGACAACCTCGCCGGCGGCGGTCAACCGCAGATCTGTTCCTGACAATGAGCTCAGGCGCGCCGGTCGATGACCGGCGCGCTACCTGTCCTTCCATCATGTTTCAGCCCGCGCTCCGGCCGGGCTCGCAAAAAGGGAACACCCCATGAAGAATACCGTCGGCTTTCTGAGCGCCGCCGTTGTCGCCCTCGGCGCCTCGGTCGCGGCTCACGCCAACACCCTCTACGACAACGCCATCAATATTAACCTGAATGGCGACTGCAGCTTCAGCACCACCTGCGCGGCCACCTTTGGCCGGGGCGATGAGTATGCCGCCCAGAAGTTCACGCTTACCAGCGCCGAGGTGGTCACCAGCGCCAGCTTCTCGGAATACGATGTCGGGACGACCCCGACCGACGCCAATTGGGGCTTCCTGCTGGCCGACGGAACGGGCGGCCTGCCGGGCACCATCCTGGCCTCGGGCACCGACACGATCTCGTCCTCGACGTCGCTCGGCAGCATCTCCGGATACAACGTCACCCAGAATTTCTTCAGCGTTGGGTCGGTTCTTCTCGGCCCGGGAACCTACTACTTTGCGCTGCAGGCCATTTCGCCGACGATCTACACCTATCTCGGCCAGGGCTTCGACACGACCGGCGCGGCGGAAACCAATAACGGCGGCGTCACCTGGGCTGCCGGCTATGAAAACTCCGGCAACGGCGTCCAATTGGGCGGTGTCGCGGTCGCGCTTTACGGCGCTGACGTCGGTGGTGGCGGCGTTCCCGAACCGGCCACCTGGACCCTGATGCTCCTGGGCGTCGGTGGCGTCGGCGCAGCCATGCGTCGCCGTTCGGCCAAGGCCGCTGTTGCGGCCTGATCTCAACCACAGCTTCGGCCTGGTTCCAGCGGCCGCCCGAAAGGGCGGCCGTTTTGGTTTGAGGACCGGGCGGGTGGCGGCGCCTTACGCCCCAAGCGACTCCGGCGTCGCCCGGAAGAGATCGATCGCGCCCTGACTGACCGCCTGGGACAGGGCCGGGGCCTGGGCCAGCACCTGCTCGGCGTAGACCCGGGCGAGACCGATCCGCGTGCGCCAGTACTCCTTGTCGCCCTCGCCGGCGGCGATATTCTGCGAGGCCGCCAGCGCGCCCTTGGCCAGCATCCAGCCGCCGACCACGTCGCCCAGCAGCTTCAGATAGGGCGTGGCGCCCGCCAGGGCGTCGGGCTGGGCGTGGCCGCGGCGTTCCAGCATCCAGCCGGTGGCCGACTGTACCGCCGCCAAGCCGGCTTCCAGCCGCGCCCCGATGGTGTGAAGCCAGGCGTCGTCGGCGCTCTTCAGGGCCGAGGCGGTGGGGAAAATTTCCGCCACCAGTTCGCGCACCGCCTTGCCCTTGCCGATGGCCAGCTTGCGGCCCATCAGGTCGATGGCCTGGATGCCGTTGGTGCCCTCATAGATCGGCAGGATGCGGGCGTCGCGATAGTGCTGGGCCGCGCCGGTTTCCTCGATGAACCCCATGCCGCCGTGGATCTGCAGGGCCTGGGAGGCCACATCGACACCCATGTCCGTTGACCACGCCTTGGCGATGGGGGTCAGCAGATCCTCACGCATGCGGGCGGCCTCGCGGTCCACCGGGTTGGGGGCGTGGCGCGCCAGATCGGCCGCGACCGCCGTGGACAGGCAAAGGCCGCGCGCCGCCTCGATACGGGCCTTCATCAGCATCAGGCTGCGGCGCACGTCCGGATGGTCGAACAGGCGCGACGGGCTGGCGCCGGTCCAGGCTGACCGGCCCTGCTTGCGCTCCAGCGAGAAGGTCAGGGCCTGCTGATAGGCGCGCTCGGCGATCGCCACGCCCTGGACGCCCACCTGCAGTCGGGCGGCGTTCATCATCACGAACATCGCCGCCAGGCCCTGGTTGGGAGCGCCCACCAGTTCGGCCTTGGCGCCTTCGAACAGCATCACGCAGGTCGGCGAGGCATGGATGCCGAGTTTGTGCTCCAGGCTCGCCGCGCGAAGGGCGTTGGCCGCGCCCAGGGCGCCGGTCTCTTCGACGAGGATCTTCGGGGCCAGGAAAAGGCTCAGGCCGCGCGATCCGGCGGGGGCGCCCGGCAGGCGCGCCAGTACAAGATGGACAATGTTGTCTGCGACGTCGTGATCGCCCCAGGTGATGTAGATTTTCTGACCGGTGATCCGGTAGCCGCCATCCTCGTCTGGCTCGGCGCGGGTGGTGATGCCGCCGAGGTCCGAGCCGGACTGCGGCTCGGTGAGGTTCATCGTGCCCGTCCATTCGCCGGACGTGAGCTTGGGCAGGTAGGTCGCCTTCTGCGCCGGCGTGCCGTGGGCGCTGAGAGCCTCGATCGCCCCCAGGGTCAGCATCGGGCAGAGGCCAAAAGCCATGTTGGCGGACTGGATCATCTCGAACACGGCGATCTCGAGCGCCTTGGGCAGACCCTGGCCGCCGAAATCGGTCGAGGCCGTCAGGCCGTTCCAGCCGCCGGCGGCAAAGGCCCTATAGGCGTCAGCGAAGCCGGGCGCGGAGCGCACCACGCCGTTTTCCAGTCGCGCGCCGTGGGTGTCTCCGGCCCGATTCAGGGGCGCGAGCACGTCCGCGGCGAACGATCCGGCCGCCTCCAGCACCGCCCCCACGGTGTCGGTGTCGGCGGCCGGAAATACGGCTTCCAGCCGGCCGAAGTCAGCTGCCTCCCGAAGGGAAAACTGCAGATCGCGGACGGGGGCTTTGTAGCTCATCACGACTTCCTCAAGACTCGGCCCGGCCCGAACCGGGGGCCAGCCTTCTCTAGAACATTTTGACCGGGCGCGCTAAGCGGGTGCGCGACATCTGACGCGCTTTCAGCTCAAGGCTTCGCCTCATGCCCTCACGCCATCAGGCGCGATATAACGCCTTCGGCATGACGCTCCACTGGCTTATCGCGCTTTTGTTGATCGGCAACATCGGTCTGGCTTGGTACTTCAATACGTTGAACGGCCTCCCCAAGATCACACCCGTCCAATTGCACAAATCGATCGGCCTCACGGTTCTGCTGCTGAGCCTGATCCGGCTCGGGTGGCGTGTGGTCTCCCCGCCGCCACCTCTTCCGGCGGCCGTCGACGCCTGGGCGCGGATCGCGGCCGGCGCCGTCCACGTCCTTTTCTATGTGGTGATGATCGGCCTGCCGCTGACCGGCTGGGCTCTGTCCTCCGCCAGCGTCATCATCCGCTTCAAACCGATCATGCTGTTCGGCCTGGTCCAGTGGCCGGCGATCGCGCTTCTGGCTCACCTGCCCGGTCCTGAAATGAAACAGGCCCATGAGGCCTTCGTGACGGCGCATGGCCTGATCGCCAAGCTGGCCTATGCCCTCATCGCCCTTCATGTGGCCGCCGCACCGCGCCACCTCTTCCTGCTCCGTGACGGCGTCATGGGCCGCATGGTTCCCTTCCTCGGGACTCAGGCCGGATGAAACCCGCCCTCACCGCCCTGCGCGCGGGCGACCTGGTGATCATGCCCACCGAGACGGTCTATGGCCTCGCCGCCGACGCACGCGACGCCAGGGCCGTGGCGAAGATTTTCGCCGCCAAGGGGCGTCCACGGTTCAATCCGCTGATCGCCCATGTGGCCGATGTCTCGGCGGCGGTCGCCTTGGCGGACATGGACTCACGGGCGCTGCGGCTGGCGGAGGCGTTCTGGCCCGGTCCTCTGACCCTTGTGGCGCCCGCGCGGCCCGACTGTTCCGTGAGCGACCTTGCCCGGGCCGGCCTCGACACCATCGCGGTCCGCGTGCCTGCCCATCCCCTCGCCCTGGCGCTGCTGCGAGCCTTCGGCGGGCCTCTTGCGGCGCCTTCCGCCAATCGGTCGGGCCGGCCGAGCCCCACCACCCTGGCCGCCGCCCTCGCGGAGACAGGCCCCTACGCCGCCGCCGCGCTCGATGGCGGGCCCTGCCAGGTCGGTCTGGAATCGACGGTGGTCTCGGTGCTCGATGGACCGCCGCGGTTGCTACGGCCCGGCGCGGTGACCCGCGGGCAGATCGAAGACCTGATCGGCCCGCTGGCCGAGGCGGAGAGCGACGCCCGGCGCTCACCCGGCCGCCTGACGCGGCACTATGCGCCCCAGGCTCCGGTCCGGCTCGACGCCGCGGCGCCGCGGCCCGGCGAGGCCTATCTTGCCTTCGGGCCGTGTCCGGAAGGGCCGGCGACCTTCAATCTCAGCGCCTCCGGCGATCTTGCCGAAGCTGCGGCAAATCTCTTCGCTTTTCTGCGGGCCGCGGACGCCGGGTCGCCGGTCGCGATCGCCGTGGCGCCGATTCCCGGAACGGGGCTGGGCGAAGCGATCAACGACCGTCTCCGCCGGGCGGCCGGGTGGGTGGGATGACCTCCGCCGCGGGGGATTCTAGGATGGTCCGATGATCATGTCCGTCCCCGCCGATGTCATTGCGCGTCTGAAAGCGCTCCTGGGCCCGCGAGGTTGGAGCGACGATCCCGACCGCCTCGCCCCCAAGCTGGTGGAGTGGCGGGATCGCTGGCATGGGGTCACGCCCCTGCTGGTCCTGCCCGGCAGTACGTCCGAGGTCGCCGCGGTCGTGGCGATCTGCGCCGCCGCGGGGGTGGCGATCACGCCGCAGGGCGGCAACACCGGCCTGGTCGGGGGACAGATCCCTCAGGGCGAGATCCTGCTCTCCACCGAGCGGCTGCGGGCCGTGCGCGAAGTCAATCCGCTGGACGACGTGCTGATCGCCGAAGCGGGCCTCACCCTCGCCGAGGCGCATGAGGCCGCTCTGACCATGGGCCGGCGGCTGCCGATCGATCTGGCGTCGGAGGGGTCCGCCACCCTCGGCGGCCTGATCTCCACCAACGCCGGCGGCACGGCCGTGCTGCGCTATGGCGCCATGCGCGGCCTGGTGCTCGGCCTGGAGGCGGTGCTGCCCAATGGCGAGATCTGGGACGGCCTGCGCCGTCTTCGCAAGGACAACACCGGCTACGATCTCAAGCAGCTCCTGATCGGCGCCGAGGGCACCTTGGGCGTGGTGACGGCCGCCGCCCTGCGCCTCGCGCCGGTGCTTCCCTCACGGGCCGTGGCCCTCGCCGCCGTGGAGACGCCGGCCAAGGCCATCGATCTGCTCGTGAGAGCAAAGTCGGAAACCGGCGGCGAGGTGGAGGCGTTCGAGATCATCAGCGGCCTTGGTCTCGAACTGGTGGTGCGAAATCTGCCGGGCCTGCGCAATCCGCTGGAAACCCGCACGCCCTGGGCCGTGCTGATCGAGGTGGCGAGCGCCCGGCCGGGCGCGGCCGAGGCGGCGCTGGAGGCCTTGCTCAGCGACGCCCTAGGGCGCGGCCTGATCGTCGATGCGGCCCTGGCCCAGAGCGGCGAACAGGCCAAGGCCTTCTGGGCGCTGCGAGAGGGTCAGTCCGCCGCCCAGAAGCCGGAAGGGCCGGCCTGGAAGCATGACGTCTCCGTGCCGATCTCGCGGATCGCCGAATTTCTCGACACGGCCGCCGCGGCGCTCACCTCACGCTATCCGGGGATCAGGATCGACGCCTTCGGCCATCTGGGCGACGGCAACATCCACTTCGATGTGCTGGGACCGCTCGGCGCGGATCCGGCCCTGCACGCCGCGCGGCGCGACGAGGGCGCCCGGTTGGTCCACGATCTCATCGCCTCGCTCGGCGGGTCGATCAGCGCCGAGCATGGCCTGGGAACCATGAAGACCGCCGAGGCGCTGCTCTACAAGAGTCCGGTGGAGGTGGCCGCTCTGCGGGCAGTGCGGGCGGCGCTCGACCCCGGCCGCATCATGAACCCGCGGGTTCTGTTCTGATCTAGATCTTCAGCCGGCTGAGGTCACGCACCGCGCCGCGAGCCGCGCTGGTGGTCATGGCGGCGTAGGCCTGCAGGGCGGTGGAGACCTTTCGTTCCCGGCCGACCGGCCGCCAGGCGTCCGCGCCCTTCGCCTCCATCGCCGTGCGCCGCGCCGCCAGTTCGGCCGGGGCGACGGCCAGCCGAATGGTGCGTGCGGGGATGTCGATCTCAATCAGGTCGTCGTCCCGCACCAGGCCGATTTCGCCGCCCTCGGCCGCTTCCGGCGAAACGTGACCGATGGAGAGGCCGGAGGTGCCGCCGGAGAACCGCCCGTCGGTGATGAGGGCGCAGGCTTTGCCCAGGCCCTTCGATTTCAGATAGCTGGTCGGATAGAGCATTTCCTGCATGCCGGGGCCGCCGCGCGGCCCCTCGTAGCGGATCACCACCACGTCGCCTTCCTTCACCTTGCCGGTGAGGATCGCCGAGACCGCGTCGTCCTGGCTCTCATAGACCCGGGCCGGGCCGGTGAACTTCAGGATGCTCTCGTCCACGCCCGCGGTCTTCACGATACAGCCGTCCAGGGCCAGATTACCGGTGAGAACGGCCAGGCCGCCGTCCTGCGAAAAGGCGTGTTCGGCGTCCCGCACCACACCGCCCTGACGGTCGAGGTCCAGCGCCTCCCAGCGCCGGGCCTGGCTGAAGGCGACCTGGGTGGGCACGCCGCCGGGCGCGGCCCGATACATCGTCTGCACGTCCGTGTCGTTGGTGCGGCGGATGTCCCAGCGGTTGATCGCGTCTCCCAACGTGGGGGCATGGACCGTCGGAGACTCGGTTTTGAGCAGGCCCGCGCGCTCCATCTCGCCGAGGATGGCCATAATGCCGCCGGCCCGGTGGACGTCCTCCATATGCACATCGGCCTTGGAGGGGGCGACCTTGCAGAGGCAGGGCACGCCGCGCGACAGCCGGTCGATGTCGGCCATGGTGAAGTCGACGTCGGCCTCATGGGCCGCCGCCAACAGGTGCAGCACGGTGTTGGTCGAGCCGCCCATGGCGATGTCGAGGCTCATGGCGTTCTCGAAGGCCGAGAAATTGGCGATCGAGCGGGGCAGGGCGCTGGCGTCGTCCTGTTCGTACCAGCGGCGCGCCAGGCTGACGATCAGGCGACCGGCGTCGAGGAACAGCTTTTCCCGGTCGGCGTGGGTGGCCAGGATCGAGCCGTTTCCGGGCAGGGACAGACCCAGAGCCTCGGTCAGACAGTTCATGGAATTGGCCGTGAACATACCCGAGCACGAGCCGCAGGTCGGACAGGCGGAGCGCTCCATGATCGCCACGTCGGCGTCCGACACGCTCTCGTCGGCCGCCACGATCATGGCGTCGATCAGGTCGACCTTGCGTGATCCGGTGGAGAGCAGGACCTTGCCGGCTTCCATGGGGCCGCCGGAGACGAACACGGCGGGAATGTTGATGCGCAGGGCGGCCATCAGCATGCCGGGCGTGATCTTGTCGCAGTTGGAGATGCAGACCATGGCGTCCGCGCAGTGGGCGTTGACCATGTATTCGACGCTGTCGGCGATCAGGTCGCGGGAGGGCAGGCTGTAGAGCATGCCGGCGTGGCCCATGGCGATGCCGTCGTCCACCGCGATGGTGTTGAATTCCTTGGCCACGCCGCCGGCGCGCTCCACTTCCCGAGCCACCAGCTGGCCGATGTCCTTCAGATGCACATGGCCGGGCACGAACTGGGTGAAGGAATTGACGATGGCGATGATCGGCTTGCCGAAATCTTCGTCCTTCATCCCTGTGGCGCGCCACAGGCCGCGGGCGCCGGCCATGTTGCGGCCGTGGGTTGTCGTGCGTGACCGATAGACGGGCATGGCGAGGCTCCAGCGGTAGTGGGACTGAGCCCTCTATCAGGCCCCGCGTCGGTCGCGAAGGGGGGTGGCGTCTCCACCCGGCATGGGCCGCCTTGACGAAGCTCCCGAAACGCGGCCTGTGACCGGCCATTGTTCAGAACAATTCCGAGGGAACGCTCATGGCCTACGCGCCGTTCAACCTGACCGGCAAGGTCGCCCTGGTCACCGGCGGCAATCGCGGCATCGGTCTTGGCATGGCCCGGGCCATGGCCGAGGCTGGCGCCGACGTTGTCATCTGGGGGACCAGCGAGACGCACAATCTGGCGGCCGAGGGCGAACTCACCCGCCTGGGCGTGCGGGTGCTGGCCCAGAAGGTCGATGTGTCCGACGAGGCGGCGGTGGTCGCCGCCATGGCCGAGGCCGCGACCGCCATGGGCCGCATCGATACGGTCATCGCCAACGCCGGGATCGGCGCCGGGGCGGCGTCATTCTCCGAGATGAGCGTGGAAATCTGGCGCCGCAACATGGCGGTCAATCTCGAGGGCGCGTTCTTCACCTGCCGCGAGGCCTGCAAGCACATGGTCGCGCGCGCCAAGGCGGGCGATCCTGGCGGTTCCATCGCCGTCACCGCGTCTCTGGCGGCTGTCGACGGCGCCGCCCGCAACGAGGCCTACGCCGCCACCAAGGGCGGGGTGATCGCCATGATGAAGGCCATCGCCGTTGAGCACGCCCGCTACGGCGTGCGCGCCAACGCCATCCTGCCCGGCTGGATCGCTACGGACATGACGGCCCGCAGCCAGGAGTCGGCGGTATTCAACGAGAAGGTGATCGGGCGCGTGCCGGTCCGCCGCTGGGGCGAACCCGAGGATTTCGGCGGCATCGCGGTCTATCTGGCGTCGGACGCCTCACGATACCACACCGGCGACAGCTTCCTGATCGACGGCGGCTACGCCATTTTCTAGCGCGTGAGGGGGCTCAGGCGTCCTTGCTCAGGGCGCTGAGCTGGGCCTGCATGGCCGCCATCTGCTTCTTCAGTTCGGCCAGGCTGTCGTCGTCCTTGGCCGTCGCGGGCTTCGGCGTCGGAGGCGCGGCGGCTTCCTCTGGCCGGAAGGCGAACGGCGTGAACATCTTCATGGCCCGATCGAACAACAGCATGTTCTGGCGGATCTGTTCGTCGAAAATTCCCATGCTCGGCGGCGTGACGTGCGTCATCTGTTCGCGCATGCGTTCCTGCTGGCGGATGAAGCTGTCGAGCGAGAGTTCCAGATAGCTCGGCAGGAAGGCTTGCATGCGGTCGCCGTAGAAGCCGATCAACTGCCGAAGGAACTGAATCGGCAGCAGGTTCTGACCACGGCCTTCTTCTTCGAAGATGATCTGGGTGAGGACCTTGCGGGTGATATCATCCCCGCTCTTGGCGTCGCGAACTTCGAATTCAACGCCGTCCTTCACCATTTTGGACAGGTCTTCCAGGGTGATGTAGCTGCTCGTCGCCTTGTTGTAGAGTCGGCGATTGGCGTATTTCTGGATGATGATCCGCTCACCGCCACCGCGATGAGCGCCCGTCTCGGTATCGCTCGGCATGTCAGGTCTTGCTTCTCGTCATGGGCCTCGGCGATGGTGTCCGGCCGTTTCGGTTTCACTATCGCGCATACGGACACTCTAGGCTAGTGCGTTGCAGCATCGCTGGGGCGAGACGCCGCAGGGCGTTGTGCTATAAGTGCCGTCTTCCTCTTCCGATCCTGACAATAACTGGAGCCGATCGTCATGACCGACATCGTCATCGTGTCCGCCGCCCGCACGCCCGTGGGCTCTTTCAACGGCGCCTTCGCAGGTGTGCCGGCGCATGATCTCGGCAAGGTCGCCATCAAGGCCGCCATCGAGCGGGCGGGCATCACGGCGGCCGATGTCGACGAGGTGATCATGGGCCAGGTGCTGCAGGCCGGCGCCGGCCAGGGTCCGGCCCGCCAGGCCTCGATCAACGCCGGAATCCCTGTGGAGAGCCCGGCCTGGAGCCTGAACCAGCTGTGCGGCTCGGGCCTTCGCGCGGTCGCCCTGGCCGCCCAGCAGATCGCTCAGGGCGACGCCAAGATCGTCATCGCAGGCGGTCAGGAGAGCATGAGCCAGTCGCCTCACGCCGCCAACATCCGGGCCGGCCAGAAGATGGGCGACCTCGGCTTTGTGGACACCATGATCAAGGACGGCCTGTGGGACGCCTTCCATGGCTATCATATGGGCCAGACGGCCGAGAACATCGCCGCCCGCTGGCAGATCACCCGCGAAGACCAGGATCGTTTCGCCGTGGCGTCTCAGAACAAGGCCGAGGCCGCCCAGAAGAGCGGCCGCTTTGCCGGTGAGATCGCCGCCGTGACGATCAAGGGCCGCAAGGGCGACGTGGTCGTCGATCAGGACGAATTCATCCGTCATGGCGTGACCTATGAGGCCCTTTCGGGCCTGCGCCCGGCCTTCACCAAGGACGGCTCGGTGACGGCGGCCAATGCGTCGGGTCTCAATGACGGCGCCGCCGCCCTGGTCCTCATGACCGCCGAAGAGGCGGCTCGTCGCGGCCTCAAGCCCCTGGTCCGCATCGCCTCCTGGGCGCACGCCGGGGTCGAGCCCGACATCATGGGCACCGGGCCGATCCCCGCCACCAAAAAGGCCCTGGAAAAGGCCGGCTGGAAGATCGCCGACCTCGACCTCATCGAATCCAACGAGGCCTTCGCCGCCCAGTCGATCTCGGTGGTCCGGGAACTGGGCCTGGACACCGACAAGGTGAACGTCAACGGCGGCGCGATCGCCATCGGCCATCCCATCGGCGCTTCGGGCGCGCGGATCCTGACCACCCTGATCCACGAGATGCAGCGGTCCGGCGCCCGGAAGGGTCTCGCCACCCTGTGCGTCGGCGGCGGCATGGGTGTGGCCATGTGCGTCGAGGCCGTCTGACAACTTTTCGCCTTCGGTTCCTTCCTCCCGCGCGTTAGCATTGCGTGAGGCGGGAAGCGGCGCTGTTCAACGCGCCGTACGCGAGCGGGAAGACACACACCCATGACCAGAGTGGCGTTCGTGACGGGCGGGACCCGGGGTATCGGCCGGGCGATCAGCGCGCGGCTTCGGGCCGCCGGCTACAAGGTGGCCGCCGGCTATGCCGGCAATGAGGTGGCCGCGAACGCCGCCGCTTCCGAGCTGGGTCTTTTCGTCGTCAAGGGCAATGTCTCGTCCTTCGCCGACTGCGCCGCGGCGGTGAAGACGGTGGAGGCGGAACTCGGCCCCATTGATGTGCTGGTCAACAATGCCGGCATCACCCGCGACGCCGTGCTGCACCGCATGACGGAAGAGCAGTGGAACGAGGTCATTCACGTGAACCTCGCCTCGATCTTCAACATGACGCGCAACGTCATCGAAGGCATGCGCGAGCGGAACTACGGTCGCATCATCAACATCAGTTCGATCAACGGCCAGAAGGGCCAGATCGGTCAGACCAACTATTCAGCGGCCAAGGCCGGGATGATCGGCTTCTCCAAGGCCCTGGCTCAGGAGAACGCCAAGAAGGGAATCACAGTCAATACCATCGCGCCGGGCTATATCGACACCGAGATGGTCAGCGCCGTTCCCAAGGCCGTGCTGGACCAGATCATTGCCGGCATTCCGGTGGGTCGTCTGGGCATGGCCGACGAGATCGCGCGCTCGGTCGCCTTCCTGGCGGCGGAGGACGCGGGGTTCATCACCGGCGCCACCCTGACAGTGAACGGCGGCCAGTACATCACCGGCTGAACCGCCGCCGTCGGCGCCCCGGTGACGACCGCCGCTCAGCCCTTGAAGCTGTCCTTGGCGGCCCTGACCGCGGCGAAGGCTTCGAAGTCGGGCCGCCCCGCCTGGCCGGCGATCAGCGGTGCGCGGAGGAAGGGGTTTGTCGCCTTCTCCAGACCGATCCATGTCGGCACTGTCGGTTCGCCGCGCCCGCGCGCGGCGAAGATGTCGTCCGTGCGGGCCTTCAACGCAGGGTCGGAATCGACGCTCAGGGCGAACCGGGCGTTCGAGGCGGTGTACTCGTGGGCGCAATAGACGGTCGTGTCGTCCGGCAGCGCCGCCAGCTTCTGGAGGCTCGTCCACATCTGTTCGGCGGTGCCTTCGAACACCCGCCCGCACCCGAGCGCGAACAGGGTGTCGCCGACGAAGGCGGTCTGGCTCACCGCATCGAAATAGGCGACATGGCCGAGAGTGTGGCCACCGCAGCCGATCACCGAAAACCGGGTTTCGCCCAGCATCGCCTCATCCCCGTCCGATACGGTCCGGTCGAGCGGCGAAATCCGCGCCACCTCGGCCGGACCGACGACGGTGGCGCCGGTGGCGGCCTTGATCTCGGCGTTGCCGCCGGCGTGATCGGGGTGCCAGTGAGTGTTGAGGATCAGGTCCAGCCCCCATCCGGCCTCGGCGAGCGCCTTGAGGACGGCCGCCGCGTCGGGCGTGTCCACGCAGGCGGTGCGGCCGCTGGCGTCATCCCGGACGATGAAACCGTAGTTGTCCGAAAGACAGGGGAACTGGCGGACCGTGAGCGGCATGGCGTCCTGATCTCAAAAGGGGCATCGAAGGACGTGGTTCTACACCGCCGGCCCGGGCCTTCAAACCCGCCGGCATCCGGGTTCGGGGGTGGCGGAGGAGCCACACTTGAATTGGCATTTGCCGCGGCCGCTGGCTGCGAGTCGTCGGCGGCCTCATATGAGCGGACAACGTCAGGCTGGCCGCGGCGGTCGCAGGTGTTCGAACCGGGATAGTCATGCGCCAGAGCGTGCTTGAGCTTCGGGAATTCTACGCCACGCCGCTTGGCCGCGCGGCGCGCCAGATGGTGTCGCGCAAGGTGGTCGAGGCCTGGGGCAATGCGCGTGGGCTCGATGTCCTCGCGCTCGGCTATGCGACTCCGTTTCTTGACGATCTCGGGCCCGACGCCCGCCGGGCGGTGGCGGCGATGCCGGCCGCGCAGGGTGTGGAGTCCTGGCCGGCCGGCGAGAGGAATCGCGCGTCGCTTGTGGATGAGCAGGCCCTTCCGCTGCCAAACGCGCTGTTCGACCGTGTTCTGGCGATCCACGCGCTTGAGGAAAGCGACAATCCGCTCGCCCTGCTTGAGGAGATCTGCCGCGTCATGGCGCCCTCCGGACGCGTCATCCTCGCCGTCACCGCCCGGCACGGCTTGTGGGCCAACGCCGAGAACAGTCCGTTCGGCCACGGCCGTCCGTTCAGCCGGCGGCAGCTGGAGCGACTGGTGCGCGAGGCCGATCTCTCGCCGGTCGGGTGGACGCGCGCGCTCTACGCCCCGCCTCTGGGCTGGGCTGCGCGGTGGGCCGAGGGCTTCGAACAGGCGGGCGCCCTGTTGTGGCCGCCCTTCGCCGGGGTGATCCTGATGGAGGCCATCAAACAGACCTTCGCGGTGAGGCCCAAGGGTCGCGCGGCCCGGGTTCCCGTTCGGGCTTTGCCCGGCTTTGCCCCCGCCCCGGTGGGCGGCAAGGTGGCGTTTCCAGAGGGTTCGCGCCCGGCGCAGCCGTTAAAATTTGATCCGGAACCGCCGATTCAGTCGCCGTTTGGCGATCATCGGGTCTAAGGGGAAGGCGGGAGGACGATTTCCATGAAGCTTATCATCGCCATCATCAAGCCAAGCTGCCTGGACGCGGTGATCGACGCCGTGGCGCATGCTGGCGCGTCGGGCCTGACCGTGACAGAGGTTCGCGGCTATGGCCGCCAGAAGGGAAAGACCGAGGTCTATCGCGGCGCCGAATATGAGGTCCGTCTCGTCCCGAAGGTCCGGCTGGAGATCGCCGCGCCGACCGTCCTGGTGCAGGGCATCATCGACGCCGTCGCCAAGGCGGCCAACACCGGCAAGATCGGCGACGGCAAGGTCTTTGTGCTCGACCTCGAATCGGCGCTTCGGATCCGCACCGGCGAGCGGGATGGAGACGCCATCGGCGAATAGCCGCCAGTCCAGCATTCGGAGTCGGGCGTCAGCGGCCTGCTGTCGGTGAGGGAAAAATCAGGCCCGACTCCAAGATACGCCGGAGCCGGGCCCAGTCTGCCGATGCCGATCAGCGGGGGGGGCTGATGGTCGGGAACCGTTAGGTAAACTCCGTAGTCTGGCCGAGGTTCCATTGCGGGGCCCGGCGGCGTAAGGCAGGCGGCAAGACTTTACGTCTTCTTCCGTACTTCATTGAGGACTCTGGGTCATGAGCAACTCTCTGCGTGGCCTGGGCGCGGTCGGTCAGGCCGTATGGCTCGACTACCTTCACCGGCGCATCCTTGAAGATGGCGAGTTGGCTGGGCTGATCGCCGACGATGGGGTGAAAGGCCTGACCTCCAATCCCGCGATCTTCCAGAAGGCGATCGGCGACAGCGACGCCTACGACGGCGCCCTCGCTGCGCTGATGGCCAGGTCCGACGGTGAGGTCATCGACCTCTACGAACAATTGGCCATCGCCGACATTCAGGCTGCCGCGGACCAGTTCCGGCCCCTTTGGGAATCGCTCAATGGCCGCGACGGCTTCGTCAGCCTCGAGGTGTCGCCCTATCTGGCGCATGACACCGCCGGCACCCTGGCGGAGGCCCGACGTCTGTGGCGGGCGGTGGATCGCCCCAACCTGATGATCAAGGTCCCGGGCACCGCGGCGGGCGTCCCCGCGATCCGCGATCTCATCGCTGACGGCATAAACGTCAATGTCACCCTGCTGTTCAGCGTCGAGGCCTATCTCGCCGTGGCCGAGGCGCATCTGGCCGGTCTTGAAGCGCTCCGCGCCGCGGGCGGCGATGTGTCGAAGGTGCACGGCGTCGCCAGCTTCTTTGTCAGCCGCATCGATGGGATGATCGATGCGGAGATCGATCGTCGGCTGGCGGCGGGCGCTGGTGACGCGGCGGAGGCCCTGAAGGCGCTGCGCGGCCGGGTCGCCATCGCCAATGCCAAACGCGCCTATCGTCACTACCTGGACATGATCGACACACCCCGCTGGCGCGCCCTGGCCGCCACCGGCGCCGCGCCCCAGCGGCTGCTCTGGGCGTCGACCGGCACCAAGGATCCCGCCTATTCCGACGTTCTCTATGTCGACACCCTGATCGGGCCGGACACTGTCAACACTATGCCGCCCGCGACCCTGGCGGCGTTCCGGGATCATGGCGTGGCGCGTATCACCCTGAATGAGGATCTCGACGCCGCGGAGAGCGTTCTGCGGGAGGCTGAGCGGCTCGGGCTGGATCTGCCGGGGGTGACCGCCTTCCTGGCCAAGGATGGCGTCGAAAAGTTCTCGCAGGCCTTTGATGACCTGCTGGGCGCGGTGGCGGGCAAGCGCCAGGCTGTGCTGGGAACCGCGATCAATGGCCAGACCACTTCGGCTGGGCCGCTTAAGGACGCCCTTGCCGCGGCGGCCGCACGCGCCGCCGCAGAGGGCTGGACCCGGCGGCGTTGGGCCGGCGACGCCAGCCTTTGGCCCGGAGACGCCGCCGGCGCCTGGCTTGGCTGGCTCGACGCCGCCAAAGGCGATGCGATCGACCTCGCCGCCCTGCAGTGTTTCGCCGACGACGTTGTGGCGCGGGGATTCACCCATGTGCTGCTGCTGGGCATGGGCGGTTCGAGCCTGGGCCCGGAGGTTCTCGCCCAGACGTTCGGATCCGCGGCGGGCCGGCCGGAACTGCTGGTCCTCGATTCCACCGATCCTGATCAGGTCGGGCGAGTCGCCGCCGGCCTGGACCCGGCGCGGACCCTGTTCATTGTGGCCAGCAAATCCGGATCGACGCTCGAGCCCGATCTGCTGCATCGCTATTTCTACGATCTCGCCCGGCGGACCCTCGGGGTGGGCGTCGCGGGCTCACACTTCGTCGCCATCACCGATCCGGGATCGCAGCTGGAAGCGACGGCGAAGCTGCAGGCGTTCTGGCGGATCTTCCACGGCCGCCGCGACATCGGCGGTCGCTATTCGGTCCTGTCGAATTTCGGCATGGTCCCGGCGGCGGCGATCGGTCTCGACCTGACCGCGATCTTCGCCGGGGTGGCCGTCATGGCGCGCACGAGCGGCGCCAGCGCGCCGCCAAGAGCCAATCCCGCGGTGGATCTCGGATTGCTTCTGGGCGTGGCCGCCGTGGCCGGCCGTGACAAGCTGACCATCATCGCCAGCCCGGGTGTCGCCGATTTTGGCGCCTGGCTGGAACAGTTGGTCGCCGAATCCACGGGCAAGATGGGTCTGGGTCTGATCCCCATCGATGGCGAGGCCTTACGTTCGCCGGGTCATTACGGAGCCGACCGGCTGTTCGTCAGCCTCAGCCTGGCTGGCGAGGCCGGGGGCGCGGAAGCGGCAGCCCTGGCGGCGCTTGAGGACGCCGGTCATCCGATCGTGCGGATCTCGCTCGCCGAGAAGATGGGTCTGTTCCAGGAGTTCCTGCGTTGGGAGCTGGCGACCGCCGTGGCGGGCGCCGTGATCGGGATCGATCCCTTCGATCAGCCGGACGTGGAAGCCAGCAAGATCAAGACCCGGGCCCTGACCGACGCCTATGAACAGGCCGGGGGCTTCGCGCCGGAAACACCGATGATGGCCGATGGCCAGATTCGCGTGTTCGCCGATCCCGCCAATGCGGCCGACCTGCTGTCCATCACCGGGCCCAATCCGAGCCTTGAGGCGTTGGTGTCGGCTCATCGGAGCCGTGCTGGAGCTGGCGACTATCTCGCTCTGCTGGCCTATCTCGACCGCAGCGGCGACCATATTGCGCGGCTCGAGGCGGTGCGGGATCGCCTTGGCGCATCAACTGTCTCGGCAACGATTCTCCAGTTCGGGCCGCGGTTCCTTCACTCCACCGGGCAAGCCTACAAGGGCGGCCCCAACAGTGGGGTGTTCTTTCAGATCACCGCGGCGCCCGCGGTCGACCTCTCCGTCCCCGGGCGGGCGCTGACGTTCGGCGTGGTCGAGGCGGCGCAGGCGCGCGGCGACCTGCAGGTGCTGATCGAGCGCGGCCGGCGGGCCCTCAGGATTGATCTTGGGGCCGATATCCCCGGGGGCCTCGCGCGCATCGCGGCGGCGGTGGATCGCTCGCGTGCCTGACGATGCCCGCCCATCGGTCCTGGTGATCATGGGCGTCTCGGGGTGCGGCAAGTCGAGCTTCGGTCGCGCCCTGGCGGTGCGGCTTGGCTGGCCGTTCCAGGAGGGCGATGATCTGCATCCGCCGGCCAATGTGGCCAAGATGTCGGCGGGATGTCCGCTTGACGATGATGATCGCGCCCCTTGGCTGGACGCGGTGCGGCGCTGGGCGGCCGACAGACTGAGCGCCGGGGTCTCCGGGGTGATTACCTGCTCAGCTTTGAAGCGGGACTATCGCGACCGGCTGCGGGCGGCGGGGGCGGGACTGCGTTTCGTCTATCTGGAGGGCGGACCTGAGCTCATCGCCTCACGGCTGGCGGCTCGCCCGGGCCACTTCATGCCGGCGTCGTTGCTGGCGAGCCAGTTCGCGGCCCTTGAGCCGCCGGTCACGGAAGCCGACGCCGCGCCAATCGCCATCAACCTGCCGCTTGCGCGGCAGGTCGACATTGCGATCGCCATGATGGGCCGAGTTTAGGAGAAGCGGCTCGCCATCTGCGAGAGGCCTGCGTCGATCAGGGGATCGGTGCTGGCGGAGGCGATACGGGCGGCCAGAACCGCTTCGGCGGCCTGAGCGGCGAGATCGGCGGCCGCGGCTTTGACTTCCCCGGCAGCCTGAGCCTCGGCCAGGGCGATCTTGCGCTCGGCCATGACAGCCCGGCGGCGCACATCTTCCTCAAGCTTGACCGCCGCCTCGGCCCGAAGGCGATCGGCGTCGGCCTGGGCGAGCTTCAGCATTTCGGCCGCGGCCCGCTCGGTGTCGGCCTTCTGGGTCTGGATCTGGGCGAGGAGCGCCTGAGCTTCCTCGCGCAGCCGCTGAGCTTCGTCGAGCTGGGCCTGAACCTTGGCGCCCGCGTCGTCGAGGACCTTTCCGGCCAGCTTGTGGACATTGGCGCGCCACAGGACCGCGCCGAACACCACAAGGGCGATCATGATCCAGAAGTGGGCGTCCTGGGGATCCGTCAGGAATGACACTAGGGGGCCTCGCTAGACTTCAAAGGCTCAGGAAGCCGCCGCGCCAAGGGCGCGTTCGACTTCCGCAACGTCGGCTTCGGCGCCCGTGAGACGGGCGATCATCGCCTGAGCCGTTTCAACGGCAATGGCGCGGACATGACCCATGGCTTCCGCCCGGGCCGTGGCGATGCGCGCTTCCGCGGCGGCCAGGGTCTCGGCCAGCTTGGCCTCCTCCTGAGCCTGACGGGCGGCGGCCGCGGCCTTGGCGTCGCTTTGGGCGTCCAAAGCGACCTTCTGGGCGCGAGCCCGGGCGGCGGCCAGTTCACCGGCCGCGGCGTCGAGTTCAGCCTTCGCCTTGTCGCGGGCGCGTTTGGCGTCGCCGATGTCGCCGGAGATCTTGTCTTCCCGGGCGTCGATCGTGCTGGCCACCGCGGGGACGAACACCCGGGAGAACAGCAGATAGAGCACCACGAAGATGATCGTGGCCCAGACCATCTGGCCGGGCCACTGGCTCACATCGAACTGCGGAAGGCCGCCGGAGCCGCCCTTTTCCGCGGCGTCTGCGGCGGCCGCCGCTGCTGTCGCAGGATCGGCCATGAACCGACTAGACCTTCACGAACAGGATGATGAAGCCCATCACGAAGCCGAAGATGCCCATGGATTCGGCCAGAGCCATGCCCAGGAACAGCCACACGCGTTCGCCGGCGGCGGCGGCGGGGTTGCGGATGGCGGCTTGCAGGTAGTTGCCGAACAGAATGCCCAGGCCGGCGCCGGCGCCGATCAGGCCGGTCATCGCCAGGCCCGCGCCGATGTACTTGGCAGCAGTAACGTCCATTGGAGGATAGTCCCTTTGAGGTCGGTGGTTAAAACTAGTGGCCGTGATCGAGGTTCACGACTTCGTTCAGATAGACGCAGGTGAGGGCCGCGAACACGAAGGCCTGGAGGAAGGCCACGACGAACTCGAGCGCCATCAGCGCGACGATCATCATGAAGGAAACGGCCGAGCCCAGCAGGCCCAGCTTGGCCAGACCCGCGCCCTCCAGGCCGAACAGGCCCAGGCCGATCACGAAGCTGGCGAACATGTAGGTCACCACGTGGCCGCCCAGCATGTTGCCGAAAAGTCGCATCGCCAGGGTCAGCGGGCGGACCGAGAAGGAGATCAGTTCGATCACCATCAGGAAGGCCGCCATGGCGGGGTGGACACCCGAGGGCCAGAAAAGCTTGAAGAAGCCCAGGCCGTTGCGCACGAAACCCACCACCAGCACGGTGCCAAAGGTCAGCACCGCCAGGGTCGCCGTCACGGCCAGCTGGGATGTGACGGTGAAGCCGCCCGGCGCCAGGCCGATCAGGTTCAGCGTGGCGATAAGCAGGAAGAGGGTGAAGACGAAGGGCAGGAAGGGCCGGCCGCGGTCGCCGATGATGCCGCCGGTGAGAGCGCTGTCGACGAGGTTGTAGAGCATTTCAGCCACGGCCTGCAGGCGGCCCGGGACGACCTGGCGGCGCGCGGCGGCGAAGAAGAAGGTGCTGATCAGCGCGGCGGCGATCAGCATGAACATGACCGAATTGGTGATCGACATGTCCAGCGACCCCAGACCCGGCACGGGAATGGGGGGCAGGTCCACGACCTTGCGGACCAGAAACTGTTCCATCGGCTCAATAGCGGCCATCGGTCTTCTTTAAGTCCTCACGCCCATAGGTCTTCACGCATCGTCATCATCATCCGAAACCGGAGCGATCGGTTCCGGTTTCGTCTCAAACTTCGCCCCCATGCGGGACGCGGTGCGGACCGTCGAATAGATCGACAATCCAGCCCCGATCAGCAGACCAAGCACCAGACCCCAGGGGCTGGTGTTGGCATAGTGATCGACAAGCCATCCCAGACCAATTCCGCCCAGGACCCCGCCGAGCATCTGGCCCAGCAGACGGTAGCCGGCTCCCGCTTCGCCACTCGACGCGCTTGGCGCCTTCTGGCGACTGGCCTCGAAAGACGCCAGCTCGGAATCCAGTCTGGCCAGGGGATCGCGGGTCTCGCGACCCGACTTCGGAACGGGCGTTTCAGGCTTTTTCATCGAGCCCAGTCGCCCCTACCTCGGCCCAGCCAAGTCGCGGCGGAACCTATAGAGGCGGGTGCGGTGCGTCAAGACTGGGCATGAACCCTGTAAGTCTATGTTTTATCTTAACTATCCCGGTTCCCGACGCTACAGCGCCGCGAGCGCCTCCGCCTCACGCAGGTCCACCGACACCAGTTGAGAGACCCCGCGCTCGCGCATGGTGACCCCATACAGCCGGTCCTGGCGCGACATCGTGAGGGGATTGTGCGTGATGGTGAGGAAGCGCGTGGTCGCCCGGCGGCGCATCTCATCCAGCAGGTTGCAGAACCGCTCCACATTGGCGTCGTCGAGCGGGGCGTCGACCTCGTCGAGCACGCAGATCGGGGCGGGGTTGGCCAGGAACACGGCGAAGATCAGCGCCACGGCGGTCAGGGCCTGTTCGCCCCCGCTCATCAGGCTCATCACCGCCATCCGTTTGCCGGGCGGGCAGGCCAGGATTTCCAGGCCCGCCTCCAGCGGGTCGTCGGATTCCACCAGTTTGAGTTCGGCCTGGCCGCCCTCGAACAAGGTTGTGAACAGGTCCCGAAAATGGCCATCGATGATCTCGAAGGCGGCAATCAGCCGTTCGCGTCCTTCGGCGTTCAACTCCTCGATCGCCTGGCGAAGACGGCTCAGGGCTCCGGAGAGGTCGGCGCGGTCCGCGGCCAGGGCCTGAAGGCGCGCGGTGAGTTCGGTGACCTCGTCCTCGGCCAGCAGGTTCACCGCGCCGAGGGAGTCGCGTTCGCGCTCCAGGGCCGCGAGATGGGTCTCCGCGCCGGATGCGCCGGTGGGCAGCCCCACGGCCTCCTCGGCCAGCTTGCGGGCCAAGGCCTCTGGTTCAAGTCCCGTGGCCTCGCGGATGGCCTGGGTCTGTTCGTCAAGGCGAACCAGCGCCGCCTCCAGGCGCGCTT
>CAIQJF010000049.1 GCA_903872075.1 uncultured Caulobacteraceae bacterium | reverse complement strand
GTGTTCGTGTTCGCGATACCGATGAACGAGTTCATGATCCCGTAAACCGTACCGAACAGACCGATGAACGGTGCGTTCGCGCCGACGGAGGCGAGGAACTGCATGCCGCCCGACAGACGACGTGCGAGCGAGGACTGAACCGCGCCGATCGCCTGGGTCGCCCGGGTGATGGTGGAGTCACGATGCTCGCCGCTGACTTGAAGGCCAGCCTGGCGGGACAGTTCGACTTCGGACGCGGCCGCGGCGGCCATGTCGGCCATCGGGTTGCCCGCGAACTCTTCCGATTCAGCGATCCGGCCCATGTCGACGATGGACTTGGCGCCGCGGAAGCTTTCCAAGAAGGCGTCCGACGACTTCTTCAGGCTGTTGAACTCAACCAGCTTGATCACGAGGAGCATCCAGGTGCCCACCGAGCACGCCAGGAGGCCGATCATCACGAACTTCACGACCAGGTCGGCCTGCATGAACATGACGATGGGGGTGAGCTTGCCGTTGGCGGAGCCGCCAACCTTGAGGCCCTCGGCGCCTTCAGCGGCGGGAGCCGCGTCAGCGGCCGGAGCCGCGGCGGGTTCGGCGGCCGGAGCCGCGGTGGCCGCGGCAGCGGCCGCGGGGGCCGCCGTCTGCGCATGCGCGGGTGCGCTAGCCAGCAGCGCGAGGGCGCCGACCATAGCAATGAGGTGAGAGGTTCGTTTCGTTTCGAGCATCTGGCGCCGGTTCCTGCTTGATCGTGCACATGATTATGTGGGCTAGGCCGCGCCGCGGCGCGCGTCACCCTTCGCATTACCGCTTTGTTAGACGAGCGGTGAGGCCCCTTTGGCAACCCATTTTTCCGACGTCAAGGGGCCGATCCGGACCAATGCAGCGATCGACGGGCTACCGAACCACGTTTACATTGCGATGCAGCACGATTTTTGCGTGCTGAAGGGCGGTTTCCGACCTCTTGGGGGATAGTTTTCTCCGCAATGCAGCATTTGTGGCCTGTTCGGCTCACGTTCTGTCAATAGGTGGGCGCTGGATCGCCGGGCGGGGGGCGTCTAGAAAACGATCAAATCAACGCCCCCGCGGAGCAGCCGTGATGAATGCCTCGGCGCCCTCCCCCTCGAAAACGCTCTGGCGCAACGCGGATTTCGTACGCCTGCTCGCCGCTGGAGGCGTCTCGGCCTTCGGCGCGCGCATCACACGTGAAGGCCTGCCCCTCATCGCCGTCCTGCTCCTTCGCGCCACGCCCGCGGAGATCGGACTCCTGGCGGCCTTGAGGGCTGCGCCGGCCATATTGGTGGGTCCGCTGTGCGGCGGGTGGGTCGACACCACTCGCCGGCGTCGCGTCCTGATTGCGGCCGACCTCTCCCGGGCGGCTCTGCTTCTGGCAATTCCGCTCGCGGCGTTCGCCCAGCGGCTCGATATCTCGGCGGTCTATGCCGTCGGCGCGGCGGTGGGCGCGCTCAGCAGCCTCTTCGACATGGCCGATCACGCCTATCTGCCGACGGTGACGGGCCGGGACACGCTCGTGCAGGCCAATTCGGCCCTCGGCGCTGTGGAGTCCGTCGCCGAGATCGGCGGGCCTGGCCTGGCAGGGATTTTGTTCTCGATCCTGAGCGCTCCTGTGGCGATCCTTGCGAACTGTCTCACCTATCTCGCCTCCGCGCTGATTCTTGTCGGGATCCGGACCAAGGAGCACCCAGTTCCGCCCGGCGACGAAGCGACCGAAGGGTGGATTTCAATCTTCGACGGCGTGCGACTCTCGTGGCGTGTTCGTCCAATTCGAGCCCTGCTACTGACCGTGGCGGCCTCCACGCTGTTCGGGTCCTTCTTTTCCGCCCTCTATATACCCTTCGCCATTCGGACCCTGGGGCTGACGCCGGCCATGCTCGGCGCCACGATCGCGATCGGCGGAATCGGCGCACTCGCAGGAGCGGCCATGGCGTCCGGCCTTTCGACGCGGCTTGGCATCGGCTGGGCGCTCATCGTGACCGGCTTTCTCTACGCTGGCTTCACGGCCCTGATTCCCATGGCGGGAGGATCTCCCGGAGTCGGCATGGCCGTGTTGATGGCGGCTCAATTCCTGGGCGACGCGGCGGGGACTGCTTTTTTTATCTATGTGGCGAGCCTGCGCCAGGCAACGCTCCCGGCCGAGGTTCTTGGTCGGGTTGCGGGCGCCTTCGCGGCGGTTGGCGGCGTCGCGTCCATCGCCGGAGCCCTGGGCGGCGGCGCCTTGTCACAGGTGCTGGGCCTTCGCGAGACGATGATCATAGCCTGCGCCGGCATGGCCATGGCGCAGGTCTTCGCCATCGCCTCGCCGCTGCGTCGCCAAAAGGTATTGTTGGATCCGGCCCCGCCGGCTGACGCCTGAGAGCGGCGGCGATCTCGGGCGTGATGCCGGAGATCACGGGAGAAAGGTGGTGCCTGGGGGCGGATTCGAACCACCGACACGCGGATTTTCAATCCGCTGCTCTACCAACTGAGCTACCCAGGCGGAGAATTTGGGAGGCCGGTCTATAGGCAAGGCCCCGACGGTTGTCCAGAAGCCGATCGACCGTCCGTCGATCTAATCAGCGGTCATCATCGTCACCCGCCGCCAACGGACCGGCCTCATTGTCATCATCCTCCTCGGCGCGCGCCGGAATGGCGTAGCGGCCGACGAGCCACCGCTGGAGATCGACGTCGGCGCAGCGACGCGAGCAGAAAGGCCGGTAGTCGGCGCTGGCGGGCTTCGAGCAGATCGGGCAGCCGGGCATCAGAGTCTCGCGATATCGCCCCTACCCCGGGCGCGACCGGGATCGTCACGAACGAAGAGTCGCCCGCCAAGGCGGGCCGTGAGAGCGGACAGCACCGACCGCGCCGCCGTCGCCACGTCGGGCGCAGCAACGGCCTCGAACCGTCCTCCCCCATCGGCGACGGCTTCACGCTCCAGGGCGCGCATCAGCGCCAGAGCCTCGGTCGTGACGCTGGGTTCACCCGTCTCGTCGGTCAGAATATCGAGCGCCGGCCGCGCTCGCCGCGGCACGGTCAGTTCGAGCGTGCCGAACCGGCCGACCGCACCGATCGCCACACCCGGATTGTCCGGACCGAAGGCAGTACGCGCCGCATTCACCAGGGCCGGGCCATCATGGCCGCGCCCCACGAGATCGATCACCACCAGACCGCCCAATCCTTTCAGGCGCAACAAGCGGGCCGTCAGGGCGATGGCGGCAAAGTTGGCCGCGCGGCTCGCCCGCTTGGCTTCCGCTCCGGGATGGGCGCCAAGATCGACATCCACTGCCGTCAGGGCCCTCGTGGTCTCGATGGCGACTGAGCCGCCACCGGCAATGGCAAACTCCGTCGTCATGACCGCGTCCTGAGCCCCATCGGCCATGGAACGCGCGACGCCGCCGCGTTGAATTTCGGAGCCCGGCGCGTAGGCGCGCAGCTGATCCTCCAATCCGGGCGCGGACTCCAGCAGCCTTGGCTGCCCTTCAGCCGGACCGACGAGCCGCGCTGACGCTCCCTTGCCGCGTCGCGCCTCGGCGCGAATCTCGACTTCGATCGCCTGTCCTTCGACAAGACGCCCGGAGTCCTTGGTCAGATTGAGTATTGCGTCGGGCCCTTGGCCCAGATCCAGAAAGGCCAGGGCGTTGGCCCGATCCAAGGCGCGCACCCGCGCCACAACCCTCGCCCCGAGGGCCTGGGCGGCAAGGTCCCCGTCGCGAACGATGAGCAGCCTCTCGGGACGACCATCAAGGGTCACGACACCGCGGGACTCGCCGGCGCCGACATCGAGGTAGATACGGCGCTCGGTCATGAGGCTTCGTAGCCCATACCGGCCAGCAATCCCACCGTCTCATAAAGCGGCAAGCCAACCACGCCCGTGTAAGACCCGATCAGGCTGATGACGCAGGACCCGGCCAGCCCCTGAATACGATAGCCGCCTGCAGCGCCCCGCCACTCCCCACTGGCGGCCAGAGCGTCTTCCTCGCGCTGGCTCAGCCGTTTGAATTTCACGCGCGTTTCCGAGAGGCGGGTTGCCAACCGCCCATCCGCCGCGATGACCGCAACGCCTGTATAGACCCGGTGACCGCGACCCGAGAGCAGTCGGAACATCGCCCGCGCCTCTGCTTCCGTCTCCGGCTTGCCGAGCAGCCGTCGTCCCACCGCGACAACGGTGTCGGCCGCAAGAACAAGACCCGCGGGGTGGCGCGCCGCGCCCACCATGGCCTTCTCGGCGGCGAGTCTCAGCGCCGCCAGCCGGGGCGTTTCGCCTTTCGTCGGGCTCTCATCGATATCGCAGGCCTCGACCGCGTCCGGATGGATACCGGCCTGGGCCAGGAGCTCCAGCCGGCGAGGGCTGGCGCTGGCCAGGACGAGCGGAGAGCGGGAGCAGGAAATGACCACGACGCCTCCTTAACGACAGCCCGACGGAATGTCGAAACGCCGGCCCAGGGCGAGCATCGCCCCATCAGGCAGGTCCGCGATCAACGCGAATAATCGCCAAGCGGCTTGAATGTCGCCGCGCGGTCTTTAGGGTGGACCTGTTTTGAACACCTGTTTGAGAGGCGGGCAGCCTCTTTCGGAGCCCCTGGATGAGCAAACGTTTTGAAGGCACCAGCGACTACGTCGCGACCGAGGATCTCAAGATTGCGGTGAACGCGGCGATCGCGCTGGAGCGGCCCCTGTTGATCAAGGGCGAGCCCGGGACGGGCAAGACGGTCCTGGCCTATGAGATCGCCAAGGCGCTCGATGCGCCCCTGATCACCTGGCACATCAAATCCACGACCAAGGCCCAACAGGGCCTCTATGAATATGAGGCGGTCACCCGCCTGCGGGACAGCCAGCTTGGCGACGAGCGGGTGAAGGACGTCTCCAACTACATCAAGCGCGGCAAACTGTGGGAGGCGTTCGACGCGCCGGCGCGCCCCGTGCTGCTGATCGACGAGATCGACAAGGCCGACATCGAATTCCCGAACGACCTCCTCCAGGAGCTCGATCGGATGGAGTTCTACGTCTACGAGACGAATGAGACCATCAAGGCCAAGATCCGGCCGGTGGTGCTGATCACCTCGAACAACGAAAAGGAACTGCCGGACGCGTTCCTGCGCCGCTGCTTCTTCCACTACATCCGCTTCCCGGAAGAAGAGACCATGCGCGCCATCATCGACGTGCACTATCCCGGGATTAAGCAGAAGCTCGTGGCCGAGGCGCTGCGCATCTTCTACGACATGCGCAAGGTCCCGGGCCTCAAGAAGAAGCCGTCCACGTCGGAACTGCTGGACTGGCTGAAACTCCTGATGGTCGAGGATATCGACGACGCCGCCCTGCGCGAGCGCGACCCCACCAAGCTCATCCCGCCGCTGCACGGCGCCCTGCTGAAGAACGAACAGGACGTCACCCTGTTCGAGCGTCTGGCCTTCCTGGCCCGCCGCGAAGGCTCCGGCGCGCGTCCCGGTCAGCAATAGACCTACGCGGCTTACGGTTAATTCACTGGACCCGGCCCGCCTCTCTGGCCACGATCCTTCCCGACGGGAACGACGTGGCCAGGAGGCGAGGTTTATGCGTAATTTCAAACTGCTGACGAGTAGTGGGCTTATCGCCCTCTCCCTGGCCGCGTGTGCTCCGCCGCATCCCCACGGCAAAGGCCCCCTGAAGGTCATCTCGACCCTAGACTGCCCCGACACCCAGGGCGATCTCACACGCAAGAGCGCCGCCACCGACGGAAACAGCTGCGTCTACGCCACAGAAGGCGGCGATCAGGTCACCCTCCAGCTGATCGCGCTGGACGGCAAGGATCCCCACACCGCCCTGGCCCCGCTGGAGACCCAGCTCAAGAGTGAGCTGCCAGCCGTCGCCGACCCGCCGAAAACCCCGGATAAGCCGGAGGCCTCGGACAAGGATAGCGTGGATATCAATCTTCCCGGCATTCACATCCATGCGCGGGGCGACGGCCACACGGACGTCGATACGGCAGGCGTCCATGTCAACGCCAACGGCCATGGCGCACGGGGCGATCACGCCGACGTGGAGATTGGCGACACGGGCGACGGCCACGGGGTGACAGTCAACGCCACGGACGGTGGGGCGCAGATCCGCATGGACGAGCGGGGATCAGGGTTCCGCGCCCGTTACATCCTGGCCAGCGAGACGGCCGGCCCACACGGCTATCGCATGGCCGGCTACGAGGCCCGCGGCCCGTCCTCGGGGCCCATCGTCGTCGCCCAGGTCCTCGCGAAGTCGCACGACCACGATGATCTGAGCCATGATGTCAGGCAGCTTCTCCGGCGGAACGTCGGGGGCTGAGCAGCGCTCCCCCCAAGCCGAGGACGATCGCAGCCAGGCCGCAGGCGCCGAACGCGACCTGATAGGAGGTGGCCTGGGCCAGGGGACCGAAGCTCATGTAAAGGCCCGTCAACGCAATCTGAGCGCCGAAGCTCTTCACCGAGCCCAGGGTGGCGCGCTGATCCGACGGGATGATCGCCTGCAGGCGTCCTTCGAAGAGGACGTCGGTCGCCTTGAGGAGGCCGCTGTAGATCGCCAGCAGCCCCATGGCCGGGGCGTTGAACATTAGGGCCGCCGTCAGGAGAAGCAGGCCGCTGCCCCCCAGCACCATGTGCCCGCCACGTCGCCCCAGGGCGGCGAGGCGATAGGCGGCCAGACTGGCCACGGCCTCGATGGCGTTTTGCGCGCCAACAAAGACGGCGATCGCGGGCCGCGGCAGGCCGACCTTGGCGCCGAAAATCGGCCAGAACTCCTCCAGCGCCGCGCCGAACGCCAGGATGGCGGCGGAAAATGCCAGGATATTGAGGATATTACGCTCGCGCCGAGCCAGGGCGAGGCCCTCGCCGAGTTGCGCCGTGAAACTCTTATCGCCCGCCAGCCACGTCCGGTCGGCGGGCGGCAAGGCGAGCGCCGCCACGGACGCCACCGCGATCGACCCCAGGCTGGCGATGAGGCAGGCGGCGTATCCGTAACGCGAGAGAAAGGCCGCGCCGAGCGAGGCAAGCAGCACCCCGCCCGCCTGGGCCGCGCGGGTGCGCCCGATCAGACGCGTATAGTCGTCGGCCCGTCCCGCCGCCCGCAGTTCGTCATAGAAGAGCGCTTCGAAGGTGCCAGAGGTGAAAGCGCTTTTCACGCCCCAGAGGACGAGGCCGAAGAGAAAGCCCCAGAAGTGCGGCCACAAGAGCCAAACCAGGAAGCCCGCGGCCCGACCGGCCTGGGCGTAGGCCAGGACGTGTCGCCGCGAGACCCGGTCGGCGATCACCCCGGAGGGAATCTGCAGGGCGAAGCTGGTCGCCGACCAGACCGTCAGACAGATCGCGATCTGCACGGGCGTCAGCCCGGCGTCGACGAACATCACCGCATAGAGCGGAAATATAAGGATAAAGGCGTCGAAGAACTTGAACGCATAGGCTCGGGCGAGAAAGGACGTCATCCCCGGGAAGAGGCCCGTTCCCGCGGGCCAGAACAAGCCTCCCTCGGTCGGACGCTTCAGGACAGGCTGGCGGCGAAGGTCGCGAAGCCCTCGGCGAAGCGGTCCGGCTCCTCAAGGAAAGCGGCGTGGCCGCCGGCGAACACGCTCAGGCGGGCGGATTTCATGGCGGCGATCGCGGGGCGGCAGCGCGCCAGAGACAGCACCCTGTCGCTGCGGCACCACGCCACCCAGACCGGAGAGGTCAGGCCGGCGGCCAGGCCGCGAATGTCGGCCTCGGGCCGGCCGAAGCTGTCCCAGGCCTGGGCGAGCGCCGGCGCGGAGGCACGGCCGGCCGCCGCGATCGCCCGCCGCCGATTCGCCGCGGCCGGCGCCGGAAGCACGAGCCGGTAGTAGGCCGAGAAGGCCCCATCGAACCACCATGCGCCCGCCGCGCCCCGCCGGAACACCGCCGCGAACCCGCCGCAGATCAACCGGACCGCTCCATCGACCGCCAGCAAGCCGCCCGGATTGCACAACACGAGGCCACGCACCGGATTGGCCGCCGCGTAACGGATCGCCGCGGCCCCGCCGATGGAATTGCCGATCAGAATCGGCGCGTCGATCCCGAGCGCGGCGACCAACCCGGCCAGCAGCTCTGCAAAGCGCGCCGCGCTCGCCGGCTCCGAATCATCGCCGGACCGCCCCTGCCCTGGCCAGTCGATCCGGATGATCTCGAAGCGGTCGCGGAACCTCGCGGCGAAATCGGCGTAGTCGCCGCCGCCGTGTCCGGTGGCGTGCAGACAGATCACCGGCGGCCCGGCGCCGGCGCGGGTGAAGGCGAGTCGCACGCCGTCGACGACTATGTCGGGCGAGCCGGCCGGGACGCCGAGCGTCGCGCGTTCGGCCGGACCGGCGGTTGGAGATGTGATTTGCATATCACATGTGATGTCAATATCACCGACCCATGTCAAGCGAAGCGAAAGACGAGGGGGGAGTCGGCGAGTCCACCGCGGCGCGGCTCCTCGCCGCCGCCATGGCCGAGTTCAACGCGCACGGGTTCGCCGGCACCGACACCAACCGTATCGCCCGCCGCGCCGGCTTCGCGCCCCAGACCTTCTATCGCTGGTACCCGGACAAGACCGCGATCTTCCTGGCGGGCTACGCCGCCTGGCAGGTCGAGGAGGCGAAGACCCTGGGCGCGCTCATGGCCCAGGACGCCGCGGCGGAAACCCTGGCCGACGCCGTGGTCGAACACCACCGGCGCCATCTGCTGTTCAGACGCTCGCTCCGCCGCCTGTCGCTGGAGGATCCCCAGGTCAGAAAGGTCCGGGCGGAAAGCCGTCTGCGCCAGATCGCTCAGGTCCGCCGGGTGCAAGCCGGGACGGATCCCGGCGCCGACGCCCTCGCGGTGACCCTGCTACAGCTGGAACGGCTGGCCGACGCCCTGGCCGAGGGCGAACTGACCGACATGGGCCTGGACACGGGCGCCGCGCGGACCCGGCTCGGCCAGTTGATCAGCGACCTGCGCGGCGGCTGATCGCCCGGGCCTTCAGGGCCAGGCGCCCATGGCGGTCACCGCGCCCGGATCCAGACGCCAGATCACCCCCTGAGCCACAGGCAGGGCCATGGCCTCTGTCTGAGAGAGGCCGAGCCAAAGGGCGCGCAGAATGGCGATGGCCACGCCGTGGCTAACCGCCAGACGCGGCGCTTCGGCGCTGGCCGCGGCCATCGCGCCGTCCAGCCAGGCCCGCAGCCGGGACCGGGCGGCGGCCCAGGTCTCACCGTCCGGGCAACCGGCGACCCAGCTCTGACGCACCGAGCCCCGCCACGCTCCGGGCCAGCGGGCCTCGAGGTCCGCCTGGGTGAGCCCCTCCCAGGAGCCCAGGCCGATCTCGCAAAGGCGCGGATCGAGCCGCGCGGCGGGAAGGCCTGCAATCTCGGCGCGCAGCAGCTCGGCAGTTTGGACCGCCCGCCCCTGCGGGCTGCTCTCGAACACGACGCGGGCGGGGTCGCCGAGTTCCGCGCGCAGGCGTCGCCCCACAGCCGTGGCCTGGACGCAGCCGAGGTCGGTCAGTGTCGAGTCCCGATGACCCTGAAACCGCCCCTCGGCGTTGAACACCGTCTGGCCGTGGCGGACGAGATAGATCATCGGGCAGGTTCCTACCCCGCGCCGAGTGGCGAGGCCCCGCGGCGATAGCGCGTCAGACCGAAATGGAACACCCCCGCCGCAAGGGCGGCGTAGACGATCACGGCCGCCGCCTCCATCGCCGCCGACTCCAGGCTTGGGCGCCGAAGAAAGGCGACCGGGGTCAGGACGACGAATCCGGCCGGCAGCAGGGTGTAGGCGATCGCCCGGCTGGCGCCGCTGTAGATCGAACCCGGATAGGTGGACATCAGGATCATGAAATCGGTCAGGTCGCGGGCGAGGCTGCGCGCGCCGCCGACCCAGAAGGCCAGGCTAGCGAAGGTCACGGCCGCCGACAGATAGACGATCAGGCCGCAGGTCCAACCGAACGCCAGCGCCGGCAGGTCCCGCCAGGTCAGGCCCGCGAAGGCGATGAGGATCGCCAGGCCCGTCCCCAGATCGCCCCAGGCGATCGGCAGGCTGTCGCGGGACAGCAGCCGGGCCAGGACCGGTCGCGGCTGGGTGAGCAGGGCGTCGATCTCGCCGTTCAGGATCGTCGCGGCCATGTCGCGATAGCCGCCGAAGGCGACACCCGCCACGCCGGCGATCGCATAGATCAACCCCGTCAGCAGGGCCATGTCGCGCAGCCGCCAGCCGCCGACGCTGTGGAAACCGGCGAAGAACAGGACCCACAACGTCAGCATGAAGCCGTTGTTGATCAGCATGCCGAACACCTGCAGCGTCAGGTTGGCGCGGTCGGCGGCGGAGCCCGCGATCGCCGCGCGCGCCGTGCGGGCGTAGAGCGCCGGCAGAGACAGGCGGGCCATCAGATCTCTCCCCGCAACACACGCGCGACACCGGCGCGCCAGATCACGGCGATCAGGCCGCCGAGCAGCAGGGTCCAGGCGATCTGCGAGGCCAGGGCCGCCAGGGCCATGTCGCGAAGACCGGGTCCGGCCGCCGTCTGAAGAGTCAGGACGGCCGGATAGTAGAGATGCGCCGCGAACGGACTGAAGGCCCCCAGGCGCGCCAGCCAGGTTGGATAGAGCGTGATCGGCGCGAACAGGCCGCCCAGCAGGAACAGCATCTTCTGGATCACCAGCATCACCGGCAGGGTCCGCCGCGCCCAGAAGGCGCTGAGGCCCGCCAGTGTCAGGAGCAACACGCCGATGACGCCGGCCAGAGGCCCGACGACGACGAGCAGGCCAAGCACTTCCAGCGGCGGCCAGGCCCGGCCCGAGGCGGCGAGAAACAGCAGCGCCGCCACGCCGGTGGCCGCCAGACGCACGACCATGCCCCCGCAAGCCTCCGCCACCCGCTGGACCAGATAGGATTTCGGCCGCAGCAGCCAGGCTTCCAGGGCGCCGCCACGGATGTCGTCCTCCAGGCGCAGATGGATAGCCGGTATGGACAGCGCCACCCACTCGGTCACGCCGACATAGAGGGTCAGACCCTGGCGCGGCAGGGCGCCGGCCAGGCCGCCGGGCAGGTGCTCGGTGCTGACCTTATCCCACAGGGCGGTGAGCACGGTGAGCAGCAGCACATAGAACACCGCCCGGCCGAGCAGCACCGGCCAGCCGGCCAAGGTCTGGCCGGCGCCGGCGCGGGCGCCCGCCAGCGCGGATCGCGCGATGTCGGCGAGGTGCGGTTCAGACGGAGGCGTAGATTTCACGGATCACCTCCTCCATCGGCGGATCCTCGATGGTGATGTCCTCGATGCCGCCGCCTTCAAGCGCCGCCGCCACGGCGTGCTCCACGCGGACGAGGCGGGTGTCGATCTCGAACACCGCCAGATGCGGCTCGCTGGCGCGCCGCGTGACGCCCGGCAGATCCAGGGTCACGGTCCGCCCGGGCGCGTGCAGGGTCACCAGCTTGTGGGCCAGGAACTGCCGCCGCAGCTGCTCGGTGGGCTGGTCGACGACGATCCGCCCCTGGTTGATGACGATCACCCGGTCGCAGACCAGTTCGATGTCGCGGGTGTCGTGCGAGGTCAGGACCACGGTCTGGCCGGCGCCCGCCGCGTTCTGGGTGATGAAGTCGCGGATCGCCGCCTTGGCGGTGATGTCGAGACCGATGGTGGGCTCATCGAGGAACAGCAGGTCCGGGCCGTGCAGCAGGGCCGCGGCGATCTCGCAGCGCATCCTCTGGCCCAGCGACAGGCGCCCGACCGGCTGGCCCAGCAGGGGCCCGAGATCGAACCGGGCGATCAGGTCCTCGCGCCGGGCCACCGCGTCGGGGCCGCGCTGGTCGTAGATGTGCCCCAGCAGATCGAAGGAGGCGCGCACCGGCAGTTCGGCCCACAGCTGCGAGCGCTGGCCGAACACCACCCCTATCCGGTAGGCCAGGGCCGACCGCTGGCGCCAGGGCGTGAGGCCGAACACCGTCGCGGTCCCGCCGCTGGGCTCCAGCACGCCGGAGAGCATCTTCAAGGTTGTGGATTTGCCCGCGCCGTTGGGACCGATGATCGCCACGCGCTCGGCCTCGCCGATCTGCAGCGATATCCCGTCGACCGCATGCACCGTCTGATAGTCGGGCGCGAAGACGCCGCGCACGGCGGCGGCGACTCCCTTACCCTGCCGGGGGTAGCGGAAGTCCTTGCGGAGGGCCTGAACGGAGATCACGGGGGGCATGGGGGAGTCCGGAAAGAAGGTCTGAAGGGCGGGATGAGATCGTGGCGCAAAGGCGCGGGGCGGCGAAGGTGGCCGGATTGGCCGCCCTTCCGTTACCCATGCTCATTCGCCAGGATCGGCCGTTCATGACTCTCAAAGCCCCCGGAGGCGCGCCCGATGCGTCGCGCCTCAACAGCGCCCTTTCTGGGACACAGTTTTGCCGCCGTCAACCCGCCCCTGCTGCCGCCCTGCCCGCTCGCCGGGTCCTCCCCCAAAAGGTCACCTTGCCGATGAAGCCTTCCCGCCCCGTTCTGACCGGCCTGATGGCCGCCGCCCTCGCCGGGCCCGCCGCCGCCGAAGAGGCCAAAGCGCCGCCGCCGCTGAAGGACACCATCTCCCAGGCCGCCTACGCCATCGGTCTGAACCTCGGCCGGACCCTGAAGCGGGACGGCGTCAATGTGGACGGAGACCTCGTGGCCCGTGGCCTGAAGGATGGTATCGCGGGCGC
Source organism: uncultured Caulobacteraceae bacterium (assembly GCA_903872075.1). GTDB lineage: Bacteria > Pseudomonadota > Alphaproteobacteria > Caulobacterales > Caulobacteraceae > Acaudatibacter > Acaudatibacter aquilonius. The sequence goes on along the minus strand of CAIQJF010000049.1, from coordinate 8,350 downwards.
CGCCCCGGCCCTGACCGACGATCAGATGCGCGCGGCGATCACCCAGCTGCAGATGGATGTTCAGACCCGCATGCAGGCCGAGGCCGCCAAGGCGGCCGAAGCCAACAAGGCCGAGGGCGCGGCGTTCCTGGCCGCCAACAAGGCGAAGGCCGGCGTTATGACCCTGCCCAGCGGCCTGCAATATCAGATCCTGACCACCGGAACCGGTCCCACGCCCAAGGCCGACGACACGGTGCTGTGCAACTATCGCGGGACCCTGATCAACGGCACGGAGTTCGACAGCTCCTACAAGCGCGGCGAACCGGCCAGCTTCCCGGTCAGCGGCGTGATCCGGGGCTGGACCCAGGCGCTGTTGAGCATGCCGGTGGGCTCGAAATGGCGACTCTTCGTGCCGTCGGACCTTGCCTATGGCGACAAGGGCGCCGGAGCGGACATCGGCCCGGGCGCGGTGCTGATCTTCGAGGTGGAGCTGCTGTCGATCCAGCCCAAGGCCTGACGACCCCGGGGGCCCTGGCGGGGCCACGACGGGCTGATGTCGGGCCGCTGTCCAGCTTTGGCGGCGGCTTGACGGGTCCGTGTCGTGGCCGTCTAGCTCTTCAGACCTCTATCTCCGGCCACCGGTCGAAAGGGCGCAGATGCTGATTCAGAAACTCAGACTTCAGAAGGGCTGGTCGCAGGAGCAGCTGGCTGAATTGAGCGGTCTCAGCGTCCGCACCGTTCAGCGGATCGAGCGCGGGCAGACGCCCAGCCTCGAGTCCATGAACGCCCTGGCGGCCGTCTTCGACGTCGAATTGTCGCGTCTGAAAGAGCCGGAGACAGACATGCCCCTGACCAACGATATCCGCACCGACGAGGCCCTGGCCCTCGCCCATGTGCGCAACATCAAGGCCTTCTACATGCACCTGGGCCAATACGTCCTGGTGATCGCGGGCTTGGCCATCCTCAACCTGGCGACCTCACCCCACTATCTGTGGTTCCTGTGGCCGGCGGGCGGCTGGGGCCTGGGGATCCTGGCTCACGGCCTGCGCGTGTTCGACCGCATCCCCTTCCTCAACGCCAACTGGGAACGGCGCGAGGTGGAGAAGCATCTGGGGCGGCGGTTGTAGGCCCGCCAGCCCACTGCACCTGATCCCTCCAGCCTGACGGCAAAACTGCACGATCAAACTCCGGGATCAAACATCTAGGCTCTGAAATCGCCGATCTCGACGGAACGGTCGGGAAAGTTCGCAGTGATGTGCAGCTGCCCGCCCATCGCCGTGATCAGCGCGCGCAGAGTGCTGACCTTCATGTCGGGGCGGCGCACCAGCTTCGAGATGGCCGGCTGTTGCACATCCATGAGGTTGGCCAACTCCTCCTGGGAGATGCCAAGACCTTCGCGGAGTTGCTCCAGGCTGACCATTTCAGCCGCCAGCTTCGCCTTGCGAGCTTCGCTCCGCGCGAGGCGCTCGGGGCTCCACCCCTTCTTGAGGTCGGAAAACGGGTTGTGTCCGCTCATCTCAACAATCCTTCCTGCCGCAACTCGTTCAAATGCACGTCATACAGTTCGTCGGCGACCAGGATCAGCCGTTCATAGAAGCGGCCGTCACCGGTCTTGTCTCCGCCGATCAGCAGGATCGCCGACCGACGCGGATCGAAGGCGTAGAAAATCCGCAGAGGTCTCCCCGCGCTTTGAATCCGCAGTTCGCGCATGTGCGCGTGCCGCGAATTCGCGATCCCCGACGAGTGCGGAAATCGCAGGTTCGGCCCCTGCGCAATAAGGAGATCGACCGTGAAGTCGATCGCATCCTGATCGGCCTCGCTCAGATTCACGAACCAGTTTCCGAACTCGTCGGTGTTCTCGACGTCCCAACTCATGGGCCCTCATATTCCATGCGTGGAATGTAAATGGGGTCCATGCTAAAATCAAGATGGCAGGCTGGTCGCACGAGCAGCTGGCTGAATTGAGCGGTTTCAGCGTCCGCACCGTTCAGCGGATCGAGCGCGGGCAGACGCCCAACATCAAGTCTCTGAACGCCCTGGCGGCCGTCTTCGACGTCGAATTGTCGCGTCTGAAAGAGCCGGAGACAGACATGCCCCTGACCAACGACATCCGCGCCGACGAGGCCCTGGCCCTCGCCCATGTGCGCAACATCAAGGCCTTCTACATGCACCTGGGCCAATACGTCCTGGTGATCGCGGGCCTGGCGATCCTCAACCTGGCCACCTTGCCCCACTATCTCTGGTTCCTGTGGCCGGCGGGCGGCTGGGGCCTGGGCATCCTGGCGCACGGCCTGCGGGTGTACGACCGCATCCCCTTCCTCAACGCTGACTGGGAACGGCGCGAGGTGGAGAAGCATCTGGGGCGGCGGTTGTAGGGGGCAAGGTCGACGTCGCCGATCGGCGACGTCGAATAGGCAAAACGTTCCAGGATATACATCGGGACAGATACGGAAACTGAGAGCTAAGGTTGAGCTTCTGCTAAGGCCGCCGCGGCGCCTTCAGGGTCGGCGGCGATCACCTTGAGGTAGGATTGAACGGCCGGCGGGGGCAGGTTACGTCCGATCTCATATTGCCGGATGTTGGCGACGGGAATGCCATATCGATCGGCGAACCCGGACTGGCTGAGCCCCAGTCGGTTACGCAGCTGACGGATGCGACGCCCCACTTGCGCACGCTCAAGGCCCGCCACACTGGCGGCTCGGTCTTCAGGATCGGCCGGATCAGCGGCTATCGCTATCGTATGCTCTCTGCTCACCAACGTTACTCCTACGTACGGAGATTAGGCGGACTCGCTCGCCGCGATAGACATGAACCGCCGTCCAAAGGAGGCCGTCGACCATACCAATCGCTTTGTATCGGTCCTCTTCATCGGCCTGGCGGATCGTCGCCAGAATGAGGACATCCGCGTCACCAAACACCCGAATCCCGAACCCAAGAGACACGCCATGCTTCTCGAAATTGGCGGCGTCCTTATCGGGGTCGAATTCGCAATCCATGAGAAGCTATATGTTATTTACACATAGATCGCAATACGGATCGATATCCGGGGACGCCGGATCCCGGGCAATCCTCCACAGTTTACCGCCAGGCGACTGGCGGGCCAACGCGCGGCCAAGGCGATTGTGGCTAGCTCGTGAAGTGTCCGGAGTTTGTAGCTCGTGAAGTGACCGGTCTTAGCTCTCGTGGGAATGGGAGAGGAACATGGACCGTGCGCGCGTTTGACCATGTCGGCGATCGACCGGTTCTCGCGGCGGGCCAGGCGATGCGCCAGATCGCGCGCCTTGGCGCTTAGGACGAACAACTGTGGCTCGGCCATGTGGGGGTTCCCTGCGCGAACCGGGGTAGGCTAGTCGCGATGTTGAAGCCCGAGCTAGCCAGGGCCCCACTCCCGTTGACAGGCGAGATGCGCCCGGCTTGCCGGCTCTCCGCGAACGTCACGCCGCCAGCATGGACAAGGCGGTCACATCTGCCAGACTGCCATTCCAGATGGTCGGATGGGACGGCCGTCTGGGGGCATTCGGGCCATTGCGCCGTGGCGAGGAGTCGGCGAGACGGAACGCGCGTCTTGGCTTCGGCGGGGAGTTTTCTCACATCGTGAGGAAAGCCATGCAGGGTGCGTCGCCTCGGCGTCGCTCGTCAGGTTTCCGGTCTATTGCGGCGCGGCGTTCGCGCGTCTCGGCGTTGATCGCCGCCGCCGCCGTGGCGCTCGTCGGCGGGCAGACGGACGTCGCGTCCGCCGCGCCTCGCGGCGTTCTCCAGCTCGGCCATGAGTCCGGCGTCGAGGCCGCCGGCTGGAGCGCCGACGGCCGCAGGCTGCTCACCGCCGACTCCACCGGCAAGGAGATCATTCTCTGGGACGCGGCATCGGGCGCGATCATCGATCGGCTGACTCTGCCAGTGCCGAAGGATGGGCCGATGCGCCTGATTCCCTTCGATATCCATCAGATCGTCGTCGACCCCGACGGCGCGGGCGCGATCCTGACGGCCTTCGCCACTGTGCGAGACCCGACCGTCAATATCGGCCTCTACAGGGAGTCCGCCGGCACGATGGCGACCCTGACGTTCCACGTCGATCTCATCGGCCGCACGGTGACCCTGACCGGCCGCGGCCCCAGTCCGCCGGACGATCGGCGGGCAAAAGTCGACGCCACCCTCAAGCTCCCGCCATCGCCTGACGGCAAGCGCCAACTGGCGCCCTGCGCCGCCGAGACGTGCGGCCAGGGCAACCATCAGATCGCCATCGTCAGTCGGAACGGCAAGGAGGACCCGATTCCGCTGACCGGTTGGGCCGGCCGCCCGCTCTACGGCTACGTCGACATGACCCTGTCCGGCGATGGGCTGACGATCGTCCATCTGGAATACGACGGCGATCCGTTTGGCGGCAATCTCCTCCTACGCATGACGAACCTGGCCACCGGCAGGGAGTCAGCCCTCTCCCACGTCGCGGCACGGGCCGACCTTTCGCCCTATAAGGTGGCGTCCTACGACCACTTTGTCTGGCTGGCGGGTGGCCGTTACGCTCTGAACGGGGAAACCGCTACAGCGATGTTCGACGCGGACGATGAGGCGCACGGGGCTCGCGCCCTCGGCGCAGCGCCGGCCGCCTGCCTGATGACGCCGGTGGGCAACGGCGATCTCTTCCTCGCCGCCGCACCTAAGGGCTGTCCGGATCCAGCCGCGCCGACGACCGACACCATCCATGTCTATGACGCCGGCGGGTGGGGGCGACGCGCGAGCGCCGCCGGATGGCGTGTTCAGGCCCTGCCGCAACTCGCCGGCCGCCGGATCACGGCGATCGCTGCCTCGCCCGCCGAAGACCTGGCCGCGGTCGCGGTCGCGAGCCCGACCGACGGCCCGGCCATCCTGTTCCTGAACATCCACCCCGACGGCCAGATCTCGATCGTCCGCGAGGTTGGACTGGCGCCGCTGGCCGCCACGGGCGAGCCGATCACCCGCCTGACCTTCTCGACCGACGGCGCGGTGTTGATTGTCCCGACGCGCTCGGGCGCCCTTGCCGTGAACCTCGCACAGGGCCCCGCCCGCGCTTTGCCGAGCCCCGGACCCCAGCCGAACCTGCTGGCCAGCAACGGACGCTTCAGCCTGGTCGGAGAGTATAGTTACGCCGGTTTCAAGCTTGTGGACCTCGCGACCCTGCGAGAGACGCCGCTGGCCGACGCCCACGACCGGATCAATTCCCTCGGATTCCTGAAGGTGGGGCCGCTGTTCTGGACCGAGGGGCCCGGCCAGCAGATCAGATATTGGGACGCGCGGTCCGGGAAGGTCATTCTCACCGTCGAACTGCTCGCCGATGGGAAGTTCATCGCCTTCGACCCCGAGGGTCGCTACGACACCAACCTTCCCCCCGACAATGACGGCCTGCGCTGGGTGATGCCCGACAGCCCCTGGATGGCGCTACCCGCCCAGATGTTCATGCGCGATTTCTGGATTCCCGGGCTGGTCGGCAAGGTGCTCGCCTGTCGCGTCGCGGACGACTGCGCCACGCGGCTGCGGACCGTGCCCGACATCACCCGGCTCGACCGCGTGCTGCCGCGGGTCACCGACATCAAGATCCAGGCCGGCCCCGCCGCGGACCGGGCGCGCGTCAAGGTCACCGTCGTCGAGGGCGCGGACGCCGCGGCCGCCAACGGCAAGACCCACTCTGGCGTCTATGACCTGCGGCTGTTTCGCGACGGTCGCCTGGTGGCGCAGTGGCCGCCGCCATCGCCGGCCGCCGGTGGCGCGACAGCCGAGGATGCGGCCCGGACCTGGAGCGCCGACGCCGTCGTGCGGCCAGTCGGCGACGGCAAGCGCTTCAGCCACGTCTTCGACGTGCCTCTGCCGACCGCCGCCGTCGCGAGGGATGTCGACCTCTCCGCCTACGCCTTCAACGTCGATCGCGTGAAGGGCGACACGGTCAGCGACAGCGTGAAGATCCGGCCGTCGCCGAACCGGCCGACGCCACGCGCGTTTGTCGTCGCCATCGGCGTGAACGCCATGCCGGCGATCCCCGACGCTGACCTGCGCTTCGCCGCCGCGGACGCCGGGGCGCTGAGCACCGCACTCAAGAACCTGGCGCCGTTCGACGATGTCGCGACCCTTTCGCTCACCGCCGAGCGGGGCCGGCCGCCTGGCGCGCGCAAGGCCGACATCCGCGCGGCCCTGCTCACCCTGGCCGGCGACCCGCGCGCCGACCGCGCCCGCCTGTCATCGCTCGGCGGCGACGCCGCCCGGTTCGTCCGCGTCACGCCGGACGACGCGGTGGTGATCACCTTCGCGGGCCACGGCTGGACGAGTCCGCAGGGCGACTTCTACCTCGTCCCCGCCGACGCTGAGCCGCCCGACCCCGACGACCGAAAATCCCTCGCCAGCCTGATCTCCAGCCTCGAACTGGCCGATTGGCTGCGCGGGGTGGACGCCGGCGAGGTGGCGATGGTGATAGACGCCTGCCACTCGGCGGCGAGCGTCGACGCCGGCGGCTTCAAGGCCGGCCCGCTGGGCGATCCGGGCCTGGGGCAACTGGCCTACGACAAGGGGATCCGCATCCTGGCGGCGGCCCAGGCCGACACCGTGGCGATGGAGGACCGCGCGCTCGGTCACGGCCTGCTTACCTACGCCCTCGTGCATGACGGCCTGAAGCGCGGCGCGAAGGTCACCCTCGACGCCTGGCTGCGCGCCGCCGCCGACCGTCTGCCCATCCTCAGCGCCGAGATCGCCGCCCGCCGCCCGCCCATCGCCGACCGAGGCCTCGCCCCCGCCCGGCCCCGCGCGAGCGCGGCGCCGCAGATCCAGCACCCGGCCCTGTTCGACTTCACCGGCCGGCCCAGCCAGGCCGTGCTTAGGCCGCGCCCAGCCGATTGAGCGGGTGGCCGCGAGGCGGAGAAGCCTCCGGGGCGGCTGTTGTAGGGGGCGAACCGCCCGACACATCAGGGGGGTGGGGGGCAAGTCTGGCCGTCCGCGCCGGCCGGAGCCGGCGTGAAGTCCAACGTGGCCATGGACGCCCCCCAGTCGGGCGCGGTCACGGTCTCGCCGAGGCCGCGCGACCCGCCGGCGGCGCGGCGCAACAGCCGCTCCAACAGGCTGGGGGCGCCGATTGCGCGGGAGGTCGTGTCAGCGCTCTGTTCGAAGGCCGTCGCGTCGATGGATTGGGCGGTGCTCAGCAACATCAGCTGAGACCGGCTCAAGGAGTTCGGCGCCCGCAAATACTTTGATTCCACATAGAAGGCCGCGCCCGGGGCGACCTGATCCTTCAGACCTTTCGGAGGATAAATAACGGAAATGCTCCGATCCACCTCGAAGTCGATCAAATAGAGATAACGCGGCGCGGTAGCCGTATTGATCAGGGCGAAAATAGGTTTGCATGCCGGAACCAGCGGTATGACCTTGTAGGGCGTCGCGGCGAATCCTCGGGCGTTGGTGGTCGGCGGGCCTTTTTGCTCTTCGCCCGGCCTGCCAATCCACAGCTTCGGGGGCGTGTCGCCGCCGCTTTTTCCAAGGTCGAGAACCTCATGATAGCGCGCGATCAGCTTCGCCGTGGCGGCGATGTGGGTCTTGAAGTCGTCCGCGCCCTCGGCGCCGTTGATCGCCTCCCCCACCGCCGCGCCCGACGCCTCAAACATCTGAATATCCCCGTTCGGGGTTCGGCCGAAGCTGTAGGCGGCGGTCGCGGCGCTCTGGCTGAAGGCGTCGACGCCGGCGAGGGCGGCGGAGATCTCGGCGGCCCGATGCACGCCCGGCTCAATACGATAGCTGACGGCGCGCAGGGCGAACTTGTGGGTGATCTCCCTCGCCCACAGCGCGCTCCAAGCCGGCACAGGCCCGCTTGGCGTCAGGTTCGCCGAGAACTCGCCGACGCCGTCGGCGACCACGGCCCTGACCGTCGGCGCCCCGGCGCCGCCCGCCGCGCCGGAGGTCGCGAACACACCATAGACCGACCCGGCCGTGACACCGGACAGGGCTCCTGCCCCCAGAGTAAGCCCGCCCTTGGCCGTGCGCGATACCGGCTCGACGCGCGTGGAAACAGCGGCCTGGCCGAGGAAAGTGTCATGGAGATCGCCGGCCGCCTGAGGCTGCTGGGTGCCGAAGCCCAGGTCGGCGACGGTCTGGCTGGCGGCGGTGAAGATGTCCGCATAGCTCACCGTCTCAATGCCGGTGCGGGCCGCGTTCTCCAGGGCGACCTTGAGGGCGTAGGTGAACACCCCATGGCGGACGTGATCGTTAAGGGCGCCGATCTCCATCTTGTTGATTTCCACTGAGAGCTGACCCGGGAGGCGCATAATTTCCACTGAGAAGTGACCCATGTTCTGACCTTCCCCCTGGCTGCCTGGTCGGGGGACACTGGAGTGATCGACATGGCTTTATTGAGCGTTATCCG
>CAIQJF010000048.1 GCA_903872075.1 uncultured Caulobacteraceae bacterium | reverse complement strand
CGATCAAGATCCACATAGGAAAACAGGGCTCCCGCCTGCTGATCAGACCCACGCATCGCAATCCCCCGTGGACACTCCCGTCCAGAGGTTGAATCATGCGTCGCGCCCGCAGGCGAGTGGGTTTTTCAGCAGCCTGCTAGGAGAGGCGTCCCAGTCCAGCCGGCCTCCGCCCCGCGCCTCGACGCTGGCGTCGTCCTTGGCGCGGGCCGCGAAGGTCGGATAGTTCACCCCGTCGACATAGAGACGGTAGGTCAGGGTGTCGGAGAGCTTGCCGCCGTAGCGGACCGACACGGAGCCGGCCTCCGCTGTCCCGCCGGTGACCCTCGCGGCGAAACCCAGGGTGTCCTTGGCGTCCTTAGTGATGATGTTGATCACACCGTTCACGGCGTTGGCGCCCCAGATTGTCGCGCCCGGACCACGGATGACCTCGATGCGCTCGATGTCCTGCAGCGGTACGGCCTGGGCGTCCCAGAACACGCCCGAAAACACCGGCGAATAGACCGTCCGGCCGTCGATCAACACCAGCAGCTTGGCGGAATAGACCGCGTTTTGGCCACGCGAACTGATCGCCCAGTGGTGGGAGTCGAGCTGGGCGACATCCAGGCCGGGGACCATGCGCAGCAGCTCGGGAACCGTGTTCAGGCCTGAGCGGCGGATGTCCTCCTGGGTGATGACATAGATCGCCGCCGCGGCGTCGCCGAGGCGCTGCGGCTTCTTGCTGACGCTGGTGACCTCGATGTCCATCAACTGCTCGATGGGCAGGTCAAGCAGCTGGGCGTTCGGCGTTGGCGGGGTCGATGGGGAGGCGGCAGAAGCCGCTTGGGCCCCGCAAGACCATGCGGCTGTCACTAAAAAAGTCGTGTGCCAGGGACAAGTTTTGTGAAAATATAGGGAATCGGCCGCCGATCTCGAAATCATCGATCTGCCTCAATTTTAACTTCAACAACAACCGTTGCGCTGGGCTATAGGTTCCGTGATCGACTTCGAATTGTTGATCATTTCCACAAAAAACTTTTTCGACGGCGACGTCGCGGAGGCCCAGACTCGATCGGCGCCGATTTGGCGTCCGGCGCCGCGTCACGGCCGGCGCGATAGATCCCTCGCCCCGCGGGTGTTCAGCGCCGCTGCGCGAACAGGTCCAGCAGCCTCAGGGCGGCTGGCCCGCCGATGATCAGGAAGATGGTGGGCATGATGAACAGCATCATTGGCAGGGTCAGCAGGGTCGGGAGGCGATTGGCCCGCTCTTCCATCTGAAGCAGGCCGTCATTGCGCAACTCCGCCGCGGTCACCCGCAAGGCCTGACCGAGCGGCGTGCCATAGCGGAGCGTTTGCGACAGCGCGGTGACGACCGAGCGGACACTGGGCACGTCGATGCGCGCGGCCAGATTGCCCAGCGCCACATCGCGGTCCGGCAGGATCTTCAGATCCGCCGAGGTGAGCATCAACTCTTCCGCCAGGGCTGGCCGTGACCACTTCAGCTCGCCGGTGATCCGATCGATGGCGTCCTCAAGGGAGAGCCCGGCGCCGACGCAGATGACCAGAAGCTCCAGGGCCTCCGACAGCCCTGCGGCGGCGGCGGAGTGCCGCTTGGCGAAATTTTCGACAATCATCGCGGGGGCGAGCCACCCCACCGCCGCCAGGATTGTCCCGGCGAGCGCCTGGACAGCCACGGGGGGATGCTTGAGCACGACGCCAAAGACCACCATGCCGACGAAACCGAGAACGATCACGCAGAAGACTCTCAGCCACACATAGGCAAGGGGCGCGAGGTGCTCCGGGATTCCGAGCCGGTGGCAGACCTTGAGGATCTCGCGAAGTTCGGGTTGCGGAATCTTGCCCTTGGGAGCGCGGATCAGGGCGCTCTGGGGCGCCGGCCGGGGCGCGGCCGCGTTGGAGTTGGCTTGGCCGATGAGTCGGATGCGTCCGGCTATGGCGGCGCGCCGGGCCCGGGCGTCGCTGAGCACGATGGCAAGGCCCCCGCCCACGAGCAGCGCGGAGAGCGCGATGGCGAGCAGGAGACCGGAATTCATCGCAATCCGCCTTCCCTCAGACGCGCGTGGCGCTTTTCATCATCTGCGCCATCACGAAGAAACCCGTGCACAGCAGTCCCACAGCTAGGCCGATGATCATGAGCCCGCGTTTGTCCTGGATGAGCGGCAGCAGATAGCTCGGGCTGATCACCAGCATGCCGGCGATGACGACGAACGGAATGGCCGCCAGGACATAGGCGGACAGCCGCACCTCGCCGGTCACCGCCTTGGCCTTCATCCGTTCGGCGCGGCGTTTGCGGATGATCTCGGACAGCATCTCAAGCGTGACCGCCAGATTGCCGCCCGTGGACTGCTGCAGCGCCGCCGCAACGGTGAAGAATTTGAAATCCTGCGGCGTGACCCGCTTGCCGGCGGCCACAAGCGCCTTGTCGAAACTGGCGCCCATGGACATCTGATCGCTGACGTCAGCAAACACCTCCTTGACCGGGGACGCGGCCTCGCGGCCGACAACTGCGATGGCGGCGGTCATCGGAAGCCCGGCGCGCAGCATGCGAACGATCATGTCGATGGCGTCCGGAAACACATCGACGAATTTCTTGTCCAGGCTCCCCTGTTCCATCCGCAGAAGCATCTGCGGCAGGATCATCATGCCGAGGGCTCCACCAGGCGCCCAGATCCAGAAGGGCAGGCGCAGACCCAGCATCAGCACACCGCACACCGGCGCCCCCAGCCCCACCGCCGCGATCACCAGCGTCCGCGTGGAGGTTTTCGACGGCCAGGATTCAGGAACCCCGGCGCCGAGCACGGATCTGATGACATCGTGCGCGCGCGCATGCACGCCCGTGAGCCCCGTGGCCGACGACTCGGACTTCGAGAGGATGATGTCCACACGCCGCTTGGTATTCCGTTGATCGACCCGCATCACGGTGGCGGCGCCGGCTAGCGCGCCGGCTCCCGCGATCAGCATGGCCACCGCGAGCAGGATGAGCACGACCGTCACGACTGCGCCCCTTCGCCAAGCGCCTTCATGAAGGCGGCGCCGAGGCCGAAGTAATCCAGGCGTTCCAGGAACCGGGGCCTCACCGCCCTGGACTCGAACCGGCCGGTGATGTGGCCGTCGGCGGTTTCCCCGGTGAAGTGGAACGTAAACAGCTCCCCGAGCGTGATAACGTCGCCTTCGATCCCCACAACCTCGACCATCTGGGTGATGCGTCGGACGCCGTCACGCATGCGCTCGGTCTGGACGATCAGGTCCACCGCGCTGGTGATCTGCCCACGGATGGCCGCGATCGGCAGATTGATGTTGGCCATCATGATCATGTTGTCGATGCGGGCGAGGGCGTCCCGCGCGGAGTTGGCATGCACCGTGCACATCGAGCCGTTATGGCCGGTGTTCATCGCCTGCATCATGTCGAACGCTTCGGGGCCGCGCACCTCGCCGAGGATGATCCTGTCGGGACGCATGCGCAGCGCATTTCGCACCAGGTCGCGCTGGGCGATTTCCCCGTGGCCTTCGATATTGGGGGGGCGGGTCTCGAACCGCAGCACATGCTGTTGTTGAAGTTGCAGTTCGGCGGCGTCTTCGATGGTGATGATCCGCTCGTCCCGGTCGATCATGCGCGACAGAGCGTTAAGCACGGTTGTCTTGCCCGACCCGGTGCCGCCCGAGATGATGATATTGAGCCGGCAGCGCGCGGCGATTTCCAGCGCCCGGCCGAGTTCGGGCGAGCAGGTGCCGAACTCGACGAATTTGTCGAAATCCATCACGGATTTGGAGAATTTCCGGATCGAGATGCACGGGCCTTGCAGGCTGAGCGGCGGAATGATGACATTCACCCGGCTGCCGTCGAGCAGGCGCGCGTCCAGCATCGGGCTCGATTCATCGACCCGGCGGCCCACGGTTGACGCAATGCGTTGGGCCACGTGGAGCACGTGGGCGTCGTTGCGGAACTTGACGGTCGTCAACTCAAGCTTGCCGCGCCGTTCGACGTAGATCATGCGCGGGCCGTTCACGAGGATGTCGTTGATCGTCGGATCGCGGAGCAGCGGCTCCAGGGGGCCGAGCCCGATCATGTCGTTCACCAGCTCGCCGGCCAGAGCCTGCTGTTCGGCCTTGTTGACGAGCAACCGCTGGGTGTCGGCGATCCGGGCGATCATCTCATCCACGCGGGTCGTCAGCTCGTCGCGGGTTAACCGGATGGCCACGGCCGGCTCGATCCCCACCAGCACCTGGTCACGGATCAGATCGGCCGCGGACCGCGGCGCGGGGGTCAAGGGACGAAAGTCGGTCTGGGGCATGTCAACCTAACAGCCTTGCGAGCAGCGAGCGGCGAGGTGGAGCCTTTTCACCCGACAGCCGGGTGAACACCGGCGCGAGCGCGTGATCGAGGATTGGGCATTCGGGCTTGATCTTGACGCCGAGATTGGCGGCGGTGGCGATCTCCCGCGACCAGGGCACGAGCACATCGGGCGCACGTCCGGCTCCGCGTGTGAACTCCGCCAGGGGTAGCGCACCGGGGCCTCCGTTCTTGTTGAGAACGTGCAGAATCGTGCGGTCGGCCGTGGTCGGGCCCAACAGGTCGCGAAGCCGCGCCATTTCCCGGGCCGACGCCAGGCCGCCGTCGCTGACCAGCATCACCAGACTGGGCAGGCGCAGCACGTTTGGCAGTCCGACCGCGCGCAGCGGGGGCAGGTCGACCACCACATACCGGTAGCGTTGCTGCAGGGTTTCAAGCAGCGAAAGAAACCCGCTCTCCTCGAACGAGATCGTCTCCTGGAGCGGCTCAAGCGAAGCCAGCAGGTCGAGGCGCTTGGTGACGTTGATGATGCCGCGCTGAAGGAACAGGTCGTCCACCCGGTCAGCCCGGGCCAGCGCTTCGCGCAGGGCATGGTTGGGCGCCGCGTCCAGCTGCAGCGCCGCGTCGCCGAACTGAAGGTCCAGGTCGACAAGCGCGACCGACCGCGGCGGATTGGTCGACAGGCGCCACGCCGTGCGCACGGCTATGGTCGTCGCCCCGACGCCGCCGCGCGCGCCCAGAACCAGAACCAGACGGCCCTTCCGCGTCTTGGTGTCGCCGGGCCGCGCCGGCTCTTCATTGCTCAGAATGTTGGTGCAGGTGTGGGCCAGCAAGGCCGTGACCAGCGGCTTGAAGAAATACTCTGACGCGCCGACGTCCTTCAGGGCGCGGTAAAGACCGATGTCGTTGGAGGCCCCGATCACGACCACCGCCGTGGCGGGATCGCAGAGCCCGATGAGCGCGGCAACCTCGGCCACCGCGTCGCGCGCCTTGCTCACATCCACGATCATCAGTCGCGGCGAGGCGCGCTCGGAGCGGTCGGCGACGGCGGTGGCCACGCCGCCGCTCTTGAACAGCACCCCCGAGGCGCCGACATCGCTCAGCGCCTGGCGGATCACGGCTTCGGATTCCGTGTCGCCGACATAGACCAGCGCCTGAGGCTTGCCGTCGTCGACCTGCGAAGCACTGAGGTTTGGTGAGGTGGCGTCGTCCATTATGGCGGCCCCCCGCCCGTCGCCCCGCCGATGATCACCGCCGAGGCGGCGCCGCCCTGACCTGCGGCCGCCACCGTGGGGCCTTTCCTGTAGGTGTCGATGGCGACGCTGTTCCGCGCGCCGTCGGCCGGTCCAAGCGGTCGTCCCTGCACAAGATCGCGGGGGTCGGCGACCATCCGCGCCAAGTTGGCGGCGTTCACGCAGCCCTCCTTGGGCAGGGCCGTCGTCGTCGTGGCAAGGTCGGCGGGTCGGCAGGCGGGCTGGGCGGGACCCTCCAGGCGCGACGAGGCTGGGGTCGACGATCGGCCGGCGGCGCAGCCGGAAAGGCCCAACAGCATGGCGGCGATGATGACCGCGGCGCCGCGCCCAACGCGTTGCGGTGACAGGGTCAAGGTTGTCCCTCCAGCATGAAGCCGGCCGGACCGGACAGATGCGGCGCCCCGTCGGTGCGCCGCGTCGCGTCGTCGGGAGGTCCCAGATCGCCGAGCAGGCTGCGCTCGAGGTCGTTGGAGTAGGAGATCGCCTCGGTGGGGAGGTGAAGATCGCCCGGCCGGTCGACAGGTCGCACGATATAGGGCGTCACGATGATCACCAGTTCGCTCTGGTCGCGCCGGAAACTGTTGGAGCGGAACATCGCTCCAAGAATCGGTAAGTTGCCGAGGCCCGGAAACTGCTGCAGCGTCTTGGCCATGTTGTTCTGAAACATGCCGGCGATCGCGAAGCTTTGGCCGCTGGCCAGTTCAACGGTCGTGTCGGCGCGGCGCACGGCCAGGGCCGGCACCTGGATGCTGTTGATCACCACCGAACCGCTGTTGGACAACTCGCTGACCTCGGGCTTGACCCGCACGCTGATCCGGTTGGAATCGAGCACGGTGGGCGTGAATTCGACGCTGACCCCAAACTTCTTCCACTCGATCGAGATCTGGCCGAGGGTCCCGGGTATGGGCACGGGAAACTCGCCGCCCGCCAGGAAGCTGGCTGTCGCACCGGATGTGGCGGTCAGGTTGGGTTCGGCCAGAACGGTGACCAGCCCGTTCAGCTGAAGGGCGTCCACCAGGGCGGTCAGATTCACCGAATGGCTCTGATAGTTCACGCCCACGGAATTGAGGGCGTTCGAGGACGGGTCGGGAACGACGCCGAAGGCGCTCGCTCCGGCCGCCCCGGCGGCGCCCACCGCCGTCGTGAGCGGCGAGCGACCGGTGAGCAGGCCCACGGCGACGGCGCCGTTGTTGAACAGGGCGTTCCAGTTGAACGCCAGATTATTGGTCACCGTCCGGGAGACCTGGGCGACGCGCACCTGCAGGTTGACCTGAACCGAGTCTTCGACGGTGACGGCGAAGTTCAGAACCTCCTTGTCGGCGAGGTACTGCTGGGCGACCGCCTTCAGGGCCGCCGCCTGGGCGGGCGACTTGACCCGTCCAGAGACGGTCATCCCGCCGGGGCCGCGAAAAACATCGATCGTCGCGCCGGGCGCCAGGGCGCGGAGAGCGTTGGCCACGGCTGCCTGCGGGCGGCGCACGGTAATGAGGTAGCGAGTCACCACACCGGCCTGGGTGAACACGAAGGCGGTGGTGGAGCCCGGTTTGCGGCCCAGGACCAGCACATGCCGTGTGTCGGGGACCCGCGCGTCGGCAATCTCGGGATCGGCGACGAACACCGTCGCCCCCGGGCCCGGCGTGGCGAGTATCTCGGCCTGACCGGCCTCGACGATGACGGCGCCCGCCAGAGCCGCGTTCCAGGTCCAGGCCGGGGGCGGCGCCTCCCGGGTGACGGCGGCCGGCGCGACCGCGCAGGCGAGTCCGGCGACCAACAGCGCGAGGGGAAGATGTCGGGTCATGGGGCCGTCGCTCCGCCGCCGCGCAGGATCACGATCGGCGCGTCGGCGCGGCCGGACCTCTCGGTGGGGGCGCGCGGCGATCCCAAGTGGACGACCGCGCCGGCGAGGACGTCGGCGGGCGCGGCGCTGGACCGGCCGGGGGACAGGTCCGCGCCCCAGACCGGCGCGTGGATTTCGTCCACGTCTCCGGCCTGAGCCACGAAAGGTCGAAGGGCGAAATGCACCCGGCCGATCTGCTCGGCCAGAAACAGTCACTGCGCATCCCGCTCGCCGACTTCAACGGTGATCGTGCGTGGCAGGGCGGCTCCGCCATTCGGGACAGGTTGGGATCGGTCGAAGGTGCGGTCGGTCGCCACGACGCGGACGTCCTGCAGCAGAATCTGGGCCACCGACGCCCTGGTCGAGTCCGTTCCCGCTCCCGTCGCGCCGTCCCGCACCAGGACGACATCGACCCGGTCATTGGGGAGCACCAGACCGGCGGCGCTCTGGGCGATGTCCACCACGAGGGTGACGGCTCGCAACCCTGGCGTCAGCACCGCGGCGAGGAACTGCCGGTCGTTGGATCCCGTCAGGCCGCTGTCGAGGATGATTTCGCCCGCGGCGTATCCGCGACGGGAGACCGCGCCGACAAACTGAGCCGTCGTGACTTTTCCGCGCGCCAGGCTTCCGGACGGTGCGGTCTTGACCGGCAGGTCGCGCCAGGTGAGGTCGCTCTCAGCCAGACGTTGACCCGGCGCTATTGCGCGTGAGGCGGCGAGCACCGACACGCCTTTGGACGCAACCGCGTGGCCCGCCTGCCGGCTTGCGTGGCCGCCGAACATCAGCACGCCGGCGACCACCGCGCCGATCAGGATCGCCAGGACGCCGATGCTCAGCAGGATGTTGCGAACGAGCATCGGAGCGCCTCCCGCAGAAGGATGACGGCCGCGCCGGCGAAAATGGCCACGCCATAGGGCAGGGGCTCCCGCGCCGCGACGCGGGTCCGCTCTGAGGCGATCCAGCCGCCGCGCGCGGCGTGATCGCTCTGCGTCGCCGCCGGTGCGACGGCGGGGCGGATCGCGCGGAAGGCGGCCAGGTAGATGAGCGACAAAATCCCGCCCGCCACGGCGATCGCCAGCAGCAGGGGCAGGACCAGGATCGGGCTGAACAGCAAGGTCGCGGCGGCGATCGTTTTCGCGTCGCCGCCGCCGACAATCTGGTGACGGGCCAGCATGCCCAGCGGGATGAGCACGCAGATCGCCACGAGCAGGCTGAATCCACTCCACCAGCCGTCAGCGAGCACGCGCGCCGTCAGGCCGGCCAAGCCGACCCCCAGCACGATCTCATTGGGGATCAGCCGGTTCCTGACGTCCAGGCCGGCGGCGACCAGCAACCCGCCGAGGCCCGCCCATTGGCAAAGAGTTGCGAGCATGCCGCCCATCGTCAGATCCTGGTCCTCTCGGTCGTCGTTGGGCGCCCGGCCGGCCCCGGCTATTTGACGGTGGAGGCGATCCGGCCGAACACGCCGTTCAGGTTGGTGCCGACGAGGGCGACCGCGGTGATGATCGCCAGGGCGATCAAGGCGGCGAGCAGGCCGTATTCGATGGCCGTGACGCCCTTCTCGGATGTGACACCGAGGCTCTTGTCAATCATTTTGGCGAAATGGGACACGTGAGCGGACCTCTGAGTGACGTCCCGGCGGTCAAGGTTTGACGACCCGTTGGACGGCGTCAATCGACCCGCCGCCCCTGCTAAAGTCAAGCTAAATGACCAATAAACTCCATGAGAAATCAATATTAAAATACGTAAGTAGATCCCGAGGGGAGTATCAGGTGGAATATACCTAGAATTGTCGTCCGTGAACTTGCAAAAATGACACGGCAAACAAGGGGCAGAATGAGCATTCGCAAAACGTGTGAGGGCCTGTTTTGTTCCGGCGGACCCAAGGTCGCGAGGTTTTCAGGAACGCATAGGGTGACGGCGCGTTCAGGAAATCACCGGACTGGCGGCCTTTTGACGCCGGATCCGGACGGGAGATGTCGACGGATGACTCAGCCGTTCAGGTCGGGAGGTGTCGCGACGCTGCTGACATCGATCGCCATCCTTGTCTGTTCACTGGGCGCGGTGGCGCGCGCCGGGTCCGATCCGCGAGGGTCAGGCGCGAAGCTGTCTCCGGCCGAGAAGAAGACGACTCTGGATCTCGCCCATGCGGCGCGATCGGCGGGGGATTTCCCGGCGGCGATCGCCTTCTATCGCCGCGTCGCGGGACCGGGCGCCGATCCGCTGCTGCAGGTCGAATTCGCGGACACCCTGCTTCAGGGCGGATACGTCGACGACGCCATCGGCGTCTACCAGTCCACGCCGCCGCGCTCTCCCGCGGAACTTGGCGCGCTGCTGGGGCTGGAGCGATGCTACGCCCAGCTTGGCCAATCGGGCCGCGCGCTCGACTATGCCCGGCAGGCCGTCGCCGCCGCCCCCGACGATGAGGCGGCCCGGGTGGGACTTGGCGTGGCGCTCGATGTTGTGGGCCGCCACGCCGAGGCGCAGGGCGCCTATCGCGTGGCGCTGGCGTCGTCCCCCCGGAGCGTCGCTGCGCGCAGCGACCTGGCCTTGTCGCTCAGCATGACCGGCCAGTTCGATCAGGCCATCGACCTGCTGACGCCGCTGGCCAGGTCGGCCAACGGCTCGCCCCGCGTCCGGCAAAACCTGGCGCTGATCTACGGTCTCAAGGGCGATCGCCTCCGCGCGCTGTCGATGGGCAGCGTCGATCTCGCCACGGCCGACGCCGAGGCCAACCTGCGCTTCTTCGACTTCGTGCGGGCGCGGACCCGATAGACCGCCGGCTCAGGGCGCCGCGCGGCGCCACAGCGCGGCGAGGGCTTGTGGGGCCATGAGCAGACCCAAGGGCCAGAGCGGCGCGATGAGCAGACCCTAATAGGTGTTCACCGGCCGGCCGACGAACAGGAAAGCGGCGGTATAGCCGAAGACGATGAGCGCCAGGCGCTCGCCGAGCGGGTGGCGCCACAGGGCCAGCCCCAGCAGAGCAGCCGGCGCCAGGACGGCCGCGAGCCAGCGCGGCGCGGCCACCACCAGCGCGTTCCAACGCGCCATCTGCAGGACGAACGGCCAGCCTCCAAAGGTCAGCCAGCCCTGGGAGGAGCCGTCGCCGGCCAGAAGTTGCGCCTGCACGGCCCCTGCGTGGGCCGCCAGCGCCAGACCGAACACCGCGATCGCGCCGATCCAGGCAGCCGCTTCTCGCCGCTCGCCGTCCCGCCACGCCATGGCCGCCATCGCCAGGAGGTAGGCTGCGGCCAGGTCGCGCGTCAGGGCCGCGAGCAGGCCGACGATCAGGCTGAGCCCCCATGCGCCCGGGCGGCGAAGCGCCAGCGACAGGGAGATCAGAAGGCCCGCCCAGACCTCGTGGAACGGCCAGGCGAGAGGTGAGAAGGCGACCGTGACCCCGCTGACCAACAGGCCGAGCGCCAGCACCAGACGTGTCGAGCCGGCGCCCATGCGAGATAGCCGCCAGCTCCAGGCCACGAGCGTCGCGGCAGCCAGGACGCCCAGCAGCGCGCGTCGCGCCAGGGGGCTGGGCAGGGCCGCCAGTCCGACCGCCAGCACCGGCATGCGCACCGTGACGAACGGGCGCAAGGGGTACCCCAGGCTCCGCTGCGCCCGCGTGGCGGCGACGTAGTAGGGCGCGCCCTGGCGAACGTCCGCGATGATTCGCTCGTAGAGCGCGGCGTCGGTCGGCCCCGGAACCAGGCCTGTGTCGGTCCAGGGGGCCGCCCACAGACCCGCGGCGAGAAGCCCCATCAGGCCGGCCAGCGCCAGGGCGGCCAGGAAGCGCGGGCAGCCGCCAAGGCCCACGCCGAAGGCGCCGGCGGCTGGGTGGGCGCCGGTCATGCGGCCTGCCGCGGCGGCCTGTGGAGCCAGAGGTAGAGCGCGCCGATCCGCTCGGTCCGCGGATAGCTGGCCCGCATGGCCGCGTCCACGCCCGGACTTCGGAGCGTCGAACCGCCCCGTTCGTCGTCGATCGTGATCATGAAGGCGAAGCGACCTGCCCGGATCATCGCCAGCAGCGGCGCTTGGTCCCACCGGTTCACCGCGGACAGCTCCGTGACGATGGCGGGCTCGAAAATAACCGGCTTCCCGGCCCGCATGAGCAGAGTCATGTCCTCTGACGCCACGGGCGCGCGCGCCGCCGCGATCAGGCGCACCAGATCCGCCTGTTCTGTCAGCACCGCCTGCGGCGCCGTGTCCGGTGTCCGTCGCAGGGGCAGGGTCAGGATCGCCAGGATCAGGCATCCGGTGGCGACGGCGAAGGGGCGGGGGGTTTTGAACAGCTCGCAGGCGGCAACCCCGACAAGCACCGATCCGATGCACAGCCAGTCGATCAGATAGTTGATGTCGCTGCCGGATTTGAACACCGTGGCCAGCATCACCGTCGAGAGAAGGAAGTGGAGCGCCAGCAGTTGCCGGGGCCACGCCGCCGGGCCGGCCGGGCGGAAGATCGCGCCCGCCGACAGACCGATGAGCAGCGCCACCGGCAGACTGCTCACCTCCTTGCTGAAGACAGCGCGCGCGCTCCCCGGTGAGAACCTGTTCAGGTTGCCGCCGATGATGTTGTGCAGGAAGCCGCCGTTGGTGACGACCTGCAGCACGCCGAGCAGGCCAAGACCGGCCAGCAGGGCAATGGCGGCGGCGCCAAGCGCCGCGCGGGGCCGTCGGCTGAGGCTCACCAGAAAGACCGCCACGCCGGGCGCGAGCTCCGTCTGCTTGGCGTAGACGGCTGCGACGGCCAGCAGCAGCGCCCATGCGGCGCCGCGGAAGCCGCCGTCCGAGCGGGCGGCGACGAGCAACGCTGACAGCCCCAGGGCGACGGCCAGCATGTCGACTCGCATCAGGGGCCCCCACGCCCGAACCGCATGCAGGCACGGCGCCAGCAGGCCGGCGGCCGACGCAATGGCGAGGCGCGGGATCCGCGGCTGTCCTTCGCGGGCGGGCGAGGCGGCGAGGACCAGGCCGGCGATCAGGGGGACCAGCAGCGCGGTGGACAGGACCGACACCAGTCGGCCGGCCGTCAGCATGTCCGGGGTGAGGCGCGCGACGGCGCGGACGACCAGATGGTAGAGCGGCGGATAGTGGAAGACCACGAACGGGAGAGCCCCGGATCCGCCGTAGGCCCTTGGGCCCGGTATCAGCGCCGCCTGTTGCCAGACGATCCCCTCGCCGTAGTCCAGGGCGAAGGGATAACGGATCGCGGCGATGAAATCCCGGCACACGCCGGCCGCGTGGAGCGTCAGCAAGGCGAGGAGCGCCGCAAGCACCCAGTCGGCCAACCCCCAGTCTCTAAGGCGCCATTCGCCAGGCCGCGCAGCGCCAGCCGACGGCGACGCGATTGGCGGGTGGCTGTGGGCCAGCGGCATGGGCCAGGAGTCTCCGGACGGAGGCCCACCTCTTTGCCGTCGGCCGGACCTTAGCCTCCGATCACCGTCGGTTGCAACTCAGGCGGGCGCCGCAGCGTTAGTCCCATGGCGCCGTCTGGATCGTCGTCCCCACGGAATACCGATGAACGCCACAGCGACCCCACCGCTCGGCCTGACGCGACGGGTCTTCGCCGGTCTGCTGCGCACGCCACTTCTGCTCTATGGAATGCTGATCTCCGGGGTGGGCGTCGCGATCTATCTGTTCGGCGTGTTGCTGGTCTTTCCGCGCTACTTTCTCGGACTTAACGCCGCGCTGCGGCCCCTGAATGAGGCCATCGTCTGGTACAGCGGCGCTCCGGTGCTGATCGGCGTCATCCTGGCTTGCATCGATCTGTTCGTGCTGTTCCCCTTCAAGCGACGGAGCGGGCCCATGCGCAACGATCCGCCCCGCGATCCCATGGTGACAGTGGCGCTCACCGCCTACAACGACGAGGCCAGCATCGGACCGGTGGTGGCGGAGTTCAAGCGGCACCCGTGCGTCCGGACCGTCATCGTGGTCAGCAACAACAGCCACGACCGCACGCTTGAGCGGGCGCGGGCGGCGGGCGCCCTCGTCTTCGACGAACCCCTTCAGGGCTACGGTCAATGTGTCTGGCGATGCTGGTCGGAGGCGCTCAAGCATGACGAGACCGACCTCATCGTGCTCTGCGAGGGCGACATGACCTTCCGCGCCTACGACATCGACAAGCTGCTGGCCTATGCGCCGCACGCCGACATCGTGAACGGCACGCGCACCGTCGAGATGCTGCGGGACAACCTCACGCAACTGAGCACCTTCATGTACTACGGCAACCTGTTTGTCGGGAAACTCCTCGAAGCCAAACACCTCGGCAAGAGCACCATCACCGACGTCGGCACGACCTATAAGCTTGGCCGTCGCGCCGCGATCGCGCCGCTGCTTCCTGCCCTCGACCCGGGGCTGAACCTGGAGTTCAACGCCTACTTCTTCGACATGGCCCTGCGCCGCGGTCTTGTGGTGGTCGAATGTCCGATCACCTTCCATCCCCGCGCCGGCGCCAGCAAGGGCGGAAACGCCAGCAACGGGCGGGCCTTGATCGTCGGCCTTCGCATGTGTGTCGGCATCGTCCTCGGCTGGAGGTTCGTCTCGAGATGAGCGGCGACTATCACGCTGCGCGGTTCACCCCCGATCTCCGGCGGGCGGCGCTGTGGCGGGCGTTGTGGCGGCTTCATTTCCAGAAGCTCATCGCGGCCGAGGATTGCGTGCTGGATCTCGGGGCCGGCTACGGCGAGTTCATCAACGCCGTCGTCGCCCGTCGGCGGATCGCAATCGACGCCTGGCCGGGCTTCACCCGGTATCTGGCTCCCGGGGTCGAGGGCGTGGTCGGCCGGGCCGGAGATCTGAACTTCCTCGACGACGCCTCGGTCGACTTTGCCCTCGCCAGCAATCTCTTCGAACATCTGACTCAGGCCGAGTTCGCAACGGTGCTCGCGGGCCTGCGCGGCAAGCTGAAACCGTCGGGCTCGCTGACGATCATCCAGCCCAACTACCGTTACGCATTCCGCGAATATTTCGACGACTACACCCACAAGACAGTCTACTCGCACGTCAGTCTCGCCGATTTTCTGACGGCCCATGGTTTTGTCGTGCTTGAGTGCCGGCCGCGCTTTCTGCCCCTGACTCTGAAGTCCCGGCTTCCGGTCTGGCCATGGCTGATCGACGCCTACCTGCGCTCTCCGATCAAGCCCATGGCTGGACAGATGCTGATCCGCGCGCGGCCGCGATAGGTCTTGTTCAGCCGCGCATTACGGCGAGGTCGGGTAGCAGGCGTCGGCAAGAAGGGTGACGCCTTGGGGGGCGATCCACGGCGTGATGAAGACGAACGGGTAGGCTGCGCTGACCCTCACGCCGCAGGCCTGCGCGGCCCCCGATGAACTGAACACCGACGTGGGCAGGGTCATGCCGGGGGCCTGGGAGACCGCGTAGGTCTGTATCTGCGCGTTCGACCCGCACAAGGTCGTATTGACCGCGGCGCACCGGGCGGCGGCGGAGGTGGCGAAATCCAGCGTGGCCTTGGTCCAGGTGAACCGGCCCATGTCGACGATGCCTAGCAGGAACATCAGCAGAGCCGGTAGGACGATGGCGAACTCGATGGCGACCGACCCCCGCCCCGGGGCCAACACGCGAGCCCTGCCCACGGCCATGGCGTCTTCGTTCGCGCTCATGGGATTCGGGTCGTCGCGGTCGCCGTCAGGGTCACGGGAAGGGCAAGCGCCGAGGACAGAAAGCTGATGCGCGTCACCTGGGCGCTGACCAGGACATAGCTCCGGCTGGCGGCGCCGTCCGCACAGGTGTGGCCGCAAACGTCCGTGGTGATGCCCGCGGCGGTCGGACAGCCGCAGAACTGGCTAGGCGCCGGCGACGCGGAGATTGCGGCATTGGACTTGGCGCTGGTGACCGCCGTGGCGATGCCCGCTTGGTCCCAGCCGTTCGCCGAGGCGTAGAGGGCGCCCGCCGCCGCGGCATCCTCGACCTGCATCTGCCGTCGCGTCGCGAAACCGATCTCCACGATTCCGACGAGCATAAGCGCCAGCAAAGGCGCGCCGAGTGCGAACTCCACCGCCGCCGCGCCGCTCTGGTTGCGGTCGCGCCGGCGGTGGGCCGTTTTGGCCACTAACGGGCCGGGGTGACGATGACTGTCTGGCCGGGCGACGGGGTCACCACCACGGTGCGTTCTGTGGTTCCGCAGGCGGCCAGGAGGATCGGCGCGATCATCAGGAGGAGGAGTTTGAGGCGCATGACAGGTGTCCCAGTGGTGAAGATGACCCCTGAGGAACGTTGCGTCCGGTTTAATGTTCCCCCGCCCCACGGCCTGGCGGTGCAACCATTGTCCATGGCGACCGTTGGGCCTTGACCGTTCCCGGCCATCGGGAGGCGGCCGAGGAGTCGATCGCACCCGCAATGACCCTGTTCGGACGACTATTCCGCCAGGCGAAAGCCGAAGCGGCCGCCGCGAAGGCGTCCGGCGCCTCGCGGCGGGGAGAGCGTGGCGCGGTGGCGATCATGATCGCTCTCACGGCGGTGGTCCTGCTCGGCATGGTGTCCCTCGGAGTCGAGGTCACCGCCGTGCTGATGAAACATCAACAGATGCAGTCCGCCGCCGACGCCGCCGCCGTGGCCGGCGCCGTCGCCTTGGCCGCCTCCAGTCCAAGCGGCTATGAGATGGAAGCCCGCGCGGTAGCGGGCCAGGACGGCTTCGTCGACGGCGTCAACGCAATGACGGTTACGGTCAAAAGTCCGCCGGTCGTCAGCCGCACCTGGGCGGGAAACGCAGCCGCGGTGGAGGTGGTGATCTCGCAACCTCAGATCCTGCCGATCGCGGCCATCATCTACCACGGCGACTGGAGTGTGAGCGCGCGCGGCGTGGCGAGCGTCGGCAACAGCGCCAGCAGTTGTGTACTCTCGCTCGATCCCAGCACCGGGGTCGTGATTACCGGCGGCGTTCTGGTCAATCTGAACCAGTGCGGCCTCGCGTCGAACGCCACCGGCGCGTCGGCGCTGAGCGTCAGCGGCGGGGCCACGCTCAACGCCGGCTCGGTGACGGTCAGCGGCGCGACCTCGGTCTACGGGGGCGCTCATCTCAACGCGCCCGTGATCAAGCAGAACCAGCCGGCCACGACCGATCCCTATGCCGGCGTCGCGGTCCCGCCCTGGTCGGGATGTACCAAGGGCTCCGCCGGCCACCCTTACACCCCGGGCTACAAGGGCTCCTCCATGTCTCCCGGCGTCTATTGTGGCGGGTTGACGCTCGACGGGGGCGGTACGAACACCATGTCTCCGGGCGTCTATTTCATCAACGGCGGCGTTTTTCAGATCGGCAACGGCGCCTCGCTCACCGGAACGGGCGTCACTATCGTGTTGACCGGCAGCGGCAATAACTATGCCACGGTGGCGATCAACGGCGGCTCGCCGGTCAACCTCACCGCGCCGACCACCGGACCGACGGCGGGTCTGGTGTTTTTTGAGGATCCCAAAGCGCCCTCCGGCAAGACCGACACGATCAGCAACGGGGCGACGGTGACCGTGGTCGGCGCCATGTATTTTCCCACGCGGACGGTGAGCTACGGCGGCGGCACAAAGACAGGCTCCCCCTGCACCCAGCTGGTGGCCTGGCGCGTCACATTCACCAACGGCGCCTGGTTCAACAACAACTGTGCCAGCACCGGCGTCGCAAGCCTCGGCGCCTCGTCGAGCAAGCTGGTGGAATAGGCGGCGGGGGACGGCGTTTCAGCGCCCCCCCAGATAGTCCGTCACCCGCGCCAGACAGGCGTCCCGGTCGTCTCAGGCCGTCACGGCGCCGCTCACGCGGCTCGCGCCAGGGCTGTATTTCCGCGGGACCCCGAACCGGCCCATCTGAGAGAAGGTCAAGGGCCGGGACCTGTAGGAGATCGCGCCGGTGGGCTGGTCGATGGAAAACGGATTGGCCGGGTCGGCGGCGCGGGGCCGTCCGGCGTTCATGCTGAGCACCTTGCCGCTCTGCGGATCGACCTCGAATTCGAAGTCGTCGTACAGCGACGCGAACGCGCCGCCGCCCTGGAACGTGATGACGATCGGGAAATTATAGGCCATCAGCAGCGTTTCATCGGGCGTCCAGTGGAACGCAGGACCTGAAAACCCCGCGCCTTCGGGATCGATCCGATAGTCATAGCCGGCAAGTTCGGCCGCCGGCGCGCCTTGGGCGGCGTTGGCGGCCAGGAAGGCGTTCAAGGCCGGACTGTCGCAGCTGGCGCGATCGGCGTGGGGCGCGAGACCATGCTCGTTGATCAGGCCGCAATCCTGGCCGGTCTCCAGGTCGAAGATCAGGACATTCTCATCCAGAAATCCCAGGCCCACTTCCGACGACCGCGTCGCCACGTAGCGGTTCGAGGGTGACGGGGCGAGCGCGTCGTAGACTTCAGGTACGCCCAGGGCGCCGCTCTCGCCCCGGACGCTGGCCAAGCCCTGAACATAGATGGCGGCGCGGGGAATCCTTGTCAGTATAAACAGGGGCGGGGGTGTCGGAGCAGCCATGACCAGTTCGGCCATGATCAGATTCTGAATGCCGGTCTTCGGCGCGATCTGGACATAGACAAACCGGAACGGATGCCGCGCCATGCCCGGAAACCGGGTGAAGCCGGGCCAGGTCAACGAGAATGCAGCTTCGCGGCGAACAGGCATGGCGTGGCTCCCCTCTGTGCAGGTGACGACTAAAGCACCGATTCCGAGACGGGCGGAGATTCCGGCGGGTTGAACGGTGTAAATGGGTGTCGAGGCCCCGCACGGGGCGATTCAAGGCGGAGTTGCTGGTGGAACGGTTTGTGGGTGCGCGGACGGGACATGGCCGGTGGGGCGCGGCCCTGGCGCTGGCCGCCGCCGTGGTGGGTCTCTCCTTGGGCCCGGCCGGCGCCGCCCCAGCCAAGCCGCCGATTCCCGTACGCGTGGTGGTGATCACCACCTGGGAAGTGGTGCGCGACGGCAAGGACCTGCGCGGCGAACTCTATGCCTGGAAGACCAAATGGCCTTTCACCACCGAGATGCCGTTTCCGGCCGGCGTGCGGCCCTTGCTTTTCGATCCCAAGCGTCACGTCCTGGCCATCGTGACCGGCATGGCCACGGCTCGCGCCGCCGCCTCGACCATGGCCCTGGGGCTCGATCCGCGCTTCGACCTCAGTCACGCCTATTGGGTGCTGGCGGGCACGGCCGGAGCCGATCCCAAGGCCGCCTCCATCGGCTCCACCGCCTGGGAGCGCTATGTGGTGGACGGCGACCTCAGTCAGGAAGTGGACGCCCGCGACATCCCCGCCGACTGGCCCACCGGCATCCTGCCCAACGGCCGCACCACGCCCTACGGCCTGCCGGCCCCGGCCAGTCACAACGACGATGGCAACATGGCCTATGCCTTGAATCCGTCTCTGGTCGACTGGGCCTACGCGCGCACCAAGGACATCAAGCTCCCGGACGATCCCGTCCTGGCCAAGGTTCGCGCGCCCTATTCGGGGACCGGCGCCCTTCCGCCCTTCGTGCTCGAGGGCGACGGCCTGATGTCCGCCCGCTTCTGGTACGGCGAGCATCTCAATCGGTGGGCCGAGCGCTGGGTGCCCTACTGGACGGAAGGCAAGGGCGTCTTCGCCATGTCCGCCGAGGAGGACACCGGCGTCATGCAGGCCCTGACTCAGCTGGCCAAGGCCGGGAAGGTGAAGACCGACCGGGTGCTGATGCTGCGGGCCGGCAGCGACTATGTCACCGCCCCGCCCGGCATGACCGCCGCCGAACAGATCGCCCGCCAGGCCAAGGAAGGCCTGCCGGCCAACCATCAGGCCCTTGAGAACCTCTATGCGGTGGCCTCGCCGGTGGTCCGCGCCCTTGCCGATGACTGGGTCCATACGCGCGACACGGTTCCGGGCGGGGCGGCGAAATAGCCGCGGCCGTCGCGGCGGTTGGAGAAAACCCGCCGTACGCGGTAAGTCCTTGAGTCTCATGAGCTCGCCCGGCCGCCTCAAACGTCTCGCCTTCGGGGCCCTGATTCTGGGCCTGCTGGCGCCGGCGGGGCTGGCCGACGCGCGTGACACCTATGCCCGGGTCCGGTCGCGCGGCGTGCTCACCGTAGCCACCAACTCCAGCTGGGAGCCGCAGGGCTTCATCGACGACGCCGGTCATCTGGCCGGGTTCGATGTGGACGTGGCGCGGGAGATTGCCCGGCGCCTCGGGGTGATGGTCCGGTTCCAGACGCCCGACTGGGGCCTGATGACCGGTGGGCATTGGTACGGGCGTTGGGACATGATGGTCGGCTCGGCCACGCCCACCAAGGCCCGGGCCCAGATCGTCGACTTCGCCGGGGTCTACTATTACAGCCCCTATGTGTTCGTGGTGAACACCGGCAGCACGATCCGCGTCCGCGCGGACCTGAACGGCAAGACCATCGGCGTCGAGACCGGCACCACCTCGGAGGACTACATCCGCCGTCATCTGGAGATCGACGCGCCGGACGCGCCCAAGGTGACCTATTCGGTGACGCCGGGCCGGGTGCGCACCTACGCCAACTCCATGATGCCGTTTGACGATCTGCGCCTGCGGGCCGGGGTGCGGCTCGACGCGGTGCTCGCGCCCGAACAGACGGCCCTGCACGCCATCAAGGCCGGCTATCCGATCCGCATCCTTCCGGGCGACTATGTGTTCCGCGAACCGCTGACCGTGATCACAGACAAGGACGATCCGGCCTGGACCGCCCGAATTCGCGGTGTTGTGGCCGGCATGCGCGCCGACGGCGCCCTGGGGGCGATCACCCGCAAATGGTACGGCAAGGACTACAGCCGATGACCGCGCCGTCCTATGTCGAGACCTGGTATCGCACGCGCCTCGACGATCCGGGCGCACGCCCGGCCCTGGCCGAGGCGGTGGAGGCGGAGGTCTGCGTTGTCGGCGGCGGCCTCGCCGGTCTGACCACGGCGCTGGAACTGGCCCGCGCCGGCCGGACCGTCTGCGTGCTGGAAGCTAAGCGCATCGGCTGGGGGGCGTCGGGGCGCAACGGCGGCTTCGTCAGTCCGGGCTATTCCCTCGGCCATGCGAACCTGGTGCGTCGTCTCGGCGCGGCCCATGCGGCGGACCTTCATCGGCTCTCCATCGAGGGCCTGCGGGACGTGGCGGCCAATATCGCCGCCCTGGGTGTCACCGGGGCCGAACCTGTGAAGGGTTACCTCTCCGCCTCGCGCTATCCGGCCGCCGCCGAGCTGAGGCCCTACCGCGACCAGATGGTCCGCGATTTCGACTATCCCATCGACTTCTGGCCGCGCGAGCAGGTGGGCGAAGCCCTGGTCTCCGACCGCTACCACGAGGGACTGTTCCAGCCCGAAGCCTTCCACATCGATCCGCTGTGCTACGCCCGCGCCCTGGCCGGCGAGATCGAGCGCCTGGGCGGCCGGGTCTATGAGACCAGTGAGGTCTCCGCCCTGGCCGCGGCCGGAGCCTCGCGGCGGGTGACGGCGGGGGCGGGGAGCGTGACCGCACCGCAGGTCGTGATCGCCACCGGCGGCTACACCGGGCGGCTGAACGCCCGCCTGGCGGCCAGCTACCTGCCCATCGCCACCTATGTCATGCTCACCGAAGCCAATCCGGAGCTGATCGCCACGGCCATCCGCACAACCGCCGCCATCGGCGACCGGCGCCGGGCGGGGGACTACTATCGGGTGGTCGACGGCGGGCGGCGCGTTCTGTGGGGCGGCAAGATCACCACCCGCACCAGCGAGCCGCACCGCCTCGCCGACCTGCTGCACCAGACCATGTTCTCCACCTATCCGCAGCTGCGCGATCTTCGCGTGGAACTCGCCTGGACGGGCCTGATGTCCTACGCCCGGCACCTGATGCCGCAGATCGCCGCCCTCGGGCCTGGCTTGTGGGCCTGCACCGCCTTCGGCGGTCACGGAGTCAACACCACGGCCATCGGCGGCAAGGTCATCGCCGAGGCGATCCTGGGCGCGAGCGACCGTTATCGGCTGTTCGCGCCCTTCGGCCTGGCCTGGAACGGCGGACCCGCCGGCCGGCTGGCGGTACAGGCGACCTATTGGTGGCTCCAGGCGCAGGACGCGATCCATGAGCGTCGCTGACAACATCGACTATCCGCCGCTGCTGCGGCGACCGGCGGTGTTCCTGTCGGGTGTCGGCGTGCTGTTCCTGCTCCTGCTGCGCGCCGATGCGGCGCACTGGGCGCCCGTCCATGGCCTGTTCGGCGCCCTGGCCCTGACCGGGCTTGAGGCCGGCCCCGCCAACGGTCTGGCGGCCGCGCTCGTGGCCGCCCTGATCGGGCTCAATGTCTGGGTGATCACCGGCCTGAAGACCCGCTGGCAGATGTGGATCGTCTGGCTGGAACTGGCCGCCCTGGTGGCCGTGCTCTTCGTCTCCTTCGACCTCAGCTACGCCTTCATCCGCCGCAAGCTGTGGATCCTGATCTCCATCGGCCTTGTGAACACCCTGCTGATCTCGGCCTGTTCGATCGTCCTGGCCTTCGTCCTCGCCCTGGCCGGGGCCATCGCCAAGCTGTCGGGCAACGGCATCGCCCTGGGCATCGCCAATTTCTACACCTCCCTGTTCCGCGGCATCCCCCTGCTGATGCAGATCTACCTGATCTATCTGGGCCTGCCGCAGGTGGGGATCGTGGTGGACGCCATTCCGGCCGGCATCGCCGCCCTCTCGCTCTGCTACGGCGCCTATATGACCGAGATCTTCCGGGGCGGGATCGAGAGCATTCCCAGGGGCCAGTGGGAGGCCGCCCGCGCCCTGGGCTTCAAGCCCGGCGACACCCTGTTCCGCATCATCCTGCCCCAGGCCATGCGGGTGATCATTCCGCCCACCGGCAATCAGTTCATCGCCATGCTCAAGGACAGCTCCCTGGTCTCGGTGGTCGGGGTCTGGGAGCTGATGTACCTGGCCCGCACCCAAGGCCAGGCGGAGTTCCGGCACATCGAGATGATGATCACCGCCTCGGTCATCTACTGGGCCTTCTCCATCGCCCTCGAAATGGTGCAGGCGCGCATCGAGCGCCGGTTCGGACGCGACCATGTCCGCTGATCCGGCCATCATCGCGGACGCCCCGCCCGTCGAGATTCGCGGCCTCTCCAAGTGGTACGGGGCCTTCAAGGCGCTCGACCGGGTGGACCTGACCATCGGCCCGGCCGAACGGCTGGTGATCTGCGGCCCCTCGGGCTCCGGCAAGTCGACCCTGATCCGCACGATCAACGCCCTCGAAGGCTTTCAGGAGGGCGAGATCCGCGTGGACGGCCTCAGGCTGACCCGTGAGCCCCGCGTCGTCCGGGCCGTCCGCCTGCGTGTCGGTATGGTGTTCCAGTCGTTCAACCTGTTTCCGCACATGACGGTGCTGGACAACTGCGCCCTGCCGCTGCGCCGGGTGCGAGGGCTGGCCGTCGGCCCGGCCCGCGAGCGGGCCATGGCCTATCTGGAGAAGGTGCGCATCCCCGAACAGGCGGCGAAATACCCCGCCCAGCTCTCCGGCGGCCAGCAGCAGCGCGTCGCCATCGCCCGGGCCCTGGCCATGGAGCCGCAACTGATGCTGCTCGACGAGCCGACCTCGGCTCTCGATCCGGAGATGGTCAAGGAGGTGCTGGACACCATGGTCGCCCTGGCCGCCGACGGCATGACCATGGCCGTGGTCACCCACGAGATGGGTTTCGCCCGCCGCTTCGCCACCCGGGTGATCTTCATGGACCAGGGCCGCATCGTCGAGGCGGGGACGCCGGAGGCGGTGTTCGGCGCGCCGAAGGAAGAACGCACCCGGGCCTTTCTGCGGCAGGTATTGCGGGAGGGGTGATCGGCGGTTGTGGCCGGGGGGTGGGCTTGGCTACAGTCGAGCCGGACAGAACAAGAGCCTGGGGCGAAGCGCGCCGTGGGCCGGGGAGTGCGCGTCATGGCAATTCTGGTAACCGGGGGAACCAAGGGGATCGGCCTGGCCATCGCCCGGCGGTTCGCGAAACCCGGCGTCGATGTTTTCCTCAACTATCGGGCCGACACGGCCTCGGCCGATGCGGCGAAGGCCGAGATCGAGGCGATGGGCGCGCGCTGCTGGGTCATCCAGGGCGATGTGGGCACGCCGGCGGGGGCGCAGGCCGTGGTTGCCGAGGTCGCCGCGCAGACCGATCGGCTGGACCAGCTGGTGCATTGCGCGGTGAAGGTGATCGCCGAGCCGCTGCTCACCATCGATCCCACCGCCCTGACCGACGCCATCAATCTCAACGGCACGGCCCTGGTCTATCTGGTCCAGGCCGCCCGGCCACTGTTCCAGCGCGGCAGCACCGTCTTTTTCCTGTCCAGCCGCGGCGGCCGCACGCCCCTGCCGAACTATGCCGCCGTGGGCGCGGGCAAGGCCCTGGCCGAGGGTCTGGTGCGCTATCTGGCCATGGATCTGGCCCCGTTGGGCGTAAGGGCCAATTGCGTGGCCCCCAGCGCCGTGGACACCGAGGCCCTGCGGCAGGTCTATGGCGACCGCACCGACGACATCATGCGCCAGTCGGCGGCGGCCAATCCCAGCGGCCGAAATGTCACGGACGACGACTACTGCAGCCTGATCGAATTCCTCGCCAGCCCGTCGGCGGCGATGATCCAGGGCCAGGTGGTGTTCGTCACCGGCGGCTCCTACCTGGCCGCCTGATCCCATGCAGAACCGCCGCGTCGTTCTCGCCGCCCATGTGGACGGCTTTCCCAAGGTCTCCGACTTCGCCGTCGACAGCGTCGATCAGGCCGATCCCGCCGACGGCGAGGTGCTGATCCGCAACCATTTCGTCTCGGTGGACCCCGGCATGCGGGGGCGCCTGTCCGGCCAGGCCAGCTACACCGCGCCGGTGCCCCTGGGCGATGTGGTCGGCAGCGCCACGGTCGGGCGGGTGATCGCCTCGCGCAACCCCGCCTTCGCCGAAGGCCAATGGGTGGCCGGCGCCTTTGGCTGGCAGGACCTGGGGCTCTCCAACGGCCGCGGCATCCGGCGCATTCCCGAGGGGCCGATCCCGCCCTCGGCCCATATCGGCGTGCTGGGGATTCCCGGACTCACCGCCTATTTCGGCCTGCTGGATATCGGCCGGCCGCAGCCGGGCGAGACGGTTCTGGTCTCCACCGCCGCCGGGGCCGTGGGCTCGGCGGCGGGCCAGATCGCCAAGATCCAGGGGGCGCGGGTGGTGGGCATCGCCGGCGGGCCGGCCAAGTGCCGATGGCTGACGGAAGAGCTCGGTTTCGACGCCGCCATCGACCGCCACGCAGAGAGCGACATGGCCGCCGCCGTGGCCCGGGAATGCCCGGACGGGGTGGATGTGTTCTTCGACAATGTCGGCAACAGCCTCGTCGATCCGGTGCTGCCGCTCATGCGCCTGCACGGCCGCATCATCGTCTCGGGCCAGACGGCCGACTACAACCTCCGGCCGGACGAGCAGGTGGGGCTCAAGAACACGCGGTCCTTCATCACCGCCCGGCTGAAGATGCAGGGCCTGGTGGTGTTCGACTACGCCAAGGACTTCCCGAAGGCCTGGGCGGAGCTTTCCGCCTGGATCCTGGACGGGCGCCTGCGCTTTCGCGAAGACATCGTCGAGGGCCTGGAGGCCTTGCCCGGCGCCTTCGTCGGCCTGTTCCAGGGCGAGAATTTCGGCCGCAAGCTCGCGCGCCTCACGACTTAACCAAAGGAAATCCCCATGGCCGACGGCGCCTTCACCTTCACCAAACTCATTGTCGGGGATGTCGATAAATCCGCCGCCTTCTACCGCGACGTCTGCGGCCTGACCGAGGTCAACCGGATCAGCGCCACGGGCGACGATGGCCGCGCCCTGACCGAGATCATCCTGACCGCCACGCCGCCGGGCGGGGCGACCCTCATCCTGATCACCTATCACGGCGAGCCGGTCTCGCCGGCCGGCGACAGCATCCTGGGCTTCTACACCGCCGACATCGACGCCTTCCTGGAGCGTCTGACCACGGCCGGTGGCAAGATTACCTCGCCGGTGAAGTCATTGCCCGACCACGGCCTCAACTTCGCCATGGCCACCGACAATGAGGGCCATATTATCGAGGCGCTTCAACGACTTTAGGACCAAAACTCAGGTAAATAGGCCGGCCTGGGTGAAGGGCAGGGCGCGAATACGGCGCCCGGTCGCGGCGAACACCGCATTGGCCAGGGCGGGGCCGACGCCGGGGACGGGCGGCTCGCCCGCCCCGCCCACCGTCGCGTCGGGGGACTCGAACAGGGTCACCTCCACCGGCGGGGCGTCGCCGATGCGCAGCACCGGATAGCCGTCATAGTTGTGCGGAACCGTGGCGCCGTTCGCGAAGGTCACGGCCTCGCCCAGGGCGGCGGAGAGGCCGAACAGGGCGCCGCCCTGCCACTGCGCCTTGACCTGATCGGGGTTCACCACCGTGCCCGGATCTCCGCAGATGACGATGCGGGCGACCTTCAGCTTGCCGTTCTCGGTGACCACCTCGATGGCGTGGCAGATCAGGGTGTCCCAACCGCTGAACAGGGCCAGGCCGACGCCGGCGCCCGCCGGGCGTTTGCGGTCCCAGTCAATGGCCGCGGCCGCGCCGTCCAGCACGCGCCGCGCCCGGACGTTGTCGCCCAGCAGGCGGCGGCGATAGGTCAGGGGATCGATCCCCTCGGCGTGGGCGCATTCGTCGATGAAGCTCTCCCGGCCGAAGGTGGTGATGCCGCTGTCCACCGACCGCCAATAACCCACCGGCGCGGCCAGGGCCGCCTGGGTATGGGTGTGGGCGAAGTCGGCGATGGCGTAGGGCGAGGGTCCCGACCCGCCCAGCGCCACATCGTCCGTGGTCGCGCCCACCACCTCATAGCCCGGGATCAGGCCGTCGGCGCCGAGGGCGGCGCGATAGCGGTTGAGCGAGGCCGGCCGGTAGTAATCGTGGGTGAACTCCTCCTCGCGCGTCCACACCAGCTGCACCGGACCGCCGTGGGCCTGAGCGATGAGGGCCGCCTGGACCCCGTAATCGGTGTTCAGCCGGCGGCCGAATCCGCCGCCCAACAGGGTCACGGTCAGGTCGATCTGCTCCACCGGCCGGCCCAGGGCCTTGGCCACGTCGGCGCGGATCTGGGTGATGTCCTGGCAGGGGGCGTGTAGCTCCACCCTGTCCGGCTTCACCCAGGCGGCGGCGTTCATGGGTTCCATCTGCGCGTGGGCGAGATAGGGGACGCTGTAGGTCGCCTCGACCTGCCGGGCGCTGGCGGCGTAGGCGGTCCGGAGCGCGGCCTTCACCGGCGCGGCGTCGCGGTCGGCGGTGGAGACGACCTTGGCGTCGGCGGCGTCGAAGGCCTGGCTCAGCCGGGCGGTCACGTCGCCCGAGGCGGCCAGAGTCGCGGGCGTCGTCCATTTCGGATCCAGCGCTTTCGCGCCCTTGAAGGCCGCCCAGGTGCCGTCGGCCACCACCGCCACGGCGTCGGGCAGGCGCACGACGCGCCGGACGCCGGGGACCTTCAGGGCCGGGCTCTCATCCACCGACGCCAGCGTGCCGCCGAACACCGGGCAGGCGCGCACCGTGGCCCGGGCCATGCCGGGTAGGCGGACATCGATCCCGTAGCGCGCCGCGCCGTTGAGCTTGTCGGCCATGCCGAGGGTCTTGATGCTCTTGCCGACGTAGCGGCGTTGCGCCGCCGGCTTCAGCGGTGGATCGGCGGGCGGCGGGATCTTGGCGGCGGCCTCGGCCAGCGATCCGTAGGTCGCCGTCCGGCCGCTGGCGGCGTGTTTCACAACGCCCAGCTCCGCCGCGCAGCCGGAGGCAGGGACGCCCCACCCGGCCGCCGCCGCCGCGATGAGTTGGGCCCGCGCCGTTGCCCCGGCCATGCGCAGCAGGCTCCAGCGGCTGTGGATGGATTCGCTGCCGCCGGTGTTCAGCCCGTCCGGGTTTCGGAAGGGCGCTTCGTCGGCCGCCATCTGCACGCTGATCGCATCCCAGGCCACGTCAAGTTCGTCGGCCAGGATCTGGATCTGGCCCGTGCGCGAGCCCTGTCCCATCTCGCTGACGGTGGAAACCAGCGTCACATGGCCGTCGGGAGCTATGCGGATCCACGGGGAGAGGACGCCGGCGGGCGCGTCGGCCGCCTCGGCATGTCCGCCAAGCGCGAGCATGAAGGCGCCGCCAGTGGTCCAGGTGAGGAACGTGCGCCGATTGGGTCGCATGGGTCTTGCTCCGGTCCGATGCCGCGATTGTTACATGACGCCGGGGACGGGCGCCGCAAAGTTTCGTGATTTTCGGCCTTGAGGTCTTGCCAAGGCGGGCAATCTGAACGATGTTCGCTTACATCGTAAATTTAAGAGGGCGGCATGGTTCAGTTGATCGACAAGCGAGTGTGCGCGGAGTTGGATGGCGAGTTCGTCGTCTTCCTCATCGGCATGCGGGTGAACAAACCCTGGAAGTTCTGGAAGTGGTGGCCGGTGGCCCAGGCCATGCCGCGCATGCTGATCGAACTGGCCAAACAACCGGACCTCGGCCTGCTGCACGCCCGCACGCACTTCGGCCTGACCAACACCCTGGTGGTGCAATATTGGAAGAGCTTCGAGCACCTGGAGGCCTACGCCAAGTCCACGGGCGCGGCGCATCTCCCGGCTTGGCGGGACTTCAACAAGGCGGTGGGTTCGAACGGGGATGTGGGTATCTGGCATGAAACCTATCTGATCGCCCCTGGAAAATACGAATCCGTCTACAACAACATGCCGCGCTATGGCCTTGGCCGCGCAGGGAATTTGGTCGACGCCGTCGACAAGCGCCGCGAAGCCAAGCAACGCCTGAGGTCCGCTGCCTAGCCGCTGTTCCGGAGGCCTGCCGAGACGCCATTGATCGACATGTGGATGCCGCGACGCACGTCGTCGTCGGCTTCCCCGGCGCGGTGGCGGCGCAGGAGTTCGACCTGCAGCACGTTGAGCGGGTCGATGTAGGGCAGCCGCAGGCGGATCGACTGGGCGAGGCGCGGGTTGTGTTCCAAGAGGGCGCTCTGGCCGGTGATGGCCAGGACCGCGTCGCGGCTGGCGCGCCACTCGGTCTCGATCCGGCCGAACACCCGCGCCGCCAGGGCCTGATCGGGCACCAGTTCGGCGTAGCGCGCGGCGATGGCCAGGCTCGACTTGGCCAGGACCATCTCCAGGTTCGAGACCACCGAGCGGAAGAACGGCGAAGCCTTGTGCAGGCCGGCCAGGGTCTCCAGCCGCGTCGGGCCGGCGCCCGCCGTGGCCGAGCCGAAGCCGTACCAGCCCGGCAGCATCACCCGGCTCTGCGACCAGGAGAACACCCAGGGGATGGCCCGCAGATCCTCGATCTTGCTTGAGGCCGTGCGGGACGCCGGGCGGCTGCCGATCTTCAGCTCGGCGATCTCGCGCAGGGGGGTCGCCTGGCGGAAATAGTCCTCGAAACCCGGCGTCTCATAGACGAGGTCCCGATAGGCGACGAAGGCCTCCCGGCTCACGGTCGCCAGGGCCTCGGCGAAGGCCCCGTCGGCCACGTCCGGCTCATGAGCCAGATCGGCGCTGAGGGCCGCCGCGGCGATGGTCTCGAGGCTCATCAACCCGCCGAGCGGATGACCGTATTTCGAGGACACCACCTCGCCCTGTTCGGTGATGCGGATGCCGCGTCGCACGGCGCCCGCCGGCTGTGCCTGAATCGCCTCGAAACTGGAGCCGCCGCCGCGGCCCACCGCGCCGCCCCGGCCATGGAAGAAGCGCATGTCGATGCCGCGCGCCGCGCCGAGGCGCAGGAGGCCGGTGATCGCCGTGCGGATCTCCCAGTTGGAGGTCACATACCCGCCGTCCTTGTTGCTGTCGGAATAGCCGATCATCAATTCCTGCAGCCGGCCCTGCCGCTCCAGAATCCCGCGCGCGAGGGCCAGGTCGAACCAGTCGGACATCACCTGGGCGCTGGCGCGCAGGTCGTCGATGGTCTCGAAGAGCGGCACGATCCGCAGGGCGCAGACGGGCGCCTCGCCCGGCACGAACAGGCCGGCTTCCTTCAGCAGGATGGCCACCTCCAGCATGTCGGAGACGCTGGCGGCCTTGGAAATCACATAGTTGGCGATGGCGCCGGGGCCGAAACGGCGGCGAAGATCGGCGGCGGCGTCGACGATGGCCAGTTCGCGGGCGGCCTCGGGCGAATAGTCGCGATAGGGCGAGCGGAGCAGCCGCGGATTGCCGAGTTCGGCGGCCAGGACAGCCACCCGGCGGCTCTCCGGGAGGCCCAGGTAGTCGGCGACGACGCCGGCGGAGGTCAGCAGTTCGGCCACCACCCGCTCGTGAACGTCGGAGTTCTGGCGAAGGTCGACCACGGCCAGATGGAAGCCGAAGCTATCCACCGCCTCGCGCACGTCCAGCAACCGGCCCTGCGCCAGGTCGGCGGCCTGGTTCTGACTCAGGGAGTCCGCCACCACCGCGAGGTCGGCGGCAAGCTCCGCCGGTGCGTCATAGGCCGGGGCGGAGATCGGGGCGGCGCGGGCCGGACCGGCGCCCAGCAGGCGCGCGCGGGTCGCGGCGAGCCGGGCATAGCAATCCACCAGAACTCGCCTGTAAGGCTCGTCCGCCCGGTGAGGATTGGCGTCGACGCCGGCCTCCGCCAGGGCGGCGAGGGCGGGGCTGACCTGGGCGAATTCGTCGGACAGCGACAACTCCGCGCCGAGACCGTGGATCTGGTCCAGCAGCCAGTCGATCACCGCCTGGCCCTGGCGCCGCAGGGCGTATTCCAGGGTGTCGGCGCCGACGAAGGGATTGCCGTCGCGGTCCCCGCCGACCCAGGAGCCGAGCTGGAAGCAGGGACCCAGCGGGCCGGTCTGGCCCACAAGCGCGGCGAGGCGGCGCTTCAGGGCCGGGATCTCCGGCAGGAAGGTCTTCTCGAAGATGGAAACGGCGTTGTCGATCTCGTCGGCCACGGTGATGCGTTCGGAACGCAGCATGCGGGTCTGCCAGAGGATGCGGATTTCGCGCTTGAGCGCCGTCTCGATCTCCGCGGCCGTGATGCGGGCCCCGCCGGCGTCCAGCAGGGCGGCGATGGCGGTTTCGCGGTCGAGGGTGCTCTTGCGGCGCACTTCGGTGGGGTGGGCGGTGATCACCGGCGTGACGACGGCGCGTTCCAGGAAAGCCTGGCCGGCGGGGCCTGCCGCCTCCGCCGGCAGACCCGCCAGGGCGCTGGGGGCGGCGAGGGCTTCGCCGCGCTGGGCGTGGTCGTCGGCGATATTGGCCAGCTGGGAGAAGATCGCGAAGCCGCGGATCAGCAACAGCATGTCGGCCAGCGGCAGGCCCTTGAGGGCGTCGCCGAGACCGGGGTCCGGCTCGCCGCGGCGATGTTCGCCCACCGAGCGGGTGCGGATCTGCTCGATCCGGTCGAAGGTCGCCTGTCCCTGCAACTCGCGGATGACGTCGCCGAGCAGGCGGCCGAGCAGGCGGACGCCGGCGCGGCTGGCCGCGCCGCCCGCTTCCGCGCCTTTGGTAAAGGTCTGAGCCGTGTTCACGCGCAAACCCCCTGTGCCGAAGCCCTGGACGACCCTCTCAGTCTAGGGCGCCACGCCCCGGACGTCGCCATGTCCGACGTTTGGACCCGGCGCGGGGCTTCGGTCTGCCCCAGGCCGGGCGCCGGAGTCGGGCCCGCGCCTTGGATTTGAGCCTGCGCGCCCGTCAGGCGGGCTGGTTACCCTGATAGATGTCCGCCTCGCCCTGGCGGCGGCGGGTGAGGCCGGGAAGGACCTGACCGGCCTGGTGGTTCCAGCGCAGGAACTGGGCCGGCACGGCGTCGAAATCGCCCTGGTTGTGCAGCCTCAACAGGGTGCTGGGGCCGAAATTGCCCATGCCGATATTGTAGGCGAGGCTCAGCATGGCGTCGAACTGGTTCTGGCTGGTCGTCCCGGTCAGCACGTTGCTCACCTCGCCGGCGAACCGGTCGAGGTCGGCCGCGAAGCGGGCGTCGCACTGATCCTGGGTCCAGCTCATCCCCAGGGCGATGTCGGCGCCGGTGGTTCCCCAGCCGATGGTCGGCTTGTCGTTGGGGGTGGGCATGTAGGCGTCGAGCCGGCACTGCTCGAAGCCTTGAATGAAGGTGATGATCGTCGGACTGGGTATCATGACGCGCCTCCCGAAGGTCGACGCCGTGTCGACCGCGCCATGAAAGACTAACAGGCTGCTGAAAAACCCACTCGCCTGCGGGCGCGACGCATGATTCAACCTCTGGACGGGAGTGTCCACGGGGGATTGCGATGCGTGGGTCTGATCAGCAGGCGGGAGCCCTGTTTTCCTATGTGGATCTTGATCGG
>CAIQJF010000047.1 GCA_903872075.1 uncultured Caulobacteraceae bacterium | reverse complement strand
CGCGTGATGGCCTGGCGAATCCACCAGGTCGCATAGGTCGAGAACTTGTAGCCGCGACGATATTCGAATTTATCCACCGCCTTCATCAGGCCGATATTGCCTTCCTGAATGAGGTCGAGGAACTGCAAGCCGCGGTTGGTGTATTTCTTGGCGATGGAGATCACGAGGCGGAGGTTGGCCTCGACCATTTCCTTCTTGGCCTGACGGGCTTCGCGCTCGCCCTTTTGAACAGTGTGAACGATGCGACGGTAGTCGTCGATCGGCACGCCCGATTCCATGGCCAGAGCAGCGATCTCGCGACGGATGTCGGCCATCTGGCTGGCGTCGTTCTCCACGAACTTCTTCCAGCGCACGCCGAGCAGGGTGACCTTCTCGCCCCAGTTCGGGTCCATCTCGGAGCCGAAATAGGCCTTGATGAACTCCTGCCGGGAGATGCCATAGCTGTCGGCCACGCGCATCAGGCGCCCTTCCAGACCCATCAGGCGCTTGTTGATCGCATAGAGCTGCTCGACCAGCGCCTCGATGCGGTTGTTGTTCAAACGCAAGGTCTTGAGGTGCTGGACGATGGTGGCCGACGCCGCGTCATAGGCCGAGCGTTCGGCGTCGCTGAGATCTTCGCCGCGCAGGCGATGTTCGACAAGACGTTCCTGCAGGCGACGGAAGGCCTCGAACTCGCCGGCGATGGCGTCCAGGGTCGCCATGACGCCTTCGCGCAGTTCGCTTTCCATGGCGCTGATCGTGGGACCGGCGCCATCGTCGAAGTCGTCTTCCTCGGCCGCCTCGGCGGCGGCGGCGCGGGTGCCGTCCTCGTCGTCAAGGGGCTCAGCCGGACTTTGTGCGTCCAGAGCCTCGTCGGCCGCGGCAGCGTCGGAGAGCGCCTGGGCGACCTGACCGCCGTAGGTCTGTTCCAGGTCGATGACCTCGCGCAGCAGGATGCGGCCCTGGCCCAGCTCCTCGCGCCAGACCATGATCGCCTCGAAGGTCAGGGCGCTTTCGCACAGTCCCCGGATCATGGTGTCGCGGCCGGCTTCGATGCGCTTGGCGATGGCGATTTCGCCTTCGCGGGAGAGCAGTTCCACCGAGCCCATCTCACGCAGATACATGCGCACCGGATCGTCGGTGCGGTCGAAGGCGCTCTGCTTGTCGGCGGCCTCGGCCACCGCGGTTTCCTCGCGGACAGCGACCTCGGTGTTTTCGGCGGGCTCTTCCTCCGCCTCGACCACATTGACTCCCATCTCGGAGAGCATTGCCAGGGTGTCTTCGATCGCCTCGGAGGTCACTTCCTCGGACGGCAAGACCTTGTTCAGCTCGTCCATGGTGACGTAGCCGCGGGCCTTAGCCTGTTTGATAAATTTCTTGACCCCAGCATCGGTCAGGTCGAGCAGCGGCCCGTCCGTGGCGGCGGGGGCCTCGACTTCGGGGGCTTCGGCGGTGGCGGTGGTGCTCATCGAATATCTCCGACAGCGGCAGATCGCGTCCGTGACAGGACGCCGCCGCAAAAATGGTGATGGCGACACCGCTTCGCGAGGGCGAACCCTCAGGAATCGGCGTCACCGGTCCAAATCGATCCCGTTCTGATCGCGCGTCTCAGCCGGTCGCGTTCCGTCTTCAGGGCCATGAGCACAGATGCGCTGTCGCCCCCCGCCAAGTCGCGCTTGGCAAGCTTGAGGGCGTCTTCCAGAGCAGCCACGCGGTTCAAGACCTCGAAGGCGTACGACCACTGGGACCTTGCCGCGGCGAGGGTGACGTCATCTTTGGGAAAGGGCGCGCCCGCGTGCGCGGCGGCCCGGTCGACGTCAATCAACAGCGTGCTAAATCCAGCTTCCGCCAGATGGCGACGAAGCGCCTCTGTGTCAAGGTGCTCCGCCTCCAGACGAAGACGGATGATTTCTTTCGAAAGACCGTCGAGCGCCGGATCGCCGAAGCCGCGTGACTGTATGGCCTCGAGATGATCGTCGAGCACCGCGGGATCAGCGATCGCCTGGCGCGCCAGTGCTGCGGCCACAGGCTCGATAGAGGCCGCCAGACGGCGCGCCGCGTCGCGCGATTCCGGCCGGGCCGAGGTTGGAGGCGGCGGGCTGTTCCGGTTCCACTTACCCTTCTGAAAGGGCCGATCCGGCTGGAACGCCGGCTTGGCGACCTGGAACAAGGTGGTCAGCCGTTCCTGCAGTGTGTCTCGATAGGCGACCGCCAGGTCTGCGTCGGCGATAGTCTTGGCGGCAGCCCGAAGCCGCTGCTTGAGGCCGGCGCGCTGCTCCGGCGTTTCGAGCGGGCCGGCGTCCCGCTCTCGGGTGAACAGGGCGTCGATGAACGGCGTGGTAGCCGCCAGCTGCGCCTTCAGCGCGGTCGCGCCCTGTTCGCGCAAGATATCGTCGGGATCCTTGCCGCCCGTAACGATAGCGAAGCGAAAGCTCTTGCCCGACTGTAGATGCGGCAGGGCGCGATCCATCGCGCGCGACGCCGCCTGCATGCCCGCCCTGTCGCCGTCGAAACAGAGTGTTGGTTCGGGATGCAGCCGCCAAAGCAGCTCCATCTGGTTTTCTGTCAGCGATGTGCCCATGGCCGCCACCGCGGCGATGTTCGCGCGTTGGCAGGCGATGACATCCATATAACCCTCGACCACCACAACGGCGGCGGCGTCGCCGCCGGCGTGGAGCAGCTTTCGAGCCTCAGGCAGACCATAGAGGACGCGCCCCTTGTCGAAGAGTTCGGTGTCCGGCCCGTTGAGGTACTTGGCGCGCGCCTTCGGATCCATCGCGCGGCCGCCGAAGGAGACGATCCGACCACGTGGGTCGGTGATCGGAAAGATGATCCGGTCCCGGAAGCGATCGTAGGCTTCGCCACCGTCGTCCGGAACGATCATCACCCCTGCTGCGGCGAGTTCGCGCGGCAGGGCGCCCTTGGCCACGAGGTAGTCCTTCAGAGCGGTGCGCGCCGGCGGACTGAAGCCGATCCGGAACCGCGCCCATTCGCTCTCCGGCAGACCACGGCGGATCAGATATTCCCGCGCGGCGGCCCCGGCCGGCCGGCGCAGTTCGGCTTCGAACCAAGCCGCGGCAGTGTCCAGCCAGTCGGTCAGGCTCTGTCGGCGTTTTTCCTGAACGGCGGCCTCAGGGTCCGGCTCCGGGAGCGCGAGTCCGGCCTCTCCAGCGAGTCGTTCCACCGCCTCTACAAAGCTCAACCGCTCCGTCTCCTGGAGGAAACTGATCAGGTCGCCGTGCTTGCCGGACGAGAAATCATGATAGAAACCCTTGTCATCGTTCACGAAAAAGGACGGCGACTTCTCCTTGTTGAAGGGCGAGAGCCCGACATACTCCCTCCCCTGCCGACGCAGCTTCACGGTCTTGCCGATCACATCGGAAAGACGCAGTCGCGATTTAATCTCGTCGAGGAAGCGGTCGTCGAAGCGCACAGGCTTATGATAGCGCCTAGCAGGCTGCTGAAAAACCCACTCGCCTGCGGGCGCGACGCATGATTCAACCTCTGGACGGGAGTGTCCACGGGGGATTGCGATGCGTGGGTCTGATCAGCAGGCGGGAGCCCTGTTTTCCTATGTGGATCTTGATCG
>CAIQJF010000046.1 GCA_903872075.1 uncultured Caulobacteraceae bacterium | reverse complement strand
GGGCACCCGGGCCGCTTCGGATGACGCCGGTCGGGCGGGATTGGCCCAAAGGCTACGAAAGGGGACTCGACAATGCGGCCATATCCGCCATTCTGCGGATCCAGAAGGCCGGACGGGCCGTCCATCTGGGGAATGTCAGATGAGTACGCCTAGGAGCGCCCGACGTTCCAAGCTGCGCCGCAGACGCATACCCTAACGCCTATACGTAATATTCCCACGCATACTGTCGCCGCTCTGCGTGAGATTTCTACGCTCCCGTCCGATATACGATTGAAAAACGCGCTATGCAGTGGAGCCTCTCGTGAAGGGTGTCATATTCGCCGAGATCGTTCGCTTCGTGGAGCAGGAATTCTCCATCGAAATCGCAGACGCTATGATCACCAAATCGGCGGTGGCCAGCGAAGGGGCCTACACAAGCGTCGGCAACTATCCTCACCAGGAGGCTCTGGCCATGTTCGGCGCCCTCGCCGACCTCCTCGGGCAGCCTGTCCCGGTGCTGGCCGACTACTATGGTTTCTGGTTGTCGAGCCGGTTCGTCGAGCTCTATCCCGAGATGTTCGAAGGCTACACCGACGTCCGTACGTTCCTTCGCGATGTGGACGGCCACCATCACCGGGAAGTCCAGAAACTGTACCCCGACGCCGTTCCGCCGAGCGTTGTGGCGGTGATTGACGGCGAGGAACTTACCGTCAGCTACGCCTCCCACCGTCCACTGGCCGATGTCGCCTTCGGCCTGATCCGGGGCTACATCGCCTATTTCGACGACGCCTTGGTCGTGGAGCGGACGGACGCCGCGACCGGGCCGCATGCCGCCCGCTTCATCGTCCGGGCTGCGGCCCGCCCCGCCTCCGTGGCGGCCTGACGGGTTGGGCGCCATGCAGGTGACGTCCCTCCCGGCATTGACGGCGGACGGCGGCGCGAGTGCGGTCGGCGCCGACCACTTGTCGGCGCGAATCGGCCTGCTCGAACGACGGCTGGCACGGTCGGAGAGGGCTCGCGCCGAAGCAGAGTCGCTGCTGGAAAAGAAGAGGCGGATTCTCGCAAAGGCCAATGAGGAACTTGAGGCGCGCAAAGACGACCTGATGGCGGACCTGGGGTTGCGGCGGCGTCAGTTGCTCGAAGCCCAGAGGGTCCCGGGATTTGGCACCGTGATCTGGGATGTGAAGGCCCGGCGGCTGGAGGTCTCGCCGCAGGTCTATGTCATGTTCGGCGTCGACCGCACCGACGGCCTGATCGGCCGCCGCCAACTTCTGCGACGGGTTTGTCCGAAGGACCGGGCCCTGGTCATCGACTGGGTCTATCGTACCATAGCT
This sequence comes from uncultured Caulobacteraceae bacterium, assembly GCA_903872075.1. GTDB lineage: Bacteria > Pseudomonadota > Alphaproteobacteria > Caulobacterales > Caulobacteraceae > Acaudatibacter > Acaudatibacter aquilonius. The sequence goes on along the minus strand of CAIQJF010000046.1, from coordinate 88,440 downwards.
GGCGAACTGAATCCCGGCGACGATCACGTCATTGAGTTTTGCGCCAGAGGCGGTCGCGGTGGCTCAGGTCAGCGCTGGCTCCGCGCCATGGCCCAGATGCAGCTGGACCAGAGCGCCGCCCCCGCGCTCATTCTCGGCACGATTCAGGATGTCACCCGCCAGCATCAGGCCGCCGCCGACGCGGCGGACTTGCGCGAACGCGAGCAACTTCAGTTGGCGGATCTTCAACGGCTGAATGCGGAGCTGACCCAGGCGCGTGAAAACGCCGAGCGCGCCAACGCGGCCAAGTCCCGGTTTCTGGCCATGATGAGCCACGACATCCGCACGCCGCTGAATGGAGTCATCGGCATGCTGGCGCTACTGGACGAGGACAGCCTCACGGCCGACCAGCGCCAGACACTCTCCCTGGCCCGCTCGAGCGGCCATCAACTTCGAGTGCTGCTTGACGACATCATCGACATCGCAAGGGCCGAGGCCGGCCGCTTCCAGCTCAACCCCCGCCCGACCGACCTGAAGCGGCTTCTGACGGAAGGTGTATCGTTCTGGCGACACGTGGCGGGCGAAAAACGGCTCACCCTCGACGCCGCCGTGGACGGGTCCGTACCCGACTGGGTCCTGGTCGATCGCGTGCGCGTTCGCCAGCTCATCGACAACCTGCTCAGCAACGCCATCAAATATACGTCCGTAGGCGGGGTAACGCTTCGCGCCAGATATGAGCCTGGGGGCCACTTCCGCGTCGAGGTGCGCGACACCGGCCTCGGCGTGCCGCCTGATCGCCGCGCCGAACTGTTCGAGGTGTTCGGGCAACTGCAGACCCCGGGGTCCGCGCCCGGAGGGGCCGGGCTGGGTCTCGCCATCTGCCGCCGCATCATCGAAGTGATGGGCGGCGACATAGGGATGGAGGACGCTTCTCCCGGGAGCCTCTTCTGGTTCGAATTTCCGTGTGCGGTGGTCGCGCGCCCAGAGAAGCTCGCCGCTCGGGGCCCGGGCACACTCGTCGACCTCAACGGGCGCCGGCCGAGAATCCTGGTGGCCGAGGACGTCGAGACCAACCGCATCGTTGTGCAAGGCCACCTTCGCAAGCTCGGCTGCGACGTGGTGCTGGTCAACGATGGCGAGGCGGCGGTCAAGGCTGCGTCCGAAGGCGGTTTTGATCTGGTGCTGATGGACATGGCGATGCCCCGGATGGATGGCGCCACGGCCACCCGCGCCATACGCGCCCTGCCGGCGCCGGTCCGGGACGTGCCCATCGTCGCCTTGACGGCGTATGCCCGGCCGGAGGAACTGGCGCCGATGATGGAGGCCGGCGCGGTCGCCAGCGCCAGCAAGCCGATCGTACCGAGGGACCTTCTGAGAATCCTGAGCGACGTCTTGCGCGACGCGAACACGCGGGCCGCAGATTCGTGAGCCTGATCGACGAGGCGTTCACCCGGGAACAGTTCGACTATCTCGACGCCGAGGTCGCCGGACAGCTGCTCGCCGCGATCAGCCACGATCTCGGCGCCTGGACCGACCGGCTGATGGCGGCCTGGGATGCCGGTGACAGCGAAGCCATGCGCCTCGCCCGCCATGCAATCCGGGGAGTCTGCAGCAATTTCGGGGCCAGGCGCCTCTGGGAAATGGCCGAAACGGACATGACATCCGCCGCGGCCCGCGAGGCCTACCGAGCCCTGACACTCGCCACAGTGAGCGCGATCCGGAAGGTGGCGGGCCCCCCGATCGCTGAATAACGTCGACCCCGGCGACCATTGGCCACACGCACAGACCTGCTGGACGCGCCGCCCCGCCTGCCCTATTTCGCCTGACTAGGAAACACCCAGGGAAAGACCTCAGGAATGAAGACTCGCATCACCGAAATGTTCGGCGTCGAAACGCCGATCGTCATGGGCGGCATGACCGGCGTCGGCTACGCCGATCTGGTGGCTGCGGTCGCCAACGCCGGCGCGCTCGGCTTCCTCACCGCCCACATGTTCGCCTCGGGCGCCGAACTGCTGGCGGAAATCGAAAAGACCCAGGCCCTTACCGACAAGCCGTTCGGCGTGAACCTCACCCTGCTGCCGTCGATCAATCCCATTCCGTATGACGAATATCGCGAGGCGATCATCGCTTCGGGCATCAAGATCGTCGAAACCGCCGGCCGGGCGCCGACCGACCACCTGCCCCGGTTCAAGGAACACGGCGTCAAGGTGATCCACAAATGCACCTCCGTCCGTCACTCTGTGTCGGCCGTGAAGCATGGCGTCGATGTGATCAGCATCGACGGCTTCGAATGCGCCGGTCACCCGGGCGAGGACGACATCGGCCTGGTGGTGCTGCTGCCCGCCACCGTCGACGCGGTCGACGTGCCGGTGATCGCCTCGGGCGGCATGGCCGACGGCCGCAGCCTCATCGCCGCCCTCGCTCTGGGCGCCGAAGGCGTGAACATGGGCACCCGCTTCCTCGCCACGGTCGAGGCCAAGATCCACGACAACGTCAAGAAGGCCATCGTCGCCAACACCGAGCGGGACACCGTTCTCGTCGGCCGCTCGCTGCGCAACACCGCCCGCGTCGCCCGTAACGCCATCTCCGAGCAGGTGGCGGAAATCCAGAGGGACACCACCAAGACCTTCGCCGAGGTGCGTGAACTGATGGCCGGCGTGCGCGGTCGGGAGAACGTCCTGCGCGACGGCGATCTCGACGGCGGCATCTGGACCACCGGCCAGAGCCAGGCCCTGATCCACGACATCCCGACCTGCGCCGAAGTGGTCCGCAACATCATGAAGCAGGCCGACGACATCCTCGACAAGCGCTTCGCCCAGATCGGACGCTGAACCGACCTGCATCAAGCCTGCCGGACGCGCGGGACGGACATTTCCGCCCCGCGCGCTCCGCCTCCCCTGTTGTGATTTCCGCCAGGCGACTATGAACCTGTACGCGGCCGCGCCCTTGGGCGTGGCGTTCGACAGGTTGGGGGAAGTCCTAAGATGAGTACGATCCAGGCCGCGGCCGACGACGCCCATCAACTCGGCAAGTCGCTTCGTCCGCGCCATGTGACCATGATCACCATCGGCGGGATCATCGGCGCCGGACTCTTCGTCGGCTCCAGCGCCTCCATCTCGACAACCGGTCCGGCCATCGTCGTGTCCTACGGCCTCGCCGGCCTGATGATCCTGGTGGTCATGCGCATGCTCAGCGAGATGGCGGTGGCCCATCCGCATATCGGCGCCTTCACCGAATTCGCCCGCGAAGGGCTCGGCAACTGGGCCGGCTTCACCAGCGGCTGGCTCTACTGGTTCAACTGGGCGGTGATCGCGGCCATCGAGGCCCTCGCCGGCGCCCGGATCATCCATGACTGGCTGCCAGGCTTTCCTGTCTGGGTGATCGGCTGGGCCCTGCTGGCCAGCCTCACGGCCGTGAACCTGCTCTCGACCCGCTCCTACGGCGAGTTCGAATTCTGGTTCGCCTCGATCAAGGTGGCGGCCATCGTCGCCTTCATCGTCGTCGGCCTGTCCTTCGTGCTCGGGCACGATCCGACGTCGAAGGTCGCCAACCTCACCAGCCACGGCGGCTTCTCGCCCTTCGGGCCGGCGGCCATGTTCAGCGGCGTGGTCAGCGTGATCCTCGCCCTCTGCGGGGCTGAAATCGCCACCATCGCCGCCGCCGAGAGCCCCGACGGCGACAAGGCCGTGGCCCGGATGACCGGCTCGGTGATCCTGCGGATCATGCTGTTCTACATCGGCTCCATCAGCCTGATCGTGATGATCGTGCCGTGGAACCAGATCCATTCCGGCGACTCGCCGTTCACCGTCGCCCTGGAGGCCATGAAGATCCCGGCGGCGGCGTTCGGCATGAAGCTCATCGTGCTCACCGCCGTGCTCTCCTGCCTGAATTCGGCGATCTACGTCACCTCGCGCGTGCTGTTCACCCTGGCAGCCAGAGGTGATGCGCCCAAGGCGCTGGTGCGGCTGAACATCCGCCGCGTACCGGTGCGCGCCATCCTGTTTTCCAGCCTGGTCGGCTACGTCGGCATCTACGCCTCGGTTCTGTCACCCGAGCGGGTGTTCGCCTTCCTGGTCAACGCCACCGGCTCGGTCATGCTCGTGATCTATCTGATCACCGCCCTGGCCCACATCCGCCTGCGCCATAAGCTGGAGAAGACCGCGCCGGAGCGTCTGAAACTCCGGATCTGGCTGTTTCCCTATCTCAGTTACGCCACCGTCGCGGCCATGGTCGGGGTGATGATCGCCATGCTGCTGATCCCCGAGCGGCGGCCGGAGATTCTCTCGGGTCTCTTCAGCCTGGCCGGCGCGATCGCCCTCTATGCGGCGTTCAGATTTGGACGGGACCGCGCGACGACGACCTAGGAATGGCCGACCGCCAGGTGGCCGTCAGGGGAGACTTTCGCCGCCGCAACACCGCTCCGGTCAACGCAACGCCGAGCAGCAGCATCGCCCAGGCGCGAGGCTCAGGGATGGCCTGCGCATGATCAGCGTCGAGCTCGGAGTTCAGGCTGAAGGCTGACCCGAGCGCATAGCTCACGGGTAGACCGGGGTTTCCGTCCGCGCCGTTCGGCAAGAGGCCTTGGCCTAGGTAGAAGGACACCGAACCTCTGCCCGAAACAGCATTGAGATATTGTTGTTCGATCTGAGCGGCCAAGACGGGATCTGTCATCCGCAGAAGGGGTAACGAAATGGATTTCCCGTTCTTGCCGGCCGAACCGGTCGCCAGATCAAGCACGCTTCCGTCCTCACCTTCGATCGACACATCAAAAGAGTAGGACGAAAGGCCGTCAAGGTCGAAACTCAGGTGAATAGGCGCCGTGAAGTCACCGACGCCACTGTCGACCTGAGATAAGCCGACCGTCGGCCTTGAAAGTGTCTCAACCAGGACTTGAAGGACACCTTTAACGTGTGTCTTTGCGCTTGCATCAGTTGAGATACCTTGAGGTCCGCGCAGAGTCACGGGTTTGTAGCTCACAACTTCTTCGTTGGGATCGAGGAAATGATAGCGGGCGTAACCATAGCTGCGTTGCTGAGCGAGGTCGCCCGATGTGGCGGTTATGTCCGCGGTGGCGCTGAAGAATCCCGTGTCATGATCTTCCTTGTTATCGACGCCAACTGTGGAGACGGCGGTCGCATAGACCTGCGCGGAGGCATTGCTCGACGCTGAACTGAGGAATTTGAACGTATATTTGGCGACCGCCAAGGCGGCGGACATGCCCCCATCCGCAAGCGCCGGCCTTGCGGAAAGCAACGACAAAGCCAAAACGCCACAGGCCAACTGGAAACGACGCATCACGCTCCTCCTGGATTCGTGCTGCCCCCTCCAATATCGATCATGCTGCGCTTTAGGAGCGGAGTAAATGCTTCGACAGGGATTTCATCTCGTCAGAAACATTGGACATTTTCCGGTGTTATCAGCATGTTCCCCGGCGACCATGACTCAAAGGCGCATGCGGTTTTCTATCCAGGTGGGGAACTGCCTGAACATAAATCGCCGATGGCTGAGCCGATGATTGGACGCCGGATCGCCTCGCTGTCACGGCGCCGCCCGTTCGGCGGCGATATCGGCCAGGATCGAAACCATTGCCGCCACAGCAGCCTGATCGGTCTCGCGGTCTCGCGGTCCGATGAAGCCCAGCAGTTCGGCCTGCGTCGCATGCGCGGCCGTCAAACCCCGCACGCCCGCCGCCTGCCCGCAGGACCCATGGGCCTCCGGCGCGCCCGTACGGCGCATGACCTCCGCCAGAGTGGCTGGTGTCAGGCCCGACCCCGGCATGATGCTGATCCGTCCGGCGGCCTGCGCCACCAGGGCGGCAATCTGCTCTGCCCCCTCCGGCGCGGTGCGCGCGCCGCCGGAGGTCAGGACACGTTCGAATCCCAGGGAAATCGCCTGATTCAGCGCCTCAGCCTGATCGGGGACCAGATCGAAGGCCCTGTGCAGGGTGAGCTTCAGGCCAAGACCCGACGCGTGCGCGCAAAGCACCTCAAGCCCGGCGACATTCAGCGCGCCGGAGACAAGGTTCGCGCCGATCACCGCCCCCGACAGTCCGGACGCCTTCACGGCGTCCAGATCACCCCGGATCACATCCAGATCGGCGCGGTCATAGACGAAGGGACCCGGATGGGGCCGCAGCATCGGATAGGCGCCGACGCCGGCGGACGCTGCCAGCCGCATGAAGCCGGGCGATGGGGTCAGGCCGCCGAGCGCCAAGGCCGAGCAGAGCTCGATCCGGCTCGCCCCGCCGCGCACGGCCGCCATCAGGCCGGCCGGGCCATCCACACACACTTCCAGACCGATCTTCGCCATCGATATCCGCACCCTGTCGATTTCGCCGGGCGGTCGGCGGCGGCGCCTTCCGCTCCCCCGGCGAGGCTGGTTTAAGTCACGCTCGCGCGCCGTCGTCCAGAGACGCCGGCCAAGGACGGAACGGGGGATCTCGCCGCATGACCGACCGGACGGAGGTCGTGATCGACGTGGGATCGCCCCTGTCGGGCTGGGTCTGGCCGCTGGCCGCCACCCCGGACGCGGCGTTCGCCAGCGGCGCGCTTGGTCCCGGCGTCGCCCTCGATCCAGTGGCCGGAGAGCTGCTCGCACCCTTCGACGGCGAGGTCGTCACCCTCCATGCGGCCCATCACGCCGTCGTCCTCCGGCACGCCGCCGGGCCCGAGGTCCTTATCCACGTGGGCGTCGATACGGTTGAACTGGCCGGGCGTGGTTTCGAGGCCGTGGTCTCGCCAGGAGACACGGTCGCCAGGGGGCAGGTGCTGATCCGCTTCGACCTCGACACTGTCGCACGCGCCGCGCCAAGCCTGGTCAGTCCGGTTGTCCTCGTCGACGCCGCCGGCTTCAAGCTGGAACAGGCGATCTCGGACGCTGCCATCCAGGCGGGAGCTACGCTGTTCCGCTTGCGGGGACGCCCGGTCACAAGCGCCGCCCCTGCCGCGCCAGCGCAGACGATCGCGGAACGAAGACTCGCGGTGGCCCTCCCGCACGGCCTTCACGCCCGGCCGGCCGCCGCCCTCGCCCGGATCGTTCGCGCCCATGGCGCCGAGGGCGTCCTGACCCGCGACGACGGCCAGACCGCCAGCCTGCTCAGCCCCTCGGCCATCATGGCCCTTGGCCTAGGGCGCCATGCAGAGGTGACGGTACGGATCATGGGGGAGGAGCGGCACGCCGCCATGGAGGCCGTCGCAGCGTTCCTGGACGATACGGCCGCTGGATCCGAGATCCGGACGGATTCCGTGGCGTCGCCGCCCGTCGTCGCGAACGCTGCGGGGCCAGGCGTCATCCTGGGTCTCTGCGCCGCGCCCGGGGTTGGAACCGGCCCGATCCATCGGTGGACGCCGCACTCCGCCCACGCCGCCGACCGCAATGTGGGCGCGCCGGACTGGGAAGCCGGCCGGCTGGTGATGGCGTTGCAGAGGGCCGCAAAGGATCTGACCGCCGACGCGGCCTGGGCCCCGGCGGGCTCGCCCCTGGCCGGCGTTCTGGCGGCGCATCTGGGGCTGGCGGAGGACCCCGCCCTGAGGGATGACGCGCTGTCGCGCATCGCGGCGGGGACGCCGGCCGGTGCGGCGTGGCGCGACGCCACGGAGGCCGTGGCCACGCGCCTGGCGCGGCTGGCCGATACGCGACTCGCCGCGCGCGCCGCCGATCTGCGCGACGTCAGCGAGCGCGTGTTGCACGCGTTGGCTGACGGTGATGAGGCCGCCGCGTTCGGAGCGCTCCCGCCGGCCGGGGCCATCCTCACGGCCCGCGACCTGCCGCCATCTGCTCTGTCGCGCCTGTCGACCGCGGGTCTGACGGGCGTGTGCCTGGCGGAAAGCGGTCCGACGGCGCACGTCGCCCTCATCGCGGCGGCGCTGGGCCTGCCCATGGTGGTGTCGGCCGGCTCGGCCGTGATGCGCCTGACCGATGGGGCGGTGATGACCCTCGACGCCGGCGCTGGGCGCCTGTCGCCTGTGGATCCGAGGGCCGTGGATACGCCCGCCACCGCGACGGCGATTCCGCTTGAGTGCTCGGCCGTTGGCCCGGCGGCCACAGCCGATGGGATTCGCATCACCGTTCTCGCCAATCTCGGCGCGGCGGACGAAGCTGAGACCGCGGTGCGCCTCGGCGCCGAGGGTTGCGGCCTCCTGCGAACCGAGTTCCTCTTCATGCAGGCGCTGGGTCCACCCTCGGAGACGGCGCAGCGCGAGGCCTATGCGCGGGTGATCGCGGGCCTCGGCGGACGCCCCCTGGTCATCCGCACGCTCGACGCCGGGGCCGACAAGCCACTGCCTTGGCTGCCCTTCCCTCGCGAAGCGAACCCGGCCCTGGGACGCCGGGGCATACGGGTCGGACTCGCCCGGCCGGACCTGCTGGCCACTCAGCTTCGCGCCATCGCCGCCTTGCCGCCGGAGGCCGACGTTTCCGTCATGGCGCCGATGATCACGAGCGTACGCGAACTTCGCCAGGTTCGCGCCGCCCTGGAGCAGGCCTGCCGCGAGAACGGCCGCGCCTCGGCCCCGCCGCTCGGAATCATGATCGAGACCCCGGCGGCGGTGTTCGACGCCGAGCGTCTGGCGGCCGAGGCCGATTTCTTCTCGATCGGCACGAACGATCTCGCCCAGTATGTCCTCGCCGCCGACCGCGCGGGCGGCGGCGGCCCCGGCGAGGTGGCCGCGGACGCCTTCGATCCCGCCGTCCTGCGCGCCATCGCCCAGACCGTCCGGGGAGCCGCAAGCCACGGCACGCCGCTGACCGTCTGCGGCGGTCTCGCCTCCGATCCGCTCGGGGCGGCGGTGCTTCTGGGTCTTGGCGTGCGGCGGCTGTCCTGCGCACCCGCCGCCATTGCCGATGTTAAGCGGCAGTTGGCGCGGCTGCGGATCCCCGATTGTGAGACTCTCGCCGCGCGCGCGCTTGAGGCGGGTTCGGCGGCCGAGGTGCGGGCGCTGGCGCGTGACGCAACGGCGCCGCCCCCGGAGAGGAGCTGAACATGGCGATCATGGACAGGCTGCAGTCACTTGGGCGCGCCCTGATGCTGCCGATCGCGGTTCTGCCGGTGGCGGGCATTCTCCTGCGCCTGGGCCAGCCGGATATCGCCGGGCCCGTCGCGCATCTGATCCCAGGGCTGGACCTCGCCTTCCTCGGCGCGGCCGGCGGCGCGATCTTCGATAACCTGGGCCTGCTGTTCGCCATCGGCGCCGCGGTCGGTCTGGCGCGCGATAACCATGGCGCGGCCGGTCTGGCCGGCGCGGTGTCCTTCGTGGTGGCCAGCGGCGGCGCGCGGGCGCTGCTGCAGGCGCCTGCGGCAGCAACAGGCCTTGACCCGCACCTCGCCGACCTCATCGCCGCCGACTTCCGCGACCAGGCCATCCATGACCTCAGCGTTCCCATCGGCGTGGTGTCGGGCGTGCTGGCCGGGATCGCCTACAACCGATTCAGCGACATCCGCCTGCCCGACTACCTGGCCTTCTTTGGCGGACGGCGGTTCGTCCCCATCCTGATGGGCCTGGCCGGCGCGGTCATGGCCTTGGGCGTCGCCGCCGCTTTTCAGGCGCTGCATGAGGGCCTGATGGGCCTCGGCCACGCGGTCGTCGGCGCCGGCGACTGGGGGCTGTTTCTTTACGGCGCGCTCAACAGGCTGCTGATCATCACCGGCCTGCACCATATCCTGAACAACGTCGCCTGGTTCCTGGTGGGCGATTTCCATGGAGCGACCGGCGATCTGAAGCGCTTCTTCGCGGGAGACCCCAGCGCAGGCGGCTTCATGGCCGGCTTCTTCCCGGTGATGATGTTCGGCCTGCCGGCGGCCTGCCTGGCCATGTACCACGCCGCGGCGCGCGAACGCCGCGCCGAGGTCGGCGGCATGCTCGCCTCCATGGCCCTGACCTCCTTCCTCACCGGTGTGACGGAGCCCGTGGAATTCAGCTTCATGTTCCTGGCCCCCGCGCTGTTCGTCGCCCACATGCTGCTCACGGGCCTGGCCTTCGTGATTCTCAGCCACCTGGGCGTGAAGCTCGGCTTCTCCTTCTCGGCCGGGCTGTTCGACTATCTGATCAACTTTCGGATCTCGACCCGGCCATGGCTGCTGCTGCCGGTCGGCGCGACCTATTTCGCGCTCTACTACGCCGTCTTCCGCGCCGCGATCGGCTGGTTCGACCTGAAGACGCCGGGGCGGGAGGCGCTTCCCGTGATCGCCGGAGTCCCGGCGGAGCGACCATCTGACAGCCACACCGGTCGGGCCGATGCGTTCCTCGTCGCCCTCGGCGGACCTGCCAACCTTCAGAGTCTCGACGCCTGCACCACGCGCCTGCGACTGACCGTGGCCTCCCAGGGCGCCGTCGATGAGTCTGCGCTCAAACGGCTCGGGGCCAAGGCTCTCGTCCGGCCGTCCGAACACGCCCTGCAGGTCATCCTGGGTCCGCTGGCCGACATCATCGCCGGCGAGATTCGCGCGGCTGTGGACCGGGCGGGCGCGCGGGCCGCGCCTGCGTCACGCCAGGAACACGCCACGCCTATCGACATCGGCGCCCTGCTGGATGGCTTGGGCGGGTCGGACAATCTCGCCGAGGTGCGGACGGCGTCGACCCGGCTCCTGATCACCCTGCGGCGCGCCGTACCCGATCTCGATCATCTGATGCGGGCCGCCGGCGTTCTGGCGACATCCGGCGCCACGGGCCTCTCTGTCCATCTGGTCATCGGGCCTGAGGCCGAGCCCGTCGGCGCGGCGCTGCGGGCCGGCGCCCGTGACGGTTCACGCTGAGACCGGGTTCGTCGAGACTGGCGCTGGGACAGCCGCCGCGCCACTGTCAGGTTACAATGACCAGCGTCGCCGCCTCGCCCCTGACCGTCGCCGTGATCGGCCACGTCAATCACGGCAAAACGGCCCTCGTGCGCGCCCTGACCGGGATCGAGACCGACCGGCTGAAGGAAGAACGCGACCGCGGCCTCTCCATCACCCTCGGATTCGCCTGGCGGGACTATCCTTCGGGGACCGTCGACCTGATCGACTCTCCGGGCCATGAGGACTTCATTCGCGCCATGGTGTCGGGCGCCACGGGCGCGCGGGCCGTCCTGCTCGTCGTCTCGGCCACGGAAGGCTTCGCGCCGCAGACCTGGGAACACCTTCAGATCGCGACATTGCTCGGTATCCGCGCCGGAGTCGTGGCCGTGACAAAGTCCGATCTGCTGGCGCCGGGCGAAGAGGCGACGGTGCGGGCTAAGGTCGAAGACGGGCTCGCGGGCACATTTCTCGCCGGCGAGCCCATCGTCTTTTGCTCCGCGACCACCCGGGAGAGCCTCGGGACAATCGATCTGGCGCTCGAAGCTCTTCACGTTCGCATTCCCCCGCCTGCAACCCTGCCTGGCGCCTTTCTATCCATCGACCGCGCTTTCAGCGTCACCGGCGCCGGAACGATTGTCACCGGCACGCTGCAGGGCGCGCCTCTCAAAGCCGCGGACGCGGCGGTCCTGCTGCCTGGCGGCCATCCGGCCAGCGTGCGCCAGATTCAGGTTCACGGCGCCGCCGTCGCCGAGGCGCCGCCGGGCGGCCGCGTCGCGGTCGGCCTGCGCGGCGTTGGCGTGGACGACGTGCGGACCGGCGACGTGCTTTGCGCCGCCGGCCTCTTCGAGGCTTCGGAACAGATGGACGTTCTGATCACGGTGGCGGACCACTCAGCGCGGCCCATCAAACATCTGGAGGAGTTACGCCTGATGTGGGGGACGGCGCGCGCCACGGCGAGCGTCAGGTTGCTCGGCGCGAAGACCCTGCCGGCCGGCGCACACGGGATGGCGCAACTGCGGTTCAACGCGCCCGTCATCGCCTTCGCCGGTCAGCGCGGCGTCCTTCGCCGCCTCTCCCCCGCGGAGACCGTCGGCGGGGTCGAGATCATCGATCCCGCGGCCTCGCCGGGCCGTGGGCGGAACAGCCTCCGTCAGAGCGTTCTTGAGGCGGCAGTGACCGCCAACCCGGAACGCATTGCCACGGCGATGGCCGCGCGCGACGGCGGTGTCATCGCCATCCGCGAACTCGCCCGCCTGGCGCGGCAATCCGAGGCGGTCGTGACAGCGAATCTGGCCGCGCAGTTCGATGACCTGGGCGATGGCCGACTGGCCCCCCGCACGCTGATCGCTGAGATCCGCGACGCCTATCTCGCCGCGCTGGTCGCCGCCCACGAGGCCGCGCCGATCCGCCTCTTGGCGCCGGCGGCGAAGGTCCGGAGCGGTCTGGCGACTCTGGGCGCGCGCGATGTGATCGCCCACGTGGAACGTGTGCTGGCGTCCGACGGACGCATCACACTCGTCGGCGCCCAGGTGTCACTGGTCGGACACGATCCGCTCAGGTCTTTGCCTGCAGTCACGCTCGCCCGGCTTGAGGCCATGGAGGCCGCGTTGCGGCAGGGCGGCGTCTCACCGCGCGATCCAGCGGTGCTGTCGGGAAGGGAGCCGGAGGGCGAGGATCTTCTGGCCCTGCTTGTCGACCTTGGCCGTGCCGTCTCGCTGCGGAATGTCGCCCTGCGTCAGACGCTTGTGTTTCACCGGGAGGCCCTGGCGGCGGCGGCTGAACAACTGAGAGAGCGCTTTCCATCCCCGGCGACCTTCACGACCGGCGAGGCGCGAGAGGCGCTGGCCACGTCGCGCAAATTCATCGTCCCGCTGCTCGAGCACTTCGACGGCCAGGGCCTGACTCGCCGTGACGGCGACGTCCGCGAGACCATGGCCGCCGGGCCGGCGACGGCGGGATTGGCTGCTTCCAGTTAAAACCGCTTCGCAGGACCACTGATTTCCCCCTACTGTCGGCTGAGGATGGAGGTGACTGGAGTCTGGTGGCTTCCCTGGTCTTCAAAACCAGTGACACGTCCAAAAGGCGTGTGGTGGGTTCGATTCCCATCCACCTCCGCCATCCGGACGGGTCCAGGCCCACGGTTGAAGAAGAAACGACGGTGAGGACCGCACAATGACAGGCGCCATGCCCCCCTTCTCTCTATCGGATCTCGCCGGCGGCGACCGCGCCTTCCCGACCGGCCGCCGCGCCCTGGTCTGCTTCGTCAAGGAAGACTGCCACACCTGCAATCTGGCCGCGCCGGTCCTGCAGGCGTTCCACAACCAATGGGGTGACCGCGCGGATATCTGGGTTGTCGGGCAGTCGGCGGAGGGCAACCACATCCTCATCGACCGCCATGGCCTCACCCTGCCCTTCCTGGACGACAGCAGCTGCAAGACGTCTTTCGCCTGGGACTTCGAGATCGTCCCGGCCGCGTTCTGGACCGACGCCGAAGGAGTCGCGATCGCGCGCACCGAGGGTTTCGTCCGCCAGGAATGGCAGGATCTGGCCGACCGCATCGCCGTCGACCTCGACGCCCCGCCCGCCCAGATCGACTGGGAGAGCCTGCCGAAGTGGCAGCCGGGCTGCGGCTCAAAACACCTCGATCCGGACATCAACGACCGACTTCAGGCCGAGGCGTCCAACAGCCCCATCCGGGCCCGGCGGATCGAGATCGGCGAGGCCGACGACATTGCCGAGTTCATGTTCGATCAGGGGTTCAGCGACGGCCTGCCCCTGGTGCCGCCCACCCCGGAACGCGTGCTGCGCATGCTGCGCGGAACACCGAGAGGACCCCAGGATATCGTCGCCATCGTGCCGCCGAACATGGCCCCGGCCACGGTCGAGAAGGTCGCCATCAACGCCGTCATGGCTGGCTGCCGTCCGGAATATCTGCCGGTGGTCATTGCCGCCCTCGAAGCGGTGTGTACGGACGAGTTCAATATGCATGGCGTAGCGGCCACCACCATGGGCGCATCCCCGGTGCTGGTCGTGAACGGGCCAATCCGCAACCGCATCGGCATGAACATGCGGCTGGCCGCCCTCGGAACGGACAACCGGGCCAACGCCACCATCGGCCGAGCCCTGAGGCTGGTGGTGCGCAACGTCGGCGGCGCCAAGCCGGGCGGCGTAGATCGCTCGACCCTCAGCACACCGATGAAATTCACCATGTGCTTCGCCGAATGGGAGGAAGGCTCGCCCTGGGATCCCCTGCACGTGGAGCGGGGCTTCAAGCGCGAGGACTCGGTGGTCACCGCCTTCGCCATGACCAGCGGCCCGGTTCAGATCGTCGACCAGGAATCCCGCGAGCCGGATCAGGTCGCGGGGTCCCTGGGCCTGGGCCTGGAAGGCGTGTTCCTGTCGAAGATCCACAGGATGCCCGTGGACGCCCTGCTGGTGGTCTGCCCCGAACACGCCAAGTCGCTGCTCAGCGCCGGCCCCTATTCCAAGACCCGGCTGCGTGATCGGATTCAGGAGGTCACAACCCGGCCTCTGCGCGAGATGGTGGCCAACGGCGTCTCAGGCGCCGGCATTCCGGCCGCCTCAGCCGCCAAAATGACCGCCGCCCAACTCGAATCGCCCGCCCCGAAATTCGCCAGCCACGACTACATCCACATCGTCGTGGCCGGCTCCGACGCCGGCAAATTCTCCGCCGCCTTCTACGGCTGGGCGACGGGCGCCATGGGCTCGGCCTCGGTTTCCAGGAAAATCGAATGCTGATAGCCTCACGGCCATCTGAGGGAGGACGTCAATGACGACCATATTGGACCCGACGGACGAGCGCGTTCCCGTCGAGCGACAGATCACCCCGCGCACGGGCAAGGTTTCCGGTGTGATCGGGCTGATGGATATCCGCAAACCCCGCGGCAATGTGCTGCTGGACGAACTGGACCGGCTGCTGTCGGCCCGGTTCCCCGACGCCCAGGTGAAGCGATACGAAAAGCCGACCTTCACCAAGCCCTGCCCCACCGATCTTCGCCAGAAGATCGCCTCGGAATGCGATTTCCTGGTCGAAGCCCTGGCCGATTGAGGCTCATGCACGACGTGCAGTCTGCACGACACTGTATGGTTCGAAATCCAGGGACTTCCCGCCGTATCCATCGCCTCCAGCGAATTCGCCGAGGCCGCGGAAGTCCAGCGAAAGGCGCTGGGGATGAATGGCGCGCGCTATGTGCTCGTCGACCATCCGATCCAGGACGCCACCGACGAGGAGATGCGGGAAAAGGCCCGCACCGCCCTTCAGGCGGTGATCGACGCTCTCACGGTCTGACCGCGGCGCGGATCGCCGCCGCCACAGCGGCGGTCTCGTCGTCGGACACGGTGCGCAGGTCGATCAGCACCCGGTCGCGTTCGATGCGGCCCACCACGCCAGGCGTTCCGAGGCGCAAACGGCGCGCGAGATCGTGCGCGCTCAGTCCTGCCGCCGTCAGGGCGATCGCCCTGCTGGGCAGCGGGTTCATGGGCATCGCTCCGCCGCCGGCGTAGCCGAGGGTATCGCTGCCGTCGGCCATGAGACCGGGGACATCGGCGATCAGCAACACCAACGCGCTAGCCCGGGCGTGGATGGCCTGAAGCCGCTGAGTGAGCATTCGCAGCACCGGCACGCGCGCGGATGGATCAGACGGCGCCCGATACAGCCGCAAGGTGGCAGCCAGCGCCGCCAGGGAGAGCTTGTCGATCCTGAGCGCGCGGGCGAGCGGATGCGCCGCAAGCTGGTCGATGAGATGCCGCCGCCCCGCCGCGATCCCGGCCTGGGGCCCGCCCAACAGCTTGTCGCCACTGAACACCACCAGATCGACTCCGGCTTGCAGGCTGTCCTGCACCATCGGCTCACCTTCGATGCCGAACGGCGCCAGGTCGATGAGGGCGCCGCCACCCAGGTCTTCGATCAGGATGAGACCGTTCGTGTGGGCGAATGCCGCCAGTTCCCCGGCTGAGGGCGCGCTCGTGAAACCGGTGATGCGGAAATTGCTCGGATGGGTGCGCAGGATCACGCGGGCGTCGGGGTGCGCGCGCAGCGCCCGCTCGTAGTCGCTGAGGTGGGTGCGGTTGGTGGTTCCCACCTCCACAAGACGGGCGCCGCTCTGGACCACAATGTCCGGCACCCGGAACCCGCCGCCGATCTCGACCATCTCCCCGCGCGAGACGATCACCGGCGCGCCGGGCGCCAGGGCGGCCAGCGCCAACAGCACCGCGCCCGCGCCGTTGTTCACCGCCAACCCGGCCTCAGCGCCGGTCATCTCCGCGATCAGCGGATCGAGATGGTCGTGCCGGGACGCACGGCGACCGCCGTGAAGGTCGAATTCCAGGTTGGCGTAACCGGCCGCCGCCGTCATGGCCGCCACCGCCTCCGGCGCCATGGGCGCGCGGCCGAGGTTGGTATGGATGACCACGCCCGTGGCGTTGATCACCCCGAACAGGGTCTCCCGCGACCGCGAGACCAATATCTGGCCGGCCTCGGCGATCAGGGATTCACGCGATGGGATCGTCATTGCAGCATCCAGGACGGCGGCTCTGGCATCGGCCAGCACCCCGCGAAGCGCCTCGGCCAAGGCCTCTGACCCGTGTTGCGCGATCAGGGGTTTGGCTGCGGGATCGGCGCAAAGAACCCCCACGGCCGGAAGACGTCGGCGCGGATCGACACCACCGGTCTGGGCGTCATCGCGCGCCATCGCTTTCCCTCCCGGCCGTCGCCTCACCGCCGGCGGAAACACGCGACGGGTGCGACGTTGTAGAAGCCCTCGGCAGCCGGCTCAACTCGCTGGGCCTCTTGCGCCCCGGCGGCGCCTGCGCGAGAGATCGGGAAAGGCGCAAAGACCGCCCCATGGAGGATACCGCATCATGAAATCGCCGATCTGCGACATGCTCGGAGTCGACTTTCCGCTCGTGGGTTTCAATCACTGCCGTGACGTGATCGTGGAGATCAGCAAGGCCGGCAGCTTCGGGGTTCTGGGCGCGGCGGGCCTGACGCCCGAACAACTGGATTTCGAGCTTTCCTGGATCGACGAGCGCGTGGGCGGCAAGCCCTACGGCGTCGATATCATCGTGCCCGCCACCATGGCCGAACAGTCAACGACCCCGCAGTCCATGGACCGCCTGCTGCCGGAAGCGCACCGCCATTTCGCCGAGAACATCATGAGCAAGTTCGGCGTCGACCCCAGCGAGATCTATGAGCGCCAGGTCCGCAAGAGCGACGCCTTCCTCGATGAGAGCAAAGCTAACGACATCCTCGATGTGATCTTCTCCCACCCCGTCGCGCTGGTGGCCAACGCCCTGGGCGCGCCGCCGCGGCGGATGATCGAAATGGGCAAGGAACGCGGCGTCGCCGTCGCCGCCCTCGTCGGCGCCAAGGAACATGCGGTGAAACAGGTCGCGGCCGGCGTGGACATCCTCGTGGTCGCCGGCGGTGAGGCCGGCGGCCACTGCGGCGATGTCTCCACCATGGTCCTGGTGCCCGAGGTGGTCGAGGCGGTGAGGCCTATGGGCAATATCCCGATCCTCGCCGCCGGCGGCATCGTCATGGGCCGCCAGCTCGCCGCCTGCATGGCCATGGGCGCGCACGGCGCCTGGACCGGCTCCATGTGGCTGACCACCAAGGAGGCCTTCACCTCGGAGGTCATCAAGGAAAAGCTGGTTGAGGCCAGTTCCCGCGACACCGTCCGTTCAAAAGCCCGCACCGGCAAATATTCGCGTCAGCTTCGCTCGCCCTGGACCGACTCCTGGGAATCCGACGCCGCGCCGGCGGCTCTGCCCATGCCCCTGCAGGGCCTCGTCGCAGAGCCGGCCTTGTCGCGGATCACCAAACTCGCCGAGGGAGGTCACCCCGGCGCCCGCGAACTCGCCACCTTCTTCGTCGGACAGGGCGTCGGGCTCATGAACGAGATCCAGACCACGCGTCAGGTGATCTACGATTTCATGGAAGACTTCCTCGCCGCCACCGAACGCCTCGGCGGCGTGATGGCCGACTGACTCCTTCATCGCTTCAGGAACCCAGCTTCACGTGACCACGCCCCCGACGCTCACCCGCGCCCAGGCGCTTGCGGCCCTCACCGCTCGCGGCGAGCCCTACGCTCTCGAAACGCAACAGATCCGCGGCCGGCCGCAGAAGGTGTTCGTCAACGCCCCGGCCACCCTGCGCGATCTCTACGACGCCTCGGTCAGCGATAAGGACTTCCTGGTCTTCCAGGACGAACGCCTGACCTTCGCCGAGACCCATCGCCAGGCCGATCGCATCGCTCACCTGCTGGTGACGCGTTTTGGCGTCGGGAAGGGCGACCGCGTGGCCATCGCCATGCGCAACTATCCCGAGTGGGTGCTGGCCTTCCAGGCGGCCACCTCCATCGGGGCCGTCGCCGTGGCCATGAACGCGCATTGGCAGCCGGAAGAAATGGACTACGGACTGAAGGATTGCGGGGCCAAGGTCATGTTCGCCGACCGCGAGCGCCTTGAGCGTTTCGCCCACTGCGATCCGGCTATCGCCACCCGCGTCATCTCCGTCCGCGTCGCCGATCCGGGCGAGCGCGCCGAAGACCTGCAGGCCCTCCTGGCGGACATCGGCGATGTCCCGACACCGGCCGCCGCCATCCACCCCGAGGACGATGCAATCATCTTCTACACCTCCGGCTCCACGGGATTTCCCAAGGGCGTGGTGTCGTCCCACCGCAATGTGATTACCGCTCTGTTCTCCTGGGAACTCGACGTCCGCGCCGGGGCCCTCGCGGCGGGTGTCGAGATACCCGAGCCAGCGGAACAACCCGCCACCCTTCTGGGCGTGCCGCTGTTTCACGCCACCGGCTCGCACGCGGTCTACCTTCAGTCCTACCGGACCCAGCGACGGCTGGTAAGCATGTTCAAGTGGGATCCGGAACACGCCGCCGAACTGATCGAGCGCGAACGGATCACCAGCTTCACCGGCCCAGCCGCCATGACCGGCGACCTGGTCCGCGTGGCCCGCCAGACCCAGCGCGATCTCTCCACCCTGGCCGCCGTCGGCGGCGGCGGCGCGCCCCGCGCGCCCGAACAGGTCAAGCAGATCGAGGCCTCCTTCGTGAAGGCCCTGCCGGGCACCGGCTGGGGGATGACCGAAACCAACGCCATCGGCACGGGTATCGGCGGCCTCGATTACCTGGCCCGGCCGGCCAGTTCCGGCCGCTGCTCGGCGGTCATGGAGCTCTGCGTGCTCGACGAGCAGGGCAAGGTCCTAGGACCCAACGAACGCGGCGAACTTCTGATCCGCGGTACCGCCCTGTTCCGCGGCTATTGGAACCGCGACGATCTCAACGCGACCCTGTTCGAGGATGGCTGGTTCCGCACCGGCGACGTCGCCTATCTGGATGACGAGGGCTATCTGTTCATCGTCGACCGCATCAAGGACCTGATCATCCGCGGCGGCGAGAACATCGGTTGCGGCCAGGTCGAGGCGGCCTTGCTCACCCATCCCCACATCCATGAGGCGGCGGTCTATGCCGTCCCGGACGAACGTCTGGGTGAAGAGGTCGGGGCCACGGTCCACGGCGATCCCGGGCTCGATCCGGACGAGATCCGCGACTACCTGGGCGCTCATCTGGCCAAATTCGAGATTCCGCGCTTCATCCGCGTCGCTTCGGAGCCCTTGCCGCGCACGGCCTCGGGCAAGATTCTCAAGCGCGAACTGCGCGACGCCGTGGCGGCGGAACTGGCGACAGCGGCCCACTAGATTTGCCGGCCTGCGGGCGGCGGGAGACCCAATGACCGAACCATCCACGACCGCCCCGACGGCGAGGGTCGCGCAGGGCGCCTTGCGCGGCCGGTGGACCGATGGCGGCGGTGGAATCGCGCTGTTTGCCGGCGTCCCCTTCGCCGAACCGCCGGTGGGCGATCTCCGCTGGAAGCCGCCGCAGGCGCCTAAGTCCTGGAGCGGCGTGCGCGAGGCCGTCGACTTCGGCCCGCAATGCCCGCAGCACGACGACGGCGAAGGCGGCTATTTCCAGTCCATGGTGCGCGGCCAGGGGTTCGAGGATGCAACCCTGGAGGAGAAGCTCGCCCAGCTGCGCGCGGCGCCCGCCCCGACGATGAGCGAGGACTGCCTTTATCTCAACGTGCGCACCAGCAATCTCGCCGCCGGCGCGCCGGCGCCGGTGATGGTGTGGATCCACGGCGGCGCCCATCAGAATGGCAGTGGATCAGCCGAATGGTACCAGACCGACGCTCTGGCGCGGCGCGGCGTGGTGCTCGTGACCGTCAACTACCGGCTGAACGTCTTCGGCTATTTCGCCCATCCCGCCCTCTCCGCCGAAAGCCCCTGGGGCGCGTCGGGCAACTACGGCTTGCAGGATCTGGTCGCGGCCCTCGCCTGGGTGCGCGACAACATCGCCGCCTTCGGCGGAGATCCGGCCAATGTCACGATCTTCGGCGAGAGCGCCGGCGGTCAATCGGTGAGCGAACTGATGGCCTCGCCCCTGGCGCGGGGCCTGTTCCACAAGGCCATCCTGCAAAGCGGCGTCTATTCCTACGATCACCGCCGGATTGACGATTCCGTGGGCGACGCCTTCCTGGCCGGCGCGGGCCTCGCGCCGGCCGGCGCCGACGCAGCCACGCTACGCGCCATCGAAGCCGGCGCGCTTCTTAAGGCCCTGCTCACCCATCCACCGCGCACCGGCGACTTCATGCCAGGCGCCGACGGTCATGTGCTGCCCACCACCGTGGCGCGGGCCATTGTCGAGGGGACCATCGCGCCGGTTCCCATTCTGTTGGGATACAACGCCGATGAAGGGACCCTGCTCTACCCCTTCATTCTTGGCCCCACGATCCCGCTGGCTAACCCGTCCAAGGACCTGGCCGCGCGGCTGGCGGCCTTCCGCGCCTACTATGGCGACGACGCCCAGGCCCTGATCGACCTCTACGGCCTCGATCACCCCGATCACTGGGTCCGGTCGGAAATGGACATGCTTGGCGACGATCTGTTCGGGGTTCATGCCCGCCACCTCGCCAAACGGCACACGGCCGCTGGGCGCAAGGCCTGGCTATATTTCTTCACCCGTACGCCGCCAGGCGAGAACGCGACCGCCGGCGCCTACCATGCCGCCGAGATCCCCTTCGTCTTCGACAGCCATGGACCGATGTTCGCGCCCGCCAGCGGTGACGCCGCCTTGACCGACGCCATGGGCGCCTACTGGACCAACTTCGCCCGAAGCGGCGATCCCAATGGCCCGGGACTGCCCGCCTGGCCGGCCTACGGCCCCTCCGACACCTGGCAGGTGCTTGGCCCGGAGATCATGAGTCTCGGCGGCGTCCGGGCCAGCAAACTCGATCTGCTCGAGCGGCGCCTGGCCGTGACCATCGGCGCCTGACTTTCCAGCCTGGGGGGAACCATGAAGCGTTTTGAGAACAAGGTGGCGCTGATCACCGGCGGCGCATCCGGGGTCGGCAAGGCCGCCGCCGCGATCATCGCGGCCGAGGGCGGCAGGGTCGTCATCGCCGGTCGACGCGCGGACCAGGGCGAGGCCGTGGCGCGTCAGTTGCGCGACGCCGGCGGCGAGGCGCTTTTCGTGCGCACCGACGTCAATCGCCCGGAAGACGTGGAGGCCGCGGTGGCCGCCGCCGTGGCCCGCTACGGCCGGCTGGACATCGGCGTAAACGCCGCCGGCATCGGTGGTCCCTCGCAGGTTCCCATCGCCGACATCGAGGAAGACGACTGGGACGCCGTGCTGGAGACCAATCTCAAGGCGGTCTGGCGGTGCATGAAATACGAGATCCGCGCCATGCTCGCCCATGAGCGCGGCGCCATCGTGAACGTCTCGTCGATCTACGGCTACAAGCCCAGTGACGTGGGCCACGCCCCCTACTGCGCCGCCAAGCACGGCGTCATCGGCCTGTCGAAGACCGCCGCGGTGGACTACGCTAACAAGGGCATCCGCGTGAACGTCGTCTGCCCGGGCATCTTCCACTCCGAGATGGTCGATCCCTATCTCGATGTAGCGCCCGACTTCATCGGCAGCCTCACCCTGCGCCATTCGAGCATGAACCGACTGGGCAAGGCCGAGGAAGTGGCCGAGACGATCGCCTGGCTCTGCTCTGACGCCGCCAGCTTCGTGAATGGCGCACAGCTGGCCGTGGATGGCGGCGACACCCAGCGGATGTACTGATCCGGATTCGATCCCGAGACACCCACATTTCCGGAGACTTGGGATGGACCCACTGACTCTCACCCCCGGCGAGGTCGAACTTGCCACCTGGCGCGCCGTCTATCGCGGCGCGGACGTCCGCCTCGATCCGGCCTGCGCGCGCGCTGTCGCCGAAAGCGCCGCCGCCGTCACCCGCATCCTGGCGCGCGGCGAGCCGGTCTATGGCATCAACACCGGCTTCGGAAAGCTGGCCGGCGTGCGTATCGAGGCCGAGGATTTGGCCACCCTTCAGCGGAACATCGTGCTCTCCCACGCGGCGGGAGTCGGCGACCCCTCGCCGGCGCCGATGGCCCGCCTGATGCTGGCCCTCAAACTCACCAGCCTCGCCCAGGGCGCCTCGGGCGTGGCGCCGGGGACACTGGCCCTGCTTGAGGCGATGCTGGTGAAAGGGCTGACACCGGTGATCCCGTGCAAGGGCTCCGTGGGCGCCTCCGGCGATCTCGCCCCCCTCGCCCACATGGCCGCGAACATGATCGGCGTCGGCGAGATCTTCGTCGGCGGCGCACGCGTCCCGGCGGCCCAGGCCCTGGCCGACTCCGGCCTGGCGCCTGTGACCCTCGGCCCCAAGGAGGGCCTGGCCCTGCTCAACGGCACGCAGTTCTCCACCGCCAACGCCCTGGCCGCCCTGTTCGAAACCGAGGATCTGTTCCGCACCGCCCTGGTCACCGGCGCCCTGGCCACCGAGGCGGCGAAGGGGTCTGACGCACCCTTCGATCCGCGCATCCACACCCTGCGCCGTCAGCCCGGGCAGATCGTCGTGGCCGAGGCGCTGCGCGGCCTGATGGCGAGTTCGGCGATCCGCAACTCCCATCGCACCGGCGACGCCCGCGTCCAGGATCCCTACTGCCTGCGCTGCCAGCCCCAGGTCATGGGCGCGGCCCTGGACATCCTGCGCCAGGCCGGCAGCACCCTGGCGTTCGAGGCCAACGGCGTTTCCGACAACCCGCTGATCTTCCCCGAGACCGACGAGGCCCTCTCCGGCGGCAACTTCCATGCCGAGCCTGTGGCCTTCGCCGCCGACATCATCGCCCTGGCCATCTGTGAGATCGGTTCCCTGACCGAGCGGCGCGTCGCCATGCTGGTGGATCCGGCTCTGTCGGGCCTGCCGGCCTTCCTCACCCCCCGCCCGGGCCTCAACTCCGGCTTCATGATCCCCCAGGTGACGGCCGCGGCCCTGGTGTCGGAGAACAAGCAGAAGGCCTATCCGGCCAGCGTCGATTCCATTCCCACATCGGCCAATCAGGAAGACCACGTCTCCATGGCCGCCCACGGCGCCCGCCGGCTGCTGGACATGGTTGAGAACGCCAAGGCGGTTGTCGCCATCGAACTTCTGGCCGCCGCCCAGGGCTGCGACTTCCACGCCCCGCTGACCTCCAGCCCCGCCCTGGAAGCCGTGCGGGTCCTGACCCGCGAGGCCGTGCCGTATCTCGACGTTGACCGGTATTTCCATCCCGACATGGCCGCCGCCATCGCCCTGGTGCGGTCGGGCGCGGTGGTCGCGGCAGCCGGAATGGCCTTGCCCGGGATCGCGCCCTGAGGCGAACGTGGCGAACACACCGAGCGTGGACTTAGGAAGGGAATGACCATGACCCAGGACACTGCGGCCCCCGCCGCGGCGCAGTTGCGCCTGTTCTCCGGTGAGCCGCAGTACGAGACCTTCTGCCGGATGCAGAAACTGATGCCGACAACGGAAATGCCGGCGGCGGCGAACCCGTTCGTATTTCCCGAGGGGCGGCCGGTTGGACTCCCCACGGACTACGACTTCGAGGGATCGACGCGAAACCTCCACGTCCTTCTTGGCGGAACCCACACCGCGGCGCTGCTGGTCCTGAAGGATGGCGTCATCCGCCATGAGCAATACTGGCTCACGGGCGGCCGCGACGTTCAGTGGATGTCGATGTCCGTGGCCAAAAGCTTCATTTCGGCCCTGGTGGGGATCGCGTTGGCGGAAGGCTTTATCCGGAGCCTGGAGGATCCGATCGACACCTATGCGCCGGCCCTGTCCGCGAGCGCCTACGGCGGGGTCCGCATCAAGGACGTGCTGCAGATGTCGTCCGGCGCGCGCTGGAACGAGGACTACAGCGACCCGGAATCGGAAATCTTCAGGCTCAGCGAGGCCTTGGGCCCGGGCGGGTCATTCGACCGTTTCATGGCCGCCATGCCGCGCGCCCGTACGCCCGGAACCTTCTGTATGTACAACTCGGCCGACACCCAGGCGCTCGGAATGCTCGTGGCGGGCGCCACCGGCCGATTGATCGCCGACTACATGCGGGAGAAACTCTCCGATCCGCTCGGCATGGAGTCCCCCGGCTACTGGATCGTGGACAGCGCCGGGCGCGAAATGGCCTATGCGGGTCTGCTCCTGACGGCGCGCGACTTCGCCAAACTCGGCGAGCTCTATCGCCTCGGCGGCGCCTGGAACGGACGGCAGCTCGTGCCGGCTGACTATGTAAGCGCATCGATCAGGCCCGACGCCCCGCATGTGGCGCCCGGCGGTCCGTGGGTCGGAGACCACGTGTTCGGCCCGGGCTATGGCTACCAATGGTGGCTGCCGGCCGGCGACGAGGGCGATTTCAGCGCCATCGGCGTCTACAATCAGTACGTCTATGTCGATCCGGCGCGCGGCGTCGTGATCGTGAAGCTCTCCGCGAACCCCGCGTATGGAACCACCCCGCTGGAGAACACCAACAAGGACCTCGAGAACATCGCCGCCCTGCGCGCCATCAGCCGGCACGTCTCATAGCGACGGACAGAAAGCCTCGCGTCAGAGGCGGGGATCAAGAGTCCCGCGAAGGTTCGCGATGACCTCGGCCACCTTGGCCTGGGCGGCCGCCGGCAAGGGCAGGATCGGACGTGGCGGGTCCGCCGCGCAGAGGCCGGTGAGGCGGGCGGCGGCGTAGACGACGCGCAGGCCGCTGAACTCCCGGAACAGGTCCCACAGGGGCCGCAACGCGAGGTCCAGTCGCCGGGCTTCCTCGATATCTCCCGCCGCCACGGCCCGCCTGAACGCCACCAGCGGCGCCGGGAACAGGCCGCCGAGCACGCTGTACCAGGCGTCGGCGCCGGCAATCATCGTCTCGGCCGCGGTCGCGTCGCCGCTGAACCCAACCGAGAAACCCTCCGGCGTGCTGGCCCTCAGCGCCTCGACCCGATCCTTGGCTTCGGGCCCAGGTGGAGACGGCGACTTCACCGCGACGATGTTCGGAATCCGGCTCAGGCGCGCGCTCAAGGCGTCGCTGATGGCGAAATGGGTCGATGCGGGGTTGTCGTAGATGCACAGCGGCAGGCCGCCCTCCCCCGCCACGGTGGCGAAGTGGGTCTCCACCTCCTCATCGGTCAGCGGCGTATAGGACACCGGCGCCAAAAGCCCCATGACCGCGCCGGCGCCCGCGGCGTCCTGGGTGTGAAGCACGGCGTGGTCGGTGCGCAGCGCGCCGACGCCCGCCATGAGCGGCAGAGCGCCGTCGATTTCCGCCGCCGCGGCCTCGACCGCCCGGCGCCGTTCGTCCCGCGCCACGAACGGGTAGGATCCAGTACTGCCCAGCACGCAGACCGCGTCGACCTCGGCGTCGACAAGCCGGCGAACCAGCCGCCGCAGCGCTGCGGCGTCGACACGGCCGTCGGCATCCATGGGGGTAATTGGAAACGCGATCAGACCACTGGCGAACAAGGGAGCCTCCAAGATTGTTCGGGTCGCTCGCCCGAGCCCGTACCGTCATGGCGACGCGGACTGACCTCGGCGAGAGTTAAGGCCATGATAGTATGAAACGCGGGTGATCGGCGATGGAGGGTCGTCGGCCGCCGGCACCCTGGGAGCGAAAACATGACGGAGGCGCCCAGGCTGCACGACGACGAGGTGCGCACCGACGCAGCCACGGTGCGCCGCCTGCTCGCCGCCCAGTTCCCGCAATGGGACGGACTGGACATTGCGCCGGTCCGTTCGGACGGAACCGACAACGCCATGTACCGCCTGGGCGAACACTTGGCCGCGCGGCTGCCGCGCCGTCCGAGCGCCGTGCCGGCCATAGGCAAGGAACACACCTGGCTACCCTACCTCGCACCCGCCCTTCCGCTGCCGCTGCCCTTGCCGCTCGCCTTGGGCGCGCCTGGCGCAGGCTATCCGTGGACGTGGTCGGTCTGCCGGTGGCTCGACGGCGACACCCTGGCGCCAGGTCGTGTAAGCGATATGGACAGGTTGGCGCACGATCTGGCGGCGTTCATTCAGGCCCTGCAGGCGCTCGACGCCACCAAGGCCCCGGTCGCCGGCGCGCACAACCACGGTCGCGGCGCGGCCTTGGCGCAGTGGCGGGCCACGATCGAGGAACGCCTGGCCTGGCTCTCGGACCTGGAGGACATCGGCCTGATCGCCGCGGCGTGGGAAGCGGACGCCAAGGTCGCGGCCTGGGATCGGCCGCCGGTCTGGATTCATGGCGACCTCAGCGCCGGAAACCTGCTGGCGCTGGAGGGACGGCTCAGCGGTGTCATCGACTGGAGCTGCCTGGGCGCCGGCGATCCGGCCTGCGAGCTGCAGGTGGCCTGGACCCTGTTCGACGATCACACGCGCGAGGCCTTCAGGACCGCCATAGCGGTCGACGACGCGACCTGGATCCGGGGACGCGCCTGGGGATTGGCCGTGGGCGTGCTCAACCTGTCCTACTACCGCGACCGCAGCCCGGTTATCGCGGACACGGGTCGGCGCGCGATCGACGCCGTCCTCGCCGACCACGCGCGCGAACGAGGGCGGCCTTAGTCTCCTCCGTCGAAAAGCTCGAGCACCTCTGGCACGGAGCGAACAATACGATCTGGAACCACTAGGGTTCCCGCCGGCAGGCCGCCGCCGGCATGGTCACACCAGACCGCATAGAGGCCGAGCGCCTGCGGCGCTGCGACTTCCCACTCCAGGTTGTCGCCGATGATCCAGGTGCCCTGAGGGGACGCCCCCAGCGTTTCGAGCGCATGCAGATACGCGCGCTCTTCCGGCTTGCCGAAGCCGTGCTCGCCCTCGATCTGGATATGGTCGAAGCGGTGGGCCAGCGCGAAGCGGTCGATTTTGGCTCTTTGGCCCGGTCCGTCGCCGTTGGTGATGAGCCCGAGCTTCACCCCCCGCGCGCGGAGCGCGTCGATCGTCTCGTGCGCGCCGTCGCAGAGGCGCATCTGTTCAATCCGATAGGCGCTGAATCGCAAAGCCAGTTGCGTCGCGATCGCCCCGGAAGGAATGGGCCGACCTATTGCGGCCAGCTGGACGAGCCCGCCTGAGACGATTGCGTGGCGGGCCGCCGACAACGTCTGGCGGAACGCCCGGTGGCGGTCGGCGTCGTCCCAGAAGGTCCGGGCGAAATTGGCGATGGCGCGGGCGGCCTCCTCCGGCGTCAGCGGCACCAAGGCGTCGGCCATTTCCCGCGTGACCGCCAGCCAGGCCTCATCCGGGCGCGCATGCGCATGGATCAGTGTGTCATCGAGATCGAACAGGATCGCCCGGGGCCAGGTCATGGCGACTCCCCTACCCCTAACCCTGGGACCAAGTCGACACGACCTCACCAGCCTGCCAGCGGGTCGCGCGAAAGTAGGGCTTGCCCGCCGCGGCACCCAAGGTCACGTTGAAGTTTGACCTCACGCCGCGCCAGATCGGGGATAGCCTGATGATGACCATCCGTGCCGTTGTCTCCGGACTCATGGCGATAGCGGTGTCCTCGCCGGTCAGCGCGACCCCTGTCTCTCCGGAAACGGAAGTTCGGCGATTGGAAGAGTCGGTAAACGCCGCCTACGCCGCCAACGATCTGCCGACCTATTTCGGCTTCTACGCCGACGATCTGCGCGCCCTGTTCGCGGAAGGACCGACGACGCTGCCGGCCTACAGGTCGGACTGGACGGCCTTCATCAAGGGCGGCGGCGCGATCGTCAGCTTCAAGGACTCCGACATGTGCGTTCAGGCGAGCCCCCAGGGCGATGCGGCCGTGGCGAGCTATCTGGCCACGGTCACGACCCGCTTCCCGGGCAAGGGCGAGGTCAAGTCGTCATACTCGGAAACCGACGTCTGGTTCCGGCGCGACGGCAAGTGGAAGATCGTCGAAATCCACTACTCGGAGAATCCCGCGGGTCTCCGGTAACGAACGCATCCGCGGCGCCTCGATGGTGTCCTGGCCCCGCATATTTAAACTCTCAGTCGCGCTACGGAACGGTTCCGCCCGAAGCGATCCGGTTCTAGGGTCAACGTCAACCTGGGAGTCCTTCGGTGTCAGACCTGATCCAACTGATCTACTCGTCGCAGCCATTCGGCTTTGACGATGCGGCCATGAACGGAATCCTCATGACCGCCCGGCGGAACAATCCACGGGACGCGATCACCGGCGCGCTCATCTGCCGGCAGGACGTCTATCTGCAGCTGCTGGAAGGGCCGCAAGCGGCGGTGGAGGCGCGCTATCGCAGCATCGCGCGCGATAACCGTCACCTTGACGTCGTCCAGCGCGTCTCGCGCCCCGTGGCCGAGCGCCTTTTCCCGAACTGGGCCATGCGCGACGACCCCGCGCGCTCGTGGATGTGGACCGCCAAAGAGATCGACGACGGCGCGCTGGACCGCGCCGCGCCCGACGATTTCATCGCCGTCTTTACGCGCCTGGCGGCCGAGATCGATTGAGAGCCGTCCGCCGACCCCAGGTCAGCCGGCCCGTTTGAGCGTCGCGCGCCCATCGTGCGGCCCCAGCGGCCTCTCCGGCGCGTCAGGCCACGCGTAGGGACTACCCCGTTCGACCTCCGGATTGAGCGGATACCGTCCCCGGTTCTCCGGCTTTCGCTTCTCCCCGACCACGATCAAACGCACCTCTTCGTCCGTGTTGTTGAGGAAGGTGTGGCAGATGCCGGTGCCCGCGGGAAAGGCGACGCTGTCGCCTGGCCACAGCCGATGAAGCGTTCCGTCGATCCAGGCGTCGGGATGGCCGTCAATCACATGGACGAACTCCTCCTCGGCGCTCTCGGCGTGGGGAAGAGATGTGCGTCTGCCGGGTGGCAGCCGCACATGGTGGATCCCGATGCGTGTGAGGCCGAGGAGCCGGCCTAGTGACGTATCGAAACCCATTGGCTCATCATCGCCCGCATAACGGTGCGGTTCCGCGGGTTCCAACTGGGACCAGTGTGCGATGAAGTCGGGGCGATCGTTCATCGGGCTATCCTGAGCACAAGGTGGAGAAACGCCACGCAGATTTTATGCGCGGGCGGCGAGGGTCTGACGCGTTCTGCCAAAGGCCATGCGTGTCCAGGTGACGCCGCTGGCGATATTCGCGGCCTGGATCGATCCCGTCCTCTCATTCACCAAGGTGGTCAGGCCGGCCGACTCGGCCAGGGCAATGGTTTCAGGCGAGGTCACAGGATGCGTGATCCTCCCCGGCGCCGCGGGCCCATGCCGCAGTGAGATAGCGAGCACGCCGTCATCCGCCAGAAGCCGGGCGAGCACCGGAAGGGCGTCCCTGCGCTCGGGGGCGGTCAAATGGGCCCACACGCCTTCCACCAGGATGAAGCGGAACGGACTCGGACGGGCGCCGGTGAGACGCCCCAGCGAGGGCAGGCTGTCATCCACCCAGTCAATCGGCAGGTGGCGGTAGAGCGCCCTCGCGCCTTCGCGAAGTTCAGGCGTCGGTTCAACGGCAGTGACGGCGTGACCCCGGACGGCAAGGGTCGCGGCGTCGTGTCCAGGCCCGGAACCGACATCGAGAATCCGCGCAGGGTCAGCCGGAATGAGGTGGAGCACGTGGCGGTGCACCTCTTCGAAATCCAACCGCGTGGCAAGGAGAGCCGCGGCGACGGTCTCATATCCCGTGGTTCCCGGCGGTCGAACGCAGTCCATTCGCCTAGCATAGCCGAGTCGCAAAGGTCCGATCCGATCGGCCGTACGACATTCAAATTGCGAGCGGGGCGGAACATCGTAGATGCCTCCGCTCCGAAGCCTCCGGGGTGGACATGGTCATTGAACTTCGCAACCTCCGGGTCGGCGACCGCGACCGACTGGCGGAGGTCGACGGCGGCAACGGATGGAACGCCGCCCCGGAGCTCTGGGCGAGCTATCTCGCTGATCAGGCGAGCGGTCGCCGCCTGGTTCTGATTGCATGGGAGGGCGAGCGACCGGTCGGCTATGGAACGCTGGTCTGGGAGCCCGGCTACGCACGCTTCCGCGACGCGCGAACCCCCGAGATCAGCAATCTCGGGGTCGACATCAAGGTGCGAGGGCGGGGTGTCGCCACCGCGCTCATCCGCCACTTCGAGGACTGCGCGCGAGACGCCGGCAGGACGACGATTGGACTGGGGGTGGGGCTCTATGCCGACTATGGCGCGGCGCAGAGCCTCTACTTCACCCTCGGCTATCGCCCCGATGGACATGGCGTGACCTATGCCGAACGCCCCCTGGCGCCCGGTGAAACGGTGCGCCTGGATGACGATCTGGTGCTTTGGCTTTCCAAGCCGCTGTGAACCTCCTGTCGGCCAACACAGGGCCTGAGCGATGAAGTGTCCGGTCTCAGTAGTGGTACCGGCACTGGGCGATTCCCAGCTGCTGCCCAGGCCCTTCGCCCGTCACGCGATAGACCAGGCGGTCCTGCAGGGTGATCCGCCGCGACCACCAGCCGCGAAGCTCGCCGCGCAACGGTTCGGGTTTGCCCGTGCCCGTAAACGGCGAACGCATGCACTCTTTGATCAGCCCATTCAGGCGGTTCAGAATGTTGAGGTCAGACGCCTGCCAGTGGAGGTAGTCCTCCCAGGCTTGGTCGGCGAAAATGAGACTCACGGCTCGATGAGCTGGTGTTCCGACCCCGCGCCTGCCTCAAGTTGACCGATTGCGGCCGCGAGGCGCTGGGCGTTGGCGGGGCTCGACACCAGATGGAGCGTCTCCTCCATGGCGCTCCAGTCCGCGAGGGAGACCATGACCACGGACTCCCCGCGCCTACGGGTGACCACGACCGGCATGCGGTCTTCCACGACTCGGTCCATCACCTCCCTCAGGCGAGCGCGGGTGTCTGAGTAGGTGAGCACGTCCATGGAAACCCTCCAGCGGTATTATATGTACGAAATCTAGTACAATTCAAGTTGATGCCCCGGCGCCGCCGCGATGCCCGAGCATGACACGCTCGCCGGTTTCGGCGCACAATGCTGCGGTGCGATCCTAGGCTCCACCCCGACTGTCTGCGCCCGTTCCGCGCCTGTTGCTCGCCTGCGGCGTCGCCGCGCCCGCTACCGCCATTGCGACGACCCTGGTCGCCATGGCCGCCGACCCAGGGCTAAATCCCGCCCGTCACGACATCAGCGAACTGGGCGGGATCGCCGCGCCCACCCACGCTCTGTTCAACGACGGGGTGCTGGTCACCAGCGTGCTGGCGACATTGGCCGGCGGCGGGTTTGGCCTGGCCCTCGGCCTTCTGACCCAGGCGAGGATCGTCGCGCTGCTCACCGCCGGGCTGTTCGCCATGGCCGGTTTCGGCATGGCCGAGGCTGCGGTCTTCCCGTGGCCCGACCCGCGTCACATGGCGATCAACCTCGCCCTCGGGATCGAATTTGCCCCCTTGCTGCTGGTTTGGGGGTTGCGCAGCCGCAACGACGCCGCGCGCCTCAGGGTCTTCCTGATCGCGGCCTTTGCCGTCATGGCGCTGCTCACGGTCCTGACCCGCCACCTGCTGCTGCCCCGGCTGGTCAATGATGCGAACGTCGGCTGGTGGGAGCGAATCTACGCCCTGGTGCTGGTGGGGTGGGTGGCCGTTGCGGCGGTTTCTCTCGATCGACGTCTGAGAGATGCGATGAAAGCGGTCAGCGCCGCCTAGACGGCGCCCATTTGCCGCGCATTTCGACGTATTCACATTTCCGTGATTGCCTGTATAGGGAAAGCCTGGATGCTGCGTTGCAGGACCGCCCACGGCGTTTTCGCCGGTGCGGCGTGAAGGGGACCCCCATGATCCAACTGGCGACACGCGCGGAAAGATCGACTCCCTGGACCAGCCCGGCCCCCACCGCGGAGACCTGGCTCCCGGCTGAATCGCCCATGGCGATGCCGCGTCAGGCGCTCGACGACCCCGACATGGCCACCGGCCCCGCGCCGACCACCTCTCCGCAGGGCATGGCGTCCCGCCGCGTCGCCGTCTTCGGCGGCGCCCTGGTGCTCACCCTTCTCCTGGCGCTCGGCCCCTATCTGCTGTTCGCCCGGAAGGACTTCGCGCCGCTCGACGTCCTGGGCTTCGCCGTGTTCCTCGTTCTCGCTGGCGCTATCGCCACGTGGTTCTGCAACGCCGTCGCCGGTCTGTGGATTTTGACCACCGGTCGCGAACAGGACGACCTCACTTTCGCCGCCCACCCCGCGCCGCCGACCCGGCGGACCGCGCTGTTGATGCCGGTCTACAATGAAGACGCCCGCGCCGCCTTCGGTCGCCTTCTGAGCCTCGACGCTTCCCTGGCGCGGCTGGGCATATCCGACGCCTTCGACATTTTCGTCCTCAGCGACTCCACCCGAGAGGCCGCAGCCGCCGATGAGCGCGCCGCCTACCGCGCCATGCGGCATCAGTTCCATAGCCGCCTGTTCATGCGCCGCCGCCCGGAGAACACCGAGCGCAAGGCCGGCAACATCGCCGACTGGGTGCGCCGGTTCGGCGGCGCCTATGCGTTCATGCTCATCCTCGACGCCGACAGCACGATGGCCGGCGAGACGGTTCTGCGGCTGGTGGACGCCATGCAGCGTCATCCGGGCGTCGGCCTGATCCAGACCGCCCCCCGGATCACAGGCGCCTCGACCCTTTATGCGCGCCTCTCGCAGTTTGGCGTGGGCATGTACGGCCGCGTGGCGGCGGCCGGCCTCGCCTGGTGGGCGGGCGCCGAGGCCAGCTACTGGGGCCACAACGCCATCATGCGCACCCGCGCTTTCGCCTCGGCCGCCGGCCTGCCGAGCCTGCCCGGCGAGCGTCCGTTCGGCGGCCATATTCTGAGCCACGACGTCGTCGAGGCCGCCCTGCTGCGCCGCGCCGGCTGGGCGGTGCATGTCACCGCCGCCCTGGACGGGAGTTGGGAAGAGACCCCGTCGACCCTTCTGGATTTCATGCAGCGCGATCACCGCTGGTGCCAGGGCAACCTGCAGCATCTGGGCCTGATCGCCGCGCCGGGCCTGCACCCGCTCAGCCGGGTGCAGCTCGGCATGGGTGTCATGGCCTACGCCTCTTCGCCCCTGTGGCTCCTGGGCCTGGTCCTGGGCCTCGGCCTTCAACTCGGCCTCCCCACCGACTGGTCGTCGTTCTTCGACTTCCTGCATCCGCGCTTCTCGCCCTGGATGCTCACCGGCGTGTTGTCGGGCCTTCTGCTGTTCGGCCCGAAGCTCCTCGGCGCCTGCCTGGTCCTCAGCCGTCCGGCCGAGCGCCGCGCGTTTGGCGGCGGTGCGGCGGTGATCAAGGGCGTGGCCATGGAAATGGCCCTCTCAATGGCGCTGGCCCCGATCCTCATGGTGGCCAACACCAAGGCGGTCCTCCAGACCCTCCGCGGCAAGGATGTGGGTTGGCGATCGCAGCAGCGCGATGGCGGCAACCTCGCCTGGAGCGACGCCTTCCAGGCCATGGAAACCCAGATGCTCACGGGCCTGGGCTTCGGCCTCGCCCTGGCCTTCCGGCCCGATCTGGCGATCTGCTTCGCCCCCATCGTCCTGCCGCTGCTGTTCGCCGCGCCGCTCACCGTCTTCACGTCGCGAAAGAGCGTCGGCGCCGCCTTCGCTCGGGCCGGTTTCCTGGTCACCCCGCGTGAACAGGTGGGTCCGGCGATCCTCGGCACACGCCGTCTCAGCGCCTGGCACGCCGCCGCCGCGACCTACACCAGCCCGACGGTTTCGGACGTCGGCTGACGCGGCTCAGGGCTGCCCGTAACTCAACGCTGCGTAACGGTCGAAGAACTCCCGCCACTGCTCATCCGTGAGCCGGGCCGGCTCGCCGATCGTCAGGGCGAGCATATACTGGCGGCACATGATCTCCAGCCGATGGGCGAGAGTGACCGCCTCGTCGAGACTGCGCCCCCGCGAAATCATCCCATGACTGCCCAGCAGACAGGCGGTGCGATCGGCGAGGGCCGCCGCAGCGTCCTCGGCCAGATCCTCGCCGCCGAAGGTCGAATAGGGCACGCACGGCACGTCCGGCCCGCCGAAGGTCCCCACCAGATAGTGAAACCCGGGCAACGGCCGGTTGTGGCACGACAGGGCCACGCAGTTGTCCGAATGGGTATGGACCACCGCCTGGGCGTCAGGGCAGCGGCGGTAGATCTCCGCGTGCATACGCCACTCGCTCGACGGCCGCCGGGGCCCCTCATGGGCGCCATCGAGATCGGTCCGCACGATCGTCCCGGCACAGATCGTCTCGGCCGTCGCGCCGGTGGGCGAGATCAGCATCCCGTCCCCGAACCGCACGCTCAGATTGCCCGACGCCAGCTCATTGAGCCCGATCCGCTCCACATGCCGGTAGCGGTCCGCCAGCGCCTCGCGGAGTGTTGCTTCGTCGGACTGTGCCATCTGCCTGCGCCTCTGCCCGCCCACCCGGCCCCGCCCGTTCATGGGGTAATCCGCCGCCCTTGAGAAGCATGTGGCGCGCAAGGCGCGTGACAGGCGTCAAAGGCCGCGCCAAACATGCGGAAAAACACACCGGGAGCGCGCGCGCCATGGACATCGCCGACTACGGGACCTCGCCCCACGTCGATCCGCTGATCAAGGACATTGAGGCCTTTGGCCTGATGAAGCATGTCATCGAGCTGGAAGCCTACGGCATGACCGTCGTGCCGCCGGAAACCATGCGGTCCAGTGACGGTTTCATCCACCGCCTGCGCGGCGCGATCGTCCGGGCCTATGAGAAGCGCAGCGGCGTGACCGTCGGGGATCCGGCGACCGCCCCGGCCTCTGTCGCACCGCGCACCGGCAATGGCTGGGATCTGATCGAGGAAGACGAGGTGTTCGTCGAGGCGGCGATCAACCCGGTGGTGCTGACCCTGGTGCGCTGGCTGTGCGGTCAGAGCGCCATCTTCGGCGGCCAGACCTGGATCATCAAGGGCGAGGGCGGCCCGCCGCTGGGCCTGCACAGCGACTCCCACGGCATCCCGCCCGGCGCCGGGACCATCGCCCACATGTGCAACGCCTCATGGATCTGCACCGACTATGAGAGCGCCGAGGACGGCTCCACCGTTTTCATTCCCGGCAGCCACAGATACGGCCGCGCCACCCTGCCGCACGAAGCCAACCTCGCCGCCACCGGCTTCAAGACGTTTCCGCTGATCGGCAAGGCCGGCTCCTTGGCCATCTGGAACGGAGCCACCTGGCATGGCTCCGTCCCGCGCACGAAGCCCGGCCTGCGGGTCACGCTCGTGCAGAACTATTTTCGGCCCTACATGCGCACGATGATCAACTATCGCGGCAAGATCTCGCCGCAGCTGCTGCAGAAATTTCCCGAGCTCGATCGCGTCATTGGCAAGCCGCTCTATCCCTACGACGATCCCCAGGGCCCCGAACCCTCCCGCATCGCACCGCTCATGCGGGCCGGCACCGACCCCTTCGCCTGAGCTGTGGACGGGCGGGCCGTGCGGCTTGCCGCGCGGAATCTGGCTCTATAGGCTCTCCGCAAAGGGATCGGGGGGAACATGTCCAGAAAACTTGCCGCGCTCGCCGCGATGGCGTGCGTCTGTCTGTCGGCGTCCGCCATGGCGCGCACCCAAGTCGCCAAGGGCTATGAACTTCCCAAGGACCGGCCGGTGAAGATCATCAGCCTTCGCCCCGACGTCAGCGTCGGTTCGCTGGACGCCGGCGGCGTCGAGGAGGCCAACGCCGACTGGACCGCCGCGGCGCGGGCCAACCTGGCCGACGCGGTCCTCCAGAACCAGAAGGCGCAGGGCAACACCGTCGTCGCCCTCGCCGACCAGACGGGCGACGACGCCAAGACAGTCGACGACTACCAGAAGCTGTTCCACGCCGTTTCGGCGGCGGTGTTCCTGCACAAATTCACGCCCGGGGCGAAACTGCCCACAAAGAACGACAGGTTCGACTGGACCCTGGGTCCGGGCGCGGCGCGGCTGGGCGAGATCGGCGGCGGGGACTACGCTCTGTTCGTCTACACCCACGACTCGTTCAGCTCGTCGGGGCGCAAGGCGCTTCAGGTGGCCGGCCTGCTCGGCTGCGGCGTGGGCTTCTGCATGGTGATCCCGGGCGGCCTTCACTTCTACTACGCCTCGCTTGTGGATCTGAAATCGGGCGACGTGGTCTGGTTCAACTTCCAGCCCAGCGCCGACGGCGACATCCGAAAGCCCGAAGGCGCGCAGCATCTGGTCGACAAGCTGCTGTCCACCATGCCGGGTCGCGGACAGGGCGCCGCCGGCAAGTGAGGCGGCTGCTCGGCCGTCTTCTCGCCACGTCCCTGCTGATCGGCGCGGCGCCCGCACCCGCTCAGGAATCTGGTCCCGGCTACAAGCCTCAGGACAAGGACGAGCGCGGCCTCTGGATGCAGGTCGACGAGCAGGAGCGTCAGATCAAGACCTCCAGCTTCGTGATCCGCGACCCGGCGCTGAACGCCTATGTGAACGGCGTGTTCTGCCGGACCGTCGGCGAGGCGGCCTGCAAGGACGCGCGCATCTACATTGTTCGCGTGCCCTATTTTAACGCCAGCATGGCGCCCAACGGCATGATCCAGGTCTGGAGCGGCCTGCTTCTGCGCGTGCGCAACGAGGCCCAGCTCGCCGCCGTTCTCGGCCACGAATACACCCACTATCAGAACCGCCATGCCCTGAAGCTGTTCCGCGACATCAAGCAGAACACGGGGGCCGCCAGCTTCCTGATGGTCGGCGGCATCGGCGGGGCCCTGGTCGGCCTGGCGATCCTGACCCAGAGTTTCGAATATTCCCGCGACAACGAGCGCGAGGCGGACGCCGGCGGCGTCGCCCTGATCGCCAAGGCGGGCTACGACCCCGCCGCCGCGCCGATGATCTGGGAACAGGTGCGCCAGGAGCAGGAAGCCACCGCCGCGGCGCGCAACGTCAAGCCGCGCTATCAGAACGGCGGCCTGTTCGCGACCCACCCAAACAACCTCGAGCGAATGCGCGACATGCGCGCCCAGGCCACCGCCATCACCGTTCCCAACGCCGTCACCAACGAAGAGGCCTATCGCAAAGCCCTCTCGCCCTGGTGGCCACAGTTCTTCGACGACCAGATCAAGCTGAACGACTTCGGCGGCGGCGAATTCCTGCTCGGACAGCTGGCCAGCGCCGGCTGGACACCGGCGCTGCTGTTCGCGCGCGGCGAGCTCTACCGCGCACGAGGCCAGCCCGAAGATCTCGTCAAGGCCGCCGGGTTCTACCGCCAGGCCGTCGACAGCGAGAAGGCGCCGCCCGAGGCCTGGCGCGGACTCGGCCTCGCCCTGCTGCGCCAGGGCAAGCGCGACGAAGGCCAGAGCGCCATCAAGACCTATCTTCAGAAGAAGCCTGACGCGACCGACAAGGCGATGATGGCGATGTTGGCGGGGGACCCCTCATGAAAACGGCAATCCTGGGTATGGCCGCCGCGGCCGGCCTCCTGATCGGCGGCGCGCCCGCCCTGGCGGGTCAGTACAAGCTCATCGCGGCCGGAACGCCGGTGACCGTGGCCCGCTCGGGCCTGACCGTAACGCCGTCGGAAAACTGGAACCATCTGGGCCCGCGCCTGGGCCGGAACGCCGAGAGCTGGACCCTGGACGGCCTCACCCTGAACGACGTCACATTCTACGGCGGAATTGCCGGAGGCGAGACGCTGTTCAAGGCGCGCAACGCCAAGGACAAGCCGCTGCCGCCGTTCAGCGCCACCATGTTGCCCCCTGACATCGTACAGATGTTCGAGGAGAGCTACCGGATCGCCAACGACACGACGATCTTCACCGTCGACAAGGTCGAACCCGCGAAGTTCCTTGGGGCGAGTGGCGTCCGCTTTACCTACAGCTTCACCTCCAAGGACGAGGTGGCGCGCAAGGGTGTCGCCAACGCCGCGGTGGTCGGCGGCAAGCTCTACATGATCACCTACGAGGCCCCCGTGATCTACTATTTCGACCGCACGATCGACGCCTATGCCAAACTGGTCGACAGCGGTGTCGTGGCGGCGGTGAAATAGCTGCGGACGCTGCACGGGAGGCGGTCATGAGTTCATCGGTCATGCATTGGGGCGCGGTCGAGCGCGTCCACATGGGCGTTCCGGCCGGCAAGGCCCTGCTGGCCGAGGCCGAACGTCTGGGCGCGAAACGGGTCTTCCTGCTGGCCGGCGGCCACCTGCGCCACGAGACCGACGAGATCACGAAGATCGAGACCGCCCTGGGCGATCGCTTCGCGGCCACGTGGTCGGGCATCGCCGCCCACAGCCCGCGCAAGGACGTCCTGGCCGCCTGCGCCGCCGCGCGCGAGGCCGAGGCGGACCTGATCGTCACTGTCGGCGGCGGCTCGGTCACCGATGCCGGCAAGGTCATCGCCCTGCTGCTGCGCCACAACGTCACCGATCTCGCCGGCTTCGAACCGCTGCGGACCTATGTGACCGAAGCCGGCCGGACCGTGCAGCCGGTGTTTGCCCCCCCGGACATCCGCGTGATCTGCATCCCCACCACCCTCTCAGGCGGTGAGTTCAACGCCCTCTCCGGCGTCACCGACGAGGCGACCTTGCAGAAGCAGGGCTATCAGCACCGTCTCATGGCGCCGGTGGCGGTGATCCTCGACCCGGCCCTGACCGTCCACACGCCGGAATGGTTGTGGCTCTCCACCGGCGTCCGATCGGTGGACCACGCCGTCGAGACTCTGGCCTCGAAGCGCTCCAACCCGTTCTGCGACGGCGTTGCCGCGAGCGCCCTGCGGCTCCTGGCCGAGGGCCTGCCAAAGTCCAAAGCCGATCCGGCCGACCTGGAGGGACGGCTGAAATGCCAGATCGGGGCCTGGCAATCGATGATCGCCGTGGTCGGCGGCGTTCCCATGGGCGCAAGCCACGCCATTGGCCACGTCCTGGGCGGCGCCTGCGATGTGCCGCACGGCTACACCTCCTGCGTGATGTCGCCCTATGTCCTGGCCTGGAACGCCGAGATCGACACCAGCCGGCAGGGCGCGATCAGCGAGGCCCTTGGCCGGCCGGGCGTCCCCGCCGCCGAGGCGCTCGACACCTTCATCCGAGGGCTAGGGATGCCCCGGCGTCTGCGCGACGTTGGCGTGCGCGAGGAGCAGTTCGACCTCGTCGCCCGCCTTACCCTGGAAGACGTCTGGGGCCGCACCAACCCCCGACCGATCGCCACCGCCGACGATGTCCTTGCGATCCTGCGCCGGGCGTTCTAGCCGCCCATCCCACCTCTCATTTCCTTAATCTACAGCCCCCTGGCGCGTCGTCCCGCGCGCCCCTATGCATAGGAGAAATGGGGAGGCGGCTTCGGCCGACCGAAGATGTCGAATCTGGCTGAAGAAGTTCTCGCGCCCATCGGGCCGCATGCCGCCAACCACACCGCGCGAGGCGAGCGCCTGCGCCTGCCGCTGCTGGCGGCCTATGGCTCCGGCATGCTGGTGCAGGACACCCTGGGCCTGGGTCTCGGCACGCTTCTGCTATTCTATCTCACCGTCATTTGCGGTCTCTCTGGCGCCTCCGCCGGCCTCGCGCTCGGCGTCGCCCTGGTCGTCGACTCCTTCGTCGATCCCCTCGTGGGCTCGCTGTCCGACAACAGCCGCTCGCGCCACGGCCGCCGCCACCCCTACATGCTGGCCGCGGCGATCCCCATTGCCGTCGGGTTCGCCCTGCTGTTCTCAATTCCGGTGGGCATGACCGGCGCTGGCCTGTTCGCCTATGTCCTGGCCATGCTGCTGGTCGTACGCATCGGCCTCAGCTTCTTCCAGGTGCCCTATATCGCCCTGGGCGCCGAGCTTTCCGATGACTACGCCGAGCGCTCGACCATCGTCGGGGCCCGGGTGCTGTTCACCGTCGTGGCCAGTGTCGCCGCCGCGTTCCTGGCCTATGGCGTCTTTCTCAAGGGCCACAACGGCCAGCTGAACCGCGCCGCCTACGCCCCCTACGCCTGGACCTGCGGCGCCCTGGTGCTGGCCGGCGCGGCCCTTTCCACCTTCGGCACCCTGGGCGCCCGCCACCGGCTGCACAGCGCCCCCGAGGGCCAGGTCGCCGGTCAGCTGTGGGCCGAGGTCGTGGAGGTGTTCAAGAACCGCTCCTTCCGCCTGCTGTTCACCGCCTGTCTGGTGCTGTTCGTGGGCCTGGGCGTGGCCGGCTCCTTGGCTCTGCACGCCAACACCTATTTCTGGAAGCTCCAGCCCCAGCAGATCCTCGTCATCACCCTGGTGGTGTCGGTGGGCTATTTCGTCGGGGTGTTCATCGCCACGACCCTGACGCGTGTCCTGGAGAAACGCACCATCGCCATGATCGGCATCAGCCTGATCGGTTTCGGTCAGCTGATCCCGGCCCTGCTCAAGGTGTTCGGCGTGATCCCTGACGGCGCCGCCGTCGCCACCCTGATGACGGCGGGGATCTCCACCGGCATCGGCGCCAGCTGCTCCCTGATCGGCTTTCAGTCGATGATGGCCGACGCCGCCGACGAGCACGAACAGCTGTTCGGCGCCCGCCGCGAGGGTCTCTATTTCGCCGGCATCAGCTTCTCCGCCAAGGCTTCCAGCGGCATCGGCGCGCTCATCGCCGGGCTGATCCTCGACGTCATCCATTTCCCCCATGCGGTGGGAGGTCTTGCCGCCCACCACATCGGCGTCACGCCCGAGACGATCCTCAAGCTGGGCGTGCTGCACGGCCCCGGCGCCTCGGTGATCACGGCGATGTCGGTGATGGTGCTGGTCTTCTACACCCGCGGCCGTCGCCACCATGAGGAGGTCCGCGCCATCCTCAACGAACGCCGGGCCGCGGCGCACCGCAGCTAACTCGGCCGCCCGGTATGACCGTCACTGCAAGCCCCGCCGGCGCGCCGCGTCCGACCCTGACCCTCATCCTCTGCTTCCTGGCGGTGGTGTGCGAGGGGATCGACATCCAGTCCATGGGCCTGGCGGCGCCGCGCATGGCCCCAGCCCTGCGCCTCAGTCGCGATCAGCTCGGCCCCCTGTTCAGCGCCAGTATCGTCGGCCTGCTGATCGGCGCCGTGGTCCTTGGACGCCTCGCCGACAGGGTCGGGCGCAAACCGACCCTGGTGCTGTCCCTCGGGATATTCGGCGCCTTTTCGCTGATCACGGCCTACGTCCCGTCTTTCGGCGGACTGCTGGCCGTCCGGCTCGCGGCGGGACTCGGCCTGGGCGGCGCCCTGCCCAATCTCCTCGCCCTGGCCGCCGAGGCGGTCGCGCCCGAGCAGCGCACCCGCCTCGTCACCCAGATCACCTGCGGCATGCCGCTGGGCGGCGCCATCGCCGGCATGGTGGCGGCCGTCCTGCCCTGGCGCGACATCTTCCATCTGGGCGGACTCGCGCCCCTGGCTCTTGCCGCGGTGACCGCCGTCGCGCTGCCTGAATCGCGAGCCTTCGTCGCGGCGCGGCGGGACGCGGCCGGTCCGGCGGCGCCCGCCGAGCCGTTCCTGAAGATCCTCTTCGGCGAGGGCCGCGCGGTCTCCACGCTCCTGCTCTGGGCCGCCTCGTTCGGCTCCCTGCTCTGCCTCTATGTGATGCTGAACTGGCTGCCGACCCTGCTCGGTGACAAGGGCATGCCGAAGCCGCAGGCCAGCCAGGTGGCGGTGGCCTTCAATCTCGGGGCCGTGGTCGGCGTGACGATTCTCGCCCGTCTGCTCGAGGGGCTCCGGCCGCGCCTGACCATCGCCGCCTGGTACGCCGGCCTGGCGGGCTCGCTGCTGGTGCTGGCGGGCGTCGGCCCCAATTTCGCCGGCACGGCCGCGGCCGGTTGCGCCGCCGGATTCTTCATCAGCAGCGCGCCCCTGCCCCTGTACGGCCTGGCCCCCGGCTACTACCGCGTGGCCATTCGGGGCGCGGGCGTCGGCGCCTCCGTGGCGGTGGGACGCCTGGGCGCCATCGTCGGGCCCCTGATCGCCGCCTCACTGCTGGCCGCCGGATCGGGCGCCACCGGCGTCCTCCTCGGCCTGCTCCCCATCGCCGCCATCGCTGGAGGCTCCACCCTCGGCCTCATCGGCCGGCCGCGCCTGGCCGCCTGATCGCCCTTCGCCGTCTAACGTCAGAGGACAAAGTATGACCCCGACCTTCGCCGCCGCCTCACTCGCCGCCGCCCTTGTCGCCGGTCCGGCCCTGGCCGCTGACTATGCGGTCATCCCGCTCAAGATCGCCATCGACCGCCCGGCCGCGGCGGCCTGGGCCAGGATCTCCGGCTATTGCGATATCGGCGCCTGGCTGAAGGTCGGCTGCGTGATCACCTCGGGCAAGGACGGTGAGGTCGGGGCCATGCGGCGCATCGCCGACCGCGTGGACGAGGTTCTGGTGGCCCGCACGCCGCTTTCCTACACCTACGCCCAACCGAAATCCCCGATCGACTACCACGGCACGGTGGAGATGCGCCCGGCGGGCGAAGGCCGCTCCGAACTGCTCTACACCCTGATCTATGACGCTGAACCCCTGGCGACAGCCGAGGCCAAGGCGGCCGATCGCGCCCGGCGGACGGCGCAATTCACGGCCATGCTCGCGATCATGAAAGGCGCCGCCGAGGCCAGGTAGACTCTAAAAACGCTATCGCGTTATTGGATTGACAGTCCGCGCGGCGGCGACGCAGACTGGTCGCGTCGGTGGGGGGCTGCGTGTGCGCGATCTCTCGTGAAAACCGGCACCTAAAACAAGAACACGACCCGGCGGTTTCGCCTGGATCGCAATGTCTCAGGGAGAGAACCAGATGGCGCACCTCATGTCGCGGTACCCGATCTTTCAATACGCCTACTATGTGAACGATCTGGAGGCCTCGATCGAGAAGTGGGCCAAGCTCTACTACGCCGGTCCGTTCCTGATGGTGCCCCACCACAAGACCGACAAGTTCCACTACCGCGGCCAGAACATCGAGGCGGACGTCTCCTACGCCTTCGGCTATCTCGGCGACATGATGATCCAGTTCATCCAGCAGCATGACGACAAGCCGTCGATCTACCGCGACATGTATAAGGCCGGTGAAGAGGGCTACCACCACCTGGGCCTGCTGGTTCACGACTTCGAGGCCGAATACGCCCGCATGCAGGAAGCCGGTTTCGTCGACGCCTGCCGCCTCTACGCCGACCAGGTCGACGCCTGCTATTTCGACACACGTTCGGTCAGCGGCGGCTTCACCGAACTGCACGGCGATCCCAGCCACATCCTGGCCAGCTTTGCCCAATGGAAGCGGGCCCACGAGCTGTTCAAGCCGGGCGACAGCCCGTTCATGACCCGCTGACACCTTCGGGCTGACGTCCCGGTTCCGGGGTTGGAGACGGGCGGCGACTTGCCGCCCGCTCAAGGCTGTGCGACTGGCGCCAACACGACAACGCGACCTTGAAGGCGCTGGGTTAAGGAAACCGCCATGGCTCTCGATTCATCCCTCGCCAAGCGTCTCGACGCCGTGGTCGACACCGCCCTCGCCGACAACAAGCTGGTTGGGGTCCAGCTTCTGGTCGCCCGCGACGGAGAACTCGCCTATGGCCGCGCCGCCGGCCTGGCCGACCGCGAGGAAGGCACGCCCATGGCGCGCAATTCCATCGTTCGCTTCGCCTCCCTGACGAAACCCATCGTTTCCGCCGCCGCTCTGGCCCTGGCCGAGACCGGCGTCATCGGACTGGACGACCCGGTGACGAACCACCTGCCGGCCTTCCGGCCGCGCCTGGCCGACGGCAGCGAGCCCGTCATCACCCTGCGCCAGCTGCTGACCCATACCTCGGGTCTTACCTACGACTTCATGGAGCCGCCTGAGAGCGCCTACCACGCCACAGGAATCTCCAACGGCTTCGACGTCCCAGGCGTCGCCATGGATGACAACCTGGCTCGAATCGCCGCCTGGCCGCTGAACTTCGCACCCGGCGACGCCTGGAACTATTCGGTCTCCACCGACGTACTGGGCGCCGCCCT
This sequence comes from uncultured Caulobacteraceae bacterium, assembly GCA_903872075.1. GTDB lineage: Bacteria > Pseudomonadota > Alphaproteobacteria > Caulobacterales > Caulobacteraceae > Acaudatibacter > Acaudatibacter aquilonius. The sequence continues at coordinate 44,484 of CAIQJF010000046.1, read as the reverse complement.
GGCCGCCGCCGCCGGCGAAAGCCTTCAGACCCTGGTCCGCCGCCTGGTGACCGGTCCCCTGGGCATGACCGACACCGAGTTCGGCATCGTCGATCCGGCCCGGCTCACCGTGGCCTACGCCGACGGCCCGGACGGCCCCGCGCGCATGGGCGAGCGTCACACCCTGCCCTTCGCCTTCAGCGCGTTGCGCTATGCGCCCGCCCGGCTGCTCGATCCGGCCTCCTTCCCCTCCGCCGGCGCCGGCATGGCCGGGACCGCCGACAACTACCTGACCTTTCTGGAGACGATCCGCACCGGCGGCGGCAAGGTCCTCAAACCGGAGAGCGCCGCGCTCATGGCGACCAACGCCATCGGCGACCTTCCCGTTGTCCTCATGGGCCCCGGCTACGGCTTCAGTCTCGGCGCGGGCATTCTGCTCGACCCGGCCGCGGCCGGGTCGCCCCAGGGGCCCGGAACCCTGTCCTGGGGCGGGGTCTACGGGGCCAGCTGGTTTGTCGACGTGGCCAATCGCACGACCGTGGTCATCGTCTCGAACACGGCCATCGAGGGCATGGCCGGCCTGTTCACCGTCGCCGTGCGCGACGCGGTTTACGGCTGATACGCCACGCGATGTCGATTTTCGCGCCAAGTGGGCGAAACGATATACATCCGGATAGGCAGGCCATACTGATGCCCGCAACCTTGTCGCTACCCGTCGGTTACTGAAACCGTGCGAATGCATTATGTCCGCATTTAGTTGGCCACGTGGTGTTCAAGCGCGAAAGCCCCTCGCGCGTGAATTTAGGCAGCCCCCCTATTGCTCATCACGTGGACCACGCCCTTTTTGCTGACCGATCGCAAGATTTGTTTAGCTAAATATATCGGGATCATCGATATATGGCGACGACCTGGAACGGAATTGACGCTGTGAACGGCGGCGGCGGCAGCGGCCGCCCTGTTTGGGCGGTCCGGATTTTGAGCGTTTGGAAGCTTGTCTTTCGCGCGCGGGCTGAGACGTCGCCGCAGCCGGCGCGGTTCGCCATGTTCCATGCCAGCCCCAGGCCGACGCCGCAGCCGATCTGGCGGCGCATATATCACGCCCTCGCCCGCATGGAGATGACCGACGCGGCAGAGAGGCTCCATCTCAGAACGGCGCCCCCGCCCGTCGAGTCGACGGTGACGTCCGGCGTCCAAGGAGCGCTTGACCCTGACGCACTGCCCGTGGGTCTGCTCGACCTGATCGAAGCCTCCGTCGACGAGATTCGCAGCACGCCAGCCGACGAACGCCGCCGAGCAGCCCCTGGTACACGCCGGTGAAGGGCGCGATATTCCCGCGACAACCACTCCGTCGCGGGCCTCGGTCGAGCCTCGGGCGCGTGAAGTATCTCAACCTGCTGATTGTCGCCCTCGATCTGCTGCTGTGGGTTCTCGCCATAGCGTCGGCCTACGGCCTGAGCACCCTGACGCGCCGTCTGGTGAGCGGCTGAAGCCACCCGCCTCATCGGCAGGGTCGCGTCAGCGGTCCGCCTGCATCGCCTTAGCTACGGCCTCGGCGACCTTGATGCCGTCCACGGCGGCCGAGAGAATGCCGCCTGCGTAGCCTGCGCCTTCGCCGGCCGGAAACAGGCCGGCGGTGTTCAGGCTCTGGAAATCCGCGCCACGTGTGATCCGGACCGGCGAAGAGGTGCGGGTCTCCACGCCCGTCAGCACCGCATCGGGGCTATCGAAGCCGGGAATCTGCCGGCCGAACACCGGCAGGGCCTCACGGATCGCCTGCAGGGCGAAGTCGGGTAGACAGGCGGCGAGGTCCGTCGGCCGGACGCCCGGGCGATAGGACGGAATGACCGGCCCCAGCTCGTCGGAGGGCCGCCCGGCCAGGAAATCGCCGAGCTTCTGCCCCGGCGCGGCGTAGGTCTCGCCGCCGGCCCGGAAAGCCCGCTCCTCCCAGTGGCGCTGCAGAGCCACGCCCGCCAACGCCCCTCCGGGAAAGTCGACCTCAGGGGTGATGTCCACCACCAGGGCGGCGTTGGCGTTGCGCTCGTTGCGCGAATACTGACTCATGCCGTTGGTCACCACCCGGCCCGGCTCGGAGGCCGCCGCCACAACTGTCCCGCCAGGGCACATACAGAAGCTGTAGACCGTCCGGCCGTTGGAACAGGCGTGCGAGAGCTTGTAGTCCGCCGCGCCGAGGTCCTTGTGTCCCGCGTGACTCCCGAAGCGGGCCCGGTCGATCACCGACTGCGGATGTTCGATCCGAACGCCGATCGAGAACGGCTTGGCCTCCACGTGGACGCCGCGGTCGTGCAGCATGGCGAAGCTGTCGCGCGCGCTGTGGCCGAGGGCCAGGACCACCTGATCGGCCGCGAGCCGCTCGCCGCTCTCCAGGACAACGCCCCGCACGCGCTGACCACCGCCCGCCGCTGGCGCGAGATCGAGATCGACCACCTTGCTCTGAAACCGGTACTCACCGCCCAGCGCTTCGATCTTGGCCCTCAGGCTCTCGACCATGGTGACCAGGCGAAACGTGCCGATATGCGGATGGGCCTCGGTGAGGATCTCCGCCGGCGCTCCGGCGGCGACGAATTCTGTGAGCACCTTGCGACCCAGGAACCTTGGATCCTTGATCTGGCTGTAGAGCTTTCCGTCCGAGAAGGTCCCCGCGCCTCCTTCCCCGAACTGCACGTTCGATTCGGGATTGAGCACCCCGCGCCGCCACAGGCCCCACGTGTCCTTAGTGCGTTCGCGCACGACCTTGCCGCGATCGAGGATGATCGGCCGGAAGCCCATCTCCGCCAGGATCAGCCCGGCAAAGAGGCCGCAAGGCCCCGCGCCGATCACGAGGGGGCGGGTTCGTTCCGCGCCATCGGCCTGAGCGACGAAGCGATAGATCGTGTCCGGCGTCGGCCGCACTCGGTGATCGTCCGCCAGCCTGGCCAGTACCCCAGGCTCGTCCGCGACGGTCACGTCCACCGAATAGACCATCAGGATCGCCGACTTGCGGCGCGCGTCATGGGCGCGTCGCGCCACCGTCAGATGAACGATATCGCCGTCGCTCACGCCGAGGTGTTCTACCACCGCCGCTCTCAGCGCGTCTGGCGGATGATCGAGGGGCAATTTGAGTTCGGTCAGGCGCAACATTTCGCCAGCTTAGCATGACCTTTCGGGCGCGGCGCCCGGCCAGTTGTGGCTCGCCTGGGCATCACGCCAGTCGCATTGTAGACTGAGCGCCGCGAGAGGCGGGGATGAGATGCGACGACCGACTGCCGAAACGCGCCCGGTCCGCGGGTGAGCGCGCTGATGTCAGACGTGGAAACGGGAGCAACCAGCCCGGCCAGCGGCGATTCCGCGCGCCACCTGTTCATCCGCCTCACCGGCATCTATCTGGCCGCCACCCTCGCCGCCACGGCTCTCACCCTGCTTCTGGGCATGCTGGGTCTGGAGTTCACCGCCCGCCAGTGGATCAGGTTCTGGATGGCGGTGCCGTTCGGGGTGGCGTTCTTCGCGTCCCTCGATGTCTTTGTCATTCGCCTGCATCTCGCGCCGCTGTCGCCGGTGCTACAGGCGCTGGACCGTGGGGAGCGTCCGGACGACGCGGCGCTCGGCGCCGCCTTGGTGCGCGCGCTGAACCTGCCGCAGTATTCCGCCGTGCGCGTCACGGTTCTGCACGGTCCCATGGCCACCGCCTCGCTGTGCGGCGCCATTCTCGCGGTCAACACCTTCTTCGGGGCCGGCATCGCCATCTGGCAGGTGGCGGCCCTGGCGGCGATGATCCTGCTCTTCGCCTCCCCAGCTCACGCCATCTTCGAATATTTCGCCGTGAGCCGGACCATCGAGCCCGTGGCCGAACGGCTGTCTCGCGCCCTCAACGCGCCGATCCCCTCCGCCCAACAGGCCGGGCTGATCGCGGTCCCCCTGCGTAACAAGTTGCTCTACCTGGCAATCTTCGTGAGCTCCCTGCCGCTGATGTTCTCGGCGGTGTCGTTTCTCTACAAGTTCGACCGGATGATCTCTGCCCACGGCTTCGTGGTGCCCCAAAACGAGATGATGGCGCTCTATGTCTGGGGCGCGGGCGTGGTGGGGGTCTGCGTCCTGGGCGCCATCTCCATGGCCGTCTTGACCTCCCGCGACGTGTCCCGGTCGGCTGCCCGCCTGATCGAGGCCATGCGGCGGGTCGAGGGCGGCCATCTGGACGACGCCAAGCTCGAGGTGCTCACCACCGACGAATACGCCGACATCAACCGCGGTTTTGGCCTGATGCTTGCGTCGCTGCGCGAGGAACAACAGATTCTCGAGGTCACCCAGGATCTCGCGGGCGAACTGCTGCTGGAGGTGCTGATCGGCCGCATCATGGCCGCCACCACCCAGTTGCTGAACGCGGAGCGCGCCTCCCTGTTCGTCTATGACGACAAGGCGCACGAGCTGTTCACACTCTACGCAGACGGCCTGGAAACCCGTCAGATTCGGGTGCCCACCACCAGCGGCATCGCCGGGGCGGTGTTCACCAGCGGCCGCACCCTCAACATCGCCGATCCCTATTCCGACGAGCGCTTCAACCGCGACGTCGACCAGAGCACCGGTTTCGTCACGCGCTCCATCCTGTGCGTGCCGATCACCAACAAGGCCGGCGTGCGGATCGGCGCGGCGCAGGCGCTCAACAAGCGTGGCGGCCAGTTCACCGCCAAGGACGAGGCGCGGCTGAAGGCCTTTGCCGCCCAGATCGCCGTCAGCCTGGAGAACGCCAAGCTGTTCGACGATGTGCTCTCGATGAAGAGCTACAACGAGAGCATCCTGAAGAGCACGTCCAATGGCATCGTCACCCTGGATTCCGCAGCGCGGATCGTTACCGCCAATGAGGCCGCCCAGGCGTTGCTCGGCCTGACCGCGGACCGTCTCATCGACCAGGCGGCGGGCGAGGCCTTCTCCGGCGACAACGCCTGGATCGCCGAGAGCCTCGCCAAGACCCAGGCGACCGGCGAAAACGCCCTGGCCATCGATGTGGAGGTCGCCCGCGGCGACGGCGGCAAGGCCTCGGTCAACCTCACGGCGATGCCCCTGATCGACGCCACCGAGGCGCGCATCGGTTCCATGCTCGTGCTGGAGGATATCACCGAGGAGAAGCGCGTCCGCTCCACCATGTCCCGCTACATGTCCAAGGAGGTGGCCGATCAGTTGCTGTCGGCCGGCGAACTGGAGCTGGGCGGCAAGGAGCAGAAGGTCACGGTGATGTTCTCCGACGTGCGGGGCTTCACCTCCATCGCCGAGGCCCTCGGCCCGCGGGAGACCGTCTCCCTGCTGAACGCATATTTCACTGAAATGGTCGACGCCATTTTCCAGAACGGCGGCATCCTCGACAAATATATGGGCGACGGGATCATGGCCCTGTTCGGGGCCCCGTTCGTGGGTCCCACGGACGCCGACAACGCCCTGGCCGCCGCGGACGAGATGCTGCGCCGCCTGGCTGAACTGAATGTCCGTCGCACCGCCGCCGGGGACGCGCCCCTCGATATCGGCATCGGCTTCAGCACCGGGGCGACGGTGATCGGCAATATCGGCTCGGTGCGGCGGATGGAATACACCGTCATCGGCGACACGGTGAACCTCGCCTCCCGGCTCGAGGGCGCCACCAAACAGTATGGCGCCAAGATCATGCTTTCCGAGATGACCGTGCGCGACCTTCGGCATCCGGCCACATTGCGCGAAATCGACCTGATCCGGGTGAAGGGCAAGGACCACCCCGTCGCCGTGTTCGAATCCCTGGGTCACCGGTCCGGCGAGGCCGATCTGCCGGCCCTGCTGGAAGCCCATGCCGCGGGCCTCTCGGCCTATCGCGCCCGGGATTTCAAGGCCGCCGGCCGGTCGTTCGACGCCGCCCTGAAGCTCTTCCCGAACGATGGGCCCGCGGCGGTCTATCGCAAACGCTGCGCCCTGCTCGGCCGCGCCCCACCACCCGAGGACTGGGACGGAGTCTGGAACCTGACCGAGAAATAGCCGGCCGATTGACCGGCCGGGAGCCCGCCCCTATGCCCGAACGGCGCGGGAGGCGCGCAAGGAAGCGGGATCGAAATCGATGACGACGACGGACGCGGCGACAGTGGAAAAGCCGAAGATCGACAAGGCGGCGCTGCTCAAGAAATACATCGCCGAGCGCGACAAGCGCCTGCGGCCTGACGGCAACGCCCAGTATCTCGAGGTCAAGGGCCGCCTCGGCCGCTATCTCGCGGATCCCTACACGCCCTTCGTCGAACGCGCGCCCAAGACCGACCACGTGACGTTCGCCTTCGTCGGTGGCGGTTTCGCGGGTCTGGTGACCGGCGCGCGGCTGGTGGAGGCCGGGATCGACGATGTGCGCATCGTCGAAAAGGGCGGCGACTTCGGCGGCACCTGGTACTGGAACCGCTATCCGGGGGCCCAGTGCGACACCGCCTCGATGATCTACATGCCGCTTCTCGAAGAGACCGGGCACAGGCCCATCGAGAAATACGCCCACGCCCCGGAAATCCTCGAACAGTGCCAGCGCATCGGCCGCCAGTACGGCCTCTATGACAACGCCCTGTTCCACACCGAGATCGAGGACATTTCCTGGGACGACGACGCCAGCCGCTGGGTGATCAAGACCAACCGTGGCGACGCCTTCACCGCCGACTTCATCGGTCTGGGCACCGGCCCCCTGCATGTGCCGAAGCTGCCCGGCATCCCCGGCATTGAGGTCTTCAAGGGCCATTCCTTCCACACCAGCCGCTGGGACTACGACTACACAGGCGGCGATCCCAAGGGCGCGCCGCTCTCGAAACTGGCGGACAAGCGCGTGGCCATCATCGGCACCGGCGCCACGGCCGTGCAGTGCGTTCCTCACCTCGCCCGAGCCTGCAAGACCCTCTACGTCATGCAGCGCACCCCCTCCTCGGTCGACGTTCGGGCCAATGCGCCGATCGATCCGGAATGGTTCGCCAGCATCGCCACGCCTGGCTGGCAGCAGCGCTGGCTGGAGAACTTCACCGCCAACCAAGCCGGCGGCATGGCCGAAGAGGATCTGGTTCAGGACGGCTGGACCGACCTCTCCCGCCGCATCCGCGCCAAAATCATGCAGCTGCCGCGCGAAGACATGACCCCGCAGAAGATGCTGGCGGCCTATGAGGATTCCGATTTCGAGAAAATGAGCGAGATCCGCGCCCGGGTGAACGCCATCGTCGCCGATACCTCCACCGCGGAGAACCTCAAGGCCTGGTACCGCCAGCTCTGCAAGCGCCCCTGCTTCCACGACGCCTATCTGCAGGCCTTCAACGAGCCCTCCACCACCCTCGTCGACACCGACGGCAAGGGCGTCGAGCGCATCACCGAAAAGGGCGTGGTCGTCGGCGGTGTCGAATATGAGGTCGACTGCATCATCTACGCCTCGGGCTTCGAGGTCGGCACCGAATACAAGCGCCGTGCCGGCTTCGACCTCACCGGCCGGGACGGGCTGAAGCTGTCACAGGCCTGGGCCGAGGGCATGCGCTCCAAGCACGGCATCCATGTGCACGGCTTCCCCAACGCCTTCTTCGTCCAACCCACCCAGGGCGCGAACCTGATCTCCAATGTGCCCCACAACCTCACCGAGGCAGGCAAGACCATCGCCATCATGGTCGCGCACGCCAAGGCCAACGGCTTCAAACAGGTGGAGGTCACCCAGGAGGCTCAGGCCGCCTGGATCGAGCTGCTGCTTACCGGCATGGGCCGGATGCTCGGCGCCCCGGACTGCACCCCCGGCTACTATAACAACGAGGGGCAGGATCCTGGCCCCGCCGCGAAATACGCCGTCGGCTACCCGGCCGGCGCCACGGCCTATTTCAAATACCTTGAGGCCTGGCGGACCTCGGGCGCTTTCGACGGCGTGGCCTTCAGCTGACGGCTGACAACACACCGGCTGTCCGATTCTTCCAATCGGACAGCCGACTCGATCCATAGCTTTGACGGGCGCGACAGACAGGCGGCCCAAAAGTGTCTCTGCAACGTATTCGACCGACCCCTGCGCGCCCGCGCGCAACCGCCGTCGCCGCGACGCCGCCGCATGTGGCGGTCTACCGCCCGGCCGAGGCGCTTCGCGACTATGTGAGCTTCTACTACTTCGTCACGGCAAACGGCCCCGTCGACGACTTCCTTTATCCGGAATGGGGGAACGTCCGCTTTGCCCTTTACGGCGACTGGCGTGTCACCATGGCCGGCTACGGGCCGGAGCCGCAGGTCGATGGGCTGTTCGGACCGACCGACCGATGCGCCCGGGTCACCACCTCGGGCGGGCGCACCGTCGGCTTCGGCCTCACCCCGCTCGGCTGGAGCCGGATCCTCCGCGAGAACGCGGCGGCCATGGCCAATCGTGTCCGCACCCTGGGCGATGAACTGGGCCAGCCGGCGTCGGACATACGTCTGGCATTGGCCCGCGATGCGTCGGACGCAGACGGGGTTGCGCGGTTGGACAGGATATTGCTCGACCTGATCGCCGGAGAGACGTCGGACTCCGCGGTCCTCGCGGCTGTCGACCGGTCGTTGGGGGCGCGTCCAGCCGACGTGGTTGAGTTCGCCGCCAAAGTCGGGGTGTCGCCGCGGTCTCTCCAGCGACTGTGCCTGCGCCTCTATGGTTTTCCCCCGAAGCGCCTGATCCGGCGACAACGTTTCCTCGACACCCTCGGCAAGTTCAGAACCGCGGTCGGAGAGCCTTTGCAGGCCGCCATCGACCCGGATTATTTCGACCAGGCGCACTTCTATCGTGATTTCCGCGACTTCATGGGCATGTCGCCCAGGGCCTATTTTGGCGCCTCCCGCGCGCTGATGTCACGCGCGGCCAAGGCCCAGGAAGCCGCGGGCGTGACCCTGTCCTTCAAGCTGCCCGCGAATTCAGACCAGCGCCCGGAGCAGGTCGTGTCCCTGATCGGCTAGCGCCGGCCGATCCCGGAACCGCCTGGCGCGCGCGCCACTGATGGTGGCGCGGGAACACCCTACCCACGGCGTGAGTTACCCTGTCAGTCCGGATCGCGGGACGAAGCCCCCCGTCCGAGGCGCGCTTAGGTTCGCCGCAGCCGCCGCCGCCGCCGCCGGAAGGATGAGCATGAAAATCCATACCCAGGACTATCGCGTGACCGAGGGCGAGAAGGTGGACCTGGGGAAGTGGCCGACCCAGGTCGACGCCGTCTACAAATCCAAGCCTCACTACAGGCGGCTTCTGGACGACCATGTGAAGCAGCTCAGCACCCAGCAGCAGCTGCTCTACGCCTCGGACCGATATGCCGTGCTGGTGATCTTTCAGGCCATGGATGCGGCGGGCAAGGACGGGGCCATCCGGCATGTCATGTCCGGGGTCAACCCGCAGGGCTGCCAGGTCTTCAGCTTCAAGCACCCGAGCGTCGCGGAACTGGAACACGACTTCCTCTGGCGCACCACGCTCGAACTGCCGGCCCGCGGGAAGATCGGCATCTTCAATCGATCCTACTACGAAGAGGTGCTGATCGCCCGCGTGCACCCTGAAATCCTCAGAACCGAAGGCATCCCGGGCGCGACCGAAGCCGGCAGGCACGTCTGGCGCGACCGCTATCGGTCGATCGTTGATCTGGAGAGGCACCTGCACGCCAACGGGACGCAAATCATCAAGATATTCCTGCACATGTCCAAGGATGAGCAGCGCGAGCGATTCCTGGCGCGCATCGACGAACCGCACAAGAACTGGAAATTCAGCCTCGCGGACATCGAGGAACGACACTTCTGGAAGGACTATATGAAAGCCTACGAGGGGTGCCTCGGCGCCACCAGCACCGCGGAGTCGCCCTGGCACGTCGTTCCCGCGGACGACAAGCCGAATGCCCGACTGATCGTGTCCCAGATTGTGCTCGACCGGCTCGAGGGCCTCAAGATGGCGTACCCCGAAACCAGCGACGCGCGCCAGGCGGAATTGCTCGCCATTCGGGCTCAGCTGACGAGATAGCGCCGGACGTTCCCAATGCGTGCTCAGAGCGGTGACCGGCCTGACACGAATATGCCGTCGACCCCGTGGGCCGGCGGCATATTCTTGGGTGAAGAAGCCGGGATCGTCAGACGGCAAGCGCCGGGCGACGACGCGACCGCAGGCCCGCGCCGAGCGCGCCGAAGCCGCTGAGTATCAGCGCCCAACTCGCGGGTTCCGGTACGCCGCCCGCGAGGCCATTGCCGATCCCGTCGCTGATCGTGAGCTTGAAGTCGCTGAGATAGTTCGGATCGGTGTTGGCGAATATAGGATCGATCATGATCGTGGGGTCGATATAGGCGGTCGCCGACGCCGCCCCGCCTTCGTTGGTCACGTGAGCCCAGGCCTGCAGCAACAGGCGCGATTGCACGCCCGGTAGGGTGAAGAATTGGATGTCGGCGTCGTGGTGTGAATCACCCGAGACGTGATCGTCGGCGCCGCCGAAGGCATCGAAATAGCTGTTGTGCGCATAGAAGACGGTCCGGGCGGCCGTGACCGTATCCGGCGCCGTGGAGAACACGTCGGTTTTCGAATGAATCAGCAGCGGGATCACCGCGTCCTTGAACGCTTCGTCCACTGGGCCGGTGATGGTGAAGTAGTAGGCGACGTAGCCGAGAGCGTCGACTTCCTGCGCCGGCCCGGCGCCCACGATGGCCATGGCGGTGACCGCCGGTGTGGGATCATCAGACAGGGTCACCGACGCGCCGCCCGTGCTGATCGTCCCGGTCTGGCCGGCGATGTTCACTTGATAGGGTAGGCTCTGGCCGGTGAACAGGGCGCCATCATAGAGACCGCCGCCGTGCTCTGCCGGGTCAACATAGACGTCGGCTGCGGCGGGCAGTCCGACCGACATCACAGCCACCGTGGCGGCCAATAGCCTGAACATGCTCATAATTTCCCCAATCAGCGATGCGCCCTTGGCCTGGGCGACGACGCCTGGCACGGGCACTGACTCGAGCGTCACACGCAGAACAATTCTTTTATTGGAAATATTGGCCACCGCCGTTCGCCGGATGCGGGTCAGGTGAGCGGGCGACGCCCGACTTTCCACCTACAGGCTCGACGGGACTCTATCGTCGGATTTTGACGACCGGATCCCAGTCGAAGGCCCGGTCGGCGTGCGGCCGGGCGGGCTGCCCAAGCGTCAGGCCGCCGGTCCGAACAGTGCGTCGCCGGCCGGTGATGAGCGACGCAGGCCGGCCTTGATGCCGGCCAGACCGCCCTCCGGAAAACCCGCCAGTCGCGCCACCAGGGCGCGAGCCTCGTCGAGCACCGCCGCGTCGGGCGTGACCTTGTAGGCAAGACCCAGGCGCATCAGGTCCCCAGCGGGAACACGCGCCGCGCCCAGGGCGATCTGGGCGGCTGTAGACTCAGTCGCGCGCAGCCGAAGCCAGGCCAGGTTCATCGGCGCGGCCATCCCGAGTGCGGCCTCGCCCACCATCAGCCAGGCGCCTTCCCCTGCCACCAGCAGATCGCACGCCAAAGCCAGGGCCGCGCCGCCGTTGATCGCGAAGCGCTCCAGCGCCCCGACGATCGTCGCCGGGCAAGCATAGAGATCGCGGTGAAACGCCGCCCAGTCTTGGGTGAAGGTGGCGCGCCACGCACGCGGCGGCTGAGCCCCGAACTCGTCCAGGTCGAGACCCGAGCAGAACGCCCCGCCCTCCCCGCGCAGCAGGATCACCCGCGCCTTGGCGGCCAGCAGATCGGCCAGGCCTGCCCGCAGATCGGCCGCCATGGGTCCGGTGATGGCGTTCTTCCGCCCAGGCCGAGAAAGGATCAGCTCTCCCCAGCCATCGTGCAGCTCCGCCCGGGCGGCGGGTTCCAGAGTCTCGGTCATGTCGGTCCTCCCGATAACATCGCGGCCAGGTCAGCCCAGGCGTGAGACGAACGCCGCAGTCTCGGCCAGCACGGCCTGCATCCGATCCCGATGCGGAGCGTGACCGCAGCGCGGCAGCATCAGGGTTTCGCTCCGCGCGAGACGCGCGGCGATGGCGTCGATCTGCGCCCGGGTGCCGTATTCGTCGTCCTCGCCCTGGATCAGCAGGGCCGGACAGGCGATGGCCTCCAGCCCGGCTTCGATATTCCAGTCGCGAAAGGCCGGATTCAGCCAGATGTCCCGCCAGGCCCTGAACACCGCCTCGGGATCCGGGTGATAGCGGGCCAGCTTGCGGGGAAGATCGGTGGTGCGAAACACGCCGTCGGCGGCGCGGATTCCCGCGATCGTCAGCTCCTCCACGAACACATGCGGCGCCTCGAGCGCCAGGCCGGCGACGGCGCCGGGAAAGGCCGCCGCGAACAGCAGGGCGATGGTCGCCCCGTCGCTGTGACCGAACAGCATCGGGCGCGAAATCGCTTCGACCGCCAGCACCGCCGGGAGAACCTCCAGCGCTTCCGCATGAAGATAGTCCGGCGCGCGCGGTCCGGTCAGCGGCGTCGATCGGCCGTAGCCCTGGCGGGTATAGGCGAAGACCGCCCGGCCGGTGGCGGCCGAAAGGGCGGCGGGAAAATCCCGCCACTGGGCCAGCGAGCCCAGGCCTTCGTGAAGGAGCACAATCTCGCCCCGGCCGGCGATGCGCTCGCCGGCCCACGCGCCCTCAAGATCGAGGCCGCCGGCGCGCACCATCTCCATCGCCGCGCCTCCCGCCGATCCCTGACTCCCGGCCCCTAGGCCAGGGCGAAGCCTTCATAGCCGTTGGCCACGACCTCTTCGCACTTGGCCACATAGGGGGCGAAGCCGAGGTAGGGCATGAACACCCGGGGCTTTCCGGGGATGTTGGCCCCCAGATACCAGCTGTTGCAGGTCGGCAGGATGGTCGGGGCCGCCGTCTCATTGACGTGCGACACCCAGGCCTCCTGCGCCGGCGCCGTGGCCTCGATGCGCTTCAGGCCATGGCCGCGCAGATAGCTGATGGTGTCGCCGATCCAGTTCACGTGCTGCTCGATGGAGGGCAGCATATTGGTCAGCACCGAGGGGCTGCCCGGGCCGGCGATGATGAACAGGTTGGGGAAGCCGACGACGGATAGCCCCAGATAGTTCTTCGGCCCTTCCGCCCAGGTGTCCTTCAAGGTCACGCCGCCGACACCGCGGATATCCATGCGGGTCAGGGTCCCGGTCATGGCGTCGAACCCGGTGGCCAAGACGATATCGTCCAGCTCATAGTCGGCGTCGGCCGTCCGCAGACCGGTCGGCGTGATCGCCGTGATCGGCGCGGCCTTGACGTCCACCAGGGTCACGTTCGACCGGTTGTAGGTGTCGTAGTAGCCGGTATCGACGCAGATGCGCTTGCAGGCCAGCGGGGTGGTCGGGCAGAGCCTTTCGGCCACGGCCGGATCCTTGACGATCTGACGGATTTTGCGCCGCACGAACTCGGCGGCGGTGTTGTTGGCCACCGGATCGCTCAGCAGATCCACATAGGAGCCGTAGAAGCTCAGGCCTCCACGCTGCCAACGCATCTCATACTCTGCCTCGCGCTCCGCCTCGGTGTGCTCCATAGCGAGGTCGGCGCGGTAGTCCCAGTCGGCGCCCAGCGAGGTGGCGTTGTTGGCCGCGCGGAAGTCGGCATAGCGGCCCTTCACGTCGCGCACGACATCTTCGGGGATCGGACCGTTGTGGGCCGGGACGCTGTAGTTGGCGGTCCGCTGGAACACCGTCAGATGCGTCGCCTGCTGCGCGATCAGGGGGATCGACTGGATCGCCGACGATCCGGTGCCGATCACGCCCACCCGCCGGCCGCTGAAGTCCACCGGCTCCTTGGGCCAGGCGCCCGTGTGGAAGGTCCGGCCCTTGAAATCAGCCAGGCCCGGGAAATCCGGCGTATTGGTCGAGGACAGGCACCCCGTGGCCATGACCAGCCACCGCGCTGTGACCTTGTCGCCCTGGCTGGTGCTCACCTGCCAGAGGTCGGCCGCCTCATCGTAGGTCGCGCCGGTCACCCTGGTGTTCAGCTGGATATCCGGCCGCAGGTTGAAACGGTCGGCTACGTGGTTGGCGTAGGTCAGCAGTTCGGACTGCGGCGCATAGCGCTCGCTCCACTCCCACTGCTGCTGCAGGTCCTCGTCGAACTGGTAGGAATATTCCAGGCTCTGGATGTCCACCCGGGCGCCCGGATAACGGTTCCAGAACCAGGTGCCCCCGACCCCGTCGCCGGCCTCATAGACCCGCACCTTCAACCCCTGACCGCGCAGCTTGTGCAGCGAATAGAGGCCGGCGAAGCCGCCCCCCACCACCACGGCGTCGAAATCGGTGGCCGACATCTGGCCCTTGGTTTCGGTCATGAACGCTCTCCCTGAACGGTGTGCGGGCGGGCGAACCCCGGCCTCGTCTTCGGGGGCGTTGTTAGAGCGGTTTCGGAGAGGTGGGAACCGGTTTTCCGGGCGGCGGGCGCGCCGGCGGCGCAAAGCAAAACGGCCCGGAGCTTTCGCCCCGGGCCGCCGCAGTCTCGAACCTTGAGGTCCGGTCCGTCTGAGAGCCTGATCCGCTCGCACGGAACAGATGCGAACGGTGAATCAGGCTCTAGATGTTGGGATCTAGAGCACGTTGACCCCGTTCAGACGATTCCGTCTGAACGGGCCGTGCTCTAGGCGAACTGGTTCATGGTGTTGTGCGCGCCGCCGGCCTTCAGAGCGGCCTCACCGGCGAAGTATTCCTTGTGATCGTCGCCAATGTCCGAGCCGGACATGTTCTGGTGACGCACGCAGGCGATGCCCTGGCGGATTTCCTGACGCTGCACGTTCAGCACATAGCCGAGCATGCCCTGGGCGCCGAAGTACTCCTTGGCCAGGTTGTCGGTGGACAGGGCCGCGGTGTGATAGGTCGGCAGGGTGATCAGGTGGTGGAAGATCCCCGCCCGCTTGGCCGCGTCGCGCTGGAAGGTGCGGATGCGCTCGTCGGCCTCGATGGCCAGAGCGGTCGTGTCGTAGTCGACGCTCATCAGCTTGGCGCGGTCGTAAGCGTCCACCGGCTTGCCGGCCGCTTTCCACGCGTCATAGACCTGCTGACGGAAGTTCAGGGTCCAGTTGAACGACGGCGAGTTGTTGTAGACCAGCTTGGCGTTCGGGAAGGCTTCACGGATGCGGTCGACCATGCTGGCGATCTGCTCGATGTGGGGCTTTTCGGTCTCGATCCACAGCAGGTCGGCGCCGTGCTCCAGCGAGGTGATGCAGTCGAGGACGCAACGGTCCGCGCCGGTGCCTTCACGGAACTGATAGAGGTTGCTGGGCAGACGCTTCGGACGCAGCAGCTTGCCGTTGCGGCTGATGATCACGTCGCCGTTGTGGGCGTTCTCAGGCGTCAGTTCCTCGCAATCGAGGAAGGAGTTGTACTTGTCGCCCAGGTCACCCGCGGCGTGGCTGACGGCGATCTGCTTGGTCAGGCCCGCGCCGAGGGAGTCGGTGCGGGTGACGATGATGCCGTTGTCGATGCCCAGCTCCAGGAAGGCGTAGCGGCAGGCGCGCACCTTGGCGAGGAAGTCGTCATGCGGAACGGTGACCTTGCCGTCCTGGTGGCCGCACTGCTTCTCGTCGGAGACCTGGTTCTCGATCTGCAGGGCGCAGGCGCCCGCTTCGATCATCTTCTTGGCCAGCAGATAGGTCGCCTCGGCGTTGCCGAAACCGGCGTCGATGTCGGCGATGATCGGCACGACGTGGGTCTGGAAGCCTTCGATCTCGGCCATCACGGCCTTTTCCTTGGCGGCGTCGCCGGCGGCGCGGGCCGCGTCGAGATCGTGGAACAGGCCGCCCAGTTCACGGGCGTCGGCCTGGCGCAGGAAGGTGTAGAGTTCTTCGATCAGCGCCGGCACCGAGGTCTTCTCGTGCATCGACTGATCCGGCAGCGGGCCGAAGTCGGAGCGCAGCGCCGCGACCATCCAGCCCGACAGATAGAGATAACGGCCCTTGGTGGTGCCGAAATGCTTTTTGATGGAGATCATCTTCTGCTGGCCGATGAAGCCGTGCCAGCAGCCCAGCGACTGGGTGTAGTTGGCCGGATCGGCGTCATAGGCCGCCATGTCGGCGCGCATGATGTCGGCGGTGTACTGGGCGATGTCCAGACCGGTCTTGAAGCGGTTCTGCAGGCGCATGCGCGCCACGGCTTCCGGGCTGATGCCGTCCCAGGTGCCGCTCTTGGCTTTGACGAGCGAACTGACCTCGGAGACGTGATACTGATACGACATCTGCCTTGCTTTTCCTGCTTAGGTCCTGGGCGGACGACCTGAGTCCTCAAACGGACAACGTGGCGGCGGGCTTTAGAGCCGCTCTTTACGTCCTGGAAGTCAGTGTAAGGTCTAGTTGTAGAACATTACACGATTTCGCTGTATGGCTGTAAGGACATTACGAAACCGGACTTTTCGCCATGGCCGCCGAACGCCGACTCTATGTGGGACCGCGCCTGCGGCGGCTTCGCCGCAACCTCGGCCTGACCCAGGCGGATATGGCCGCCAACCTCGATGTCTCGGCCTCCTACATCGCCCTGCTGGAGCGCAACCACCGCCCCCTGAGCGCCGACATGCTCATGCGCCTGGCGCGCACCTACAAGATGGACATGGGCGTCCTGGCCGGCGACGGAACCGCCGATGACAGTTCGCAGCTCCAGACGGCGCTGAAGGATCCGATCTTCGCCGACATCGATCTGCCGCCCCTCGAAACCGAGGACATCGCCACCAACTTCCCCTCGATCATGGAGGCCTTCCTTCGCCTCTACACCGCCTATCAGGAGAACCAGCTGGCCCTGGCCGACCAGGGCGCGGAAACCTCCGGCGATGGCGCGCGCAC
This sequence comes from uncultured Caulobacteraceae bacterium, assembly GCA_903872075.1. Taxonomy (GTDB): domain Bacteria; phylum Pseudomonadota; class Alphaproteobacteria; order Caulobacterales; family Caulobacteraceae; genus Acaudatibacter; species Acaudatibacter aquilonius. The sequence goes on along the minus strand of CAIQJF010000046.1, from coordinate 27,767 downwards.
CGACTTCGCCGATCCGGTGGCGGAGGCCCGGCGCTTTCTCGCCGCGCGGCGCAACAGCTTCCCGGCCCTGGACGACGCCGCCGAACGCGTGGCCGAGACCGTCAGCGGCTTCGCGGGCCTGACCGAATATCTCAAGGATCGCCACAGCCTGCGCGTCCGCCGGGTGCCGGCCACCTTCATGGCTGGGTCGGTGCGCCGGCTCGACCGCCACCACCGCGAGGTGCTGCTCGACGACTCCCTCGACACCGCCAGCCAGACCTTCCAGCTCGCCCTGCAGCTGGCCTATCTGGACATGCGCCGCGACATCGAGGCGGTCATCAAGGAGGGATCGTTCGTCTCGGAAAGCGGCATGCGCCTCGCCCACCGGGCCCTGGCCAGCTACGCCGCCGCCGCCATCCTGATGCCCTACAACGCCTTCGCCCGGGCCGCGGAGTCCCGGCGCTATGACCTGGAAGCCCTGTCGCGGCAGTTCAGCACGAGCTTCGAGCAGACCGCGCACCGTCTGACGACCTTGCAGAAGCCCGGTCACGAGCGCGTGCCGTTCTTTTTCATTCGCGTCGATGAGGCCGGCAACGTCTCTAAGCGCCTGGATGGGGCCGGATTCCCCTTCGCCCTGCACGGCGGCGGCTGCCCGCTGTGGTCGGTGCATCAGGCCTTCCGCACGCCCCGCCAGATCGTCACCCAATGGCTGGAGCTTCCAGACGGCCAGAGGTTCTTTTCCATCGCCCGCACCGTCACGGCCGGCGGCGGCGGCTTCACCGCCCCGCGGGTGGAGCGGGCCATCGCCCTGGGCTGCGCGGCCGAGCACGCCGACCGTCTCATCTACACCCAGGGCCGGCCTGGTCCGGAGACCGCGACCCCGATCGGGGTGACCTGCCGGCTCTGCCACCGCGCCGAGTGCACGGCCCGTTCCGCCCCACCCATCGGCCGCCAGATCCTGCCCGACGACCTGCGCCGCACCAGCGCGCCGTTCGGGTTTTCGGATACATGACGCAGCGGCGCCGCCCCGCTTCACGCGAGGGCGCATGACGTGTAGGGGGCTTCACAATCTCGCGCGCCAGCGACTAAGAGCGCGCCGAAAACCCCTCGGAACCCGGTCAAGCCATGGATATCAGCCCCGCCCTCGCCGTCGACGACCTGCTGCACGGCTTCGTCGAAACCGACCTCCTGCCCGGAACAGGGATCGCTCCGGCGGTCTTCTGGGCGGCGCTGGAGAGCATCCTGGCCGATTTCACCCCGCGCAACACGGCTCTGCTGGCCAAGCGCGACACGCTTCAGGACCAGGTCGACGCCTGGTGGCGCGACCGCAAGGGGAAGACCGTCAGTGCCGCCGAGCAGCAGGCCTTCCTGAAAGAGATCGGCTACCTGGTCCCGGAGCCGGCCGATTTCTCCATCGGCACGGCCAATATCGACGCCGAGATCGCCAGACTGGCCGGCCCGCAGCTGGTCGTTCCCGTCTCCAACGGCCGCTACGCCCTCAACGCCGCCAACGCCCGCTGGGGCAGCCTCTATGACGCCCTCTACGGCACAGATGCGCTCGAACCTCCGACCGGCGGCAAGGGCTATGATCCGGCGCGCGGCGGCAAGGTCATCGCCTATGCGCGGGCCTTCCTCGACCGCGCCGCGCCCCTGGCCGGCGCCTCCCATGCGGACTCGACCCTCTATGCGATCGCCGGCGGCGCGCTGGCGGTGAGCCTCGCCGACGGCCGCACCGTGGGTCTCGCCGCCCCGGCCCAGCTGGCCGGTTGGCGCGGCGACGCGGCCGCGCCCTCCGCCGTGCTCCTGGCTCACAACGGGCTTCATCTCGAGATCCAGATCGACCGCGCTCACAACGTCGGCAAGGACGACGCTGCGGGTGTCGCCGACGTGCTGGTGGAAGCGGCCTTAAGCGCCATTCAGGACTGCGAGGACTCCGTCGCCGCCGTCGACGCCGAGGACAAGACCGGCGTCTACCGCAACTGGCTGGGCCTGATGCGCGGCGACCTCGCGGCCACCTTCGCCAAGGGCGGGCGCACCGAGACCCGCCGCCTCGATCCTGACCGCGTCTATGCGACCCCGGCCGGCGGCGAACTGACCCTGCGCGGTCGCAGCCTGCTGCTGGTCCGCAACGTCGGCCACCACATGCTCACCGACATGGTCCGCCTGAACGGCGCGCCGGCGTTCGAGACCGTGGTCGACGCCCTGATCACCGTCACCGCCGCTCTCCATGATCTCAACGGCGCCCGGCGCAACAGCCCGGCGGGCTCGGTCTATGTGGTGAAGCCCAAGATGCACGGCCCCGACGAGGTCGCCCTGGCGGTGCGCCTGTTCGACTTGGTCGAGGACGCCCTCGGCCTGCCGCGCGACACGGTGAAGATCGGCATCATGGACGAGGAGCGCCGCACCAGCGCCAACCTCAAGGCCTGCATTCACGCCGCCCGCACCCGGGTGTTCTTCATCAACACCGGCTTCCTCGACCGGACGGGCGATGAGATCCACACCGCCATGGAAGCCGGCCCCATGGTCCGCAAGGACGCCATGAAGGCCGAGCCCTGGCTCGCCGCCTATGAGAAGCGCAATGTGGAGATCGGCCTCGCCGCCGGCTTCCCCGGCCACGCCCAGATCGGCAAGGGCATGTGGGCCGCGCCGGATCAGATGCAGGCCATGCTCGCCGCCAAGGGCGGCCATCCCCGCGCCGGCGCCAGCACCGCCTGGGTCCCCTCGCCCACCGCCGCGGTCCTGCACGCCCTGCACTATCATGAGGTCGATGTGGGCGACCTGCAGGCGACCATGGCCGCCGCCCACTCCGCCACCGGCCTTGACGACCTGCTCACCGCGCCGCTCGCCAAATCCAACTGGAACGCCGCCGACGTGCAGCAGGAACTGGACAACAACGCCCAGGGTATCCTCGGCTACGTCGTCCGCTGGATCGATCAGGGCGTCGGCTGCTCCAAGGTGCCCGATATCCACGATGTCGGGCTAATGGAAGATCGCGCGACCCTGCGCATCTCCAGCCAGCACATCGCCAACTGGCTGCATCACGGCGTCTGTACCGAGGCCCAGGTGCGCGAGACCTTCGCCAAGATGGCCAAGGTGGTGGACGCCCAGAACGCGGATGACGCGGCCTACACCGCCATGAGCCCCGATCCGGCCGCCAGCATCGCCTATCAGGCGGCGCTCGACCTGGTGTTCGAAGGCCGCGTCCAGCCCAACGGCTACACCGAACACATCCTCACCCGCCGCCGCCGCGAGCGGAAAGCCCAGATCGCGGGCTGACTTGGGGGCCCAGCGCCCCCTCCGTCGCTTTGCGACACCTCCCCCGCGCTCCGCGCAAGGGAGGAGATAGCCCTCCTCCCCCGTAAAACGGGGGAGGTGTCCGCGCAGCGGACGGAGGGGGCGCAGGCCCGCAAATTCCGTCGATGACTCATAGATTCTATTGGGAAACCGGCTTCAGCCTCCTCACCCCGCACCGCCCCCAGTCAGCAGGGCATACGCCGCCAAGGCCATCACCTTGGCCGAGGCGATCATGTCGTCGATGTCGACATATTCGTCCGGCTGATGGGCCAGATCGAGGATGCCGGGGCCGTAGGCGATGCAGTCGCGCAGCCGCCCGATCCGGTCGACATGCTTCTGATCATAGGTGCCCGGGGAGCAGACCAGCTTGGCCGGCCGGCCCATGATCCGCCGCACCGCCTCCGCCGTCGCCGTCACCACCGGGCGGTCCGGCTCGGTCATCGAGGGCCGCACCTCGAAAAGATCGCGCAGGCGATAGCGGAAGCCCGGCCGCGACTGGGTCAGGCCGTCGAGTAGCCCGCGCATCTTGGCCTTCACCTCGTCCAGGTCCTCCTCGATCAGCAGCCGCCGGTCGAAGATCATCCGGCAGGAGTCCGGCACCACCGGCGCGGGCAGGCCGTCGGCCAGCTCCGCCTGACCGCCGTGGATGGAATTGATGTTCAGGGTCGGAGTCCGCGCGCCCTCCGGCACCACCGGCATGGACGTGGCCTGATCGGCGAGGGCCGGATAGGTCTCGCGTTCCAGGGCCTCGATCACCGCCCCCATGTGCCGCACGGCGTTGTCGCCGAGGAACGGCATGGAGCCATGGGCCTGACGCCCCTCCGTGGCGATCTCGCCCCACCACACGCCACGGTGGCCGATGCACACCCGGTCCACGTTCAGCGGCTCGGGGATGATCACATGGTCGACCCGGGGCTTGGAGAACCAGCCTCGCTCGGCCAGATAGGCGACCCCGCCATAGCCGCCGGATTCCTCATCGCCGGTGCCGGAGATCTCCAGCGCGCCGGGCAGGTCCACGCCGGAGTCCAGCAGGGCCTCGACGGCGATCACCGACGCGGCCAGTCCGCCCTTCATGTCGCAGGATCCCCGGCCGTAGATCCGCCCGTCCCGTTCCACGCCGCCGAAGGGATCGACGCTCCAGCCCTCGCCGGCGTCCACCACATCGATGTGGCTGTTGAAGTGCACACAGGGGCCGGGCCGCGAGCCCTCCCGGCGGGCGACGACATTCCAGCGCGGATAGGCCTCGGTGTCGCCGGGGGCGCCTTCGGCCCGCACGTAGGTGACCTCGAAGCCGCGCTTGCGCAGGCGTTCGCCCAGCAGCTCGACGCAGTCGCGGTAATAGGCGCCGGGCGGATTGACGCTGGGAATGCGCACCAGCGCCTGGGTCAGGGCGACGAGGTCGTCCCGCCGGCCGTCGATCGACGCGAGCAGAGCGTCTTCACGCGGATGAGTCATCGATAGATCCAGCCCTGGTCCAGCCCTGCCCCCTGCTTCGGCCCGCCGCCGCCTAAGATCAAGGGGCCTAGAGGCAGCGGCCGCCATCCACCTCCATGGCGACCCCGGTGATCATGGACGCATCGTCGGAGCACAGGAAAGCCGCCGCGGCGGCGATATCGGCCGGCGTGGAGAGGCGGCCCAGGGGAATCGAGGCGGTGATTCGCGCCCGGTGTTCGGGACTCTCCCCGCCCATGAAGGTCGAGAGCAGCGGCGTGTCGCCGGCCACAGGGTTGATCGCGTTCACCCGCACCCCGGCCGGCGCCAGCTCAATCGCCATGGCGCGGGTGGCGGCGATCATCCAGCCCTTGGACGCGTTGTACCAGGTCAGGTTCGGCCGCGGACTGACCCCGCCGGTCGAGGCGATATTGAGGATCGCGCCCCGGCCCCGCGCCCGCATCCCCGGCACGATATGGCGCGCCGTGAGATAGACCGACTTCATATTCACCGCGCCGATGCGGTCGAACGCGTCTTCCGGCAATTCTTCCATGGGCTGCGGCAGATGGCCGATGCCGGCGTTGTTCACCAGGATGTCGATGGGCCCCAGCGCGGTCGACACCGCCGCCGCCATCCGCGCCATATCGGCGTCCTGAGTCACGTCCGCCGTCACCGCCAGCGCGGCCGCGCCGATCTCCGCCGCCAAAGCCGCCGCGTCCACGCCATTGACGTCGACGATAGCCACCCGGGCGCCCTCGGCTACGAACCGCCGCACGATCCCCGCGCCGAATCCCGACGCCCCCCCGGTCACGACAGCAACCTTGTCCTGCAGCGTTCCCACGCGTTCTCTCTCCCTCACCGGCGCGTTGAACGCGCTCTGATCCCAAGACGCAAACCCCTCCGCGCTTGACAAGCCCCCTCAGGCGAGGAGGCTCTCTGGCAGGGGAAACGAGGGGGAGACTGCCGCATGTGCCGGGCGCTGATCTATCTAGGCCAGCCGATCCTCATCGACGACCTGATCTTCCGGCCCGACAGTTCCCTGATCAATCAGGCCTATATGCCCAAGATGCTGCACATGCTGAACCTTGCCGGGTTCGGCATGATGGCCTGGGATCGCCAGAGCCACGATCCGGCGACACCCTACCGCTATTCCTCGCCCACCCTGCCGGTGTTCGACCGCAACCTGAAGTCCCTGGCCCTCAAGACCCGCGCCGACTGCCTGCTCGCCCACGTCCGGGGCGTGGCCTACTCCACCACGGTCAATATCTCCGATCAGAACTGCCATCCCTTCCATTTCCCCGGCATGAAGGTGGCCCTGGCCCACAACGGCGACATCTACCGGATCGGCGAGATGAAGGGGACCTTGCGGGCCCATCTCAACGACGACTACGCCAAGCAGATCGCCGGCTCGACCGACAGCGAATGGCTCTACGCCCTGCTGCTCTCGCGCCTCCCGGACCCCACGCGGGAACCCACCCGCGAGGAACTGTTCACCGCCGTCGACGAGGTCATCGACATCGTCCGCCGCGCCCGGCGCACCCACGGCATCGACATCTCCTCGTCCTGCAACCTGTTCATCGCCACGGGCGAACAGGTCCTAGGCCTGAGATACTGCTTTGATTTCGGGAGGTTCCGGACAGAATCTCCGTCCCAGGTGCACGAGGCCAACCTCTCCTACCTGAGCCTCTGGTTCACCCTTGGCCACGAGTTCGGCTTCCACGACGGCGAATGGCAGATGATCGGCGGCGAGGCCTCCGCCACCTCGGCCCTGATCGCGTCGGAGCCGCTCTCCAGCAACACCTCCAGCTGGCTGCAGGTCCCCGAATACAGCCTCGTCCACGCCGAGACCCGCGATGGCCGCCCCCGCGTCACCGTGCGGGCCGTGGGGTAACCAGCGCCCCCACCGGCGCTTCGCGCCACCTCCCCCGCGCTCCGCGCAAGGGAGGAGGACAGTCTCCTCCCCCGCCAAGCGGGGGAGGTGTCACCGAAGGTGACGGAGGGGGCGTTTGCCCCGCCCCTTCAAACCCCCGCCAGATCCCTCACCCGCGCCTGGGCCGTCAGGCGGGTCAGCTGATTGCTGGCGGTGTTCAGCGACTGGACGAGATCGCCATTCACCGCCTCCAGCAGCCGCAGCGCCATGGCGTCGGCCCCGGTCCACAGCGCCCGGAACCGGTCCGCATCGAAGGCCAGCAAGGTCGAATTCTCCGCCGCCAGGATCGAAGCCCCCGCCGGCGCGCCTTCCAGCACGGGCGCCACACCGGCGAACCGGCCGGGTCCGAGGATGTCCAGCTGGCAGATGCCCCGACCATGCGCCTGGCCGAGCAGCAGGGCGCCGCGAACCACCAGCCGGGGCGCATCCACGGCCTGGCCCTCCTCGGCGAGCACGGTCCCACGCGGCGCGGCTTCGATCCGCCCGGCGGCGAACAGGATGTCGATCTCCTGGGGCGAGAACTCCCGCAGCGGCGGCAGGATCGGCAGGAACCGGCGCTCGTCGAACGCCGCAGACGCTTCGCCCGTCGCCGCCGGTGGCGCGCGCAGCAGGCCCTCGTCCGGATCGGCCTCCACCAGGGCGCGGCTCTTCACCCGGATGGCGCGGAGCCGGTCGGCGATGGTCAATCCCAGGCGTCGCATGACATTGAGCGAGGCCGGCCGCAGCCGGTGCAGCGAGGCCTCCAGATAGCGGTAGTCGGTGAACAGGGCTTCCACCGGCTCCAGCGCCCGCGCCGTGGCCGTGCGCCGGCCGCCGCGCATCAACAGGGCCATTTCGCCGAGCAGATCGCCTGGCCCGAGAGTCGCCAGACCGGTTTCGCCCCCGCCCGGAAGGCGCGTTGACACCGCCACGGTCCCCGAGGCGATGACATAGGCCCCGTCCGAGGCGTCGCCCTGAACCATCAGGGCCTCGCCCGGCGCGAACCGACGCAGGTCCAGCCCATCGGCCAGTTCGGCAATCTCGCCCGCGGGAAGATCGCGATACAGCGGCGCGGCGGCGATGACCTCGGCGATGGACCGGCCCATGTTCCCTCCCCGTCGTTTCCCACCCGACATAGGGGCGCCGAACCTCGCCGCGTTCAAGGCCGGCCCCGTGGCCCGGCGCCAGCTTTGCCGCTATGATCCTGTGATGTCTTCATCGGGCGACCTTACCGTCAGCACCCCCGCTCCCCGCGCGACCAGCCGGCGCTTCGCCGCCCGGCGCGAGGCGATCATTTCGGCGGCGGTGAACGAGATCAACCGGCGCGGCGTCAGGGGCATGAGCCTGGCGCACGTGGCCGCGCCGCTCGGTGTCGTGCCCACGGCGGTCATGTACTACTTCCGCAACAAGGAAGAGCTGGCGGCGGCCGTCTACCTGAAGTCCATCGCCCAGTGGGACGCCCTGGTCGCCGCGGCGGAGCGCGAAGAGACCGGCCCGGAGCGGGTCAAAGCCTTTATCCGCGGCTACTTCAACTTTCGGGAGGCCGTGAAAGCCGCGCGGGCGGACGACATCGCCGACATGTCCGACGCCCGGGCGCTGGCGTCGCCGGCGGTCAACGAGGCCTATGTGGCCATGTTCCGCTGCGCGCGGCGGCTGACGCCGCGCCGCGACGGCGAATCGCGCGCCGACCGCAACGGCCGCACCGTTCTGCTCCTGGCCGAACTCACCTGGACACCCGCCTGGCTCTTCAACTGGCGGCCGGAAGACTATCCCCGTCTGGGCGCGCGCATGGCCGACGTGCTCGTCAACGGTCTGGCGGCCGACGGCGCTGAGTCAGGCGACCAGACCTTCGCGGGCGTGCGGCTGGAACCCCAGGGGACCGACAGCTCATCGAACGCCTTCCTGCAGGCGGCCACGCAGCTGATCAACGACGAGGGCTATCACGGGGCGTCGGTCGACCGGATTTCCGCCCGCCTGAAGGTCACCAAGGGCGCGTTCTATCATTACAACGCCACCAAGGATGATCTGGTCGTCGCCTGTTTTCAGCGCACCTTCGACATGATGTGGCGGGCCATCGACGCGGCCGAGGCGGCGGGCGGCAGCGGTCTTCAGGTCCTCACCTTCATCGCCGGCGTCCTGGTGCGGCAACAGCTGGGCGAGGCCCCGCTGCTGCGGACCTCGGCGCTCTCGACGGTGCCGGAATCGGTCCGCGCCCAGCTTCTCAATCAGCTGCGGCGCATCACCATCCGCCTGGCGTCTATCCTCTGCGACGGCATCGCCGACGGCTCGATCCGCCCGGTGGACACCAGTGTCGCCGCCCAGATGATCACCGCCGCGATCAACGCCGCCTCGGAGGTCGCCTATTTCCTGCCGGACGGCCAGAGTCCGGACACGGCGAGCCACTATGTCCGGACCCTGTTCGCGGGCCTTCGACCCGAGGACTGACCCCCCGGGCTTAGCTCAGCGCCAGCCCGGGCAGATCGCCGGCCTCGCGCCAGGCCTGCAGCACCTGGAAATACTCCACCGAGCCGCCGCCATAGGTGGTGTTCTGGCGGTTGGCCTCCTCGGGCCGGCCCTCGTTGTTGTAATAGCCGGGGGTGCAGGCCTTGAGGAAACCCTCGGCGATGCGGGCCTTGTCGATGATGGTGGCGATCCAGGCCTCTTCCGCCTCGACGGTCGGCTCCACCACCCGCGCCTGCCGGGCATAGGCTTGGTCGATGATATAGGCCGACTGGCCGGCCTGTTCCTTGAGATTGTGCGGATAGTTGGCGGTGAACCCGCCCTGCGCGCCGCCCAGGATGAACAGGTTGGGGAAGTCATGGACCATCAGCCCGTGCAGGCTGCGCACGCCCTTGGCCCAGTCCTGGCTGATCGACAGCCCGTCCTTGCCGTAGATCTCATAGCCGCAGCGCTGGGCGTAGCTGGTGCCCACCTCGAAGCCGGTGGCGTAGACGAGGCAGTCGATCTCATAGGTCTGGCCGTTGGCGATGATGGCGTTTTCCGTCACCCGCTCGACGCCGTGGCCCTGGGTGTCCACCAGGGTTACGTTCGGCCGGTTGAAGGTTTCCAGATAGTCGTCGTGGAAGCACGGCCGCTTGCAGAACTGCCGGTACCAGGGCTTCAGTGCCTCGGCCACGGCGTGATCCCGCACCACCTTGTCCACCCGGCCGCGGATGCGCTCCATGGTGGCGAAGTCGGCCAGCTCGGCCAGTTCGGCCAGCTTTTCGGGCGAGAGACCCTTGGCGTCCTCGCGCTGGGCGATGTGCACCAGCTCGCGGAAGGCCTCGGTCCAGCCGTCGTTGACCAGGTCCTCGGCCTGATAGCCGCCGGACACCAGGACGTTGAAGTTCTCCATCCGCCGCTGCTGCCAGCCCGGCGCCTGGGACTTCGCCCACTCGGGATCAGTGGGCTTATCGCCGCGAACGTTCACCGCCGAGGGGGTGCGCTGGAAGACATAGAGGTGCTTTGCCCCCGCCCCCAGATGCGGCACGCACTGCACCGCCGTGGCGCCGGTGCCGATGATGCCCACGCGCTTGTCGCCAAGCTTGTCGAGGTTCCCCAGCACATTGCCGCCCGTATAGGCGTAGTCCCACCGGCTGGTGTGGAAGGCGTGGCCCTTGAAGGTCTCGATGCCCGGAATGCCCGGCAGCTTGGGGGCGTTGAGCGGGCCGTTGGACATGATCACGAACCGCGCCCGGATGGCGTCGCCGCGATTGGTGTGGATGATCCAGCGCTGCGCCGCCGCGTCCCAGCGCAGTTCCTTCACCGCGGTCTGGAACAGGGCGTTGTCATAGAGGTTCCACTGCCGCGCGATCCGCCGGCTGTGCTCATAGATCTCCGGCGCCCGGGCATAACGCTCCACCGGGATGTAGCCGGTCTCCTCGAGCAGCGGCAGATAGACATAGGATTCGATATCGCAGGCCGCGCCCGGATAGCGGTTCCAGTACCAGGTGCCGCCGAAGTCCGCGGCGCTCTCCATCATGCGGATGTCCTTCACCCCCGCCTCGCGCAGCGCCACCCCGGCCAGCAGGCCGCCGAAGCCGCCGCCGATGACCACCACCTCCACCTCGTCGGTGAGCGGGGCCCGGTCGATCGGGGTCTCCACATAGGGATCGTGCAGGAAGTCGGCGAATCGCGCGGCGATCCGCACATACTGGCTGTTGCCGTCCGTCCGGACCCGCTTGTCGCGTTCCTCGCGATAACGGTCGCGCAGGGCGTCCGGGTTGAAGGAAAGAGTGTCGGTCGCGCCGTCGCCGCTCATGATGAATCCACCCTGTACGATTTTGCGGCCATGCTGGCGTCCGCCACCCCGCGGCGCCACTCAGGAAATGACCGTATTCCGGGCGGCCGCGCGCGCCCTCGACGCTTGACGTTAAGGGATGGCCATCATCACACTGGCCGAAAAGACGCGGCGTCTCGCTGATGCCGGAACGGCGCCCGCGCTGCGGAGGACGACCGCCCGTGACCATCCCTGCCGAATTCACGCCAGACGCCATCGACGCGGCCTCGACGGATGCGTTCGCGCCCTACAGCGCCTTTCACACCTCCGGCGAGCCTTATCGCTCGATGATCCGCCACAACCCGTGGATGCGCCCGCCGGGGCCGAAGGACGAGCTCGTCTGGGGCGAAGGCCGCTACTACGACACCACCGTGGGCCGCAAACACCCGGGCTGGAAGGACAAGGATCTCCCGCGGGAGACCAAGGATATCAACCAGTTGCGGCGTGATTTCTACGCCTGGGGCTATTGCCTGATCGCCGACGGTCTTTCGGCCGAGCAGTGCGCGCGCCTGCGCGAACGGGTGGTGGACCAGGCCGCCGCCGAACGCGCCCTCGGCATCGCCCATCTCAGCGCCGCGCAGCAGCATGTCTGGGCCCTGGTCAATAAGAGCGACGAGGTCGTCGCCTGCATGGAGCATGATCCCGCCGCCGTTCAGGCCGGCCCCCTGATCGAGCGTCTGCTCGACGAGGCCCTCGGCGAGGGCTGGCATCACCTCAGCTTCATCTCCAACATCTCCTTTCCCGGCTGCCACCCCCAGGGGCTTCACCAGGACCAGTCCCTCATTGCGCCCTATGTGACGCCGCAGGCGCCGGTGCTGATCAACACCGTCTACATTCTCCAGGACGTGGACGAGGTGAACGGCGGCACCCTGCTCATTCCGGGCTCGCATCGCGCCAATGGCGACAACGGCGAAACTTTCGGTCCGCTGCCCCGCGCCATCAATCTGGAGGCCAGGGCCGGGACCATCCTGCTGATGGACGGCCGGGTGCTCCATGGCGGGGCGGTCAACCGGTCGGACAAGCTGCGCTACATCCTTACCAATACCGTCGTCCGGCCCTGGATCCGCCAGCAGGAGGAGTTCCTCCTCACCATCCGGCCCGAGGTGCTGGCCGGGGCGAGCGAGAAGTTCCTCATGCGCTGCGGCTTCCAGTCCACCGCCGGGCGCAGCATGGTCGAGGGCTATGGCTACGTCGGCACGGGCCGCACCGGCGATCCCAACGGCGCCCTGGTGCATGTCCGCCGCGCCATCGACCACGGCGGCTACGCCTATGTCGGCCCGCTCTCAATGGCTGACGTCGGCCGTATCGATCCCGAAGCCTTCACCGGGGTGAAGATCCAGCGCGGTCATGAGACCTACCGCAATGACGGCTACCTGAAGCGGCTGGCCGACATCACGGCCCTTTAGGCCGGCCCATTGCCGTCCAGCGCCAGGATCATCCGGCCGAACGTCTGGGAGTCATAGAGCCGGTCGACGCAGTCGGCCCAGTCCTCGAACCCGCCGTGGCGGACGGTTTCGGCGCTCTTCAGCTTGCCCTCGGCCAGCAGACCCACCAGGGCCATGGCCGCCGCCGGAATGCGCCGGAAGTGGTTGTACATCAGGAAGCCGCCGAAGGTCAGTTCGCGGGCCGGCACCCGCAGGTATTCCTTGAAGCCCCGGACATCGCCGCTGACCATGGCGTCCATTTCCCCGATCGCCCCGACGCTGAGGATACGCCCGCCGATCTTCATATGACGCGCGCCGGCGTCGAGCTGTTCGGCGCCCACATTGTCGATGAACACGTCGATCCCCTTCGGCGCCAGCTCGTCGAGCCGCGCGTCCAGGTCCTCGGTCTTGTAGGCGATCACCGCGTCATAGCCGGCGAAGCCTTCCAGACGGTCGGCCTTCTCGCGGCTGCTGGTCACCCCGATCACCCGGCAACCCTTGAGCTTGTAGAGCTGGCCGATCACCAGCCCCACCGCGCCAGCGGCGGAGGTCACCAGCACGGTGCGCTCCTCGAACGGCGCCTCGACCCGGCCGCAGACATGGTGCTCCACGGCGCAATAGGCGGTGATGCCGGCCGAGGCGGTGACCACAGACAGCAGCTTTTCCGGCGCCAGCCCCGGCATGGCCTTCATCGGCGGCTGCCGGCCCGGCTGGTCGGCGCCATCACCGCGCACGTCGCGGTACTGGAACAGCGGGCCCATGCCCCAGACCTTGTCGCCCACGGCGTAGGCGGGGCTGCGGCTCTCCACCACATCGGCGATGTATTCGCAGGGCGAGGGCGAGCCCAGCGCGGTGCGATGCAGGCCCAGTTCATCGGCGCCGGTGTCGTTGCCGGGCAGCTCCAGATAGGTCTTGGCCATGGGCGCGACGGCGATGAGTGACAGCTTCAGCCGGACGCAGCCCTCCGCCAGCGGCGGCATGGGCCCCAGATCCATGAGGTCGAAGATCTCCACGGCGGGCAGCAGGGCGCCGTCGCGTTCCGGAAAATGGGCGTAAAACCAACCGCGGTTCACTGGCTGCATGGCGCCCTCCCCAGGCGTTCGTCCCCGTTTCGTCGGGGTTCGGTTGGAACACTACGGGCGGGGAGATGGCTTTACAACGTAAGGTGACGCCCTAAAACCGGATCGGGTTACAGCAATGCGCGCCGGGCCTGGATGGCGACGGTGCGGCGCCAGGGGAGGACTTGAGACATGACGGTCATCGTCGCCGGAACCATGGAATTCGACCCCGAAACGGTCGAACAGGCCCTGATCAGCGCCCGGCCGCATATTGAGGGCGCCTATACCGAAAAGGGCTGCATCCACTACGCCTGGACCCTCGACCCGCTCAATCCGGGACGCATCTATGTCTACGAGGAGTGGGAGACCCAGGACGACTTCGCCGCCCACCTGGCGTCGCACTGGTACACCGACATGGGCGCCCACATCCGCAAGACCGGCGTGAAAACCGCCGCCGTCAAGAAGTACCGGGTGGACCTCTCCGAGCCGGTCTACGACCCCCAGGGCGTGCCGCGGGCGGACTTCTTCACCGCAACCTAGTCGCGCGAGCGCCCAACCAAGGGTCAGTCCAGCCCGGCGAACGGCTCCCGCCAGGCGTCAATCGCCAGAAGCTGATCGTGCCAGCGCGCCACATGGGGGAACTCCGCCACGGGAAGCCCCGCCCCCGCGGCGAACGGCAGCGGCGTCGCCACACGGAAGTCGGCGTAGGAGATCCGATCGCCCAGCAGCCACTGACGGTCCGCAAGATATCGGTCCAACGTCGCCGCATGCTCGCGGAAATCGGCGAGCGCCTGATCGAGCAGAGCCGCGTCCGGGGTCTCGTCGGAAAACGTCGGCCAGACGATGCGGTAGAAATAGAGCGGATCGGCCGCGCGGGTCAGGTGATAGGCGCTCCAGCTGACCCACATGATCATCTCCGCCAGGTCCTCGCCGGCGCGCCAGAAGTCGGCCCCGGAGAGCTGCGAGAGCTTGCAGGCGATAGCGTCGGTCTCCCAGATTCGCCGCGCCCCGATCTCCGGGACGGGAACCAGCGCATTGGGATTGATGACCCGGAACGCCTCGGTGTGATCGGGATGCCGCGGCGCCGCCCGAACATAGTCCACCGGCGCATTCAGATACCGCGCCACGGCCACCGCCACCCGCGGATTGAGATTGTGGGAATAGTAGAGTTTCACGTCCGTCTCCTACTCTGGCGACTCCCGCCGCTCCCGATACCACGCCAGCTGCTCGCTGGTGGCCAGCAGCTTGCCGTCGCGCCGCCAGTAGCTGGAACGCTCGTCCGACGCCCCACCGCCGCCGACCCGGCCCTCGCACTCCACCAGGATGAAGTCGTCGCCCACCTCTTCCAGCTCCGCCACCGTGCCGTGCAGATAAACCGTCAACGAGAGCGTGGTGGTCATCACCGACATTCCGAGCGCGTACATGGCGCGAGGCGCGGAGTTGTCGGTGATCATGCCCAGCAGCGCCTTGTCCAGGGTCCCGCGCCTGGAGCGCACCCAGGCCAGGGAGCGGGAGTCCGTCCCGGCCTTGGGAGGAAATCCGTCGAGCGTTCGACGCTCGAAGGCAGACGCGCCGAAGTGGGTGGACATGTTGGTCATGTCCGGGTTCGGCAGGCCCTCCGGATCGGGCGCCTCAGGCATCTTCGCGAAGGCGAAATCCGGCGTGTTCGGCCGCTTGGCCATGGTCACCACCCCGTGCACCCCCACCTGATCCGAACCGGCGGGATAGACCTCCACCTCCCACACGCCCACCGACCCGCCCTGGCGGAGCAGCCGCGTGCGGATGTCGAGCGCCCCGGCCGGCAGCGCCGCCGCATAGGCAAGGGTCAGCGACAGCGGCTCGCCGATGGCTCCCGGCTCGGCTTCCAGCACGCGGATGCAAAGCCCGATGGCGTAGCCGCCCCACAGCCCGCCGCCCGGATTGCGCCACTCTGCAGCCGCGATGGTCGTCCAGCGGCCGGGCGACACAGGGGTGAGTGGAATAGCGAGGTGGTGCGTCGTGGTCATGCGCGCTCTTTAGCGAGCGGGCGCGGTCTCGGGAAAGGGGTGATGCGCCTGGGCGGCGCTATCGATAGCGCGCGACTGTCGCCCGCCGCCGCGTCCGCAGGCTCGCGCCGATCCCGCCCGCCCCCATCAGCAGCATGAGCCAGGAGTCAGGCTCCGGAAGATCGACCGCCACAAAACCGGGGCCCTGAAGATCGGCGTCTATAAAATACCGCGTGGCGGAATCTATTCTTCCGTAGAGATACGAACTCTTGAACCCGAAGCGCGTGTCGAGAGATCCGCCGGACGGCTCGACGCCGTAGGTCCAGCTGTTGAACGAAACCAGTGGGGGAAAATAGGGATAGTTCGCATCGTCCACGCTGTCGTAGATGTAGGAGGCGACACCCGACACGAAGGCCTCGGACCTCGCGCTGCCCGTTGTCGTCCAGGTGATGGAACTGTGGGACCCGATCGGGCCAATGAGCGTGAAAACGCCGCTGACTGGTGATCCTGTGCCGTAATCCGACCCACCAAAAGGCTGTCCGAGACGGGGACGTGAGAAATCCTCGCGCCTTTGCTTGTATCGTACGTATACACTGCTTGATAGTGATCGCCGGCGAGGTCGTACTCGCCCCCATCAATCGACGCTGTACCGGTGCTGACCTGACCCAGATAGGTGACATACATTACTGATGCGGCTGCGGGCACGGTGGCGCTCAACACGACAACAAGCCCCAGACTGGTGGCAAACGTGGCGTTTCGCCGCGTTCGAACGATTGAAGATGTGTCCATCGTCGCTGAGCTCCCGATTTGCCGAGGCAACGTGACCGCGATCTGATCTTGGGTTTTTTCTCGATGTACTCGTCTGATGCGTCTGCCTCACCTCGCTAGTGCGCGGCCGGCGGAGTTTCAGCAAACCTCGGAATCTACCTACGCCGTGGGCCGCCCTGTGGCAGCGTCCGCGTGACCCCGACGCTTCAGACGCAGGGCGCCGCCGACGCCGCCGAAGCCCGCCAGCAGCAGCAGCCAGGCGCCCGGCTCCGGGGTCGGGGACTCGCCTTCAGCGAAGGTGATGGTGAAGGCATGAACCTCGCCGGTGTCGAAGGGTTTGTAGACGCCTGAGATCACCCCGTCCTTGGAACTCTGCGAGATCTCCAGGCTGCTGGGACCCCCACTTGGCAGCTTCGGATGGCTTGGATCGACGAAGGTAAGCGTGCCGGCCCCGCCATTGGCGGTGGGTTGATAGTCGATACCAGTCAGGGTGACATAGTGGCCGCCGCCGCCGTCGTAGGCCAGAAGCACCTCGACGGCTTCTTTGTCCTTCAACTCACTGAACAGGAAGACGGGCGTTGGCGTGACACGCTCCACATAGGCTGGCGCCTTTCCTGGCGGACCCGTCCACGGCTCCTTGGTCTGGACCGCGATCTTGATCTTCTGACCGGCAACCTCGTTGAGGTATTTGTCTTTTCCGAAGATGAAGTACGAAATCGACGTGTCTTTTTGGGTATTCATATAGCTCGCGCCGGCGAGCGTGTTCGCGACGGCGGTCAAGTCGCCAATTTCATCGTCCGGCTTCACTTGCGGGATCAGGCTGTGCCCGAACGTCGTTGAATATTGCTGTTGCAGGAACCACAGGCCGTTCACGGCCGCCGTGGCGCCGCATCCGTGTGACGCGCAGATCGTCTCGGACTGATCGAGCAGACCGAAATCGGCGAAGGTTTCGCTGGTCGTCAGCGGCGGAGGCGGCGGAGGTGGAGGCGGAGCCGCCCAGGCCGGGCCCGCCCGGACGAGGATCGCCGCACAGGCAGCCAACTGGACATGACGTGTCATCGACATGGCAAGCTCTCCACCCTTTTCGCCGGACGCGACGCCAGGAGGTCAGTGGCGCGGGCGGGCCGCCTGCGGCAAACCTCGGAATCTACTCAGGCCCTGTCGTTTTTGTTCGATATCGCGCGGCGCGCGACGCCGGACGAAAAGGGTTCTAAGTCGTCGTCCGGTCGGCCCAGAGCTCGATGGTGTTGCCGCTGGGATCAAGCAGCCAGAGCTGGTGGGTGGGCGGTCCGTCGGGCGCCTCGACGTAGGGAACGTTCTGATCGTCGAGGGTTTGCTTGGCCGCCGCGAAATCCTCGACCTCGAGGGCGAGGTGGGCGCCGAACGGATTGACGCGGCCGTGCGCCCGTTCGGACTTGAGCATGTGAATCTGGTTGTCGCCGACCTGAATCCACATGCCTCCCGTGGCGATCGGCGTTTCCGTGCGGGCCTGCAGAACAGTGCGGAAGTCGTTCATCTCCGCGGGGGTCATGGCCCCCATCTCCGGCGTGACTCGCGGCAATCCGAGCAGTCCGGAATAGAAGGCAGCCGACGCGTCGACGTCGTCGATGCGCAGCGCCACGTGATCCATGCGTTTGACTTTTATCATCGTGGCCTCCCGGCGCCGCCGCTCCCTGGAACCGACGCAACTGCGGCGACGCATGAATGTCAACATCGACGCCGGCCGGCAGACCAGTCGCCCCCACGCGTTCGCGCCGGCACGCCTCGACAACGCCGCCAGGATCAGGCGAAGGGTATCCGGTGAACGACACCCTCACCGCCTCCGTCACCGCCATCATGCGCCGGGCCGCCGACGTCGCGATAAATCCCAGGTACCGGCGCCTCGAAGCGCATGACGTCAGCGAGAAAGCCGCCGACGACGTCGTGACCATCGCCGATCGCGAGAGCGAGGCCATTCTCGTCGAAGGGCTGTCGGCGCTGCTGCCCGAAGCGTCCGTGGTCGGAGAGGAAGCGGCGCATGCGGATCCCACCCTGTCGCGCAATCTGGGGGATGCGCTGTGCTGGATCATCGATCCGCTCGACGGCACCAACAACTTCGCGGCGGGTCGTCCGCCGTTCGGCGTCATCGTGGCCCTGGCCGAGGCGGGCGAGACGATCGCCGGCTGGATCTACGACCCGCTCACCGGCCGCTGCTGCCGCGCCGCGCGCGGCGAAGGCGCGTTCGTCGATGATGAGCGCATCTGTTCGCTCGGCACCGGTCAGGCCAGGCCCGTCGTCGCCACGGCGCTCTCCACGGTCGAACCAGCGATGGCGGCAAGGGCGCGAAACCTGTTCGAGCCGGCCTGCGCCATCGTCGACACCACGCGCTGCGCCGCGGAGCAGTATCCCCGGCTCGCCCTGGGCGTGAACGACATCGCCTTCTTCAACCGCACCTTCGCCTGGGACCATGCCGCCGGCGTGCTGTTCCTCAACGAGGCCGGCGGCAAGGCCGCCCGCTACGACGGCTCGCCCTACCGGACCAACGACGATAAGACCGGCGTGCTCGCCGCCTCGACCCCGGCCTTGTGGGACTGGATGCGGGAACTGCTCAGGACGATGTGAGCGCGTCCGCGTCGACGATGCGGATCGACGCCGCGCCCAGTCAGGCGGAAGGCTTCAGACCGGCCGGCTGAGAGCCAATATCGGGCTTGTCGGACCTAGCGGGAACGTCGTTAGCTGCAGGGTCTAAGCGCCGGCCACCCCTTTGGATCGGTGACGACACACGGAAGGAAACCTGGGAATGAAAATCGATGGATCGACGGCCGCGGTCGTGACGGGCGGGGCCTCGGGCCTTGGCAAGGCCACTGCGCAGGCGCTGGCGGCGGCCGGGGTCAAGGTGGCGATCTTCGACGTCAACGAAGCGGGCGGCCAGGCGGTCGCCGACGAGATCGGGGGCGTGTTCTGCAAGGTCGATATCACCAGCGAACAGGCCGTCATCGAGGGCTTCGCCAAGGCCCGCGCCGCGCACGGCCAGGAACGAATCTGCATTCACTGCGCCCAGATCTCCAAGGGCGGGAAGACCCTGGCCTATGATCGCGCGACGGGCGGCTATCGCCGGTTTTCCACCGACGACTACGCCTTCTCGGCCCAGGGCATCCTGATCGCCAGCTACCGGGTGGCGTCCCTGTCGGCCGAAGGCATGGCCGGCGCCGAGCCCGTGGAAGACGGCGAACGCGGGCTGATCGTGCTCACCGCCAGCGTCGCCGCCCAAGACGCGCAGATCGGTCAGATCGCCTATGGTTCGCTGAAGGCCGGCGTCAACGGCCTGGTTCTCCCCATGGCGCGCGACCTCATGGACCTCGGCATCCGGGTCAATTCGATCATGCCCGGGATCTTCGCCACCCCGCCCATGCTGTCGGTGAAGGACAGGGCGCCGGCCGTGTTCGAAGGCCTCTCCAAGTCGGTGCCGTTCCCCAAGCGGCTGGGCAAGCCCGAGGAATTCGGCAGCCTGGTGCTGGAGCTGGTGCGGAACACCTATTTCAACGGCCAGAACCTGCGCCTCGACGGCGCGATCCGCATGCCGCCCAAATAGGAACCCCTCCGTCCCCTGCCCCGCCGCGCCCCGGCTCAAAGGGTCGCGACGGGGCTATGGACAAAGCGGCCATATCCGCCAAACTGCCGATCCAGACGCACGCATGGACCGTCCCTCCAGCGAAGATCTGAATGACTAACCTTCAGTGCGGACCACCGGGACGAGGCGGGTCAGGGTCCACGAGAGGCGATCGATGAGCACAGTCAAAAGCGCTCTGGCCGAAAAGCGTGGCCCCCTGATCCATGTTCGTTCCGGCGACATGGTCGTCGAAGCCTTAAGCCTGATGCGTGATAATCGGGTCCGGTCGGTGCTGGTGATCGACAACGACGTGCTGGTCGGAATCGTGACCCAGGGCGACTGCGCCATCAAGGTGCTGCTGCCCGGCCTCGACGCCAGACAAACGCCGGTGAGCCAGGTGATGACGAGCGCCCCGGTGACGGTCAAGCCGGAGGATCGGCTGGACGGCTGCATGGCGATGATGTCGACGCGCGGGTTCCGCCATCTGCCCGTGGTGGCCGCGGGCAAGGTTGTCGGCGTGATCTCCATCGGTGACGTCGTCAAGCGCATCATCCAGGATCTGGAGCTGAACGTGAGCGACCTGATGGGCTACATCCTGTCGGACAGCCCCGGGGGCTGACAAGCGAACGGCGGCGCCCTCGCCGCCGTTCGCCAAGAACTGGCGGGCTCGACAATTTGCACTGCCGCATCGCCGTAGAGCGGGCATTCCCAAAGCTTGCTGTGGGTGGCGAGCGGACGGTTTTACCGTGTCGCGGCGATCTTGCCTTTCGCCAACCTAGTTTGGGACCACCTCGATGAGGGGCGGCATCGTCGCGCGTTCGTGCTTCACAAGATCAGGGTGATCGACCAGGAACTCGCCCAACGCGAGGAGCACAAGCAGCGCAACAGCGCCGGCCACGGTCCACCGGAACATCACGCGCTTAGGGTCAGCCTTCCTTTTTCGAGGCATGCGCCACTCCGGCTTTCCTAGCCTGCGCGACCCGTCGCCAACTGGCCGCCAGAAAGCCGACATCGGCGGCGTCGCGGGCAAGGCCGCCGGTCGCGGCCCCTTGGCGCCCCCCTTCAGCGCTATACGCCATCATTGCTCGTCTTCAGGCCGAAGGTCGGTCCTGCTCCACGCGTAGCGAGCCTGTAGCGCGGCAGCATCGGCGTCAAATTCGGCGCGGTAGTAGTGAATGTGGGGAGCGGCTCCAAGCCGCGGCGCCGAACCATCTGCAAAGCCGCGCGCCTCCAGGACAGCGACGATGTCGTTGAGCGGCTCGCCTTCCGCATAGATGAGATCGTGCCGATCCCAGATCAGGGTGCGGCCATAACCGGTCGAATGCACCCACGTGTCATGCCGGCCGTCGCCCGCCAGATAGGGCTGGAAAGCAGCAAGGACATCGGCAACCTGATTGTTATCAAGCTGTGGACTTTGGTATCGGCCGGCGCGCGCTTCACTTCGGGGGGTATGCAGGACGTAAAGCATGAATAGAGGGCTGGCCAGGCAGTCGCACAAGGCGCGAAACAATCCCGGCTGGTCAGGTGGCGCGGTGATCAGCAGGCGCGCCTTGCCACTGGTCATCTGCTGCCATTCAAACAGCGCCGATGTCGGCGCGGCCGTCTCCACGCCGTCGATATCGAGCGTGAGTTTGCGGAACGGGCGAACCATGCCGACGCCGGTTTGTTGGTCAGGGAAGGACAAGCGGGGCGTCTCCAGAACCGATGGTGGGCGCAATCGGCGCGCCGCGCCAACCTGCACACCGCGCGGAGCAATGGCCAGACCGGACTTCCGACTAGCGCCGCGAACCGCCGCGAGGTGGCCCCCCGGAAACCGACACTCCAGGCCGCTCGGACTTCGGGGCGGAAAGCCGACGTCGGCGAACGATGCCCAATCTATTTCGCGACAGCCGTTAACACCTCTTCCGTTCGCAATGTGACGCCGGCCACATGGTCGGTGATCGTTGCGCGAACGCGGTAAGGGCCCAAAGTATCTTTGTCTTCGATTCTGAGCCCGTATCCCGCCTCAGAGAGCTGCAAGCCAAAGTTGGGAGCGGGAGGCTGTGTGAGAACCGGAAGTTGATGGTGGGAAGTGTCCCACTTCGGCTAAGCTCGGTCGAGAATGCTTCAAGGAGGCGGATTTGGGTCGAAACGCCATCGTCATGGCTCTGAGCATTCCGCTGATAGCGGAGCTTCTCTTGGCTCCTTTTTGGTTCTCCCGAGCACCATTGCCGCCGGTCTGGATTGCACCGGCACAGTTTGCAGTCAGTGCTCTCGCCGTCCCGATCTTTCTGGCTGTGATGGGCGTCCGCTCGGTCGCCACGACTGCCCCGCGCGATTGGCCGATGACGGGTGCGGTTCTCGCCACGTCAGAACTGATCGCCGTGTCTGCCGCCTACATCCTCTGGGGGCTCTCCTCAGGGATGTTGAACCAGCCGGATAGTGAAACCCTCATCCTTCTTGAGGGCCAGATCATCCTCGCCGGAGCGATCATAGCCATACCCTTTTTCGTCGCCGTGGCGTTGACGCTTGTACGATCCAGGAACTGGAAGCGCAGACCTTCCGCTTAGGGTCGCGAACGGTCTCGCGATGTCGGCCAGGAAGCAGACATTCGGGGCCCCTTGGACTTCGGGGCGGCAAGCCGACCTTCCGAACCGCCGCAGGGGGTGGGTTGCGGACCCATTCAGGGCTTTAGGGATCCGGCGTAGGCCGCAAGGGCGATCATGTCGTTCTGGGTCAGGCGGGCCACAACGGCTCGCATGGGCAAGGAGGCGCCGCCGCCTCGCGCACCCGTCGAAAACCCGTAAAGCTGCCGGAAGATGTAGCTCGGCGATCGGCCTGCAAGCGGTGGCCCCGTTGCGCCAGCTCCGCCCCGGAGGCCCTCGGCGTGGCAGGTGTTGCAGGCGACGGTCAGGCCTGCGCCGCCCGTTCGGGCCAGCTTAGCGCCCCGCCTTACGGATCCGAAGGGAACATAGGCGACATAGAACAGCCTCGGGTCGCGCCGTTCAAATCGCTCAAAATCTCTTGGCCCTTCGACAATTCGATCACCCAGTGGTTCACCGACGCCCGCGATCTCCCGAAGGAGAAAGCCCTTCGCCTCGGATCCTGTAATCCGGTTGGTTTCGACCACATGGACGTGCGCCCGAGCGGGGATGGCCGCGAAATAGTTGGCGGCGGCTGCGACTTCCTCATCCGTCGCGTTGGCGGCGACCTGGGCCATCAGCACGCTTGGCACGTAGTCCGAAGCGGCGGACGTTCTCGTTCCTGCCCGGAACGCGGCAACCTGACGGCGGATGTAGTCCGCCGGAAGACCGCTAAGACTGGCGTTTTCAGGTCGACCGAGACCATCCGGCAGATGGCAGTAGCCGCAGGCCGCAACGGCCCCCTCCCGCCCGGTCAGCACAACCACCGGAGCCGGCGGGTGCCTGTCCGGAAACCAGTCGGGGGCTGCATAGCGGTCGCGGAGAGCCTCCCTGCTAAATGTTCGGTTCGTGCCCGGGAGCCCAAGGCGCTGAGGGGCCGCCCCGCCACTCTGTCCGCTCGATATAGGCATGTTGGACGCCGGGAAGGCCCAGAGCGGAAACGGGTCGGCCTGTGAAAACCCCGCCAGCAAGATGGACGCGCTCGCGACAATCGCCGGAAGCTTCAACCTCGAGCCGCGCCGGGCTGCGTTCATGAGCGAAGCTTCGGCTTTGAGACATCATCAGATCGGAAACCCATGCAACGAAACCTCGACATCCTGAACCTGAGACTGAAGGTAGAAGTCGTTTGCCAGCCCTGGCAACAGTGCAACGGCTGCTCCGAGTCGCGTGCTGCCGCCAGCGTAGAGCCCGACGCCGGACATTCGCGATGGCCACGCCGACCCGCCGTACAGCGGACCTCTGGAATTTCGGCAGGGGGTGGAACCCGGTCTTTACGGCCAGAGGCTCTGACGCCTGCCGGGACGGTATCGCTTGCGCGCAGTGCGCCGCCGCCGATACGGTTCGCCCGCCCATGACCGACATCTTCATCTCCTACGCCCGCTCGACCGAGACCCAGGCGAAACAGATCGCCGAGGCGCTTCGGGCGCTGGGCTATGGGGTGTGGCGGGATGACGAACTGCCGGCGCATCGGGCCTATGCAGAGGTGATCGAGGAGCGGCTGAAGGTGGCCAAGGCCGTGGTGGTGGTCTGGTCGGCGGAAGCGGTGAAATCGCAGTGGGTGCGTTCGGAGGCAGACAAGGCGCGGGGTGACCGAAAGCTGGTGCAACTCAGCCTCGACGGCTCGGTTCCACCCATGCCCTTTGACCAGATACAGTGCGCCGATCTGACGGATTGGACCGGCGACATCGCCGCGCCTGGCTGGCTGAAGGTTCTCGCCAGCATCGTCGACCTGGCCGCAGCGCCGCTCGCCGGGGGGGCGGTCGAGTCGCCGCCGCCCCTGCCGTCGAAACCCTCTATTGCGGTGTTGCCGTTCATCGACATGACGGGCGCCCAAGGTCAGGACTATTTCGTCGACGGCATGATGGAGGAGATCACCACCGCCCTGTCGCGATTCCGCTCGATCTTCGTCATCGCCAGCAGTTCCGCGCTGTCGCTGAAAGGTCAGGCCGTAACCCCCCAGGCCGCGGCGCGCGCCATGGGGGTCCGTTATGTGCTCGAGGGTAGCGTTCGCAAGTCGGCCAACCGGGTGCGGATCGCTGTGAAACTGATCGACGCCGCCGTCGGCGGCCAGATCTGGGCCGACCAATTCGACGATACCCTTGAGGATGTGTTCGACCTGCAGGAACGCGTGGCGCTAAGCGTCGCCAGCAAGATCGAGTCGAGCGTGCAGGCGGAGGAAATCCGCCGCGCCGTGGCCCGCCCGACCGATAACCTGGGCGCTTACGATCTCTATCTGAGGGCTGTCTCCAATCTCACTTACAGCAGGGCGGCGACGTTTGAGGCGGTTCGGCTGCTCGAAGCGGCCGTCGACCTCGATCCGGTGTTCGGGCCGGCCTTGGGGCTGGCTGCGGGCTGTCGCGCACATATCGACCTGTACGCCTGGGCCGAGGATCTGGAAACCAACCGCCGCATCGGAGCCGATCAGGCTCGTCGCGCGCTCAAGGCGGCGGCAGACGACCCCTCCGTACTTTGCAGCGTCGCCTACGCGGTGGCCTATCTGGATCGCGACGTGCCCGGCGCAATCGCACTGGCCGAACGGGCGATCTTGCTCAACCCCGGGTCGGCGACGGCCTGGGGCATGTGCGGGCAGTTGAGAATGGAGAGCGGCGACACCGATCAGGCCGTGGAGCAGCTGGAAACTTCCCTGCGTCTAGATCCGATCGGCGGCAGTCGCGCCAGACGGACAGCCTATCTGGCGATCGGGCGCTTCCACCAGCAACGGTTCGACGAGGCCGCCGCTCTGGTGAAGGATTTCGTGCATCAGACGGACAGCCCTCGCGGCTTTGCTATTCTGGCGGCGAGTTGCGGCCACCTTGGGCAGATCCGGGAAGCCCAGTCGGCGCTGGCCGGCTACCGCGATCGCACCCCCTTGCCGATCGAGGACTTTGGCGCGCGCTTGCTGAGCCATCCGGCCCACCTGCGGCTATTCCTCGACGGCATCGCCCTGGCGGAGGGGAAGAGCCCGGCCGACGCGCCAGCGGGCGCCTGACAGCGGACGCACGGAACTTCCGCTCAGGGTGGGTGAGCGGACCTTCCCCAATGTCTTGTGGACGTTGAGCCGTCGGCGTCGTCCATGGTCCACCTGGCCCGGCCAAAGTCTGAATGTCGCCCACGGCGATCTCGCCGATCAGAGCGCCTAGGCCGGGACCTCGCCCGCGACCGTGGTCCGGTATAGTTCGCGGCGGAAGCCGTCAGTGTCGTTGAAGGCCTGATGGACGCACAGCCGGTTGTCCCAGAGCGCGAATGTTCCTGCTTCCCAGCGGAGGCGGCATGTGAAGGCGGGCTGGGTGATGTGGCGCACCAGGAATTGCAAGAGGGGCGATGCTTCTTCTGACGTGAGGCCGTCGATGCCTGCCGCATAGGTCTGATCGCAGTAGAGCGCCTCCTCGCGGGTGACCGGATGGGTGCGGACGAGCGGATGGCCTGCGCCCTCGAGCTTGCGGGCGATCTCCGCCGGTAACTGGGCTTGGCCCCGAGTGGCGGCGACTCGGCCGATTGGGGTGTCGTCAGGCGCCTGGTGCATCTGGGCAGTTTCCAGCACAGTTCGCATCGACATCCGCACCCTCAGCGGCGCGAGCAGGGTCTTCATGGTGTCGGAAAGCGTCGAGTAAGCCAGCGCGGAGTTGGCCCACATGGTGTCGCCGCCCCAGGGCGGAATTTCGACCCCGTAGAGCATGCTGATGGCCGGCGGCTCCGGCAGGAAGGGCGAATCCGTGTGCCAGCCGGAACCGAATATCACGCCGGGGCGCTCGTCGGCCTCGCGGATCACCGGCTGCACATCCGGATGGCCTTCGACACCTTTGGTGTAGGCGTCAGGAGCGAACGGCCCGAAGCGTAGGCTGAACCGCTCCTGCTCGGCGTGGCTCACATCCTGGCTGCGGAAGTAGATCATCTTGTGTCGAAAAAGTGCGGCGCGGACCTCGGCGAACTGGGCGTCGCTCAGGCTGGTGAGCTGGACGCCAACAATTTCCGCGCCCATGGCGGCCGCCAGCGGGCGCACCTCGATCTCTCGGTTGTCGGCCGGCGCGTTGCCGAAGCGGCCAGTAGGATGAAGGATCATAATTCGCCTCCCCGACTTCGAGCGTAGCAGGACGCCGCAGGTCAAGCCACTAGTGGTGAGAATCTGACGCTCGGTACCCGTCATCGGCGCGCCCGGGACTCGCGGGAGAGCGAGCGGCGGACTGCCCGCAAGCGGACTTTCCCAATGCGTGCTGAGGGTGGAAAGTCGCCGTTAACGCCCCGGCTGCATACGCCTGAAATCGTATTCCGTGACATGCCCTCGGAGCAGCGTGAAACCTTTGTGATCTTTGTCGAAGAGGATGGAAGCCCGATCTGGCTCGTCCCCTATCGAGATGCTGTTCCCCGGACCGACGCGAACAGATTTTGCCAGATTAGCGACCAATCCAAACTTCATGTTCCGTAGCTTGAAGGGCACTCGAATACCGTCGGCGATCAAAACGCCGTTAAGCAGCCGAATAGGGCCGCAGCACGAGTTAACATAAATTCCGTCAACGGACGCGACTGTCGGTGCGTGTGGTCGCGCAAGAACGACGACCACAATGACTATTCCGAGCAGTACAAGCCCAATGCGATTAACGCGCGAACTGCAATCTGCTGGGAGGCTGGTGCTCATGATCGTAGTGATGACCTAAAGCTGTTTTTGCGGCAAGGCGAACGGCTGGCGAAGGACCGCTATGGGTCGCTTCCGGATGTTGCCGCATCCGGGAGAAATCACAGGTCGCAACCCCTAGGCTGGCGCCGTCGAGCGGAGTGCCGTTCGCGTTGGACTGGCGCGACCCGCCCACAGATGACACCACCGTCGACCCTGCCGCCCTAGCCCATCGGCACCCCTTCCGGCTCAGTCGGTCCGGCAGCCAAGTCGCCTTCGTCCGCATCTTCCCCCCAACGACGGATGAACGGGCCGATGACGAGAAACACCACGCCAAACGCCATGCCGGCCGCGCCGATCCAGGTGAAGACCTGCAGCGCGCTGTGCAGCGCGGCGGCCGGATCCAGCACCTGGCCGCCGAGCGTGTCGCTGGACGCCATAGCGGCGATCCGGCCACCGATGAATCGCGCCCAGGACGATGACAGTGACCACATGGCGAGCATGGTGGCCACCAGGGCGGCCGGCGACAACCGGCTGACCACCGCCAGGCCGACGGGCGACAGGCAGAGCTCTCCGGTCGTGTGCAGCAGATAGGCGCCCACCAGGAAGTAGAGCGGCAGTCGGTACTCTGCGTCGGCGAACCGCGCGCCCCAGACCAGGAACAAGAACCCGGCGCCGACCTGCAGCAGGGCGATGCCGAACTTGAACATCGGCGGCGGGTCGGCCCGCCGGCGGCCGAGAAAGGCCCAAAGCGCTGCAAAAATCGGCGCGCCGATCAGGATGAAGCCAGGGTTGATCGACTGGGTCTGAGCCGATGTCAT
>CAIQJF010000045.1 GCA_903872075.1 uncultured Caulobacteraceae bacterium | reverse complement strand
GCTTTGTCGCGGGGTGGAGCAGCCCGGTAGCTCGTCAGGCTCATAACCTGAAGGTCACAGGTTCAAATCCTGTCCCCGCACCCAAAGTCAGCAGCCCGCCCGGTCCATGACCCGGCGGGCTTTGTTTTGGATTAGTCTTGGCGCAATGTCGCTGTCACGCTCCTCGCCTCGAGTACGTATCTGGCTGGCGTTGCCGCTCCCCTGAGTCATGAGGTTCGTGTTGCCCGATAGCCCCTCTCCTCTGAGGCTAACATCCTGACCCGGGTCGAACGGATTTCTTCGCCCGACGATCCCCGTATCGCGATGTTCCGGGATGTCCGTGATCGCGACATCGTCGGCCGGCAGGGGGGCTTCATCGCCGAGGGGGAGGTCGTGTTGAATGTCCTGGCTGGCGCGCCGCGACTGCGGGCGCGCGCCGTCCTCATCGCCGCCAAGCGCGTGGAGCGCCTCGGTCCGTTGCTCGCGCGCTTCGACGCGGCGGTGGCCATCTATGCCGCCGATCAGGAGGTTATGGACGGCATCGCTGGCTTTCCGATCCATCGGGGTATTCTGGCCTACGGGGATAAGGGTACGGCGATCTCGCCGGAGGATTTGCTCAGTCGGGTCGTCGATGGCGCGCCGGTGGTGGTTTTGTTCGGGATCGCTAACCACGACAACATTGGAGGCATATTCCGGAACGCGGCCGCTTTCGGTGCGGGCGGGGTCATTCTGGACGAGACCTGCTGTGACCCGCTCTACCGGAAGGCCATTCGTGTTTCCGTGGGTGCGGCTTTGACCGTTCCGTTTGGGCGATTGCGGCCGGGGCAGGATGCCGTTGAACTCCTTCGCGGGCGTGGATTCACGCCTCTTGCGCTGAGTCCGGGGGGCGCGAGGCCCTTGGCGCGGCTCCGACCGCCGGCGAAACCGGCGGTTCTTCTTGGGGCAGAGGGCCCCGGGCTGCCTGGCCGTATTCTGGAGCGGTCCGAGACTGTGGCAATTCCCATGGCCGGCGCCTTCGATTCGTTGAACGTCGCGGTGACCAGCGGGATTGTGCTCCACCACCTGACGCGAGACTGACGCTGCGGTCCCGCCTTTCCGCGTCCTGCGGAACCGCTATGAACATGGGGTCATTCGTCAGGAAGGAAGGCGCGTATGTCCGGCCGTTTCATCGCAGCCATTGATCAGGGGACGACGTCCTCCCGCTGTATGATCTTCGACTCGTCTGGCGCGATTGTCGCCGCGGCGCAGATGGAGCACCGGCAAATCTTTCCTCGGCCGGGTTGGGTGGAGCATGACGCGCTGGAGATCTGGGCGAACGTCCAGACCGTTGTCGCACAGGCGCTGGAGCGCCTCGGCATTGGCGCGGCCGACTTGGCTGCGGTCGGCATCACGAACCAACGTGAGACGACTGTGGTTTGGGACCGCGCCACCGGTCTGCCAATCGCCAACGCCGTTGTCTGGCAGGATACGCGCACCGCCGGCCTTTGTGAGGCGTTGGGTCGAGACGCGGGACAGGACAGGTTCCGGGATCGCTGCGGCCTGCCTCTGGCCACCTATTTTTCGGGACCCAAGGTCCGTTGGTTGCTGGATCATGTTCAGGGCGCACGTGAGAAGGCCGAGCGCGGCGACATTCTCTTTGGCACCATGGACACCTGGTTGATCTGGAACCTAACGGGCCGGCACGTGACTGACGTCACCAATGCCAGTCGCACGATGCTGATGAACATCCGAACACTGGACTGGGACGAGGAGATCTTGTCGGCGATCGGCGTGCCAGCCGCGATGCTGCCGGAGATTCGCTCGTCGGCTGAGGTCTACGGGATGTCGCGGGGTGTGCTTGACGGTGTCCCCGTGGCGTCCGCCTTGGGCGATCAGCAGGCCGCGCTGTTCGGCCAGACATGTTTTCAGCCGGGGGAGGGGAAATGCACCTATGGCACAGGCGCATTTCTGCTGGTGAATACCGGCGAGGCTCCGGTAGCCTCGCGTCACGGTTTGCTCACCACCGTGGCTTACCAGGTCGGCGACGCGCCGGCCGCCTATGCGTTGGAGGGATCGATTGCTGTTGCGGGGTCCCTCGTGCAGTGGCTCCGCGACAATCTGGGGTTCATCTCGACGGCCGGGGAGATCGAGGAACTCGCCTCCAGCGTTGCGGATAACGGCGGATGCTATCTCGTGCCGGCGTTCTCAGGGCTTTTCGCGCCCCATTGGCGCACCGACGCGCGGGGCGTGCTGGTCGGGCTTACCGGCTACGTCACCCGAGCCCACATTGCGCGTGCGGCGCTGGAGGCGGTCGCCTGGCAAACCCGTGAGGTGGTGGACGCTATGGCCGCCGATTCCGGGCGGACGCTCGAGGTGCTGAAGGCGGATGGCGGAATGACAGCCAACAACCTGCTCATGCAGTTCCAGTCCGATGTCCTCGATGCGCCTGTCGTCAGGCCACGGATCGCGGAGACCACATGCCTGGGGGCGGCCTATGCCGCCGGTCTTGCCGTCGGATTCTGGCCCGACCTCGCGGCGCTCCGCGATCACTGGCGTCAGGACGCCGCTTGGCGACCGGCTATGACCCCGGAGACGCGGGCGCGGGAGTATGCCCGCTGGAAAAAGGCGGTCGACCGGACCCTGGATTGGGAAGACGGAACCTCAGCCGGATGACGGGGTCTCTGCCCGATAACTTTGTCGGAGACTTGCGTGCGCTTTTCGGCCATCGGCTCGACCTCGGCGAAGCGACTCGCCGGCAACACGGCGGCAGCGAGAGCCACTTCCCGACCGTGGCGTCAGACGCGGTCGTCTATCCGCTAACGACCGCAGAGGTGGTCGCTCTGGTCCGCATGTGTGTGACGGCGCGGGTTCCGCTCATACCCTTCGGCGCGGGGACCTCGCTCGAAGGTCATGTGACGCCAGTCCGGGGCGGGGTCACGGTTGATCTTGGCCGTCTGGACGCGATCTTGAGTGTGAATGCGGCCGACTTTGACTGCACGGTTCAGGCCGGCCTGAGGCGCGAAAGTCTTAACGCCCATCTGCGCGATCAGGGACTGTTTTTCCCGGTTGATCCAGGCGCCAACGCCACGCTCGGCGGCATGGCGTCAACCCGCGCGTCAGGAACCACGACGGTCCGCTACGGCGCAATGCGCGAGTCGGTGCTCGCGCTCAGGGTGGTGACGCCTGATGGGCGCGACATCATGACAAGCCGGCGCGCCCGCAAGTCCTCAGCTGGCTACGACCTTACCCGTCTGATGATTGGCGCGGAGGGGACGCTCGGGATCATAACCGAGGTCTCGCTGCGGCTGCAGGCGATCCCCGAGGCGATCGCCGCCGCGGTGTGCGGATTTTCGACGCTTGCCGGGGCCGTGGATACGGTTGTCGACTGTCTTCAGGCGGGAGTTCCTCTGGCGCGGGTCGAAATCCTGGACGACGTCCAGATGCGCGCCGTCAATCTGTGGGCCAAACTCAACTATCCGGAGGTGACGACGCTGTTCTTCGAGTTTCATGGCTCGGAACGCGCGGTGGCTGACCAGGCAGCGCTGACGTCGGATATCGCCATGGCGCATGGGGGCGGGGACTTCGCGTGGGCGCGCCGTCCGGAAGAGCGGTCGCGACTCTGGAAGGCAAGGCACGAGGCCTACTACGCGGCCCTGGGGCTGCGTCCCGGTTGCGTCGGCTGGCCAACCGATGTCTGCGTGCCGATCAGCCGCCTGGCGGAATGCATTTTGGAGACCAAGCGCGACCTCGTGGCGGCACAGGTTGTGGCGCCGATCCTGGGACACGTGGGCGACGGGAATTTCCACGTCATTTTCGTGGTTGATCCGGACAACCCTGCGGAACTCGCCAATGCGGAGCGTCTGAATGCTCGGTTGGTCGAACGGGCCCTGGCCATGGACGGCACATGCACCGGCGAACATGGGGTGGGAATCGGCAAACAGACCTGGCTGGAGGCGGAACTGGGCGAGGCCGTCGACGTCATGCGCACGATCAAGCGCGCTCTGGATCCGCATGATCTTTTCAACCCGGGGAAAATCTTCAGCCTTTGACTGAGCCGCCGTCCCTTGCCCGGAAATGCTGCACCCGCTAAGCCCCTGGCCTCCCGGAGGTCCCGATGGCTGAACCTGAAAACGTAATCGACACCCTGGCGCTTGAGCGCATCGAGGTGAATCTGTTCCGCGGCGTCGCGCCGCAGAACCAGGGGCCTCGGATCTTCGGCGGCCTGGTGATCGCCCAGGCGCTACTGGCCGCCTATCGAACGGTCGAGGCTCGGGTCTGTCACTCGCTGCACTGCTACTTCATCCGGCCAGGCGATCCGTCTGTGCCCATCCTTTACGACGTGGATCGCTCTCGCGACGGCAAGAGCTTCACGACCCGGCGGGTGACGGCGATCCAGCACGGCGCCCAGATTTTCAACCTCGCAGCCTCCTTCCAGGATCCGGAGCCTGGTTACGAACACCAGGACGACATGCCCGATGTGCCGCGGCCGGAAGACCTCGCCGACGAGGAGGCCGATAGCGAATGGCGCCGGTCTATCGAGATGCGCTGGGTTGATGGCCGGGAACTCGACAATCCTGTGCCCTCACCGCCGGTGCAGAACGTGTGGATGCGCTCCACGACACCGCTGCCTGACGACATCGCCATTCAGCAGGCGGTGCTGGCCTACATGTCGGACATGTCACTGCTCTCGACCTGTATGCGCCCGCATGGGGTCAACTGGCGTACGCCCGGTTTTCAGTCGGCCAGCCTCGACCATGCTATCTGGTTCCATCAGCCGACGACTTTCACAGACTGGCATCTCTATGCTCAGCGCAGCCCGTCGGCGTCCGGCGCGCGCGGATTCAATCTCGGTGAGATCTTCAACATCGATGGTCGCCTCGTCGCCTCGACGGCCCAGGAGGGTCTGGCGCGGATGAGAACGCCGCGCGGCTGACCCACTCGGCGCCTACTTCCCCGGCGCGACGAGAATCTTGATCTGGCTTTTGTCCGTCTGCAACTGGGTGAACGCCTGCGGCGTTTCGTCGAGACTGACAACGCTGGTGATCACACCGGCATAGCCGGTCACGCCCTCGGCGAGATTGCGAAGCGACGCCGCAAATTCCTCCGCCGTGTAGCCCAGTACATAGCGGAGTTCGATTTCCTTGGTGATCAGCACCAGAGGCTCAATACGGTCTGTTTCCATACAGACCCCAGCCACAAGGATTCGCGTTCCAGCCGGGGCGGCTGAGGCAAGCGCCTGAACCACGCCGGGCGCACCGACGCATTCGAAGATCAACGGACGGCGGACGGACTTGCCTTGGGCCGCGGCGACCACGCCTTCCGCGCGCGATCCGGGGACGCCAAGCGCGGCCCAGGAGTCGTGAGGGGATGACTGCGCCGGATCGATCACCTGATCGGCGCCCATGGCCTGGGCGGCGGCCCGGCGCTCGGGCGAATAGTCACAGGCCACGATAGGCCCCAGCCCCCGGGCCTTCAGACAGGCAATGACGGCCAGTCCTACCGGCCCGCAACCGACGACCATGAGGGCGTGGTCCGCCTCGACGCCCGCCTTGATGACAGCATGTTCGCCAACCGCGAGCGGTTCGGTCAGGGCGGCGTGTTCGCTGGAGAGCCCGTTGGGCACTTCCAGCATCAGCATTTCGCTCAACAGCATGGTCTCGGCGAAGCCGCCAGGAATGCGACTGGAGTACCCCACAGCCTCGAACCCATCGGGCGTGATCAGTCCCGGCGTGGACACCACCCGGGTCCCCGGCTTGAAGCGCCCATCGGTTCCCGGGCCGGATTCGAGGACCTCACAGCAGAACTCATGACCGAAGACTGTGTCGGCGCCCTTCTTCATATGGCTGAACCCGCCCATCTGGGCGGTCATGTCGATCATGTGATCATAGTGGTCGAGGGCGTGGAGATCCGATCCGCAGATGCCGCAGACCAGGGTCTTGCAGAGCACCTGTCCGGCCGCGGGGACCGGCGCGGCCATGTGATCGACAACGAGCGCCCCGTGGCGCCGGATAACCGCCCGCATCGCTTTCTCCCTTTTCCACGTTCAGGACACGGTTTGCCCTGACGAATGTCTCGCCAAGTGTTTAGGGAAGGTCATGAACTATCGCCACGTCTTCCACGCCGGAAACTTCGCCGATCTGGCCAAGCACGCCATTGTGTCGCGGTTGATGAGCGACTTGACGGCCTCACCTGGTCCTTTGACGGTGATCGACACGCACGCGGGCGCGGGACTCTATGACCTCGAAGACCCTGCGGCGCGGCGAACGGGCGAAGCGGAAGCTGGCGTTGGCCGGCTACTGCGCGCTCAGGGGGCGCCCGCCGCCTTCATCCCGATCCGAATGGCCATGGAGACTGTCAATCCTCAGGGCGGAGTCCGTTTTTATCCTGGCTCTCCGCTTTTGATCGCTTCGGCCTTGCGCCCAGGAGATCGCTACATCGCTTGTGAGTTGCGGCCCGACGACTGCGACGTCCTGAGGCTCAACCTTTCGGCAAAGCGCGGGACGGAATTGCATCTGGGCGACGGTTGGCGACGCGCCGATGACATGGCGCCAAAGGCCCCGGCCCGCCTTCTGGTGCTGATCGACCCGCCCTTCGAGCAGGGTGACGACTATGCCCAGTGCGTCAACCTGACCGGGCGCCTGATCGAAAGGAACCCGGCGGCCATCGTGGCGATCTGGCTGCCGATCAAGGATCTCAATACTTTCGACGTGTTTCTTGGCGATCTGGAAGACTCCGTCGGCGATACAACCCTTCTGGTCGCGGAAGTGCGACTGCGGCGGCTGGACGATCCCATGCGTCTCAACGGCTGCGCCATGGTGGTGACCAATCCGTCCCCGGGTCTGAACGAGACGGCCGCCGAAGTCGTGGACTGGCTCGCTGCGAATGTGGGGGAAGCGGGTGGGCTTGGCCGGGTGACGCTGATCGGATCTCCGGCCTGATCGTGCAATCAGATTGAGGCTGTTGGGGCGGGCGAGGTGAGATGTGTTGCAATGCGGCATTTGGCTGGCTCGGACCAAAGGCCACCCTCGCCGTCTAGCCCTCCGCCCTGACGTCCTGCTAGGGAATAGAAAAACCCCGGAGGAGAGACGCCATGGCCCGCATTCCCTATTTCGATCCCAGCAAGGCTGAAGGCAAGGCGGTCAAAGCCTATGCAGCGCTGCCTCACCTGAACATTTTCAGGATGATGGGCCACAGCGGCGACCTGCTGGAAGGGTTCAGCCGGTTCGGCGGCATCCTTCTGAACAAGACCAGCCTCGATCCCGTGCTGCGCGAGGTGGCCATCGTCCGGGTGGGTGTTCTCTCGAAAGCCTCTTATGAGGTGCACCAGCATGAGGCAATTTCCCGCCGGCTTGGCATGTCGGAGACCTTGATCGCCGGCATTCACGAGGGGCCCGACGCGGCTGTCTTCGACGCAACGCAGCGTCTCGTGATGCTCTACACCGACGATGTGGTGCTCAACGTGCGTGCGGGCGATGCGACCTTCAATCCCATGCGCGCTGCCATTGGCGACAAGGCGCTGCAGGAACTTACCATCGTGATCGGCTTCTACATGCTGGTCTCGCGCTTCCTTGAGACCTTCGACGTGGAGATCGAGACCGGTGAAGCTCCGATCGTCCGCGTGTCGGGCGAGAAGGCTTAACGAACCTTCTCCGCGCGATCAGGCCGCTTCGTTGGTCTGGGCGTAGCCCAGATCGGCGTTGAGGGCGTCCAGGATCGCCACCGCCGCGTCGGCCACCACCGTGCCAGGCGGGAAGATCAGGCGGGCGCCGGCGGCCTTCAGGGCCTCGAAATCGCCCTTCGGGATCACGCCGCCGACGACGATCATGATGTCGCTGCGCCCGAGCCTCTCCAGTTCGGCCCGGAGTTCCGGGATCAGTGTCAGGTGTCCGGCCGCCAGGCTGCTGGCGCCGATGACGTGAACGTTCTTGTCGACCGCTTCCTTTGCCGCTTCAGCCGGCGTGGCGAACAGCGGTCCGACGTCAACCGCGAACCCCAGATCGTCGAAACCCGTGGCGATTACCTTCTGGCCGCGGTCGTGCCCGTCCTGACCCATCTTGGCGACGAGGATGGTCGGCGGACGGCCATCGGTTTCCTTGAAGGCGGCGATCATCTCGCGAGCCCGGGTGATCTTGGGCGCCGCACCAACCGCGTCGCTGTAGACGCCGCGAACGACCTCGGGTTTCGCCTGGTGACGGCCGAATGCGCGTTCCAGGGCCAGGCTGATCTCGCCCACCGTGGCCTTGGCCCGTGCGGCCTCCACCGCCAGCTCAACGAGATTGGCCTTGCCGCGAGCGCCGGCCTCTAGGGCTACAAGGGCGGCGTCGAGCGCGGCGGGATCTCGCTCTGATTTCAGCTGCGCGAGCTTGGCGATCTGGCTGGCCAGGACGGCGGAATTGTCCACGGTCAGGATCGGAATATCGTCGGCGTCATCGTTCAGATAGCGGTTCACGCCCACCAGGGTCTGGGCGCCGCTGTCGATACGACCTTGGGTGCGTGCGGCGGCTTCCTCGATGCGCCGCTTGGGCAGGCCCAGGCTGATGGCCTTGGCCATGCCGCCGGCGGCTTCGACCTCGGCGATGTGGCTCAGCGCCCGCGCGGCAAGGTCGTGCGTCAGGCGCTCGACGTAGTAGCTGCCGCCCCAGGCGTCGATCACCTGGGTCAGGCCGCTCTCCAGTTGCAGGAAGAGCTGGGTGTTTCGCGCGATCCGCGCCGAGAAGTCCGTCGGCAGGGCGAGGGCCTCGTCGAGGGAGTTGGTGTGCAGACTCTGGGTCTGACCGCCCACCGCGGCCATAGCCTCGATCGTGGTGCGCGCGACATTGTTGAATACGTCCTGGGCCGCCAGGCTCCAGCCGCTGGTCTGGGTGTGGGCCCGCAGGGACAGCGAGCGGGAGTCCTTCGGATCGAAATTCTCACGCAGGAGCTTCGCCCACAGCAGGCGGGCGGCCCGCTGCTTGGCGACCTCCATGAAATAGTTCATGCCGGCGCACCAGAAGAACGACAGGCGCGGTGCGAAGGCGTCGACGCTCATGCCCGCCGCGACCCCAGCCCGGACATAGTCCACGCCGTCAGCCAGGGTGTAGGCCAGTTCGAGGTCGAGGGAGGCTCCCGCCTCCTGCATGTGATAACCGCTGATCGAAATCGAATTGAACTTCGGCATCTCCTTGGCCGTGTAGGCGAAGATGTCGGAGATGATCCGCATCGAGGGATCTGGCGGATAGATATAGGTGTTCCGCACCATGAACTCTTTGAGGATATCGTTCTGGATCGTGCCGGACAGGGCGGCGTGCGGCACGCCCTGTTCTTCCGCGGCGACGATATAGAGCGCCAGGATCGGCAGCACCGCGCCGTTCATGGTCATCGAGACGCTCATCTTGTCGAGGGGGATGCCGGAGAACAGCGTCCGCATATCCAGGATGGAATCGATGGCCACCCCGGCCATGCCCACATCGCCCTTCACCCGCGGGTGGTCGGAGTCGTAGCCCCGGTGCGTCGCGAGGTCGAAGGCCACGGACAAGCCCATCTGACCGGCCGCGAGGTTGCGGCGGTAGAAAGCATTGGAGTCCTCGGCCGTGGAGAAGCCGGCGTACTGACGGATCGTCCAGGGATTGGTCCGGTACATGGTGGGGTAGGGGCCGCGCAGGAATGGGGCGAGCCCGGGATAGCCGCCGGTGAAGTCCAGACCGGATGTATCGGCGGGACCGTAGGCAGGCTTCAGGACGATATTCTCTGGCGTCAGAAATCCCACGGCGCCGGCAGCGCCGGCGGTCGCGTCTGCCGTCACGCCGTCCAGGTCGACCGTCGTGAAATCCGGAAAGGCGGTCATTGGGCCAGGTCCTCCAGGCGGATCGGCGACAGGGCGGGGCAGGCGCTGTCTGCGCCTGGCAGCCGGGCATCAGGTATCTTGGCTGGGAGGCCCGCGCCGGCATCGGCGGCGCTAGGCGCCGGTTCGCCGCTCGCGAAATCGGTCACGCCGATCAGGCGCAGACTACGATCGCTCAGGGCGGCCTTCAGAGTGTTGCGCCCGGTTGCGACAGCTTCGGCGATCAGCCCCGCTTCCAGGGCCGTGGCCAACCCCCCCGCGGTTTCGATGGATTGGAAGGCCGCCCAGGCCGCACGGGCCAGATCGTCGGTCATAGTCTCCAGCGCCCAACTCCCGGCAGCTGGATCGGCGACGCGGCCGAGATGGGCTTCCTCCATCAGGATCAGCTGGGTGTTCCTTGCCATTCGCAGGCCAAGTGCGTCGGGCAGGCCGATCGCGTCGGAATAGGTCCCCAGAACGAGTGCATCCGCGCCGCCGACCGCCCCTGAGAAACCGGCGCTGGTCAGGCGCACCAGATTGGTCCAGCGATCGGCCCGGGTGAGCATGCGGCCCGACGTGCGGGCCTCGATGCGCGCGGGGTGCGAAACGCCGCAGGCCTGCGTGATCCGGGCCCAGATCACGCGAAGGGCGCGAAGCTTTGCAATTGACGTCAAGGGTTCGGCATCCAGGGCGACGCCCAGGACGATAGAGCGGAATGCCGCCTCCAGACCGAGGCCGGCTGCCGAGAGGGCCTTGGCATAGGCGACGGCGGCAGCCGCGGCCATGGCCAGCTCCCAGGCTGAAGAGCCGCCGGCTTCGTGGGCGGCAGATCCAGTGGCCAGGAACAGACTCGCCTTGGGGTAGGTCTCGGCCAAGCGCGCGGCCGCGATCGCGGCCGTGGTCACGTGGGCGGCGATGGGTCCCGGGCTCGCGCCCGCGCGGGCAAAGGCCGTGATAGGGTCCAGATGCAGGGCCAACGGCGCGGCCGGGGCCGCCTTCGCCACGTCATCGAGCCACCCCGCGGCGACCGGTCCCAGGAAACCGGCGTCCAGAGCGATCGGGCTAACGTCGATCAGCACCTTGTCCAAGGCGCGCGCCAGATCGTCTGCCGACGAAACCGCAACGCCGCCGGCGCCATCGCCGGTGTCGAGGCGGATGAGCAGCGAGGCCGCGCCGCCGGCCAGGGCGTCGAGCGCCTCGGCGTTGGCTTGCGTGGCGGTCGGCGCGGCCGTGACGGCGCGCACGTCCCAGCCGCGATCGCCGGTTCGCGGGGCCGCCGCGACCGG
Organism: uncultured Caulobacteraceae bacterium; assembly: GCA_903872075.1. Taxonomy (GTDB): domain Bacteria; phylum Pseudomonadota; class Alphaproteobacteria; order Caulobacterales; family Caulobacteraceae; genus Acaudatibacter; species Acaudatibacter aquilonius. Next base: position 68,689 of record CAIQJF010000045.1, on the reverse strand, counting down.
CAGGGGCGGCGAAGCGTCGTCCAGCGCGAACAGCGGCGGCACGGCGAGGCCGTCCGCCGTGCGGCCGATCAGGGTTTCGGCTCCGGCGCCCTTGAGAGTTTTGGCGACGAGGTTGAGCCAATCCGCCCGAGTGGCAGGTTCAAATCCGTCGGCGAGGGGAGTAGTGGATGTGGTCACGCTCGGGTTTCCTTGCACGCCGGGGTCTTGCACCCCAGCGCGCCGCGCAGGTCAAGTCATCGCCCTGCGGAAGGTGTGCGCCTTTTTTGGCGCGGAGACGTCAGACCTAGATGTCCAGGGAGTATCCGGCGGAACGGACCGTGCGAATCGGGTCTTCGACACCTTCCGCGTTCAGGGCTCGGCGCAGACGCCCGATATGGACGTCGACGGTTCGTGTCTCCACGTAAACATCCGACCCCCAGACCGCGTCGAGCAGTTGCTCACGTGAGAACACCCGGCCCGGATGCTGCATGAAATAGTCGAGAAGCCGGAACTCGGTCGGCCCGAGATGGACCTCCTGCACGCCGCGTTGCACGCGGTGGGCGACCCGGTCGATCATGAGATCGCCGTGTTTGACGCGGTTCTCGGCGAGGCCCGGTCGAATCCGTCGCAGCACCGCACGAACGCGCGCGCAAAGCTCGGTCATCGAGAACGGCTTCACCACGTAGTCGTCCGCGCCCGTGTCAAGTCCTCGGATTCGATCGGTTTCTTCGCCCCGGGCCGTGAGCATGATGATCGGCAGGTTGCGTGTTTCAGGGCGTTGTCGAAGCCGCCTGCACACCTCGATTCCCGACACCGTCGGAAGCATCCAGTCGAGGATCACGAGGTCCGGCTGCTTTTCGTCGACAACGATCAGCGCCTCTTCGCCATCGGGACAGAGCGCGACCCGATAGCCCTCCTTATCGAGATTGTACTGGAGGAGGGTCCCCAGAGACTCCTCGTCCTCCACCACGAGAATATAAGGCCGGAGGGCCGGTTGGGTTTCGCTATTCATGGGTCTCAGAGACCTGAGGGTTGCAATGAGTCGGACTTCGGCCGGGCCGCCGTGATGTCCCGACCGGTCATTTCGTAGTGGAGAATTTCGGCGATGTTGGTGGCGTGGTCGCCGATGCGCTCAAGGTTCTTGGCCACGAACAACAGGTGCGCGCAGGCGGTGATCATGCGCGGATCACCCATCATATAGGTCAGCAGTTCCCGGAAGATCGCGTCGTAGTGTTCGTCGACCTCATGATCCTGCGCCCAGACGGCCACGGCCTGATCGACCTCGCGGGAGGCCAGGGCGTCGAGCACATCCTTCAGGCGGGCCGCCACGAGTTCGCCCATCCGTTCAATGGACTTGGTCAGGGGCGTTACAGGTTCCGATTCTGCGATCACCAGAGCGCGCTTGGCGATGTTCTTCGCCAGGTCGCCGCAGCGCTCAAGGTTCATGCTGATTTTCATCGCCGCCACGGTGCGGCGCAGGTCGTCGGCCACGGGCTGGCGAAGGGCGATCAGGCGGACCGCCTTGCGCTCGATCTCCATCTCCAGGCCGTCGAGCCGTTCATCCCGTACGATAACCGACGCGGCCAGCGCGGTGTCGCGGCTGGCGATGGCGCGCACGGCGTCGGCGACCTCGGCCTCAGCCAAGCCGCCCATGCGCGCCAGTTCGGCCGTCATGGCGTCAAGTTCTTCGTCGTAAGCGCGGACCGTGTGTTCCATGGTGTTCACGAACTCGATTCGTTTGGCCCGACCATGCGAAAGGTTAGGCGCGATTTGTGACAGTCTCTTGGATTGGCTGAGCGTTCTCGTCGTTTCGTGGCCTGTTCGAGCTTAGCCGAAACGGCCTGTGATGTAGTCGGACGCTCGTGTGGTTACCGGCTTGGTGAACATCTCGGCGGTTTCACCAAATTCAACCAACTCGCCCAGATACATGAAGCCAGTATACTTCGACAGGCGGGCTGCCTGGCCGAGGTTGTGGGTGACGATCACGATCGTGTAATCGGATTTTAGCTGCGTGACCGTCTCTTCCAGCTTGGCGCTCGAGATCGGATCGAGCGCCGATGTGGGCTCGTCAAGCAGCAGGATCTCTGGCTTCACGGCGATGCATCGCGCGACGCAGAGACGCTGTTGCTGACCTCCGGAAAGGCCTAGTCCCGAGGTCAGTAGTTTGTCCTTAACTTCATCCCAGAGCGCGGCGCGGCGCAGGGATTCCTCGACCCGGTCGGCCATCTCGGCTTTGCTGAGCGCCTCGTAGAGGCGCACGCCGAAGGCGACATTGTCGAAGATCGACATGGGAAACGGCGTCGGCTTCTGAAACACCATGCCGATCTTGGCGCGGAGCATGGAGAGATTGACGCCCGGACCGAGAATGTCCTCGCCGTCCACCATGATCTTCCCGGTGGCCTTGTGGCCCGGATAGAGGGCATACATGCGGTTGAGCGTGCGCAGCAGGGTTGACTTGCCGCAGCCGGAGGGCCCGATCAGCGCCGTCACGGCGTTGGCTTCGAAGGGGATGGAGACGCCCTTCAGAGAGTGGCTGTTCCCATAATAGAAATCCAGATTCTGAACGTCGAGCTTCACGCGCGATTTGTCCATCTGGGCGACGGATATGTCCGGCGCCGCGTGCGGAGGCGAGAGGGCCATTAGCGTTTCGACTCCTTGGAGAAGGCGCGGGCGACGACCGTAACCGTCAGCACGGCGGCAGCGATCAGCAGGGCGCCAGCCCACGCCAGCTTGTTTAGGTCAGGATAGGGGGTGAGCGCATCCTGGAAGATCACAACCGGCAGGCTCGCCATCGGATGGCGCATATCCCAGCTGAAGAACTGGTTGTTGAGGGCGGTGAACAGCAGGGGCGCGGTTTCGCCGCTGATGCGCGCGAAGGCGAGCAGCCCTCCGGTGAGGATGCCGTTTGCCGCGCCGCGCCAGAGAATGGTGCGGATGACGTGCCAGACCGGCGCGCCGAGAGCGACGCCCGATTCTCGCAGGGCAGTCGGTTGCAGCTTCAGGACGTCCTCGGTCGTGCGCGTGATGACGGGCGCTGCGAGCAGCGCCAGGGCGACGCCGCCAGCAATGCCGGAGAAGGTCTTGAACGGAAAGACCAGCATCTCATACACGAACAGGCCTATGAGAATGGACGGCGCCGACAGAAGCACGTCGTTCAGGAACCGAACGACGGCCCCGAGCTTGCTGTCGCCGGCATATTCGGCGAGCCAGGTGCCTGCGAGAACACCGATCAGCAGGGCGATCACCATCCCGACGATCGACATCATGATCGACCCGACGATCGCATTGATCAGTCCGCCGGGCGTCCCGGCGGCCGGCGTGGACTTGGTGAAGATGTCGAGGTTCATGCCAGCGAGACCCTGGGATACCAGGGAGTAGAGAATCATCACCAGGGCGGTAAGGGCGATCGCCGTGACGGCGCCGCAGAACCCCACGAAAACGACGTTGCCGAGGCGGCGCATGGCGACGTGGCGGACGGAAACAGCCATGGTTCTAGCCTTTCGCCTGGGTGCGCAGCATCAGGCGCGCCAGAGCCAGGACGGTGAAGGTGATCACGAATAGCACCAGGCCAAGGGCGATCAACGCTGCGGACTGCAGACCGCTGGCCTCGTTGAATTCGTTGGCGATGGTGGAGGCGATGGTCGAACCGGAGTCGAAGAGTCCCTTCGGAAAACCGTGCGAGTTGCCGATGATGAAGGTCACGGCCATGGTCTCGCCTAAGGCGCGACCCAGGCCGAGCATCACGGCGCCGATGGCGCCCCGTCGCACATAGGGAAGGGTGACGCTCATGACCACTTCGGCGGTCGTCGCGCCAAGCCCATAGGCGCTTTCCCGAACGGCTGCCGGCACGGTGTTCAGCAGTTCGCGCAGGGTCGCCGCCATAAACGGCAGAATCATGATCGCCAGGATGATGGATGCGGCCAGTATGCCCGAGCCGTTCGGAATGCCAGAAAACACGGCCTCCCAGATGCTGCCGGCGGGAGCCGCGGTCATCAGCGGTGCTTCGACGTACTTGGCGAAAAAAGGGGCGAACACGAACAGACCCCACATGCCGTAAACGATGGACGGAATACCGGCCAGCAGTTCGACGGCCGTGCCGATCGGTCGCCGAAGGAACGTGGGGCAGAGCTCTACGAGAAAGAACGCGACGCCTCCCGCGACCGGCAGGGCCATCATCAGCGCAGCCGCCGAGGTGATCAGTGTGCCTATGATCGGACCCGCGGCGCCATAGACCTCATGATCCGGGCTCGGATCCCAGGTCGCGCCGATCACGAAATTGATTCCGAATTTGGCGATCGCGGGCCAGCCGCCGATCGCAAGCGCGACAATCACCCCGCCGAGCGTCACCAACAGGGTAATCGCCGCGCTGAAGCAGAGCGCCCTGAAGATAGGTTCGAAGGCGAAGCCGCGTGGCGCAGTCCGTCGGGGTCTGGCGTTCAAGGCAGTAGACATGGCCCCTCTCGAGCAGGTCTCACGCAGGTCTCTAGTAGATCAGGCCGGCCCTCGTGACACCAAAGGCGTCGCGCGAACCGGCCCGAGAGAGGTATATCCTATTTGTAGACCGGCTTGCCGTCAGGGCCCACGATCACTTTCCACGACTTCCGGACGAGGTTCTTCACCGGGTCGGGCAGGCTAACGTAGTCTAGAGCGGCGGCTTGGCTGTCGCCGTTCTTATAGGCCCAGTCGAAGAACGACAGAACGTCCTTGCCCGTCTGGGCGTTGGTCTGCTTGCTGTGCATCAGGATGAACGTGGCGCCGGTGATCGGCCAGGCGTTGGCGCCGGGCTGATCGAGCAGCAGCAGGTAAAAGCCGGGGGCGGCGCCCCACTTTGCGCCGGCGGCGGCGGCGGCGAAGTTGGCGGCCATCGGCGCGACGAACTTGCCGGCCTTGTTCTGCATCAGGGCATAGTTCATGCCGTTTTGCTTGGCGTAGGCGTATTCGACATAGCCGATCGCGCCGGGGGTTTGTTTCACGAAAGCGGCGACGCCGTCGTTGCCCTTGCCGCCGAGGCCGACCGGCCAGTTTACCGCGTCATTGCCACCGGGACCCTTGGCCCAAGCCTCATCGCCCATGCTCAGATAGCTGGTGAACAGGAAGCTGGTGCCCGATCCGTCTGAACGGTGCACCACGGTGATGGGCATGTTGGGAAGGGCCACACCCTTGTTCCAGGAGGCGATGACCGGATCGTTCCACTTCTTGATCAAGCCCAGATAGATATCGGCCAGAACCCGGCCAGTGAGCTTGACCTGGCCCGCTTTCAGGCCCGGCAGGTTCATCACCGGCACAACGCCGCCGACCACGGTCGGGAATTGTTGCAGGCCGGCCGCTGCCAGTTCGTCCGGTTTCATCGGCTTGTCGGTGGCGCCGAAATCGACCGTCCCCGCGATAATCTGCTTCTTGCCGCCGCCGGAGCCGATCGCCTGGTAGTTCAAGGCTGCGCCGGACGAGGCCTTATAGCTTTCCGCCCACTTGGCGTAGACGGGAGCGGGGAAGGTGGCGCCGGCGCCGGAAATGTTGCCGGCGAACGCAACGCCCGCGCCGGCGATAAGGGTAGTCGCCGCAGCTGCGGCGATGAAAGTTCTGATCATGGATGATCTCCTGTTTGGAGCCGGCTGCGCCGGCGCCTGTTCTATGATGACCTTAGGCACGAGGAGTGTCGGTTCAGTGACAGTGTGATGGACCGAGATCCATTCGCACAGGCCGAAGGGCGCCTCGGAACCGTTCGTGAACGGCTCCGAGGCGGGATGGTTGCCTTAGAACTTCACCTGGGTGAAGAGGCCGACTTCGTCGTAGGTGCCGTTGTGAATGCCGCCGATCGAACCGTTGCCGGTCGAGAGCACGCCATTCTTGACTTCGTCACGCTTGTAGACGAGGGCGAAGTCCAGCGGGCCGATCGGCTTATAGGACAGGCCGACGTTGAAGTAGCTGTCGTCGAAGGTCGGAGCCGTCACCGACTTCGGTTTCACCCACTCGTACTTGCCGAACACGGCGAGCTTGGGCGTGAAGTTCCAGGACCCGAACACCGAATAGCCTTCGCTCGAGTTGGTCTTGGCGGGGTTCGACTGAAGGATGTCACTGCCCCAGTAGTGAGCGTACATATATTCGAAACCGATACGGGCCTTGGGCGTGACGTAGGCGGCCAGCAGGTTCAGCCGCTGAGCGGTGTTGAACGTCTGTACGCCCGAGACCGCATTGCCAAGCTTGCCGTCGTAGCCGCCGACCGCGAGGGTCACGTGCTTGTAGGTCGCGCTCAGACGGCCTTCGACGTCCACGGCGTTGGTGCGGTTGGCGGTGCCGATCGCCGGCTTCTTGTAGCCTTCGCCGTCGATGACCGAGATCTGATAGCTGAAGATGTTGTTGCCGAACGTACCTAGGGCATGAATCCCCCAGTCGGACGACGTGCCGAACTTCGTACGATCGATCAGGGTCTGTTCCACATAGCGGTAGCCGTAGATGCCTTCGACGAAGGGCACCCAGGGTAGGTCGGCGGCGCCGGCGCGGATCGTAAAGGCCGGCGAGTATTTCGCCTGGATGAAGGCCTTCTTGATGTACAGCTGGGTGGCCGCGGCCGGTCCGCTGTCATAGTTAAAGTCGGTGGTGAAGTTGAACGAATAGGTGTCGTTGAACTTGTGATCGACGACCAGATAGAGCCGCTTGATGTCGTAGTTCGTGCCGGTCTGCGCCGTCTTGGCGCCGTCCGTCTTGCCGGTGATGTTGCCGGCGTCGGCGAACATGGTCACGCCGATCTTGGTCTCGTTCCACCAGCCCGACTTCGGCGCGGCGGCCTTGGTGGCCGTGGCGACCTGGGTCGGAATCGTCTTGATCTGATCCTGCTCGGCCTGAATCTGAGTCGCGGCCGCCTGCGCCGTCGATTGAGCGGTCTGGGCGGTCGACTGGGCCGCCTGAGCCTGCGCCAGGGTCTGCTGCTGAGCTTGAGCCTGGGCGTCCAGACGGCTCTCCAGAGCCTGAAGCTGGGTCTTCAGGTCTTGCACTTCCTGCTTCAGCTCAAGGGTTTCCTTGGACGGCGCCGCGGCGACGTGCTTCTTGTGATGGGTTGTCTTCGCCTCTGCGGCGACGCCCGACATGATGAATGCGCCCAGAGCCGCGCCAGCGACCAAGGCAGTTCGAGTTCTCATTTGTGCTGTTCCTTATGAGAACCGCGGCTCATGCCTGCGGTTCGTAGCGGAGTCAGCCCTATCGTCTGTATGTAACGGTTTTATAAAAACGCCCTCCGCGCGCTCCAGATTTGTGACAGAACGCCCCGGCCGTTGCACTTGAGCAACGGTGACTTTATGCCAGTCGGGACGTTGCGTCCGGGGCGAGAGAGCCCGTCCGCACCCTGACAAAAGGAGTTTCCGCCATGGCGCTGCCGCCCGTACTTCGTGATCGTCTCCGCCTGCCGGTGATCGCTTCGCCCCTGTTCATCATCTCCGGTCCCGAGCTCGTGATCGCCCAGTGCAAGGCGGGAATCGTCGGGTCCTTCCCGTCGTTGAACGCCCGACCGATTTCCCAGCTCGACGAGTGGCTGGCGCGAATCACCGAGGAACTGGCCGCGTGGGACAAGGCCAACCCGGATCTGCCCTCCGCCCCCTTCGCCGTGAATCAGATCGTTCACAAAACGAACAACCGCCTCGAGGAGGACGTCGAGCTCTGCGCCAAATACAAGGTGCCGGTGATCATCACCTCCCTGGGCGCCCGCGAGGACGTCAACGCCGCGGTGCACGGATGGGGCGGGATCGTCCTGCACGATGTGATCTCAAACTTCTTCGCGCACAAGGCCGTGGAGAAGGGCGCCGATGGTCTGATCCCCGTGGCCGCCGGCGCCGGCGGCCACGCCGGCAAACTGTCCCCGTTCGCGATGATCCAGGAACTGCGCGAATGGTTCGACGGGCCAATCGCCCTGTCAGGCGCCATCGCCAATGGCGGCGCGATCCTGGCCGCGCAGGCCATGGGCGCGGATCTCGCCTATATCGGCTCGGCCTTCATCGCCACGAAGGAAGCTAACGCCGTCCAGGGCTATAAGGACATGATCGTCGAGCGCGGCGGCGAGGACATCGTCTACACCAACCTGTTCACGGGTGTGCACGGCAACTACCTGCGGCCGAGCATCGTGGCGGCCGGGCTCGATCCCGACCACCTCCCCGAGGCCGACCCCTCGAAGATGAACTTCGCGTCCGGCGGCAACCAGAGCGCCAAGGCCTGGAAGGACATCTGGGGCTGCGGCCAGGGCATCGGCGCGGTGAAGGATGTGCTGAGCGCCGGTGATCTGGTGGCGCGTCTGGCCGCCGAATACGAGGCCGCCAAGTCGAGCCTGGCCGTCAAGACCAGCTATACCGCCGGCAAGCCCCTCGCCTTCGCGGACGCCTGATACGGCCGTCGACGCAGCCCTGACGACGGACGCCGCCGCCGGCGCACAGGCGGCGGCGGAGCCGTTCTCCTCACTCGTCCCCGCCATCATTGGCGCGGCCCTGATGATGCAGACGCTGAACGCCACGGTGCTGGCCAATGCCCTGCCGACCATGGCGCGGTCCCTGCATGAGGACCCGGTTCATCTGAACACGGCGATCACCGCCTATCTGCTGGCCGCGGCTGTGTTTCTGCCGATCAGCGGCTGGGCGGCGGATCGGTTCGGGGCAAAGAAGGTCTTCCTGTTCGCGATCGTCGGCTACGCCTCGGCCTGCGCCGGATGCGGATTCGCCCACAGCCTGCCGCAACTGCTTCTCGCCCGTTTCTGCGCCGGTGCGGCTGGGGCGATGATGGGTCCGGTGGGGCGGCTGGTGCTCCTGCGCTCCACGGCCAAACACAACCTCGTCCGCGCCATGTCGGTTCTCACCATGCCCGCCTTGCTCGGCCCGGTGCTCGGCCCGCCAATCGGCGGACTGATCGTCACCTACGGGTCCTGGCGTTGGATATTCTTCCTGAATCTCCCCATCGCCCTGCTCGGGGTGCTGTTGGTGACGCGTTTCATTCCCAATGTCCGGGAGGAGGGCGCGCGCGCCCTGGACTGGCCAGGACTGCTGCTCACCGGAGTCGGCATGGCGGGCGTCGTGTACGGTTTCGAGAACCTTGGACGGAGCGAGCTCCCCCCTTGGGCGGTCGCGGGCATGATGGGCGGCGGCGTCATCTGTCTCGGTCTCTATGTCTGGCATGCGCGACGGGTTGAGAACGCGATTCTGGATCTGGATCTGCTCAGGATTCGCACCTTCACGGCCTCGGTGGTCGGCGGCGCCTTCATGCGTATGGGCATGGGCGCGAGCCCGTTCATGCTGGCGCTGCTGCTGCAGGTGGCCTTTGGACTTTCGGCGCTGCAGGCCGGTCTCATGACCTTCGCGAGCGCCGCGGCCGCCTTGGTGATGAAGACCTGCGCGCCACCGATCCTCTCCCGGTTCGGCTTCAAGCGTACGTTGAGCGTCAACGCCGTGATCGTGGCGGTGACCTTCATGGCCTACGGGCTTTTCAATCCGACCACGCCGCACTGGTTGATCTACGCCGTGCTGCTCACCGGCGGCTTTTTCCGCTCGCTGCAGTTCACCAGCCTCAACGGCATGGCGTTCGCCGATATCGATCCGGACCGGATGAGCCGCGCGTCGACCATGTCGACCATGGGCCAGCAGCTGGCGCAGAGTATTGGAATCGGTCTGGCCGCGACCCTCCTGCGGGCCCTCATGGCCCACGCCCACACTTCGCGCCTCAGCGCCGGGGTGATCGCGCCGGCTTTTGTCGCGATCGGGCTGACGGCGTTGATCTCATTGCTGTTCTTCATCGGTCTGCCCAGTGATGCTGGGGCTGACCTGCACGGCGTCAAGGGAGCTCGCTTGGCGCGGAGCTGAGTTCCGCTAAGGTTGCGGCGAACAAGACAAGACGGGACGATCCGCCATGAACGCACCCCTGCGCTACGATCGAGACTCGCTGATGCGCAGTCACGCCTACGTCCGGCCTCACGAGGCGGCCGGATATCGATTGCACGGCGGTTTCGTGGCGGACGGGACCTATGTGTCGCCGCGGACACTGGTGCGCTGGCCTGCCGTTCGCGCCTGGCGCGCGGCCTTGGAAACACGAGGCTGGCCGCTGATCGAGGCCTCGGGCGCGCTGCTGAAGCGGCCCGGATATCCGACCTTCGCACAGCATCGGCTGCTGCTCGGGGAGGGCCTTGGGCAGACGCTCTGGAATTCGCTCACGGTGACCGGCGTGATCGAAGGCCGTGGCCAGGGGCTCTGCAATGTGATCGCGCCGGACCTCCAGCGCCTGATCGACGAGCCGCTCGGCGAGACGGCGGTGGGCCACCTGAACCTGGGCCTGCTCTATGCCCATGGCGCGGATGAGGGGGGCGATCCAAACGTCCCGGAGGAGGGCGCGCACGACGCCATGTGGTTTGCCGCGCGGGACCTGGTGTTCGGCAAGAACGCCTATCCGCTGCCAGAAACCCCCGCCAGCATCTCGCGTGAGGTGGACGGCCGCGAGATGGCCATGCTGCCGGAGGGCCTTGAGCAGCTGATCAAGTTCCTGATGAACGTGCTGATGATCGAGATCCGTGCGGAGTCGTTCTTCTCGTTGTGCTGCCGACTTTTCCGCGAACCGGATCTCTTCCGAGACCGCCGCGCCGAGGCGGAACTCGCCGCCCTGATGGTGGAACGTATCCGTGAAGATGAGCAGGTCCATGTCGGTTATCTGCAGGTGGCGATCTCGGAGCTGCGCAGCTTCACCTGGAAGCTGCCGGGCGGGCCGGTCAGTGGCGCGGCGATAATAGATCCCGTCTGGGCCAGAATGGTTGAGTGGCACGGCTCGGCGGAACGTGAGATCGCGGCGGCCCGCACACGCGCCGCGCTCGTGGCGCAGCTCACTGCCGAGCGGGGCGAGCAGGCCTGCCGTGAACTCATGGCGCGCCTCGACCGCCTTGAGGCGGCTGTCCGCGCCTGAGCAGCGCTTGGTCAAGCCTCTCGGGCCGGCGCCCGGTGGTCGTCCGCGGCGTCTGGAACGCACCACCCGGCCGCCCGCCGCCAGCGTTCTGCCCCCTCCAGGGCTTTGGAAAGGTCGAGAGCGCGATCCGCGCAGACCTGGGCGATTCGCGTGTCGCCGGCGGCGCGCCGGTCAGACGATTCGCTCGCGTAGAATGAGATCAGGTCGCGGGCCCGCCTCAACGGAATGACTCCGTGGTCGGAAATGACTGCGCCGCCGATATGCCTGTAGCTGGCCCTTTTCACCGCCCGGCCTCGCTCAGCGCCGCCGCCGCGATCAGGATGGCGGTAGCCTCTGGGTGAAGCGCCTCATCAAAGACAGTCTCTATGAGGCGCCGCCTCGCGGCGCCGGGCTCGAGCGGGGCCACGGCGGCCACCTCCAAAGTGGCAAGTCGGAGCGCCCAGCGGGTGCTCGCCTCGACCACATCCATGGCGAGAGTCAGGAGCTGCTCGATATCGCGGCCGGCGGGTTCGGCGCCTGCCTCGTAGCGACGGCCACAGATATGAATGAAATCCGTCCTCGCCGCATCGAGGCTGCGCAACGCGGCGCCGGGCAGGTCGTTGTCGCGCATATGCAAAACGCCTTTCGTCAAAGTGCATGATATTTGCAAAAACGAAAGATGAAATCAAGCCGATAAATTGCAAAATGCAATTGTCAGGTGTCTGCGCTTTGTCTTGCACATTGCGGGCGGCCGCCGCAAAACGAGACATGATCGCTGCACCGAATGCGCGCGCGCTGTTCCTGACATTCCTGGGGATCGGGTTGTCAGGCTTCGGCGGGGTGTTGCCGTTCGCCCGGAGGGCTCTCGTCGAGCGCCGCGGCTGGATGACCGAGGGAGGTTTCAACGAGACGCTGGCGCTCTGTCAGTCGCTGCCAGGGCCCAACATCGTCAATCTGTCCGTTGTCGTCGGATCGCGCTTCGCCGGGGCGTACGGCGCGTTCGCCAGTGTGTTCGGGCTGGTGGCCGCGCCTGTGGGCCTTGTGATGGTTCTGGCGGGCCTGTGGGGACGTTTCGGCGCGATCGGCCACGTCGCTTCGGCGGTGACAGCCCTTTCCGCGGCTGCGGCGGGTCTCGTGGCGGCGACGGCGGCGCGAATGGCCAGGCCTCTGCTGTCCGGATCTCCGCTGCTCGGTGGCGTTGTCATGGCGGCTGCTTTCGTGGCCGTGGGCGTACTTCGCAGCCCTCTCCCCCTGGTGATGCTTGTGTTGGCCCCGTTGAGCGTCCTGGCCGCCCGGTGGAGGGCGAGATGAGGCTTCCGCTCGAGTTGCTTGTCGGGCTGTTCGCGCAGTTTGCACTGTTGTCGTTGGTGGCGTTCGGGGGCGCGAATTCGGTTGTCCCGGAGATGCAACGGCTCGCGGTCGAGTCGCATCACTGGATGAGCGACAAGGAGTTCACCGCTCTGTTCGCGATCTCTCAGTCGGCTCCCGGGCCGAATCTGATGATCGCCACCTTGGTGGGCTGGAAAGTGGCCGGCGTCGGCGGCGCTTTGGTCGCCACGGTGGCCATCTGTGGTCCCTCGTGCCTGCTGACCTATTGGGCCGCAAAGGCTTGGGATCGGCGTCGCAACTCGGCGTGGGGCCGGGCCATCGCCTCGGGGCTTGCGCCCGTGACCGTGGGGATGGTCTCGGCCACCGCCTGGCTGCTGCTCAGGGCGGCGGATCTGAACCTTCGCTTAGGCGCCATATCGGCCACGACGGCGATCGTGGCCTATTTCACCCGCCTAAACCCCCTCTGGTGCCTCGCCGCCGCCGCTGGCCTTGGACTTTCTGGGTTTCTTTGACGTCATGCGCCGGCGATCGGTTCGCGCCGTCTCGAGACTGTGCAGATCGGCGGCTTGCGCCAGGGCGGACGTCGCGCCCGCATCGGCCTTGCGCATGAAGGTTTTGAGCACGTCGCGCGCCAACGCCTGAGACTCTTCCGGTATGGCGTCCCAGATGTCCATGATGCTCTCATCGAGCGCGTTCGGATCTGAATCGAGGAGATGTCCCGGCGTCGTCTTGAGCACCGGGGCGAGGCGCCGAAGCCATTTGTCCGACAGGCCTCTCGCCCCGGATTCGAGCAGACTGATGACGGGACCCGTGGTCTGCACCTGCTCGGCGAGCTCGGCTTGAGTCATGCCCCGCAATTCGCGCCAGGCGCGGAGGAAGTTCTTTTCAGGTTTTCTGGCCATGGATGTCATCCGTCATGAGGGGCCTGGTCGTGATGCGTTGGCGGTCGCCGGCCTCTGAGGCGCCCTGACGCTGGAGGGAGACTTCAGATCGCGGCCGCGCGTCGGGCCTCCGGCGGCCGAGGCCGCGGGGCTGGAGACGGGCTGCGTGGCGATTCGATCCGAAGACGCAATCCATGACGCATTATGCAAACATTTTCGCCGATTACCATACTTCAAAATGCAAAGTTTCCACTTGACTAGATAATTGCAAAACGCAATTATTGGGGCATGACACGTAACTGCTGCAACCACCCCATCGCAATCGCGCCTCGTGCATGGCTGTCGCGACGCTCCGGAGAGTGCGCCTTTCCCGCTGATGGAGAGGGCCTGAGCGTGAGATCCTGCTGTAATCCGACCGATGGCGGGGCCTATTGCGCCGCGCACACGGCGATGATGCGGACACCGTCGGCCCCATCCGTCGATTTTGAACGTGACGTATTGCGGTTCCTGGAGTCGCGACGGTGACTAGAAAGCGCAAAGTCGGAAAGGCTTCGGATCCGATGGAGATTGCACGCCGCAGGGCCGCCGAACGGCTCGCGGCGGCAGAACCCGCCCAGTGGGGGATTCCTCAGGAGTCCTTGGCCCTGCCGGCCAATATCGCGGTCGATGTCGCGCAGGACGGCGCGGGCCGAATTGTCCGCGCGCGTCGTCAGGACGTGTTCGATAGCCTTCATGCGCGAGGGCGTCTGGGGCCGGCGGCCCTGAACGCGGTCCGGCGGCTGCAAAACGATGTGGCCTGTCTGCACCGGTCTCTGACCGGCGGCGCCATCCATGGTCCACGCATCGATCGCTCCCGCGCCCCTCAGGATTTTAGCGATGCGCGTCGCCGGGCCGGCGAGCGCATCGCGGCGGCGCTGTCCTTCGCTGGGCCCGCGAGTGCGCGGCTGCTCAGCGCGCTCTGCGAACCCGATGTGGTCCTGGGGCGGGCCGCGGACTGGCGCGCCGTTGTCGCCACCGAGACGGGCGAGACCTTGCCGGACGCACAGGGCGCCATTCTTCGGATGGCGTGCGAGAACCTCGCGGGCGCCTATGATCTGGTCGATGGCGGCCGGGGCCGAAGCCCGCGCGCCGCCGACTCTGTCTGAACGGGCCGGCCTGGAGCGATAGGCGCTGAGAATGCGCGCCGCCGACCGCGCTTCATCGTCGCCCACGACGCCATTCAGCCATGGCGAGGGCCGGCTCATCGGTCGATCTTTGTGGAAAGGACAATGGAGGAGGTCGTGCGTTCGACACCGTCGAGGGCGCCGAGAGCGTCAATAAGCGCATCCATCTCGGCCACCGAAGGCGCCACCGCCCGGGCGATCAGATCGAACGGCCCGCTGACCGATTGCAGGGACCTCACGCCGGTCAGACGGCGAACCGCGGCCGTCACCGCCGCAGCCTGCTTATGCGTCACCGTCATCATGACATAGGCGTGAATCTGGCCGCGTTCGTGCGCGTCCGACAACCGCACCGTGTAGCCGGCGATCACCCCCTGGCGCTCAAGTCGCTCCAGGCGGCTCTGGATCGTGGTGCGCGACAGCCCCAGTCGCCGCGCCAGCGCCGCCGTCGGCGCCCGGGCGTCCTCGCGCAGCGCATCGATCAGCCTGGCGTCGGTCTCGTCCATTTGATGACTTTCATCGGCAGAATGCCGGAAGTTGATCGGCATTTCGTCGGAACTGCAATCGAAATCGACGCCTGAGCGCGACAGACTGGCACAGCAACATTCCAAGGATCTGACCCCATGAAACATGTCGTCGTCGTCGGCGCGGGCCATATCGGTTCGACCATCGCCACCTTGCTCAGCGAAACCGGTGACTATCGCATCACCGTGGCGGATCAGTCGGCCGAGCAACTCGCGGCCCTCGGCGTTCAGCCGCGCGTGGACCACGCCGTGCTGAACGTCACCGACGCCGCCGCGCTCAAGTCGCTTCTGGCGGGGAAGTTCGCGGTGCTGAGCGCCGCGCCCTATCATCTGACGTTCCATGTGGCCGAAGCCGCCCGCGCCGCCGGCGCCCACTATCTGGACCTCACCGAAGACGTGGCCACCACCCGCAAGGTGAAGGCCCTGGCCGCGGACGCGACGACCGCCTTCATTCCGCAGTGCGGCCTCGCGCCCGGCTTCATCTCCATTGTCGCCGCCGATCTCGCCCGTCACTTCGACACCCTGCACGATGTCCGCCTGCGGGTCGGCGCTCTGCCGAAATATCCCTCCAACGCCCTGAACTATAACCTCACCTGGTCCACCGACGGGGTGATCAACGAATATTGCGAGCCCTGCGAGGCCATCGTCGACGGTCTGCCCCGTCAGACCCGGGCGCTTGAAGAGTGCGAGGCCTTCTCCCTCGACGGCGTGACCTATGAGGCGTTCAACACCTCCGGCGGCCTCGGCACCCTTTGCGAGACCCTCGAAGGCAAGGTTCGTAACCTCAACTACCGAACCATTCGCTATCCTGGTCACGCGGCCATCATGAAGGCGCTCCTGAACGATCTGCGTCTTCGCGACCGGCGGGATCTGCTCAAGGACATTCTGGAAAACTCGCTGCCCGCGACCTTGCAGGACGTGGTCATCGTCTTTGTGACGGTGTCGGGCTTGAAGGACGGCCACCTCGTGCAGGAGACCTACGCCAACAAGATTTATGCGCGTGAGATGGGCGGCCGCACCGTCAGCGCTATCCAGATCACCACCGCGTCCGGTATCTGCGCGGTCCTGGACATGCTGGCCAGCGGGGCGTTGCGCTCCGTCGGCTTCATTCGTCAGGAGGAGATCGCCTTGACTGACTTTCTCGCAAACCGTTTCGGGTCGGCCTACGCCATGGACGACGCGCCTGTCGCCCGCACCGCCGCCCCCGTGATTGGCGCCCCCGTGATTGGCGCGGTCGCGTGAGCGCGTCGAATCTGCCGGCCGAGGCCTCGGCGCTTCTCGGCCGGCTGGGCGTGCCCGCCGGTCTGGTGACGGGCGGCGCCCGCCCGGTCGCCTCGCCGATCACGGGCGAGGTCATCGCCCACGTTCATGACGCGGGTCCGGACGTTTGCGCCAAGGCGATTGACACGGCTCATGCCGCCTTTCTCAGCTGGCGGTCCGTTCCGGCGCCACGCCGCGGCGAACTCGTTCGCCTGCTGGGCGAGGAACTGCGAGCGGCCAAGGCCGATCTTGGCCTGTTGGTCACGCTTGAGGCCGGCAAGACGATTTCCGAAGGCCTCGGCGAGGTCCAGGAAATGATCGACATCTGCGACTATGCCGTGGGCCTCTCGCGCCAGCTCTTCGGGCTCACCATCGCCACCGAGCGGCCCGATCACCGCATGATGGAGACGTGGCACCCGATCGGTGTCGTCGGCGTGATCTCCGCCTTCAACTTTCCGGTGGCGGTCTGGTCGTGGAACGCGGCGCTGGCGTTGGTCTGCGGCGACACCGTGGTCTGGAAACCGTCGGAGAAGACCCCGCTCACGGCGCTCGCCGTTCAGGCGCTCTATGAGCGGGCGGCGAAGCGGTTCGGCGACGCGCCGGCGGGTCTGTCGACCGTGCTGATCGGCGGCCGGGAGGTCGGTGAGGCCCTCGTGTCGGCCCCTCGGGTGCGACTGGTGTCGGCCACCGGCTCCACGGCCATGGGCCGGGCCGTCGCGCCGATCCTGGCCGCGCGTTTTGCCCGCGCGCTGCTGGAACTCGGCGGCAACAACGCCGCCATCGTCGGCCCGTCCGCGGACCTCGATCTGACCCTTCGGGGCGCGGCGTTCGCGGCCATGGGCACCGCGGGGCAGCGCTGCACCACCCTGCGCCGGCTGTTCGTGCACGACAGTGTCTACGACGTTCTGATCCCCCGCCTGAAGGCGGCCTACGCCTCGGTTCGGGTCGGCGATCCGCGCGAGGACGGCGTGCTTGTCGGGCCGCTCATCGATGCGGCCTCGCATGCGGCGATGGAGCGCGCTCTGTCCGACGCCCGGGCCGAAGGCGGCGCCGTGCATGGCGGGGAGCGGGTGATCGTGGCCGGCCAGGGTGTGTATGTCCGCCCCGCGCTGGTGGAGATGCCGGCTCAGACGGCTGTCGTGCTCCGCGAGACCTTCGCGCCGATCCTCTATGTGATGCGCTACACGGATCTTCAGGCGGCGATCGACCTGAACAACGACGCGCCGCAGGGCCTGTCCTCGTCGATCTTCACCAACGACGTGCGTGAGGCCGAACGTTTCTGTTCCGTCACCGGCTCCGATTGCGGCATCGCCAACGTCAACATCGGCCCGTCGGGCGCCGAGATTGGCGGAGCGTTCGGCGGCGAGAAGGAAACCGGCGGTGGCCGTGAGGCCGGTTCGGATTCCTGGAAGGCCTACATGCGCCGGGCGACCAACACCGTGAACTACGGCTCCAGCCTGCCTCTGGCTCAGGGCGTGAAGTTCGACATCTGATCCCGGGCTCCCGCCCGTGGCCTTGGCGTCACGGGCGGTTTATCGTCGGCCGTGAAACGCCCCGAGCGGCGTGAGCGGGAGACGCGATAATGAAGGATCTGGCCGGCAAGACCGCCGTTGTCACGGGCGCCGCCTCGGGCATCGGTCTGGGCATCGCCACGGCTCTGGCGCAGGCCGGGGTGAAGGTGATGATGTGCGACATTGAGGAGGGCGCTCTGGCCAAGGCGGTAGAGGGGCTTCGCCAGACGAACGCCGACGTGGAGGGCGTGCGCGCCGACGTGTCGCTGAAGTCGGAGTTGCAGGCCGCCGCCGACGCCGCTGTCGCGCGCTACGGCAAGATCCACATTCTGGTGAACAATGCCGGCGTCACCGGCGGCGGCGGCTACGGCGTCTGGACCGACGCCTCCTGGAACTGGACGATCGGCGTCAATCTCATGGCGGTGATCTGGGGCGTCGAGATTTTCGGCCCCCTGATGGAATCGCACGGCGAGGGCGGTCAGATCGTCAATACGGCTTCCATCGCCGGCCTGATTTCCGGCAACGGCGGACCCTACAACGTCACCAAATACGGGGTGGTCGCCCTCTCGGAGGGCCTCCGCGTCGAACTCGCGCCGCGGGGGATCGGCGTCTCGGTTCTCTGCCCTGGCTTCATTCGCACGCAGATCATCGACTCAACGCGAAACCTGCCTGAGCGCTTCAGCGGCGTGACGCCGGCCAGCCCTGCGTCCGGCGACCCGGTCGAGGCGCTCAAGGCGATCCGGGAGCGCATCGCGGGCGGCATCGACCCGCTTTACGTCGGTGAGCTGGTGCGCGAAGGCGTGGAGAACGACTGGGCCTACATCTTCACCGACAACGAATTCGAGCCGTTCATCGAGGCGCGGTTTGCGGGCATCCGTCAGGGGTTCGATCAGATCCGCGGGCGTGAGCCGCGGCGCTGAGCCTGTGGCTGAGGGGGCTGTCTAGCCCCCGGCGTTCACGTGCCGGTGAAACTCAAGCGGCGCCGCGACGTTGGCGACGGGTTCGAGTCCTGCGCCGACGCCGCGGATGATCAGGGTGCCGTAGTCGAGTATGCGCCCGAGCACGTCCTGATTCACCAGGACACTCTCGACCTTGTCGACGTTCATTTCGATCGACCGCCGGCCGATCAGGCCGGTCTTTACGATGATCCGTCGGCTGGTGACGATGATCTCCGTGGACAGCCGCTTCAGCCAGGCCGTCAGCAGCTGAGAACCGCCGACCAGAAACAGGATCAGCGACAGGCCCAGCCCCGCCGTCCGCAGGTCCGGCGGGGCTTTGACGGCCGCCAGGATGCTCAGAAGCGTGGAGATCACGGTCAGGGCAATCCCCGGCGCCATCATGATCCAGTGAAGCCGGGCGCGATAGACGATGGCCTCGCCGGGTTGCAGGACGCGTTCGGCATAGCTCATCCCCGCGGCCCTGCAGCCCCCGCCGCCCGGCGCGCGGGGATTGTCGTCTCGATGAAGGACCGCAGCAGTGCCGCGAGCTCAAGCGGGCAGTCCATGTTCGGTGAGTGCCCGACGCCGTGCCAGACGTGCAGACCGCTGCCCTTGGGCAGCTTGCCCCAGGTCGCCAGCATATTGCTCAGGGGGATGAGCTCATCGATGTCGCCGGCCGCGAGGAGGACAGGCATCGGCAGGGATTTGAGACGATCGCCGATCCGGATGTTGAACATCGATCGCATTGACCCGCGCAGCCGGCGCTCCGGGGCCGCCCGCATGTCGGCCGCCAGCTGGCGCAGCACCTCAGGCGGCAGGCCAGCTCCCGTGGCGTCGACGCCGTCGCCGGCGTCTCCGGATTCCGCCTGGGTTCGCCGCGCCGCCATGGCCCGATCGATCACCGCATCGATGCCGGCCTCGCCGCCGGGGATCGGTCTGCCGTCTGGATCGGCTGGGTCGAGCAGCACCAGCCCTTTCAGCAGTTCCGGATGGTCCACGGCGAACTGGGCGGCGGTGGCGCCCCCCAGGGAATGGCCGACCAGAGTGAAGTCGGACCAGCCAAGGCTGACCGCCAGCTCATGGGCGTCGGCGGCGATGTGCTCGTTGCTGAAATCAGCCTCGTCGGGCGGCGCATCCGAGCCGCCCGCGCCGCGATTGTTGATCGCGACGGAGGTGTAGCGATCAGCTGGCAGGGCCTCCTGCACGACCTGCCAGATACGGGCCGACGCCTGGAACCCGTGCAGGAACACCACCCTCTCGGGGCCGTGGCCCTGTGGAAGATATTCCAGGCGGACCTTGGAAAGCTGGGCGAAGGCCATGGGTTCGATACGCCTCAGGCGTCCTTCTTCGGGCCGGTCCGGTAGTCGCCGAACGTCGAGTCTCGGGTGTCGAGCGCCTTTTTCACACCCTCGCGCATCACGGCCATGTATTCGCGCGAAGCGTTCGTATGCCAGCCGAGGGCGTGGAGGTCCGTGCCGGCGCGCAGGCCCGCCCGCATGCCCATGGCCTCCATCTGGCGATGTACCAGCCGCTTGTTGAGCTGGGCCAGTTCCGGATCGAGCTTGGCGATGCGGCTGGCCATGGCCAGGGTTTCGGCTTCAAGCTGTTCAACGGGCCAGGCGCGGTTGGCGTAGCCGAGGCGCACGGCCTCGAGACCGCTGATCGAGTCGCCGGTGAGCATCAGTTCCATCGCCGCGCGCATGCCCATGATCCAGGCGTGGTACTGATTGTCGGGCGGCGACATGGTGCGCACGGCCGGATAGCCGATCTGAGCGTCCTCGGCGACGTAGACAAGATCGCACGCGAAGGCGAGTTCGCTGCCGCCGGCCAGGCACCAGCCATGCACCTGGGCGATGATCGGCTTGGCCATGTCCCACATGCGGAAACAACCTTCCACCACATGCCGGGCCCATTGGCCCTGATTGCCCGAGGTGTGGAAGGGCAGGCGGCCGACGCCCGCCAGGTCGTAGCCGGATGAGAAGCATGTCCCGGCGCCGCGGATGACGATCACCCGCACCTCGGCGTCCCGGTCGGCCGCCTCCAGGGCCGCGAACAGCTCGCCCCGGAGCTGGTTGGAGAGGGCGTTGCGCTTGGCGGGACGGTTCAAGGTCAGGCGACGCACAAAGGGGGCGGGGTCGTCGATCAGAATCAGAGCGTCTTCGGTCATGTGGCGTTTCCCTGTTTCGAGTCGCGGATGGCGTCGCTGGCGCGGCCCTCCGGGAGATGGTTTCCCGCTTTCATAGCCAAGACCCAGCACGTTCAACAGGGTCGCTGTGTCGGAAATCGAGGCTTAGGCGGCAGTGGCGTGGTACGGCTGGTCGGGCCGACAAGGCGCTTGCCGGTTGTGGAGCAATTCCCATGAGACTCGCGTGCTCGACGTTCCTGCTCGTGCTCTCGATGGCTATTTCCGGTTCGGCGGGCGCCGCGCCCTGTCTGCTCGGTCCTGACGAGAGGCCATTGAACTGTCCGCAGGCGGCTTCCAGTCCGGCAAAGGCCGCCAAACCGCCTGCGTCGCCGCCGCGCCGTCGCACGTGTGTCAATCCTGTCACACGTAAGCCCATGAAATACTTACCAATGATGCTTTCGCCCAAAAAGGTGGACAAATAGCCGCGTCACCATTTCGCCCTAGACAAGGCGGCGTAAATCGAAGAGCGTAATTTCAGCACAATCGGTCGCCCGTGAAACGCCGGCGCAACAAACCCAAGGGGAATAAATGAAGTACGCGCGTACAGCCGCTGTCCGAGCCACTGTCCTGGCGCTCATGGCCTCGTCGGCCTTGACCGTGATGGCCTCCAGCGCCATCGCGAACACCGATGGGCCCGGCGTTCTGGACTACGAGCACATGGCTTTGATCGGCCCGGACGATCAGGAAGTCCTGGGCCCGGTGCTGTCGCAGCCGTTCACAGGCTCGGTTTCCCAGACCTTCCAGAGCGGCGGCAGCCATATCATCAGCGGCAATCCGCAGGCGGCTTCGATCGGGCTCAGCTTCGAAGGCGTGTCGCAGTACGACACCCGCGCGCTGAATTCGGGCTTCAGCTTCATCCCGCCGGACACCAACGGCGCGATCGGCGCGACGCAGTTCATGGAAACCACCAACGGCGGCTACGCCGTGTTCGACAAGACCACCGGCGCCCGCACCAAGATCGTTTCCGACGCGGCCTTCTGGGTCGCCGCCGGCGGTACGGTGATCACGTCGGGTGGCGTGCAACTGAATAACGGCGACGCGCGCGTCCTGTTCGACGCCACCTCGCAGAAGTGGATCGTGGCGTCGTTCGCCGCGAATCTCTCGACCATTCAGATCGCTGTGTCTGACACCTCGGACGCCACCGGAACCTGGCACGCGACCTCGTTCGTCGGCCATTCCGGCGGCATCGCCGACTATCCGACCCTCGCG
The DNA here is from genome assembly GCA_903872075.1 of uncultured Caulobacteraceae bacterium. Classification (GTDB taxonomy): domain Bacteria; phylum Pseudomonadota; class Alphaproteobacteria; order Caulobacterales; family Caulobacteraceae; genus Acaudatibacter; species Acaudatibacter aquilonius. The sequence goes on along the minus strand of CAIQJF010000045.1, from coordinate 46,817 downwards.
ATCGACGGCGCGGCCGTCTATATCGGCACCAACGACTTCAGCGCCGGCGGCAGCTACCAGGGCGAGACCCTGAACGTGATCAAGCGCTCCGACCTGTTCGGGACGCCCGGCGCGCCGACGACCGCGAGCCTGAAGCAGTTCGTCAATCCGCTCGGCGCGATCCTGGCCGGTGACGACCGCGGCTACGCCATCCAGGGCGTGAATCAAGTCAATGGGACCGACACCGGCAAGATCATCGCCGCCAGCAACCTCGGTCCTGACCTGCTGCAATACAGCGTCAATAATCCGGGCACGCCGATCGCGACCCTGAACAACATCACCTATCTGGGCACCACACCCTATGATGGCAACGGTCCGGCCCGTCAGCCCAGCGCTCTCAACCCGCGCGTCGTCGACACGCTGGACGACCGTACTTCCAGCATCACCTACGAAGCCAACGGCCATATCTACGCCATCCACACCACGACGCCGGTCGGCGGCGATCACACCCAGCTGGTGTGGACGGTTTCCGACGCGGCGACGGGCGCCTTGATCCAGCAGGGCATCATCGGCGACGGCGTCCACGACTACTTCCAGGGCTCGATCGCGGTGAACGCCGCGGGCCAGGTCGTGATCGGCTACGATCGGTCCGGTTCGGATCCGTCGGATGGCAACATCAGCCTGTTCGCGGAGACCTTTGGCGGACTGGCCAGCGGCGCGCTCTACCACACGGGCACCTTCCTGCTGCACGTGAGCCCGACCGCCGACTACCACAATGGTTCGGTCGACGGTCAGCACGCCGTTGGTCGCCAACGCTGGGGCGACTATGCCCAGGTGACGGTTGACCCGAACAACAGCCAGGACTTCTGGGTCATCGGCGAATTCGCGCGTGAGCCGAACAATGCCGCCAACGGCCACCCGGGTGGCACCGGCGGCACCCGCTGGGGCACCTGGATTTCGCAGGTGACTCTCTCGGCGGTGCCCGAGCCGGCGACCTGGACGATGATGCTCCTGGGTGTCGGCCTCGTCGGCGGTATGGCCCGTCGCCGCGCCAAGACAGTCGCGACCGCCGCCTGAACCCATCAGCCGTTTAAAATCGGGAAAGGGCCGCCGCGAGGCGGCCCTTTTTCGTTGGCGGCGGACGCTGGGGTTGCCTGAAAATTGCAACAATTCGACAGGCAAACCACAAGAAGGCGCTAGACAGCGGCTTTCGAAACCGAAGGATTGCTGTTAGTTGATTTGAACGTTCGGTCGTGAAGTATCGGACTTGCCGGGGGCGTGCGGGTGGGGACGTCGGTCGCAACATTCAGGATTGGAGCCGGGCTGCGTTGGGCCGGAGCGGCTTTGTCGCTGGCCGTCGCCATGCTCGTCGCGGCCACGCCGCCCGCTCTTGCCGCCCAGGCGGGGCGGACGCACGAGGGTGTCGCCTCATGCGGTGGTTCGGCCTGCCATGGTCGCGCCGTCGCGACGCCGCCGGATATCCGCCATGATGAAATCAAGACCTGGCAGGACGACACCAGCGCATCCGGCGCGCACAGTCGTGCCTGGAAGGTGCTGACCGAGCCCAGGGCTCAGGCGATTGCGACCCGGCTGGGCCTCGGCAAGGCGCAGAATGCTGTGGCCTGTCTGGGGTGTCACGCCGACCACCCCGCGGCGCGCGGGGCGACCTTCCAGATTTCCGACGGCGTCGGTTGCGAAGCCTGTCACGGCGGCGCCGGCGAATGGCTCTCCAGCCACTACGCCATGGGCGTGAAGCATTCAGACAATGTCGCCAAGGGATTGATTCCTCTCGAAGACCCCAAAGCCCGGGCCGCGGTTTGCCTCGATTGCCATTTCGGCGGCGCCGGCCCCGGCCAGTTCGTGACCCATGAGATCATGTCGGCGGGGCATCCTCGGGTCGCCTTTGAACTCGACCTCTTCAGCACCCTCCAGAAGCACTATGATCTCGGCGCCAACTATGCCGGCCGCAAGTCGATCCCCAGCGGCGTGAAGGTTTGGGCCGTCGGCCAGGCTCTTGCGCTCGAACGCTCCCTGACCCTCTACGGCGATGCCCGTCACGGCCAGGAAGGCGCCTTCCCGGAATTCTACTTCTTCGATTGCCATAGCTGTCACCGGGCGATCTCGGACGATCCCAAGGTGCGCCCCACGGCCGTGATGAACCCGGGCCGGCCGATCCCCAGCGGCACGGCGCCCTATAATGACGAGAACATGATCATGCTCTCGGCGGCGGCCAAGGTCGCCGCGCCGAAGCTGGCCCCGGCCTTCGAGTCGAACGTGAGGGCGTTCCATGTCGCCCTTGCGACTGACCGCGCCACCGCCGTCCGCGCTGCGGGTCAACTGGCCGGAAGCGCGCGTGCGCTTGGCGCCGCGTTCGCCGGCCACGAGTTCAGCAAGGACGAGACCCTCTCTGTTCTGGCGCAGGTGGTAAGCGACGCCCAGGCGGATCGCTACACCGACTATACCGGTAGCGCCCAGGCGGTGATGGCGATCGACACGCTTCTCAACCATCTGGTCAGCGCCGGCGAGGTCGATGCGGCCAGGGCGCGGGCCCTTCGGCCTGATATCGATCGCGCCTATCGGGCGGTGAACGATCCCAACGGCTACCGGCCCGCCGACTTCCGCGCGTCAATCGGGCGGATCGGGGTCGCCGTGAGGGCGCTTCGCTGATGCGGCCAGTCAATCCGTATCTCGCCGTCGTCGCCAGCGGCGCCCTGGCCCTTGCCGGTTGCGGCGGCGGCGGTGGTTCCTCCACCACGCCTGTCACCCAGCCGCCGGTGACGAGCGTCTACACGGCGCCGGCGGCTGTCGCCCTTACCGCCACCGACGTGCAGCAGGTCATCGCTCAGGCCGTCGCCGAAGCTCAGGCGCGGGGCACGCCGGCCGTGATCTCGGTCACCGATCGCGTGGGCAATGTTCTGGCTGTCTACAAGATGGTCGGCGCGCCAAATAACGTCACCATCCGTCCTGGTCCCGGATCCACTCAGATAGATATCCAGTCGGTCCAGGTCCCCGCCGCTCTGGCCGCGATCGCCAAGGCCATCACCGGCGCCTATCTCTCCTCCAGCGGAAACGCCTTCTCGACGCGCACCGCCAGCGAGATCGTGCAGCCGACCTTCCCGCCGAACCCCGCCACTGTCGGCCTTGGCAGCGGGCCGCTGTTCGGCGTGCAGTTCAGCCAGCTGCCCTGCTCGGATCTCGAATACCCGACCTTGGGCAAGACCATCGGGCCGCACCCGTCTCCGCTGGGCCTTTCCGCCGATCCGGGCGGCTTCCCGCTGTACAAGAACGGGGTCGTCGTTGGCGGCATCGGCGTCAAGACGACAGCCGACTACGGGCTTGATCCCGACGTCACGGCAAACAATCCGACTCAGGTCAGCGAAGAAGCCATCGCCTTGGCGGGCACCGTGGGGTTCGACCCGCCCGCCGGGGCGACGGCCGACAACATAACCGCGGGCGGTCAATCGCTCATCTATACAGTGGCGACCGCGGCGATCCTGAAATCATCGCCGGCCTCCGCCCCCGCATTTTCGACCTTGGGGTCTGCCGTGGGTGGTCTCGTGGCCGTCACGGGCTTCTCCGGCGGCGCCGTGGTGGCCGGACAGACCTACGGAACGGAGGCCTCCGGCGTCCGCAAGGCCTCCACGGCCGAGTTCAACAATCCCGACGCCTTCATCCTGACCGATGGCGCCGGTTCGGCGCGGTTCAATCCCCGCAGCGCGACGGATTCGCCCGGCGGCGCGAGCCCGCTGACGGCCAGCGAAGTCCAGGCCGTGCTGCAGAACGCCTTCTCCATCATGAGCCGGGCGCGGGCCCAGATTCGCAGTCCGCTCAACAGCCGCGCCCAGGTCACGATATCGGTGGTCGACACCAACGGTACGCCGCTTGGGATCGTTCGCTCGCCCGACGCGCCGATTTTCGGCATCGACGTTTCTCTGCAGAAGGCGCGCACCGCGAACTTCTTTTCCCATGCGGCCGCCGCGTCGGATCTGACGGGAAATTCGGACGCAGGACCGGGCCGTAGCGCCGACATCCAGGGCTTCGTCGCGGGCCTCAGGACCTTCCTCGGCGATCAAACCGCTTTGACCGGCAAGACGGCCTTTTCGGCTCGCGCCATAGCGGGCCTCTCGCGCCCGAATTTCCCTGACGGTCAGGTCTCCGGTCCCACGGGCCCTTTGTCCCGTCCCGTGGCTCAGTGGAGTGTTTTCGCCACCGGTCTCCAGACCGCGCTTGTCGACACCAATCTGGCGACAGCTGTCGCCTTCGTCACCGGCCAGACCGGCTCTCTGCCGACCCGCTGCACGGCCTTGCCTGATGCTGTCAGCGGTCAGAACCGGCTGCAGAACGGCATCCAGATCTTCGCCGGCGGCGAGCCGATCTACCGTAACGGCGTTCTGGTCGGCGCGGTCGGCGTCTCCGGCGACGGCACCACGCAGGACGACATGATCGGCTTCCTGGGCGTCGATGGGGCTCATGGGGCCGGCGCCGCGATCACCAACGCCCCGGTCGCGATCCGCGCCGACCAACTGGTAATCAACCAGGGCGGCGGGGCCAACCGCGTCCTCTATGTGAGCTGCCCCCCGGCGCCGTTCCTGGACTCGTCGGTCCAGGACGCTTGTGCGGGCAAATAGTCCATGAGGCTCGCGGCATTCCTGCTGGCGTCGGTCGCGGTTCTGGGGCCGGTGGTGGCTCGCGCCGCGGACCCGGCCCCCGCCAATCCGGCCGTACCGGTCCTGGAGACGGCGCCGCCCGCACGCGATCCGTCTCTCATCGACGGGCGTCAACGCCCTGGACCGCAGCCGGAATATCCGCAGGGGGTCATCCAGACCAACCCGGGCGCTGTCTCGGCGCCGGCGCCCGACGCCTTCCCGGCCGACCACATCCCTATTCCTGATCGCTGGCGCCTGGCCGCCGCGCTCGGTCTGGTTCACCCGCACTGGTACGATCCCTACAACCAGAACACCTTCAAGGGCGACCGGCCGCTGAAGGGAACCGAGGACTGGTTCCTCGTGCTCAATGGCGTGTCGGACACGGTGGTTGAGCCGCGGTCCTTCCCGACACCCATCAGCGCCCTGTCGACGGAACATCCCGGCAGCACCGACGCCTTCGGCCGCACAAACAGCCTGGGGATCTCCCAGACGTTCATCGCCGGGGCGTCGCTGATCAAAGGCTCCACGGCGTTCAAGCCGCCGGAGTGGGACATCACCATGTCGGTGGCGTTCAACGTCAACTACGCCACCTCGCCCGAGCGTCAGGTCCTGTCGATCAACCCCAGCAAGGGGCTGACCCGCACCGACGGTTTCGTCGGGCTTCAGGAGATGTTCGTCGAGCGGCACCTTCATAACGTGTCCGATCGCTATGACTTCGACGCCGTCCGGATCGGCATTCAGCCGTTCACGACGGACTTCCGCGGCTTCCTGTTCCAGGACAGCGCGCTGGGGATACGTCTGTTCGGCGACCGGGATGGCAACCGATTCCAGTACAATCTGGCGTTCTTCGATCGCTTCACGAAGGACACCAATTCCGGCCTGAACGATCTGACCAAGCCGCTGCGTAAGGATTACGTCGCGGTCGCGAACGTCTATCGCCAGGACTTCCCCATCCCCGGTCTGACGTCCCAGCTGACGGTGATCTACAACTTCAACCGCGAAGCCTCGAACGTCGACTACACCAAGAACGGCTTCCCCGTCATTCCGGCCATCATCGGCAACGATCGCGCCAGGAACTACGATGTCGTCTATCTGGGCTACAACGCCGATGGGCACATCGGCCGGCTGAACCTGACCGGGTCGGGCTATCTGGCGCTGGGGCGCGACCACAACAACATCTTCACGGGTAAGCCGGCCAATATCCGCAGCTGGTTCGTCGCCGCTGAACCCAGCTACGACTTCGACTGGATCCGTGTGAAGGTCTCGGGCCTTTACGCGTCCGGAAATCACAATCCACGCGGCAACACCGAGACCGGCTTCGACGCCATCCTGGAGAACCCGCAGTTCGCCGGCGCCGACACCAGCTATGTCATCCGCCAGTCGATCCCCTTCATCGGCGGCGGCGGAGTCGCCCTGAGCGGACCTAACGGCGTGCTCTTCGACCTGCGGTCATCGAAGGATGAGGGGCAGTCAAACTTCAACAATCCCGGCACCGGCCTGGTGGGCATCGGGGCGGATGTGGACGTGCTGCCGCAACTGCGGGTGAGCGCCAACATCAACCATGTCTGGTTCGCCGACACCGCGGTGCTTCAGGCCTTGCGGCAGCAAGGCTCCATCTCCAACGACATGGGCTGGGACTATTCGGTCTCCACGATCTGGCGTCCGCGCATGACTCAGAACGTCATTTTCCGCCTGTCGGTGGCGGTGTTTGATCCCGGCGGCGGGTTCAATAATCTGTTCACATCGGTCGGCCATGACTCGGCCTTCTACTCGGTTTTGTTCAACACCGTTTTGAGCTTCTAGGGGAGCGGGGGCCACGGAACGCGTGACAAAAACTTGGGCAGCCTTGGCTCTGGCGCTGGTGGCGCTGGCGGTCGTCGTCCCATGGGCGGTTTCAGCCAGCGAGGGCGAGACGCCGGTCGAGCGCCATTATGTCGCCGCGCCGGCGGCGCCGAGTGGAGAAACGCCGGAACAGGCCGAAGCCAAGAGCGCCGGCTGCAAGAGCTGCCACACGTCCTCCGACACCTGGTCGATGCACAAGTCCAAGGCGGTCGTCCTCGGCTGCGTGGATTGCCACGGCGGCGACGCGTCGGTGGTGGCCCCGGCCGATGTCCCCAAGACCGATGCCCGTTACGCCCAGCTGCGTGACAAGGCGCACGTCCTGCCGCGGTTCCCCAAGGCCTGGAATTTCCCTCATTCGGCGAAGCCGAAGGAGAGCTACACGCTGCTGAACAGGGAATCGCCGGAGTTCGTGCGGTTCGTCAATCCGTCCGACTACCGCGTCGCGCGCCAGTCGTGCGGCGCCTGCCACCTGTCGCAGATTCAGGCCAGCGAGCGCTCGATCATGGCCACCGGCGCCATGCTGTGGGGCGGAGCGTCCTACAACAACGGAATTCTTCCGTATAAACATTATGTTCTGGGCGAAGCCTATACGGCCAAGGGCGAGCCGGCCCGCATCCTCTCGCCGGGAACGGCGCCGGGTTCGAAACCTGGCAGCGTGACGCCCGAGGAGGCGAAGCGCGGCGCCCTTGGCACCCTCTATCCGCTTCCGACCTGGCAGGTGGATCCGCCGGCGGATGTCTTCCGCGTCTTCGAACGTGGCGGCCGCACTATCGGCACCCAGTTCCCCGAGATCGGGCAACCAAACCTCAGCGGAGGTCTTCAGAAGCTCGAAGAGCCTGGCCGGCCTGACATCCGTCAGTCGAACCGGGGAATGGCGACCGGCCTGCGCGTCGCGATCCCGGTGCTGAACATCCACAAGACCCGCCTGAACGACCCCTTCCTATGGTTCCTCGGCACCAATGATCAGCCTGGCGACTACCGCAGTTCCGGTTGCGCCGCCTGCCATGTGGTCTACGCCAACGACCGGCAGCCGCAGCACAGCCTGACCTATGCTCAATATGGTCGGGACGGTCAGAGCATCAGCACTGACCCGACGATCGACAAGACCGAGTCCGGTCACCCGTTGCGGCACGAGTTCACCCGGTCGATCCCGAGCTCGCAGTGCATGAACTGCCACATGCACCAGCCGAACGTCTTCGTGAACAGCTACTACGGCTACACGATGTGGGACTACGAGTCCGACGCACCCTTTATGTGGCCGGAGAAGCAGAAGTACCCGACCGCCGCCGAAATGCGGAAGGTGCTGGATCGCAATCCCGAAGGCGCCGCGCCGCGTGGCAGCTGGGCGTCGCTCGACTTCCTGCGCAACGTGTTTGATCTCAACGCGAAGCTGAAAGACACCCAGTTCGCCGACTATCACGGCCATGGCTGGAACTTCCGCGCCGCCTTCAAGCGTGACCGGGACGGCAACCTCCTCGACGCCGAAGGCCACATCGTCGCCAACGACGACCCCGAGAAATGGCGCCGCAAAGGCGAACCCGAATTCACACCGGCCGGGGTCAATCCAGGCAAGGCCGTCCATCTGATGGATATCCACGCCGAAAAAGGCCTGCAGTGCGCGGACTGCCATTTCGCGCAGGACAGCCACGGTAGCGGCCTGATCATCGGCGAAGTCGCCAATGCCGTGGAAATCGGCTGCCGCGATTGCCACGGCACGGTGAGCAACTATCCGACCCTGAAGACATCAGGTCCCGCGGCCGGCCCCCGCGGCACGGATCTGTCGCTGCTGCGCAACCCCGACGGCCAGCGCCGGTTCGAGTGGGTCCAGCGCGACGGTCACCAGGTGCTCATCCAGCGCTCGATTGTCGATCCGAAGCTGGAGTGGCGGGTGTCGCTGGTGAAAGATTCCGTGGATCCGGCCAGTCCTCAGTACAATGAGAAGGCGGCCCGGGCGAAGACCATGGCCCGGCTGCAGGCCAGCGATAAGCCCTATGCCTGGGGGCCGGGCGTCGAGCAGAAGAACTACGCCCACAAGGACAGCGAAATGGAGTGTTTCGCCTGTCACACCTCGTGGATGACGTCCTGCGCCGGCTGCCACCTGCCGATCGAGGCGAACTGGAAGACCGCGTCCCACAAATATGAGGGCGAATCCACGCGGAACTACGCCACCTACAATCCCCAGGTGGTCCGTGACGATGCGTTCCAGCTCGGCCGCCACATGACCACCAAGGGCAATATGATCGCCCCTGTGCGCTCGTCGTCGGCCCTGGTGCTGTCATCGACCAACATCAATCGCGACCGGATTTACATCCAGCAGCCGCCGATCTCGGCCGTAGGCTATTCCAGCCAGGCCTTCGCGCCTCACTTCGCCCACACCGTGCGGACGACCGAGACCAAGACCTGCAGCGACTGCCACGTGTCGGACGCCAACGACAACAACGCCATCATGGCCCAGCTGATGCTGCTGGGCACAAACTTCATGAACTTCGTCGGCATGCACGCCTGGGTCGGTCTCGACCATGGGCTGGAGGCCGTGCGTGTGACCGAATGGAACGAACCTCAGGCGGTGTTCGGCTCCTATCTGCAGAAGTACGCCTACCCGGACTACTATCGTCAGCACGTGGAGAAGAACCACCGCGAGCTGATCAACTGGGTCCGCGGCGTGCCGTTCGACCGCAAGCTCAGCGGCGAGACCAATGCGTCGGAGCAGATCTACAATCCTGTGCACGCCACCGAAGGCGCGGCCCGGTGCATTCAGCTGCGCGGCGAATACGTCTTCGTGGCGGAAGGGAAGGGCGGTTTCCGCGTCTATGACGCCGCAAGCGTCGCCAACAAGGACGTCTCGCAGAAGATCATCACCGCGCCGTTCTCGCCGCTTGGCCAGAACATGCATGTGGCGTCGCGCAATGCGACCTGCATGGCGCTGCCCACCGACCAGCCGATTGCACCCAAGCGCAACACGCCCAAGATGCAGGCGGACAACTCCGAGCAGCCGTTCCACCCGATCTACAACTATGCGTTCGTCACCGACTCCGAAGAGGGCCTGATCCTCGTGGACGTGAACACGCTGGCGGATCGCGAGCCGCGCAACAACTTCCTGCACAGGGCGGTGACGTGGAACCCGGACGGCATCCTGAACGGCGCGCGTCACATCACGCTCGGCGGCCACTTCGCCTATATCGCGGCCAAGGCCGGCCTCGTGGTGGTCGATCTCAACGATCCGCTGAAGCCACGCCTCGCTTCCGTGGTCGCCCTGCCGGACGCCCGCGCTTCGGCCCTGCAGTTCCGCTACCTCTGGGTGACCGACGCGCGCGGACTTGAGGTTCTCGACGTCACCCAACTCGACAAGCCCCGACTGGTGCCGGGCGCGACGGTGCCGCTGGCCAATGCGCAGCGGGTCTATATCGCCAGGACCTACGCCTATGTCGCCGCCAAGGCGGAAGGCCTTGTGATCGTCAATGTGAAGCGTCCGGAACATCCGGAGATCTACGAGCGCGTCACGTTCGACGGTAAGCTCAACGACGCCGAAGACGTCACCGTGGGCTCCACCAACGCTTCGCTGTTCGCCTATGTCGCCGATGGGCGGAACGGGATGAAGGTGTTGCAACTGACCAGCCCCGCCAGCCAGCCCAACTTCTATGGCTTCTCGCCGCCACCCAAGCCGGAGCTGATTGCCTGGGCCAGGACGCCGTCGGCCGCACTCTCGGTGTCCAAGGGTCTCGACCGCGACCGGGCTGTCGATGAGTCCGGGCATCAGATCGCGATCTTCGGGCGGGTCGGATCGCGACCGTTCACCCGGGAGGAGATGGAACGCTTCTTCCTGGACGTGAAGGGGCAGCTCTTCGGGGTGAGCGATAAGCCTTCGAGGGATAGCTGGGTGCCGGCGAAAGCCGGCGGGCGCTGACGGTCGCCGTAGGCCGGAAACACAGCGGAAGCCGACAGAGACCCTCGCCGTTCGGGCGGGAACCCTCGTTGCCTACTCAGTGGGCGTCGAACGGCTTTTCGTAGGTTATCACATCGCCCCAGTCACCGGCCACGCAACTGTGCGTGGCAAGGCGCGCGCCATCCCAGGCGAGCAGGGTGAAACCCGGAGGTTCGCCCCGAAGAATCTCCCGGCCGTCAGGCGTGCGCCGATCCACCGCCGTCAGGTTCAGCACCAGCTGCAGAGATGTCGCTGCGCTGACATGCAGGGCCTGGCCGGCGAAAGGCGCGTGGTAGGCGCGGTGGACGTGACCGCAAATCACCCCCTGAATCTGGCTGCGGCCCTTGAGCACGGTCTCCAGGCGGCCGATCCAGTCAGCGCCGGGCTCCGGGTCCATCCACTGGATACCGCTCGGCACGGGCGGGTGATGCAGGACGACAATGGTGGGGCGGTCCGGCGCTTCCGCGAGTGTGCGGGTTAGCCAGTCGGCGCGTTGGGTGCAGAAGGCGCCTTCGTGGCTGCCGGCCTCGACGGTGTCGCAGACGATGACGCGTAAGGGACCGATGTCGACGGCGTATTGGACGAAGCCGTTGGCGTCGCACCGGATCATCGCCGGCGGGAAGGCCGCGACCAGGGCGGCCCGATCGTCGTGGTTGCCGATGGCAAGATGGATGGGAATCTCCGACGCCTGGAGAATCGCGCGCAGCGCGACATATGAGCCGGGCAGGCCTGGATCGCAGAGATCTCCCGAGGCGATGATAGCGGCCGGGCGCGGGCGCAGGGCGTGTATCTCGCCCAGAACCTGGAGCAGCCGCCGTTCGTTGCGGGCGTTGTTCAGCGGATCGCCTGTCGCGCCGATATGCAGGTCGGTGATCTGCGCGATCGTGAACATCTCGCCGCCCATGCATTCCGCCTGTCGACGTCGTCGACCGTGCGTTTTCTAACAGAGGCCGGGCGGCCCCGGAACGCCGTAGTTTTCCGGTCTTCAGAAGCGAATCTGGCCCACCGTGGTTGACGCCAGTTTCTTCGGCCGGTCGACCACGGCCGTTGCGGTTGGCGCTTTGGTTGCGGCGTTCGGGTCCGCCTTGCGAGTCGCCATTCCAGGTGAATGGAAGCTGTGGCACTCGGCGCATTCGGCCGAAGCCGCCGTCGGCGTCCGCGCCTTGGTGCGGCCGTGGCAGGCGGCGCAGGCCGAGATCCGCGGCAGCATGACCTCATTGGCGTTCGCCGATTGCGTCGCCTGGTGGCAGGTTTCGCAGGTCGGCTTGCCGGCGGCGTCGCGCTTGTGCTCGGGGATGTCGTGGTTGAAGTCACCCCACGGCAGGTAGCGGTTGGTCAGATGTATCGGCGCGATCCTGTAGTCGAGGGATTGCGGGTCCGCGGGGGCGACGGCCGTGTGGCACTCGGAGCAGAGGCCCTTCGGTGCGAACAGCGCCTTCATCTTCGTGGCGGCGTCCACGGAGCGATGCGGGCCGAAATAGGCCGCGAGGCGGGAGAGGAAGCCAGGGGCCTGGCGGCTCTGTGCGCCGCCGGTCGCGCCGCCGCCGTCCTGCAGCGCGGCCAGAACCTTTTCAGGATGGCCATGTGGCAGCAGTCTTGGCGCGCCGCCCGCGCCCGTGGCATAGGCTAAGGAGTGGCAGGCGGCGCAGTCGCGGGTCATGTCGATGGGGGCGAAGCCCTTGCCGTCCTTGCTGGGCCGGTGGCAGTCGGCGCAGGCGAGACCGTCGCCGCCGGGGAAGTGCAGACCGACCGCCATCCGCGTCACCCCGCCGTTCGGCGCCAGATGTGTCTGGTGCGAGAAGATCAGGCCTGTGTGGTCCGTCGGTTTCTCGACGAGCGAAATACGGTCCATCACCGGCGACATCGCGCCGATGGGCGTGCGGGCGATCAGCGGCCTGAATTCCGGATGGTGGGTCCAGTCCGGAGCGTCTCGCAGTGTGGTCGTTCCTAAGCGAGCGCGCAGGCCGTCGTGGCATCCCGAGCAGTTGTTGACCATCTTGAGAACAGGCGTCGGCCGGGGCAGCGGGCGGGCCGGCTCGGCCGCGTTCGCGGTCTTGATCGGGGCGTCGGCCAGATGTTCGAGGTGGCAACTCGCGCAGCGGTCATTCGGGTGATTGAAGGCCCGCCGGAACAGGCCCTGCACCTTACCGCCGATATCCGGCGGCAGCGGCGCTGCGTCTCGCATCAAATCATGCGCGGCGTGATCGTGGACAAGCGTCACCTTCTCCGGTCCGCCCCAGGATTTCTCGTTGGCGGCGATCTGTTTTGCCGCCTCGGTGGAACGGGTCGACTGGTGGCACGAGAGGCAGGCTTCGTCGCGGACGGAGACGAAGGCTTTTACGTGACAGGCCTGGCAATTCTTGGCCAGGAAGGCGTGTGACTTCGACAGCGGCCCCGTAGACCAGGGCTGGTCGGCATGGATGTGGCGGTTCTGGCCGCTGAAGAAGGTGAATGCGGGCCAGATCAGGAACAGAACGACGGCCGCAAGGGCGAGCCCCCAGGCGGCGGGGCGCTTGCCGAAGCGCGACGAGCCGAGGCTGAAGATCCGCTCTTCGTTCGACGCCGAGGCGGTCTCGGGCCCGGTATCGCGGCGCGTCACATCCACCAGCACCGCGCCATCGTCGCCGGCGCTCAACGCGAGCATGTGGCTGCCGAAGATCAAGGTCGGTGTGTCGGCGGGTTTCAGCTCGGCTTTCGAGACGAAGCGGGCGCCGACCTCAAACGGTTCAGCGCCGATCGACTCCACCGAGACCTTGTCCGCGCCGACCTTGGTCATGCGCGCGTGACGCAGGCTGACAGCCAGGTCGGCCAGACGGATATCGCAGTCCGCGCCCCGGCCGATGACGACGTCGGCGGACTCGAAAATCTGAGGCCGATGGGCGATGTCCTCGCCGGCGGCGCTGCGGGTGATGGTTCTGACGGCGAAGGTCACGCGCACCTCACCAATAAAAGAATACGCTGACGATGTGGGCGGTCAGCGCCGCCAATAGGGCGAAGGTGACCGGCACATGGATGTAGAGCCACATCTCAAGGATGGTGCGCAGCCGGATATGCCGTCGCGCCTGATCAAGCGTGGCTTGTTTCCGCTTCAGCAGGGAATCGACGAGGTCGAGGGCCGCGGCGTGGGGTGACGTTCCGCCCCGACCGAGACGGGAGATCTCGGAGATCGCCCGGCTATTGCCACAGCCGGGATACTGCCCACTGAGACGGTTCAGAAAGGAGCCGCCGATCGTCGTCTGTTCCGTCGAGAGGCGCACCGCGTCCGCTTCGGTCCGGTCGAGCGGCTGGGCGGCGTCCCGAAGCAGCGCATCCAGCGACCGGATGGTTTCCAGCCACTGGCGCTGGGTCGTTTCGCCACGATTGGCGCTGAGTTCCTTGGGGAGCACCGCGTAGGCGGCGGCGCCGAACATGCCGGACACGATCACGAACACCATCAGCGCATAGGCGAGAGTGTGGACGTTCCAGCCGAAGTGGAAGCCGGCGTGCAGCGTCCCGATCACCAGCAGCGACACGCCGAGATAGACGTGCGCCGACAGCCAGGCCTTCAACGAATAGACGCCCGTGGTGATCGCCCGTTTGCGGATGCCGAACAGCGACAGCCAGCCGATCAGCAGGGCTCCGATCGTTCCGAGCGTATAGCCGTAGATCGTCCCGCCGCGCGGCCGCGGTTCGGCGTCGATCATCAGGTAGGCGGCGATGGACACCGCGCAGAGGGCGAGGGCGATCCACAGCCAGCGATACCCGCCATGCTGCAGGAAACCTTCGTGCTTTCGCACATCCGAGCGGTTCGCCTGTCTAACAGCTTGTCTAGCCACGGGTCACTCGCGTCCACGATCCAGAAGCGCCACTGACAGGAAATTCTCCGGCGACACGCGAATGGCCGCGCCGGTGGGACAGGCCCGCACACAGGCCGGGCCGCCTTTGATGCCGGAACACATGTCGCACTTGATCGCCTGCTTATGGGATCCGTCGCCGGCCTTGGCGTTGGCTTCCTTCCAGGCCTTGTCCGGTTCGCCGGGGCCAGGCCCCATGCCGAACAGCAGCCAGGAGGCCAGGCCGGGTTTCTTCGGCGGCGGCTTGTCCATCCGGATCACGCCGTAGGGGCAGAACCGCTGACAGTTGCCGCACCCGATGCAGGTGTTGTCGATGAACACCTCGCCGTCGGGGCCCCGGTGGATCGCATTGGGCGGGCAATCGGTCATGCAGTGCGGATGTTCGCAGTGCCGGCATGAGGTGGGAACGTGGAGGTTGGCGTAGGTGCGCCCCGCTTCCCGGTCTAGCCGTGAGAGGCCGTCATGCGCGTCCGCGCAGGCCTTCTCGCAGTTGTCGCAGCCCACACAGAGCCGCTCGTCGATGAGCAGAACGTCCGTCGCTTCGCCCACACCCTGGTCGACCAGGAACTTGGCTACCGAGGTGTAGTAGTCGAGGACGCCGCTGAACTTGTCCTTTTCCTTGTCGATATATTCGTTGATGCGCCGGCGCGTGGACATCTCGGCCCGCAGACGCGCCACCAGTTCCGGCTTGCGGTTGAGCAGGATGCGGAAGAGATCGCCATCGAGCTTGATGACCTCGGAGCGGATGGCGGCGCGGACGGTGGCGTTACGCTTCCCGCCCTCGACCAGGGAGACTTCACCGGCCCATTGACCCGCGGGGATGTAGTTGAGGAACACCGGCTTGCCGCCGATCTCGCGCTCGACGACCATCGACCCGCGCCGGACGATATAGATGTCGTAGCTCTCGTCGCCCTCGCGGATGATCGCTTCGCCGGGCTTGATTTCCTTGACCTCGGACTTGGCCAGCACGTCGGCCACGTCGTGCGCCGTGAGGCCGGAGCCGAAGATCTGCAGCACCGTCCGTTCGGTGGTGATCCGGTTGACCGTGTCGCGGGCCTCTTTGACCGACGCCATCAGCTTGAGTGCGGCGTTGCGCGGGATTTCGATGACGATGGTGTCTTCGGACGCCCGGATCGTCGAACCACGCCGCCGGCCCGAAATCAGGCCAACTTCCCCAAAGATCGAGCCGGCGCTGATAGGGACCGTGATCGCCGGGTTCGCGGCATTGATCTCCACCTTTACCGATCCGGACGCGATGCCGAAGAGCGACGAGCCGATGGAGTTGCGTTCGAAGATCACCTCGTCCGCGCGATAGAAGCGCACCTCGGAGTCGATCAGGAACTCGCGCATCTGAAGGGGCGACAACCCGTTCAGAATTTCGACCTTCTCCCGAAGGAATTCGAGCCACGCGGCGACGGGCAGGCCGCCTGGCAGGTGGGCGAGTTTCTGCGCCAGGATGGGCTCGTCGGCTGGGGCCAGGGTGACGTTGCCGTTGATGTATTCAACGACGTCATGCCCCTGATTCATGCAGTGCTTGATCAGCGGGTAGCCGGCCAGGGCGCCGATCACATAGACCCCCGGGGCGGTGGTTTCGAAGTTCGGCGACAGTTTCGGATAGGCGTCGCGCGAATCGCTTGTGAACTCGATGCCCAGCGATTCGACGAACTTGCGGGGCGGAGAGGATCCCAGGCGGGCGATGATACGGTCGCACTTCAACCGGGTTTCGCCGTCGGGAATCTCAAGGGTGATCCAGCCCCCCTCGACCTTCGCCGGCGAGGCCTCGGTGTAGGTCGACACCCGGCCGGCGTCGCGCGCGGCCATCAGATTGGTGACGTTGGCGTCCTTGGCGCGGCTGAAATCCGCCGACCGGTTGACGATGCTGACGACGTTCGCCTGGGCGGGATCGGCGGCGAGGCCGAGAGCGTTCTCGATCCCGGCGTCGCCCGCGCCGATGATGAAGATGTGCTCATCGATATAGGCGCCCGGATCGGCGAGCTGGTACTGAACATGAGGCAGATCACCGCCCGGGCAGCGCATCAGGTTCGGATTGCCCTGGGTTCCGATGCTCAGAATGATCGTCTCGGCCTGAACCTTGTCGCCGTTGGTGAGGGTGAGTGTGAAGTCGCCCTTCTCTCCGCTGACGCCCTTCACCTCCGCATTGTACCGGACGTTGACTCCGCCGTCGGCGATGCCTTTGTTCCAGACGTCGAGAATGGTCTCGCGGTAGCCCGCTTCGAAATCCAGGTCGGCGCGCAACACCAGCTGGGTGGGCGTCGCCATGACGTACTTTTTCTTCTGGTAACTGTAGATCGTGTCTGAGAGGTGATCTGTTTTTTCGAGCAGCACATGGCTCACGCCAATCTTCGCGGCGTGCGCCGCCGCGCTGAGCCCAGCCGGGCCCGAGCCGACGATCGCGATCCGGACTTTGTCAGCCATGACATCCCCCCGCCCCGCGTGACGCCAGTCGAGCCGGCGCCACCTAACAGTCCTGAAGCCTCCCGGCCCTCCGCAGCCGTTTTACGCTTCGAGTTCCATCGCGTCGCCGCTAGACTGCGACGAACAGAGTATGAGGGTTTTGTAGATCATGACAGCCGAAATCGGGCAATTCGCGCTGATTCTCGCACTTGTCCTGGCCGCCGTGCAGGCGCTGGTCCCCCTCGCGGGCGCCTGGCGAAATGACCCGGTTCTGATGGCGGTCGGACGGTCGGCCGCATTGCTGCAGCTTCTGTTCGTGGTCGTGGCCTTCCTGGGGCTCATGGTCTGCTATCTGAGCAATGACTTTTCCGTCGCGCTGGTCGCCGAGCATAGCAATGCCTCCCAGCCGATGATTTACCGCCTGGGGGCGACCTGGGGCAGTCATGAAGGCTCGATGCTCCTTTGGGTGCTGATTTTGGCGCTCTACGGGGCGGCCGTGGCGCTGTTCGGCGGGGCTTTGCGTGAAAGCCTGCAGGCACGCGTTCTCGCGGTCCAGGGACTGATCGGTGCGGCCTTTCTCGGATTCCTGCTTTTCACCTCGAACCCGTTCACGCGGCTTTCGCCGGTGCCGCTGGACGGCGCCGAGCTTAATCCGGTTCTCCAGGATCCCGGGCTCGTGTTCCACCCGCCGATTCTCTACGCGGGCTACGTCGGTCTCTCGATCGCTTTCTCCTTTGGCGTTGCGGCTCTGATCGAGGGGCGAGTCGATAACAGCTGGGCGCGCTGGGTGCGCCCCTGGGTTCTCACCGCCTGGATTTTCCTCACCATCGGAATCGCGATGGGCAGTCTGTGGGCCTATTACACCCTCGGTTGGGGCGGCTGGTGGTTCTGGGATCCGGTGGAGAACGCGTCCTTGATGCCCTGGCTGCTCGCAACGGCCCTGCTACATTCCTCGCTGGTGCTCGAGCGCCGCGGCGCCCTGGTCAGTTGGACCATTCTCCTGTCCATTCTCGCCTTCTCGCTCAGCCTGGTGGGAACCTTCCTCGTGCGATCCGGCGTTCTGACCAGCGTTCACGCCTTCGCGCTGGATGCGCGCCGCGGCGTCTATATTCTGGGGATCATCGCGGCGCTGACGGGCTCGTCGTTGGCGTTGTTCGCCTGGCGGGCCCCCGTGCTCAAGACCGGCGCTCTTTTCAAGGCGCTGTCGCGGGAATATGCGATTACGATCAACAACCTGCTCATCGTCGTGGCCACCGCGACGGTGTTCCTGGGCACCTTCTATCCGGTGTTCATGGACGTGCTGCACGGCGACAAGATCTCTATTGGGCCTCCCTATTACAATCTCACCTTCGTGCCGATCTTCATGCTGCTGTTCGTTCTGGTCACGTTCGGACCGGTCATGAACTGGAAGCGCGACGAAATGCGCCTGCTCCTGGCGCGCGTGCGTTGGCCGGCGGGCCTGGCGTTGGTCGCTCTGGTCGTTGGCGCGGCCGTGTTCGGCTTCAAGCACGTTTTCGCCTGCGCGGGTCTGGCTCTCGGCGTCTGGCTGATCGTTGGCGCTCTTGTCGTCTTCGCTCGCCGTTGGCGCATCGGTCAGCTGCCCGCCGCTGAGAGCTTCAGCCTCGCCCGGGCCACGCCGCTGGCGGTGTGGGGCCTGGTGATCGCCCACGCCGGCCTCGGCATCACGACGGTCGGCATCACCTGCGTGTCGGCCTGGCAGACCAACAAGGTGCTGTCGATGTCGCCGGGGCAGAACGTGAAGCTCGCCGGCAACACAATCACCATGACCGCCGTCCGTCCGGTGATGGGGCCGAACTATGAGGCCAATCGGGCCGAGTTTGACGTGTCCGGGCCCTTCGGTCATCGCGCGCTGGTGTCGGAACGCCGCCTTTATCCGGCAAGCCAGACGACCACGACCGACGCCGGGATCGGGGTGGGAATTCTCGGCAACGTCTATATCTCGGTTGCCGATCCGAATCCCGACGGAGGCCTGACCGTACGCATGTGGAACCATCCCTTTGTTGACTGGATCTGGGCCGGGGCTCTGCTGATGGCTTTCGGGGGCGCGGTGTCGTTGGCGGATCGGGGCGTCCGCGTGGCGCGTATTGAACGGGTCCCGGTGCGTCCGATGATGGCGGAGCCCGTCACGTCGTGAATCGATTCATTTTCCTGGCCCCGGTGGGTCTCTTCGCCGCGGTGGTCATCGCTTTCGCCGCTGGGCTTGGCCGCGATCCCACCAAACTGCCCTCGACCCTGATCGACAAACCCCTGCCCAAGTTCGATCTGCCGGCGGTGCGTCCCGGGGATGTCGGATTGAAATCCGGCGACGAAACCGGTGAGCCACGATTGCTGAATGTGTTCGCCTCGTGGTGCGTGTCCTGCAAGATCGAGCATCCGGTGCTGCTTGAACTGAAGGCCCGGGGGGTTCCCATCGATGGCCTGGACTGGAAGGACGAGGCGGTCGACGGGGCCAAATATCTGGCCGGGCAGGGGGATCCCTACCGTCTCGCCGGCAATGATAAATCAGGCCGGGCTGGCATCGACCTCGGAGTCGCTGGCGTGCCGGAGACCTTCCTTGTCGATCGCCGGGGGCGTGTTCGCTACAAACATATCGGACCGATCTCACCGGAGGATTGGAGCGGCACCATCAAGCCGCTGATGGATCGTCTGAGGGTTGAGGGATGAGACGCGCGACCTTGCTCCTGTTCGCCCTGCTCGCTCTCGCTGGGCCGGCGCGGGCGGTCCTGCCCGGAGAACAGTTGGCCGATCCCAAACTCGAGGCGCGCGCCAGGGCCATCGGCGCCCAGCTTCGCTGCCTGGTCTGCCAGAACCAGTCGATCGACGATTCCGACGCGTCGCTCGCCAGCGATCTCCGCGTCATCCTTCGCGAGCGGTTGCGGGCGGGGGACACGGACCGTCAGGCGATTGACTACATCGTCCAGCGATACGGTCACTATGTGCTGCTGAACCCGCCGTTCGAGGCCGAGACGCTGCTGCTGTGGCTCGGCCCCGCCCTCATTCTGGTGGCGGGAGGTGTCTGGGTCGCGACCCTGACCCGCCGCGCCCATCGGGTCGAGGAGCCATCGCCGGCGCTGACGCCGGACGAACAAGCCCAACTCGTCAAACGCCTGGACGCCGAAAGCGCTTCATGATCGCCTGGATAGCCTTCACCCTGATGGTTGTTGTCGCGGCCGTCGGGATCACAATCCCGCTGGTCCGGCGCTATGACGCCCGCCGCGCACGAACGCCCGAGAGCGCTGTGCTGCGCGGGCAGATCGCCGACCTGGAAAGTCAGGCCGAGGCCGAGGGGCTCGCGCCCGAGGTGGTGGAAAGCCTGCGGACCGACACGCTCAGGCGCTTTCTGGCCGAAACGCCGCCGGTTGAAGACGCCGCCAAGCCCATGGGTGGGCGAGGCGTGCTCGTTCTCGCCCTCGGGCTGGGGAGCGTTCTCGCCATCGGCGCGACCCTCCTTTATCTGAAGATCGGTCGCCCGGACATGGCTGCGGCTGGCCCGGCGCCCGTCGCCGCCTCCGGCGACGCCGGCGTGCCGGACAATCACGTCGCCAGCATGGTCGCGCAGCTCGAGGCCAAGATGCGCCAGAACCCCGGCGACGCCGAAGGTTGGCGGATGCTCGGCTGGTCCTACAGTCAGACGGGACGCTTCGCGGAGTCCGCGGTGGCGTTCGGCAAGGCGGCGGCTCTCGATCCGGCCAATGCCGACTATCAGTCAGCGCGCGGCGAGGCTCTCGTCAAAGCGGCCGACGGCCATGTGACGCCGGACGCGAAGACCGCCTTCGCGGCAGCCGTGAAGCTCGATCCCACCGACCCGCGCGCCCGGTATTTCCTGGCGGCGGCCAAGGATCAGGCGGGAGATCACGCCGTCGCCATGGCCGACTGGATCGCGTTGCTGAAAAGCGCCCCTCCAGGCGCGCCCTGGGCGGCTGAAGTGCGCGGATTTGTGGTCCGCATCGCTGCCTCCCGCGGCGAGGATATTTCCGCGAAGCTGCCGCCGGCGCCACCCCCGCAGGCCAGCGCCGTCGCCGAAGGGCCGCCGGCGGCCGGCCCGACGACGGATCAGGTCGCCCAGGCGCAGCAGATGGCGCCTGGGGATCAACAGGCCATGATTCACGCCATGGTCGATCGGCTGGCCGCGCGACTAAAGTCCAATCCGAACGATGCGAATGGCTGGGTCAGTCTGATGCGCGCCCGGATGGTGCTCGGCGACGCCGCGGCCGCTCAGGGCGCCTATCGTGACGCCCGCAAGGCGCTGGCCGGCACGCCGGATCAACTGACGATGGTAACCCAGGCCGCCAAGCAACTGGGCGTGCCCGGGGCCTGATTGCCGCGCGGCGCGGGGGCGGTGCTACTCGGGGACCATTCCGACCATCACGGCGTTTGGTGTGCCGCACGCGACCTTCCGGCCGTCCTGACTATTGCGGCAGACCATTTTCATCATTTTCGCCGGCGTCGTGGCGGCCGAACCCGCGGGCGGCGGCGATGCGGCCGGCTTGGGCGGCGGTCGCGACGGCTCACATCCGGCAAGTGACGCCGACCAGAGGGCGATAAGGATCCTGCGCCGCATTGTGATCTCCGGTAGCCGTTCCGCGCCGCTTACCGCTCTGGCGGCAATCAGAGCAAGGGGGCGGGCTTGGCGGCGTCCCTGAGCCGTCATCAAAAGGTGAGAAAAGTCACATTCAAGCTGCCGGGTGTGCGCCGGCGCCTGAGTTTGTGATGCACCTCAGTTTTCATCTGCGTATAAGCGGGCCAAATTTCGATTTACCGATGTCTATATCCATATAGATCGCCCAAAAAATCGGCAATCTGCCACAAAAACATGAATACAAATGTTACTAATAGTTATGTGGTTGAGATAGATAAAATTTCAACTTAACCGTCACATTTAGTAACACGTGTAAATGTGTCGCAGGAGCGGCCGGGTAAATTGTTGTATGAGCTATATTGCAGGTTCGCCTTACCTGCAGCGCGCCGGATTTTCCAGCGCGACGGTTGGGGGCTCGGGGGTCAGAATGCGTAGTGTAGCTTTCGCGTTGGTGCGACTGGCGGCCGCCGTATCGGCTGTGGCGTTGTTTGCAGGGCCGGCTTCGGCCCAGGAAGTCGATCCGGCGACGCTCGATCAGGCGGCCATCGATCAGGCGTTGACGTCGCTCATAGACGGTGACCAAACCGCTGCCGATGCATCAGCCGCTGATCCCGCGACCGCCGATGCGACGAGTCCCGATGTCCCGGTGGCGAGTATGTCAATCGGAGGCCGGTCCGTCGGCGGCATGGCGCTCAGCGGACAGACTCTCACGACCAAGTGCACAACCTACACCGGTTGGAGCGGTGACGGATGCGTGACCGCCAATGGGACGATTTATGCGGCGGCCTACTACGGCGCGGCGAGTTTCTATGCATTGGCGGCGCAAAGCGGTCAGCAGTGGTCGGCCGGCGCCCACCCCTGGACATGGAACTCGCCCGGCATTGACTACGGCGTCGGGCCGACGGCCGGGGTGAAGTTGGCGGACCCCGCGTTCGCGCAATATCCCGACGGGTGCTTCTTCAACCCCTACGGCTCCCCCCTGGGCGGAGCGGAGGTCCATTGCGGCGTCGGCGCGGTGAACCCCGTCCTGAACGGTCTCGATTTCAGCCTGCGCGGATGCACCGTGTTTCAGGCTGACGCCAACGTCGTGGGCACGGTCACGATCTCGAACAGCAAGTTCGTCAACGGCCCGAACTGCAGCATGCTCAACGGCTATATGATCAAGGTCATCAGCGGCAGTGTTGGCCTCGTTCTGAAGAATGACCTCATCGATGAGGCTTACCCGAAATATAAAAATATGATGGCAGGGTCCGTGGTCGTGAACACGATCGATACGCCCCTGACGATTCTGAATTCGGCTATCCTCAACACCTCGTCTCGTCCGATCAGCGGGACCTCCTATGGCGCACTCGATATCGAAAACAGTGTGTTCGTGGGCATGACCTTGGTTTCGACGGCCAATAGCGGTCAACATGGCGAACTTTATCTGATGGGTAGCCCGGTTCAGGATGCGGTCTATCCCTCCATCACCTACCGCAACAATGTCGTTGTGATCCCGGCGTCGACGGCGATGGCGATCACGACGCCGTTCTACGCCAACGGCCTGACCGGCAAGAACAATGTCGTGACGAACTTCGTGGTCGATCACAACGTGGTGGTGACGAACTACGCTGGGGGCGTCGCGGCGACCCAGGCCCTGGGCATCAGCGGGACTGTCAGCGGCACGACGATGACAGTAAACTCCATCAACAGCGGCTCGATCAGCCTGCTGTCCTCGATCGTCAGCCTGCCCGCCGGCGGCGCCGCGACAATCCTGTCCCAGCTTGGGTCCAACCAGTATGCGCTGTCGGGCAAAACTGCGGCCGGGACATTCTCCGGGGCCAACACGTTCCGCATCACCACCGCCGCCGCCCTGGCGGAAATGGCAGTCGCCGCGTCCTACGGCACGGTGACGATCACCAACAACTATGTCGACCCGACAGGCGCACTGTCGTGCGTTCAGAACTTCGGCGGGGCGATCGGCGCCATGACGATGGCTGGCAACCAGAGCCTGGTGACCGGCGGCGTGGTGGGGGGCATCGGATACAAGGCGGCCGGCGCCACCTGTCCGCCGCTCTACTAGAGCGGTTCACGCTCAGATAGCATCGTAACCTGCGGCGGCGAAGAAGTTGGCGCACTCCTGCGGGGTGAAGGCGTCCAGGAAGCGGCCGATGGCGTCCCACAGTCCCTCGACGGTGCGCTCGGCGGCTTTTCGCAACAGGGCCTTGAGCTTGGAGAACGCCTTCTCGATCGGGTTGAAGTCCGGGCTGTAGGGCGGAAGGAACAGCAGGGTGGCGCCCGCCGCCCGGATGGCGTCGCGGACGACCTTTCCCTTGTGGCTGCCCAGGTTGTCCATGATCACGATGTCGCCGGGCTTCAGGTCCGGGACCAGGATCTGCTGAACGTAGGCTTCGAAGGCCTCACGGTTGATCGGTCCATCGAGCACCATTGGCGCGACCATGCCCGAGAGCCGCAGGCCGGCAACGAAGGTGGTGGTCTTCCAGTAGCCGTGCGGCACGCTCATGCGCAGCCGTTGTCCCTTGGGAGCCCGGCCGTGGGTCCGGGCCATCTTGGTCGAAGCCCAGGTCTCGTCGATGAACACGAGGCGTTCGGGATCCAGGTCGATCTGCGCCTCGAACCAGGCTTCCCGGCGTCTCAGGATATCGGGGCGATCCTGTTCCGCGGCGTGGGCTGTCTTTTTTTGCGCGTGATCCCGTGGCGACGGAAGAACCGCCATAGGGTCGTATAGGTGGTCTGGACGCCGCGTTCGGCCAACTGGTCACGCAACTCGAACAGCGTCTGGTCGCGTGTTTCGTCAACCAGGCCCAGGGTCGTCGCCTCGATGCGGGCGACGACGCGGCGCTCGTGTTTCCAGGACCTGGCCTTGTGGCGGGTCTCGGCGAAGCCGCGCACGGCCAAGGCGCCGCTCTCTGCGCGATTGACGCTGATGGGATCGACGGTGTGTTCGATCTTGGCGGCCAGGGACTTCGTGCCTGTGACGCCGAACAGGAAGTCGGGGCCGTGCTTCTCGCAGAAGTCCATCATCTCCGGCCGGCCGTAGTGACCGTCGCCGCGGATCGTGAGGTGTGTTCCGGGCCAATGGCGACGGATGCGGCGATGCAGCCGGCGCAGATACCCCGCCGCGTCCCGCCCCGAAGGCGTCTTGCCCGGACGCAGGATCACCGCGACGGGGCGGCCCGTGGCGGTGTCGTAGATGTGGATCGGCAGGAAGCAGCGCTCGTCCTGGTGGGCGTGGAACAGCGAGAGTTGCTGGGCGCCGTGAACCACGTCGAGGGTGTCGTCGATGTCCAGGGTCACCGCCTCCGGCTCGTGGGCGTAGCTCGCGCACCAGGCGTCGACCATGGCGTAGGTCAGGCGGATGATGGTCTTCAGGTCGGGTGCGTTCTCCCAGTGCGAGACGGTGGGCTGGGAACACAGATCGCCGCCGCTGTCGGGCAGCCGCCCGCACGCCAGCTTGAACGCCGGGGCGCCGCGCAAGCGGCCCAGATCGTTGGCGTCCTCGTAGCCGCAGGCGATCGCCAGCACCCTGGCCCGCAGGATCGAAGCCACCGAATGGGTCACCAGGGCCGCGTCGCGCGGGTCAGTGATCAGCCCGGCGATGCGATCGACGATGCCGATCCGCCGGTCGCCCAGGGCCAGCAACGCCACCCCGCCATCGGAGGTGATGCGCCCGCCATCGAAGGCGGCGCTGACTTTCTTGCGCCCCACGCTTGGCAGATCGAACAGAAGGCCGGTATCGTCATCCATGGCGGGCGTGGCGCCTCCCTGACCTGGAATTGTGTTGGTGTAAGCAACCAAAACCTATTCTAAATCAGTCGGTTAAGCTACGTCCGCCAGCCTACTTTCAGCGCCAGCGTGAATAAGACGGGCTAGCCGCTGGGGCGGTGACCCGGCTGGCGTGGTTTGAGGGCTCCCAGCTTTGCCGGGCCATATAACCCGGCAAGGAGTTCTCCATTGCCCCCCATTCGGTTGGCTTCACGGCTGCGACTGTCGTGGGATGATCAAGCGCTGTCGCAATGTCAGACCCTAAACCCGATACCAAGGTATATTATAGAGATATTCAGTGGTGTCCTGGGCACCATAAACGCCATCTATTCGACAGTATTCTGCGCACTAGAATTCTCGGCGATGATAACTGGTGCCGAAACGCGAACATTAATGGTGGAGCCGCTTATCGTCCCGGGGCAGACGCTCTCGGACGGGTGCAAACCAATGCTTATGAACCAGAGTCGCGGAGGCAGGATGTGGTTGCGAAAGCCCCTTGTCTGGGCGGCCACGGTCGGTTCGGCGCCAACCGGCTCCGATTTGCTTCAAGCCTGCGACAAATTGACAGTAGGGTTCGAAAAGTCCGATTTGGCGCAGCTTAGCCTTGAGGTGATCGCGTGACCGCGGCGTCCGTGTTTTTGATCCCGGAAAAGCGCGAGCAAGGCGACGAGGGCTGGGGAAAGCGGCAGTTCGCCAGCGCGGAGCATGGGTGCGACGTCGGCGGTCGCGGTTGAGGGCACCATAGTTTCAATTCGGATTTTTGACTGGGGCCGGTGAAATCGTCGCGACCCGGGAAGATTCCTAAATATCGTAAACTCGAAAAACGACCTCGGAGGGATAGGACGACATGGCGACCACAGTGACGCTCAATGTGAACGGAACGAACCACACCGCTTCCGTTCCGGATACCGGGATGCCCCTGTTGTGGGCGCTCCGCGATATCCTGGGCATGACAGGCACGAAATACGGCTGCGGGGTCGAGATCTGCGGCGCCTGCACCGTGCTGGTCGACGGCCAGCCGGAGAAATCCTGCGACATGGACGTGGGCTCCGCCGCGGGACGGAAAATTCTGACGATCGAAGGTCTCGTCAATGATCCCGATGGCAAGAAGGCGCAGGCCGCCTGGATCGCCGCTCAGGTGCCGCAGTGCGGCTACTGCCAGTCGGGCATGCTGATGTCCGTCGTCGGCGCCATGAAGGCCGGCCACCACGGCTCTCAGATCGCCGGTGAGCTGAACAACATTTGCGTCTGCGGCACCTACGCCCGCATCAACCAGGCCATCCAAACCCTCTGAGCCGACGGCTCGGGTCATGTATTCTCGGGAGGAGAATCCTATGTTTGAAGCCGTTTCCAGACGCGCCGTCGTCGGTGGCGCCGCGGCGACCGCGGTCGTCGTGCCCTTCGCCGTAACCTTCAAGGGCCAGACGACCGGTTCGCCCGGCGCGCCGGCGACCGTCAGCGCTTCGCTGCCGACCACGTCCCTCGGCGCCTATCTGCAGATCGACACATCCGACCAGGTCACGCTGGCGATCGGGTCCACGGAGATGGGGCAGGGCATCATGACGGGGATGGCCCAGCTCGTCGCCGAAGAGCTCATGCTCTCCTGGAGTCAGATCAAGGTGGTCCACGCACCGGCTTCGACCGCCAAACCCAATCCCTATGCCAACCCCCTGTTTCACGCTCAGGTGACAGGCGGCAGCACCAGCATGCGGGGCTGGTACCTCCCCATGCGGCAGGCCGCGGCCATCGCGGGCCAGACGCTGCTGACAGCGGCCGCCAAGCTGACGCCGGGCGGAACCTGGACCTTCGCCCCCGGCGGCAAGGTCACCAACGGCTTGAAGACCTACCTCTTCAGCGATCTGGTCGCCACCGCGGCGAACGTGCCGGTGCCGACCTCGGCCCCCCTGGCCACGACGTCGAACTTCATCGGCAAGCGCATCGCCCGCACCGACATCCCTGCGAAAGTGGATGGCTCGGCGGTGTTCGGCATCGATGTCCAGGTGACAGGCATGGTCTTCGCCAGCGTCGTGCATTCGCCGATCCTGGGCGGGACGGTGGCGACCATGCCCAAAACCTCCAATGGCGCCCTGGCGTTGGTCAATCTGGGCAATGCCGTGGGGGTGGTGGCCACCAACACCTGGTCGGCCATGAACATCGCCAACGGTCTGGCGAGCAAGGTGACATGGACGCCGCCCGCGAGCACGGCGACGCGGGATTCCGCCAGCATCCTGGCGGTCGGTGACGCACTTCTGACCTCGACCTCGGCGACGGCCTATGTCTATGAGACGACCGGCTCGGTCGATCCGGCTGCCGTCATCCCAGGCTCTCATGCCAAGATCGACGCCACCTACCATCTGCCCTACCTCGCGCATGCCTGTATGGAGGTGCTCAACTGCACGGCGGTGGTCACCTCGACCGCCTGCGAAGTGTGGGCCCCGACACAGGGGCAGCAGTTCTGTATCCCGACCATTCAGGCGATCACCGGCCTCGCGCCGGAGGCCATAACGGTCCACACCACCTACCTCGGTGGCGGCCTTGGCCGGAAGATCGATCAGGACTACATCGCCCAGGCGGTGACCATCGCGAAGGCCGTCGGCAAGCCGGTCAAGCTGACCTGGTCGCGCAAACAGGATTTCCAGAACGACAAGTTCCGTCCCTGCGCCGCGATCCGGGTTCAGGCTGGGCTGGATTCCGTGAACAACTTCACCGGGATGGTCTATCGGAACGTTTCGCCCTCGATCAGCGTACAGCGGGGCGGACCTCAGACGGGCAATCCGGAGGACACCGGCGCCGTCGCTGGCGCGCTGGCTCTGCCTTACGCCATCCCCAACCGGCGCATCGAATTCGTGCCCAACCCGGCCGACATTCCGCTCGGTTACTGGCGCTCGGTCGGCGAATCCTACAACACCTTCGCCGTCGAGAGCGCCATCGATGAACTTGCCAAGGCGGCCGGCGTCGATCCGATGGCGTTCCGCAAGGCCCAGCTCGCCGGCAATGCCCGGGCTCTTGGGGTGCTGAACGCGGTCGATACGCTCAGCGGCTGGTCGGCCGGGCCGGCGCCGAAGAACAACGCCCGGGGCGTGGCGTTCCTCAGCGGTTTTGGCAGCTACATCGCTCTGGTGGCCCAGATTTCGGTCAACTCGACGGGCCAGATTCAGGTCAACAAGATGTTCTGCGCCATAGACTGCGGGCTGGCGGTCAATCCGAACCTGATCGAGGCGCAGGTCCAGGGCGGCATCGCCCATGGCCTCTCGGCGGCGCTCTGGGGGCAGGTGACTTTCGCGGCCGGTGCGCCCAACGTGGTCAACTTCAGCAACTATCGCGTGCTTCGGCTGAAGGAGATGCCGCCGGTGGCGATCACCATCGTGGCCAGCACCGCCGCGCCGGGCGGGGTTGGGGAAACGGGCGTGCCCTGCGTCGCCCCGGCGCTTGCCAACGCCTACGCCAAGCTCACGAACAACCGGGTCCGCACCCTGCCGTTCTACCCCGGCGCGACGATGAGTGACGGATGACGGTTCGCCACCGTCACGCCCCTTCGCGGCCACTGCCTCACCCCCGCGCGTTGACGCCGACCGGCGCCGATGACATGTTTTGCGCGTGGGGAGACGAGGCTGTGGCCACCCCTGCGTCCGCTGTGTTCCAGGAGCTATCGGTGAGCCGAATGTCAGTTGTCAGGCGCGCCGGAGCCTTGGTTCCGGTCTCGTCCATCCTTGCCTTGCCCGGTGTTGCGCTCGCTCAGGTCGCTCAATCCGATCCCGCCGGATCGGGTCCCATCCTCGGGGCTTTACAGTGGGTCGAAGGCACGCTGCTCGGTAATCTGGCGACGACGGCGGCGGTCATCGCGGTCGCTATCGTCGGCCTGATGATGCTCACGGGTCGCATCGAGTGGCGCCGGGGCGTCACCGTGGTGATCGGGGCCTTCATCGTGTTCGGGGCGGTCGCGATTGTCGCCGGCATGCGCAGTCTCGCCGTCGGACTCAGATAGCGCCTTGGCCGGTCTCGCGTCGGATCCGATCTGCACTGTCCTGACCCGCCCGCAGATGTTCGCGGGGGTGACCTATAGCTACGCGGTGTTCAACCTGATCGTCACAGTGGAAGGCTTCCTGATCTCGAAGTCCTTCTGGGCGCTGCTTCTGGCCGTCGTCATCCACGCCGTGGGCTATTTTGGCTGCCTGCACGAACCGCGGTTCTTCGACCTCTGGATCGTCCGCGCCAGCCGTTGTCCGAGGGTGCGAAACCACGGGTTCTGGCGCGCCAACTCTTACCGCCCATGAGCCAGTCCTATCGCTCGGCGGGTCTGCATCGCAAACTGGCCGCCAAAGAAGCCGCGATCGGTGATCGCCTGCCCTACGCAAGGCACCTGGACGACTCCACGCTTCTGACGCGCGACGGGCTGCTCGTGCAGGTTATCCGCCTGGAGGGATTTCCCTTTGAGACCGTGGATGACGAGGAGCTCAGCTACCGCAAGCAGGTGCGCGAGTCGCTCTATCGCGGGGCGGCAAATTCGCGCCTCGGCATCTATCACCACATTGTCCGCCGAAGGGTGACGGCCGAGCTGACGGCCGGCTTTGAGGACCCCTTCTGCGACGGGCTGGATCGCCGGTGGAGCGGCCTGCTCGCCGAGCGTAGATTGTTCGTCAACGACCTGTTTCTGACACTGGTGCGCCGGCCTCTGCAAGGCAATGCCGGTCTGGTCGAGCGACTGTTCCGGTCGGCGACGCGGGAGACGTCGGACCTCAGTCAGGAACTGCGCCAGCTCAGCGCCACGCGCGAAACCTTCATGGCCACGCTCGCGCCCTATGGCGCCCGGCTGCTGACCACCTATCAGGGCCGCCACGGCCTCTGTTCAGAGCCATGTTCGTTCCTGGCTTCCCTCGTGACCGGGGAGATGCGGCCGGTCCTCGCGCCAGCCGGCGATATCGGGGCCGCGCTCGCCGACCGCCGCCTGACATTCGGGCTGGACGCCATGGAGTTCGGGGCGGCGGCGGGACGGCCGGCGGTCTATGGGGCGGCGATCTCCCTGAAGGACTACCCGCTGAGGTCGACGCCGGGGATGCTGGACGGCGTTCTGCGTCTGCCGTTCGAGATGGCGCTCACCCAGAGTTTTTCGTTTCTCGATCGCCAGGTGACCCTGGATCGCATGAGCCTCGCCCTTCGCCGCCTTCGCGCCGCGGATGACGTGGCGGTCAGCGCCAGGGACGAACTGCATGACGCGCGCGACGCCATGGCTGCCGGGCGCATGGCCTATGGCGAACATCATCTCTCCATCCTTGTGAAGGCCGAGAGTCTCGAGGAACTGAACGGCGCCGCCGCCGAGGTGCAGGCCGCCCTGGCCGAGACCGGTGCGGTGGCCGTGCGTGAGGACGTCAATCTCGAGCCGGCGTTCTGGGCGCAGTTTCCGGGGAATTTCCCGTTCATCGCCCGTCGCGCTCTGGTGTCGACCGCCAATTTCGCCGGCTTCGCCGCCTTTCATAACCATCCGCAGGGCACGGCCGAAGGCAACCATTGGGGCGAAGCGGTCTGTGTGCTGGAGACCACCGCCGCAGGCCCCTACTATTTCAACTTCCACAGCGGCGATCTGGGCAACTTCACCGTCATCGGCCCCAGCGGGACCGGCAAGACCGTCCTGCTCACCTTCCTCGCGGCGCAGGCCAGCAAATTCCGCCCGAAGGTGTTCTATTTCGACAAGGACCGCGGCGCGGAAATCTTTGTTCGCGCCGTGCGCGGACGTTACGACATCCTCCGTCCCGGCGAGCCCACTGGCCTCAATCCGCTGCGCATGGACGACACCGTCGCAAACCGCGCCTTCCTCACCGAGTGGCTGGCGCGCATCCTGACCAGCGGGGGCGAGAGTCTGGATACAGAGGACCGCGCCCTGATCGTGGACGCCGTGGACGCCAACTTCAGCCAGCCGCCGGATCACCGGCGCCTGCGCTTTCTGCGCGAGCTGTTCGTGGGCGCGCGCCGGCCGAGTTCAGGCGACCTCGCGGCCCGTCTTCGGGCCTGGTGCGATGACGGCGAGCACGCCTGGCTTTTCGACAACGCCGAGGATCGGGTCGACTTCGATCACGACGTGTTCGGGTTCGACATGACCCGGATTCTGGACACGCCGGTCACGCGCACGCCGGCCATGATGTACCTGTTCCACCGGATCGAGCAGCAGCTCGACGGGACGCCCACGGTCATTATCGTCGATGAGGGCTGGAAGGCGCTCGATGACGATGTCTTCGTCGGCCGGGTGCGCGACTGGGAGAAGACCATCCGTAAGCGGAACGGCGTGATCGGCTTCTGCACGCAGAACGCCGTGGATGCGCTCGAGAGCCGGGTCGGCGCGGCGATCATCGAGCAGACCGCCACCCAGATTTTCTTCCCCAATCCCAAGGCGCGCCGCGCCGACTATGTGGGCGGTTTCGGCCTCTCGGAGCACGAGTTCGATCTGATCCGGACCCTGCCCGACACCTCTCGCTGCTTTCTGGTCAAACAGGCCGACCACAGCGTTGTGGCCCGCCTGGACCTGACCGGGATGTCCGACGAACTGCGCGTTCTGGCCGGCACTGAACGAACGGTGCGCCAGCTGGATTCCATTCGGGCCGAGGTTGGCGATGATCCCGACGACTGGATGGGCCCGCTGATGGCCTGGACCCCGGCCGGCCGCCGCAGGGCCGGGGCGACGAGCTGATGGCCTGTCCCTCCACCGTCACGCAGCTTGGACTGGTGCGCGACACCCTGGGCGCGATCGATTGCCAGGTGCAGACCTATTCGGTGGCCGGATATCAGGCGCTGACCGGGCCGGGCTCGCCATGGCCCGCGGCTTTGACGGCGATGCTGGTCATCTACGTGGCCGTCATCGGCTATCGGCTGATGTTCGCCATGGGCAATCAGAAGCTCTCTGATGCGCCGATGGTCGCGCTCGAGGTCGGCGGCATCCTGGCGCTCACCCTGAACTGGGGCGCCTTCCAGACCGTCGTCTTCGATGTCGCGGCCAATGCGCCGCTGGAGATCGCCAGGGTCATCAGTCGGCCCATGGCGCTTGATCGGCCGGCCGCGGCCGCGGACCCGGTGACGGCGCTGCAGGCGACCTACGATGAGCTGACAGCCGATCAGATCGAATTCGGCAAGAAGGCCGGACCGAACGCCCTGGCGTCGCGCGGCGGCGACGCGGCGGCGGCGGATGAGCTGTGGAAAGCCGGAACATCCCTGCTGGCCAGCACCTCCGGCGTGCTGGCGGTCTCCTCCATCGCCACCGGCGTTCTGACCGCGCTGGGTCCGGTTTTCATCGCATTGTTCCTGTTCGAGGCGACCCGCGGATTCTTTGTCGGATGGGTCCGAGCGCTGGTGGCGGCGATGGCCGCGCCGCTTCTGTGCTGGATAACAACCTCGCTGCTGCTGGTGGTCATACAGCCCTGGATCGAGGAACTTTCGCGTCAGCGGCAGGCCCATGCCCTGAATGTCGACACGGCCGCCTCCGCCGCCAGCATTGTCATGATCTTCGCCGCCGCCCAGGCGGTCCTGATCCTGGCCGGGCTCATCGTCGCCGGCGGCTTCAATCTGCGGAAGGCCGAGGCGCGATCGGAAACGGGGCTGGCCGCCGCCGGCCCAGCCGGGGCCGCGGGCGAGACCCGATCCGTGCGCGTTTCCGGCGGCGTTGGCGGTCGCGCCGGCGCGAGGACCACATCGTTTGTGGACGCCGGCGGCGGCGGGGCGGCGCTGGCCGCCTCACCAGGAACCGCCGCGGCGGACGACCGCTTCACTGCGCCGTCGACCCGCGCGGTGCGCCTGGGTGAAACCTACGGAAGGGCGCGCCTCACGCGAGATCGCGCCCGTATCAGCGCTGCGGAGCGGGCATGAGACGTCTGGCGGCCCTCATCGGCCTTCTGTCCATCGCGGCGGTCCCGGCCGCCGCGCTCGGCGCGGTGTCGCCCCAGCCCGGTCCAGGTGATCCGCGCATTCGTGTGGTGCATTTCGACCCCAACGAGGTGGTCGAACTTCACGCCACGCTAGGCTACCAGATGACC
Organism: uncultured Caulobacteraceae bacterium; assembly: GCA_903872075.1. Classification (GTDB taxonomy): domain Bacteria; phylum Pseudomonadota; class Alphaproteobacteria; order Caulobacterales; family Caulobacteraceae; genus Acaudatibacter; species Acaudatibacter aquilonius. The sequence continues at coordinate 13,800 of CAIQJF010000045.1, read as the reverse complement.
ATCGAGTTCGGCGCGGGTGAGCGTATCGAAAACGTCTCGATTGGCGATGGCCTCGGGTGGCAGATCACCCCCAATCACAAGGCCAATCTGCTGTTCCTCAAGCCGCTGGACGCCGGCAGCGTCACGGACATGACCGTGATCACCAACCTGCGGCGCTATGTCTTTGACCTGCACGCCCGCCGCGCGCCGCGGCGCGACGACCATGGCCTGATCTTCCGCCTGAGGTTCGACTACCCCGAGCCCTTCGTCGCCTTGCCGGAGCCCAAGCCGGTTCCCGTTGTCGCGCCGCCCGCGGATGTGAACCACGCTTACCATCTCGAAGGGTCCCCCCGGATTGCCCCGACCCGGGTGTTCGACGATGGACGCGCCACCTATTTCGTCTTTGCGCCCGCGGCTGAACTGCCGGCGGTGTTCGCCATCGACGCCGATCGCAAGGAGGCCGTCGTTAATACCGCCATCCGCGGCGGTTTTCTGGTCGTTGACCGCCTGGCCGCCGCCTTCGTGCTCCGCCAGGGCGGCGAAGTGACGCAGGTGATCAACGATGGCTATCCCCAGCCGCTGGGCGGTCCGTTGGCCCGGAAACCGGCCAAACGTCATAGAGGTCTCTTCAAATGACGCCATCTGAACCCATCCGGAAGGAGTTCGAGGACGCCGCCCTGATCGCACGTCTTTCCAGCGGTCCCTCGGCTGTCGCTGGGCGTGAAAGTCCGTTCGGCTTCCTCACCGGTGTCGCCGGAGTCTGTGCGCTGGGGTTGGTGGTCTATCTCTCACTCAGCGCCGGCCGCCACGCACGGGCGCAGGGCATCACACCTCAGCCGCCGCGTGTGATGCGGCTCGCCCAGGCCACGCCCGCGCCGGCTCCGGTCGTCATGCCTGTCCAGGCTCAAATCGCCCAACCCTCGGTTCAGCCAGACCCCGCGGCCGCGCAGGCGGCGGCCGACGCCCAGGCGCGCCTTCGCGCGCCGTCCATGGTCGTTGATCTCAGCGAACCGGCGGAGCCAGCGGTGCTGTCCGCCGCCCCGGGACAGGCCGTTGGCCCCTCCCGCGACGGCGGTGCGCGCCTGGGATCTGATGAACGGTTCGCCCAGCGCGTCGCCAGCGCCCAGGTGGACACCGCGCGCGCCACCCGCCTCGCCAACCCCGCTCTCGTGGCCCCCCAGGGCACGATCATTTCGGCGGTGATGGAGACCGGGATCATCTCCGATGTGCCGGGTTTCGCGCGGGCGGTTGTGAGCCGCGACGTCAGCGGCTTCGATGGTACGACGGTGGTCATTCCGCGCGGTTCGAAACTCATCGGCGAATACAAGAGCGGCGTGGCCCAGGGCCAATCCCGGGCCTTCGTGATCTGGTCGCGCCTGCTGACCCCGGATGGCGTGTCGATCAACCTGGGTTCGCCGGCCGGCGATCGCCTCGGTCGCGGCGGCCTGGAGGGCAAGGTCAACACCCACTTCTTCCAGCGTTTCGGCGGGGCGATCCTGCTCTCGGTTATCGACGGCGGCGTCCAGGCTCTGGCCAATCAGGCCGGCGGGTCGGGCGGCGTCAACGCCCTGGTCATCGGCTCGCCGCAGCAGGCCGCCAATGTCGCCACGGTCGCGTTGCAGAAGGATATCGACATTCCCACGACCGTGACGATCGCCCAGGGGCAGGCCATCCGGGTCTTCGTCGCGCGTGACCTCGACTTCAGCGACGTGATCCAGGGCCGATGAACGATCGCGTCTATCTCAGACGCTATCTCGCGCCACTCGATCCCTGGCTCTCACGGCCGGATGTCACCGACATCCTGGTCAACCGCCCGGGCGAGGTTTGGGTCGAGACGACGTCCGGCGAGACAAGCCGTTTCGACGCGCCGCAGCTTAGCGAGGTGGACCTGAGCCGCCTGGCGCGTCAGGTCGCCGGCGCCGCGCACCAGGGCGTCAATCGCGAACAGCCGCTGCTGTCGGCCAGCCTGCCCGACGGCGCGCGGATCCAGATCATCGCTCCGCCGGCCGCCCGCGACGGTCTGGTTCTGGCGATCCGCAAGCATGCCATTTCCGACCTCTCGCTTGGCGAACTCGATCGGACCGGCCTGTTCGATCCGGCGGCCCGCGCGCAGGCCGGGGAGGGGGTGGACGCCGATTTGCGCGCCCTGCTCGCCGCCGATGATCTCCGCGGTTTCCTGGCTCTGGCAGTCCGCCGCCGCAAGACCATCGTTCTGTCCGGCGGCACGTCGTCCGGCAAGACCACCCTGCTCAACGCCCTGGTCAAGGAGATCGACCCGGCCGAACGCCTGATCGCCATCGAGGACACGCCGGAGATTCGCCTGATCCAGCCCAATGCCGTGGGGCTCATCGCCGTTCGCGGCGATCAGGGCGAAGCCCGGGTCGGTGCTGAAGAACTGCTTCAGGCCTCCCTGCGCATGCGGCCGGACCGCATCCTGCTGGGCGAGCTGCGGGGGGCCGAGGCCTTCGCCTTCTTGCGCGCGGTGAACACCGGCCATCCCGGCTCCGTCACCACCGTCCATGCGGACAGTCCCGAGGGGGCCTTCGATCAGATCACCATGCTGGCCCTGCTGAGCGGCGTTGATATGGGCTGGGCCGCCATCCAGGCCTATGCGCGCCGGGTGATCGACATCGTCGTTCAGCTGAAGCGGTCCGACGGCCGGCGCGTCATCAGCGATGTCTGGCTGCGCCCTCCGGTGGAGAGCGCCTGACCTGCTATCATTCAGGGCAGGCCGGCGCTCGCGCCAATGGGTTGTCCTAGTCGCCGGAGGATGGCCCGGACATAGTTTGCAGTCTCGGCGTAAGGGGGCAGGCCGCCGTAGCGGTCCACGGCTTCCGGGCCGGCATTGTAGGCCGCCAGCGTCTTGACCAGATCGCCGTCGAACCGCCGCATCATCCGGGACAGGTAGTCCGCGCCGCCGTCGATATTGGCGATTGTATCCCTCGCGTCGATCCCAAGCGCGCGGGCGGTGCCGGGCATCAGCTGCATGACCCCTCTGGCGCCCTTGGGCGAGACGGCCATCGGATTGAAGCCCGACTCTCGCCACGCCACGGCGGAAACAAGTTCGGCGCTGATCTGGTGGCGCGCTGCCGCCGATTGGATGGCTTCAGCGACCGCAGGCGACGGCGTCGCCGAGGGTCGCCCGGAGGAAGGCGGCGGCGAAACAGTCAGGGGGTGGGCCCCGCTATCGTCGAACCGGGTCGGCCCGCCATAGGTCACCACCGCCCCATCGTCCTGGATCTCGATCACCTGGGCCCCTGCCGCACTGGCGGCGAGCAACCCCGTGGCGATCGCCGTCAGCGCAACTCTTACTTGGACGCGTATTTTGCCGCCTCCGTGGCGCAGGCGTAGGGCAGGTCGCTCGCCGTGCAGAAGTCGGGCCATTTGGCGGAAGCGGTCCAGTAAGCGGTGAGGCCAAGCCTTGCGGCCAGGGCCATGAACCGCGGATCCTGGCGCAGAGGCGCGTTCAGGGGGGTGAACAGGCTGGAGAGGTCGTCGGACTGCGCCGAGGGCGGTATCTCCGACGCCAACCGGAACGCCTCGTCCGTGAAGCCGAGGGCCGAGAGGTGACTGATCGACGCCATCAGGTGGCTACGATCCCGGCGCGCGGACGCGTACGCAGCGTCCCGCGCGGCCGCCTTGGCGCCGCCGTCGCCGCTCCGCATCGCCTGCAGAAAGGCCTTCGTGGCGCCCAGGTCGTCTTCCTGCGCCAGTTGCTGCGGCCGGTTCGCAGTGTCGTCGAGAATGTTCAGCGCGTCGTCCCACCGCCCCAACCATTGGTAGATGTGGAATCGGAACGTCTGCAGTACCGGATTGCCGGGGGCCATTTGCAGCGCCTTGGTCAGGGCTAGGTCGGAATCGTCCGTCCGCCCGGCCTGGGCGAGCAGTTGCGCCGAGAAGCTGAGGATGTCGGCGTCCCAGGGGGCCTGGGTCGTCGCCTTCTGGGCATGGCCCGCGGCGTCCTTCAGGCGGCCGACTTCCGGCAGCATCTGGGCATAGACAACGCGGGGGGCAGGGCCCGCCGCCGGCAGGGCCAGCGCCTGGGTGAGGTTCTTCTCCCGGTCGGCCCAACCGGCGCTCGTCATCAGCCGCGCGCGGGCCACATAGCCGTCGCTATCCTTTGCATCGAGCGTCACGGCGCGACCGGCCTCGGCGCTGGCCTCCGTGCGCAGCGCCGAGGCATTGGCCGGGTCGATCTCTGACTTCGAAATCAGGAACAGGGCGAGCTTCGCATGGCCGGCCGAGAAATCAGGGGCCGTCCTGGTCAGTTGACGGAGAATGCGCTCTTCCTCGACCAGGGCGCTGGCGTCGGACGCCGCATCGGAGTCGAGGTCGCAGAACTTGAGATACAGGGTCAGGATGTTCGGATCGGCGACCTTGGCCCCCGGGCGCAGCGCCTGGGCGGAACAGGTCAGGACCCCGATCACACGCGAGGCCACCTGAGTCTTCAGGTCGTCGCCGGTTCCGCTGAACTCATGCGACCAGATCGTGCGGTGATGCACCGGATCATCGATGTGTAGCTTGACGTTGAGACTGGGTCCTGCCGCCGCGACGCTGCCGTCCAGAACCGCGCCCACCTGGAGGCGGCGCACCGGCGTGGCGTTGTCAGACCCTTTGAGTGTCTCAGCTTCCGCCCCCGACACCGTCGGCACCGCGCCCTGTTTCAGCACATAGCCGATCTCGCTGGTCAGGTTTTCCGCGAACTCCGCGGCCTCCTTGCTTCCGCCGCCCGCCTGCAACTTGAGCACCGCCACATGGTCGTGCCGGGGGTTCAGGGTCGTGGCAATGTCGCGCCCGAAGACGATCCACACCAGGCCGGACACCGCCGCAACGACACCGGCGACGGTCAGATAGAGTCGCCGGTTGTTCTTGCGCACCGCCTCATGATCGACCACCGGAACGAAGGTCAGGCGATGCACGGCGCTCGAATCGCCCGGCTGATCGAAGCGCGTCGGCGGATCGGCGCGGACGAGACGACGGCTCAGATTGGCGCTGACGGCCTTGCGGATCTCTTCCGAGGCCAGGACGGCGCCGCGGTCGGCCGCGTGTTGAATCCGCGCGGTGGCCGCAACGGTCGATCCCGCAAGGTCTCCGCCCGGAAGGATTTCGGCGTCGCCCTGGTGAGCTCCGACCCGCACAGGCGGCCAGGGCCCGGTGGCGATTTCCTCTGCGGCGATCAGCGCCGCATCGGCGCCCGGCATCTCCATCATGAAGCCGTCTTCGTCGCTGGCGAAAAGGCGCCCGCCATGACGGCTGGCGGCGCTTTCCAGGCGCGCGATCAGGGCTTCATAGGCCAGAGCGATCTTCTGGCGATCCTCATCGGTTTCGCGCGCGAAACCGAAAACATCCACCGAGACCATTGAGGTCTGTTTGAGATTCGGACTGCCATCCGCCACGTTCGATCCCCCGCTCCCGCTCAGCGAGAAAATAGCCTATTTGATCGCTTTTGGCGAAGCCATAGGGGAAGAGATTGGCGCAGGCGCCTGCAGCGGCGGATCACCGGTTTTGCGTCGCGCCCATGATGGACTGGACCGACCGTCATTGCCGCGCGTTTCACCGGGCGCTGAGCGGTCGTGCGCGTCTCTACACCGAGATGCTGACCACGGGCGCCATTCTGAATGGTGATCGCGACAGGCTGCTGACGTTCGACCCCGTCGAGCATCCCGTGGCGCTGCAACTCGGTGGTTCCGATCCTGCCGCCCTGGCCGCCAGCGCGCGGATCGGCGCCGACTGGGGCTACGATGAGATCAACCTCAATGTGGGTTGCCCGTCGGACCGGGTGCAGAGCGGGCGATTCGGCGCCTGCCTGATGCGAGAGCCGGGGCTGGTGGCCGAATGCATGGCAGCCATCGCCGAAGCCTCGCCGGCCCTGGCCACGGTCAAATGCCGCATCGGCGTCGATGAGCAGGATCCAGAGACCGCGCTGTTCGATCTGGTCGACCGCTGCGCCGCTGCCGGGGTGCGTGTCTTTGTCGTTCATGCGCGTAAAGCTTGGCTGGAAGGGCTCTCGCCGAAGGAGAACCGCGATGTGCCGCCGCTGGACTACCCCTTGGTTCACCATCTCAAGCGCGAGCGACCTGACCTCACCATTGTGATCAACGGCGGGATCAGTGATCTCGCCGCCGCACAGACCCAATTGAAATGGGTGGATGGGGTGATGCTGGGGCGAGCCGCCTATGCCAATCCAGGACTGCTCGGCGCGGCCGATCACGCGCTGTTTGACGCTGCGCTTGTCGAGGTCACGGCGTTCGAGGCCGTCGAACGTTTCCTGCCTCACGTCCGGCGCGAGCTTGAGGCCGGCGCTCGCCTGGCCGCCATGACGCGACATATGCTGGGTCTGTTTCAGGGGCGTCCCGGCGCACGGGCCTGGCGGCGGATCCTGACGGTGGAGAGCATCGCTCCCGGCGCCGGGCTCGAGGTGATCTCCAGGGCCCTCGATGCGGTCCGCGAAGCTTCGGTCAGGCCTCTGGCCGTCGCCTGAGCTCTGCCGGGCCTAACGCCCGAACATCGCCCGCTTTTCAGGGCGGACACGATCGGGACGGCTTGGGAGCTCGGCCAGGATCGCCGAGCGCGCGGCCTCGTCGAGCCGGGCCCATCCCGCGACCTCGCTCAGCGTGCGGAAACAGCCCATGCACAGACCGCTCTCGCCGTCGACGACGCAGACCTTGATGCAGGGGGTGGGAATGGGGCGCGGGGGTCCGTTCATCGCGACAGACCATGCCGTGTCCCGGTCCGTCGTGCAAATGCGGGCTGAACGACGTCAAGATGACGGCCGTGTAATTTAAACAATGTAATCATTGGATCATATATAGATTACATTCCCGTAATCTGGTTTATTTACTATAATTAATTTGAGATCGAAGAACAGTCGGTGGATAAGGTTTTCATCAACCCCGACGAGGAACGGAACAATGTCGATGCTCAAAACTTTTCTGGTTATGGCCCCGGTCGCCCTGTCTGCGGCCGCTCTCTCGACCGCGGCGACCGCCGCCCCGCAACGGCTCACCGACGCCCAGTATATCGCCGCCGCGCGTTGCGAGGTGCTGATGTCGTCCGTCAGCCTGGGCCGGGTCGACACCCACGATATCGCCGCTCTGTTGAAGGTCCAGTCGAACGCCCGCTCGGTGGAAGTGTTCGATCGGGCCGATCTGGCCCGCGAGCAGGCGGCGCAGGCGGCCCGGCACGCCGGCGCCTACAGCAAGGCCGCTTTGGTGGCGGAGCGGGATGCGTCCTGCGCCGCTCTGACCTCGGGCGGCACAGTCTCCGCGGCGGTGACCCCCGCCGGCGGTACGCGGACGAACTGACCGGCCCTCGGCCGCTCCCCCCGGCGGCCTCTTGCCGACATTTCGCCCCGCGAGGCGGCCCGGAGTCCCCCCGCTCCGGGCCGCTTTCTTTTGGTTGGCGACCCGCCGGAGCCTCATATTGATGTGAGTGGCCGGGGTTTGCGGCGCGCGGGCGCTGGACACCGGGGGGCGGGGGCGATTACAGCCTTCTGGCCTCTCAAAGGGGCCTCGCCAGAGAGTATGACATGGATCTCGATTTCTCCCCCGAAGACGCGGCGTTCCGCGCCGAAGTCCGCGCCTTCATCGCCGAAAACTATCCGCAGGCTCTGCGCGACAAGCAGCGCGACGAGGAGGCCCTGAGCAAGGAAGACTACCTCTCCTGGCACCGCATCCTGGCGGCCAAGGGCTGGTCGGCCCCGTCATGGCCGAAAGAGTGGGGCGGCACCGGCTGGACCCCGACTCAGAAGTACATCTGGTCCGAGGAACAGGCCCGGGCCGACACCATCTCCGTCCTGCCCTTCGGCGTGAACATGCTTGCGCCGGTCGTCTACACCTTCGGCACCGAGGAGCAGAAGGCGCGCTTCCTGCCAGGCATTCGTGACGGCCTGGTGTGGTGGTGCCAGGGCTATTCCGAGCCCGGCGCCGGCTCCGACCTGGCGTCGGTCAAGACCAAGGCCGAGCGGATCACCGGCGGCGATGGCAAGGAATACTATCTGGTCAACGGCCAGAAGACCTGGACCACGCTCGGCCAGTACGCCGACTGGGGTTTCTTCCTGGTCCGCACCGATCCGACGGCCAAGCCGCAGGCCGGCATCAGCTTCCTGCTGATCGATATGAAATCGCCCGGGATCACCGTCCGTCCGCTGATCACGCTCGAGGGTGGCCATGAGGTCAATGACGTCTTCCTGGATAACGTGAAGGTGCCGGTGGAAAACCGCATCCACAACGAGAACCAGGGCTGGACCTGCGCCAAGGCCCTGCTGCTGCATGAACGTTCGGGCATCGCTGGTGTCGCGCGGTCGAAGCGCGGCCTGGAGCGTCTGCGTCAGGTTTCGCGCACCTATCTGTCCGATGACGCCACGCCGCTGCTCTCCGACCCCTTCTTCAAGCGCAAGGTCGCCGAACTTGAGATCGATCTGACGGCCCTGGAATTCACCGAACTGCGCACCCTGGCCGGCGAAAGCTCCGGCAAGGGGCCGGGGCCGGAATCCTCGATCCTGAAGATCAAGGGCACCGAGATTCAGCAGCGGCTCACCGACCTGGCGTTGGAAGCGGCCGCCCACTACGGCGCGCCCTATCTGCGCGGCCTGCCCCACAACATCGGCGCCATCGGTCCCGATGAGGCCCACGGTGTCGCCGGCGCCTATTTCAACACGCGTAAGACCTCCATCTACGGCGGGTCGAACGAGATTCAGCGCAACATCATCGCCAAGGCCGTGCTGGGCCTCTGACGCCCCGCCCGCCATCCCACAGAACACGAGCCGCCGAGGAAACGAAGGTCATGGATTTCAGCTTCACTGACGAACAAACCATGCTGCGCGACACGGTCGCCAGCTATCTGGCCGACCATTACGATTTCGACACCCGCCGCAACGCCATCAAGTCGGCGTCGGGCTGGCGTCCGGAGGTCTGGAAGTCCTTCGCCGAGGAACTCGGCATTCTTGGCGCGGCCTTCTCCGAGGAACAGGGCGGCCTGGGCGGTGGTCCGATCGACAACATGGTGGTGATGGAAGAATTCGGCAAAGCCCTGGTGGTGGAACCCTACGTCGGCACCGTGGTCATCGGCGGCGGCTTCCTGAAGCACGCCAAGCCTGCGGGCGCGGACGAGCTGATCGGTAAGATCATCGCCGGCGAGGTCACCATCGCCTTCGCCTATGCCGAGCCCCAGGGCCGCTACAATCTCGCCAACCTGACCACCACCGCCCGCAAGGACGGGTCAGGCTATGTGCTTAACGGTCACAAGGCGGTGGTCGTCGGCGCCCCCTGGGCCAGCCACCTGATCGTCACCGCCCGCACCGGCGGCGGCCAGCGCGACACGGGCGGCGTCTCGGTGTTCCTGGTGGACAAGAACGCTGGCGGCGTCGTCACGCGCGACTATCCCACCGTGGATGGCCGTCGCGCCTCGGAAGTCTTCTTCGAGAACGTCTCCGTCCCGGCCGAGGCCCTCATCGGGGCCGAGGGCGAAGCCCTGCCGCTGATCGAACAGGTCGTCGACGAGGCCATCGCCGCCACCTGCGCCGAAGCCTGCGGCGTGCTGCGTAAGCTGCACGAGGGCACGTTGGAGTACACCAAGCAGCGCAAACAGTTCGGCGTGCCCATCGCCTCCTTCCAGGTGCTCCAGCACCGGATGGTCGACATGTTCATCAATGTCGAACAGGCCGTCTCCATGACCTACATGGCCCACATTCGTATCGGCGAGCCGGCCGCTGAGCGGGCGAAGTCGCTCTCGGCCGCCAAGGTCCAGATCGGCCGGGCCTGCAAGTTCGTGGGCCAGAACGCCATCCAGCTGCACGGCGGCATGGGCATGACCGATGAAATGGCCATCGGCCACTACTTCAAGCGCGCCACCATCATTGAGGGCGAGTACGGCTCGGTGGACCACCACCTGCGCCGCTACGAAACCCTGTCGCTCGACGCCGCGGCGTAAAACCCGCCGCGAAGGTGAGGCCGGGGCCGCTCAGGCTCCGGCCAGCACCGCGTCCACGGCCGCCTTGGCGTCCTTCTGAATGAGCGCCAGATGGTCCTCGCCGAGGAAGCTCTCGGCATAGATCTTGTAGACATCCTCGGTGCCGGATGGCCGCGCCGCGAACCAGCCGTTGGCCGTGGTCACCTTCAGACCGCCGATAGACTCCTTGTTCCCCGGAGCCGCCACCGATCGGTCGATGACCGGCTCGCCGGCCAGGCTGGTCGCCGTGAACTGATCGGGATTGAGCTTCTTCAGCCGGTCCTTCTGGGCGGGCGTCGCTGCCGCGTCCATGCGGGCGTAGGACGCGCGGCCAAGGTCCGCCGTGACCGTGTCGTAGTAACGGGCCGGATCCTGGCCTGTTCGGGCGCAGATTTCGGCGGCCAGCAGCCCCATGATCAGGCCATCCTTGTCTGTGGTCCACACGGAGCCATCCCGCCGCAGGAATGTCGCCCCGGCGCTCTCCTCACCGCCGAAGGCCAGCGAGCCGTTCACGAGGCCGGGCGTGAACCACTTGATGCCGACCGGAACCTCATACAGGCCGCGGCCCGCCTGCTTCACCACCCGGTCGATCATGCTGCTGGAGACCACGGTCTTGCCGATCGCCGCGCCGGCGGGCCAGTCGGGCCTGTGGGAGCAGAGATAAGCGATCGCCGCCGCCAGATAGTGGTTGGGATTCATCAGGCCGCTTGAGGGGCAGACGATGCCGTGCCGGTCCGCGTCGGTGTCGTTGCCGAAAGCGATGTCGAAACGTTCGCCCAGCGCGATCAGGCCGGTCATGGCGTGGGGCGAGGAGCAGTCCATGCGCACCTTGCCGTCCCAGTCGGCGGGCACGAACCGGAAGGTCGGGTCGATCGCGGTGTTCACAATCGTGGCGTCGAGACCATAACGTTCGATGATCGGGGCCCAATATTGCACGCCGGCGCCGCCGAGCGGATCAATGCCGATCCGCACGCCGGCGGCCCGGATCGTCTCCATATCCACCACCGACGCCAGGTCCGTCACATAGGGCGTGATGAAATCATGCGTTCGAACGCAGCTGGCAGCCCGCGCCCTGGCGTAGGGAGTCCGCGACACCCCGGCTAGGCCAGCGGCAAGAAGGTCATTGGCGCGGTCCTGGATCCAGCCGGTCGCGTCGACGTCGGCCGGGCCGCCGTGCGTGGGATTGTATTTGAAGCCGCCGTCCTCCGGCGGATTGTGGGATGGGCTGATCACGATCCCGTCCGCAAGGCCCGAGGCGCGACCGCGATTATAGGTCAGGATTGCATGCGAGATGACGGGCGTCGGGGTGTAACCGCCGTCCGGGGCGATGAGCGTTTCGACGCCATTGGCGGCCAGAACCTCCAGGGCGCTGACGAAGGCCGGTTCCGAAAGCGCGTGCGTGTCGACGCCGAGGAACAGCGGGCCCGTCACGTTCTCCCGGGCTCGGTACTCGCAGACCGCCTGGGTGATCGCCAGAATATGATGCTCATTGAACGACGCCAGGAGCGCCGATCCCCGATGCCCGGAGGTGCCGAAGCTCACCTTCTGCGCCTTCACCGCGGTGTCGGGTGTCAGGCTGTAGTAGGCGGTGATCAGGCGCGGCACGTTCACGAGCCTGTCGACCGGGAGAAGCTGGCCCGGGACAGGAGAATGGCTGCTCGACATGTCGTACTTCCTTGGAGGCGAGGGGCGTACGCCGCGCGTCAGCCCAATGAGCCATCTTTGCGTGACTGTCAGCAAGGCGTCGCGTCTGGCGGGGCGAAATTCCAGCCAGGGACATTACGAGGTGCGATTGCCACGGCTTCCGCCGCACCCTATGGCCCCCGGCATGTCCCTTCGCGACCTCGGCCTGTTGGTGCTCATCTGCCTGATCTGGGCCGCCAACAGCGTCATGTCGAAGGTGCTCATCGCCCACTTCGGCGCACCGCCCCTGTTCTACGCCGCCGCCCGCTTCGCGGTGATCGCCGTGGCGACCGCGCCCTGGCTATTGCCGGCGCCCAAGCCGCTGTGGCGCATGATCGTCGTCGGCCTTCTGATGGGCGGCGGCTCCATGGCGCTGGCTTTTCTCAGCCTCAAGACCACCGCGCCGTCGGCCTTCGCCGTGGTGAGTCAGCTCGGCGTGCCGATGGCCACGATCCTTTCGGTGATCATCCTCGGTGAGCGGATTCGCTGGCGGCGTGGCCTCGGAATCCTCCTGACTCTGACCGGCGCGCTCATCGTCATGTGGAACCCCAAGGGCCTCGTCCCCAGCGTCGGCATGCTGTTCGTTGTCGCCTCGGCTTTCGCGGCCTCGCTGGGCGCGGTGATGATGAAACAGGTGGAGGACGCCAGTCCCCGGCAGTTCCAGGCCTGGGTGGGTTTCGCGTCGTTCTGGCCGCTGGCGGCGCTCAGCGCCTTGACGGAAACGGGCCAGGGCGCGGTCTTGACGCATGCCCTTTGGCCGTTCGTCGGCGGCGTGCTGTTCTCAAGCCTTGTGGTCTCAGTGATCGCCCACACAGCCTTCTACGGCCTGATCCAGAGGTACGAGGTCAACCTGCTTCAGCCTCTGACCCTGATGACGCCCCTGGCGACGATCGGTCTTGGCGTTCTCGTCACCCACGACTCCTTCGGTCCGCGCATGATCATCGGCACGATCATCGCCCTGGCCGGCGTCCTGATTGTCGCCCTGCGACGCAGCCATGTGATGGCGCCGCTGGCGCTGCTGCGTCGGGCCACGCCATGACCTACATCGCCGCACCATCGCCGAACTTCGACGCCCGGATCAGTCCGCCTGACATGATCGTTCTTCACTACACGGGGATGGTCAGCGGGGAGGCCGCCCTGGCGCGGATGACCGACGCCGCCGCCAAGGTGTCCGCTCATTACATGGTCGAGGAGGACGGGCGGATTTTCACGCTCGTGCCGGAGGCGCGGCGCGCCTGGCACGCGGGTGTGAGCGCCTGGCGGGGACAGACCGACATCAACGCCGCCTCGATCGGGGTTGAGATCGTCAATCCCGGCCACGAGTTCGGCTACCGACCGTTTCCCGCCGCGCAGGTGTCCGCGGTCATCGATCTTCTGGCGGATATCCGCAGCCGATGGACCGTTCCGGATGAACGCATCCTCGGCCACTCCGATGTGGCCCCGAGCCGCAAGGCCGACCCTGGCGAGTTGTTTCCCTGGAAGGTCCTTGCCGAGGCTGGTCATGGCCTCTGGGTCGAGCCGCCGCCCGCGCCTGGCGGGGCCCTCGCCGAGGGCGATGAGGGGCTTGGCGTGCTGGCGCTGCGTTCAGCTCTGGCGCGCCTCGGCTATGACTGCGATCGCACGGCTGTGTTCGATGAAGACCTCGGAGTCATCGTCACGGCCTTCCAGCGTCACTGGCGTCCTGGTCGTGTAGACGGTGTCGCCGACGGCGAAAGCCGGGCGCGGCTGATGGCGCTCCTGCGGCTGGCGGCTTGATCCCTCGGCCGTGTCGCCGGGCTCTCCTCGCTTGACCGCCGCCGCCGGTACGCCCACGGTGAAATCGGATCAGACGGCCGGGCGGTCGCTCCCTCGTTGGTAACGGCGGGGGGGAGGAAAGTCCGGGCTCCACGGCGATAAGGCGGCGGGTAACGCCCGCCGGGGGCGACCCCAGGGATAGCGCCACAGAAAGCAAACCGCCCGAGGGCTTCGGCCGCAGGGTAAGGGTGAAAGGGTGGGGTAAGAGCCCACCGCGGACCGGGTGACCGGGACGGCATGGCAAGCCCCGCCTGGAGCAAGACCGAATAGGGGTGTCGCGCCGGCCGCAAGGCCGGCAGGGCTTCGCCGGCCCAGACGCCCGGGTAGGTCGCGAGACCCGTCCGGCAACGGGCGGTCCAGAGGAATGACCGTCGCGTTTCCGCGTCAGCGGAGGCG
>CAIQJF010000044.1 GCA_903872075.1 uncultured Caulobacteraceae bacterium | reverse complement strand
ATCTGACGGCCCTTGTACATGCCGGTCTTCAGATCGACATGGTGCGGGCGGCGCAGTTCGCCGGTGTCTTTATCTTCGATGTAGCTGTTGGTCCCCAGCGCGTGGTGGGCGCGGCGCATGTTGCGCCGTGACGGGGAGACTTTTCTTTTAGGGACGGCCAGGGGGAGTGTCTTCTAGGCTTGAAATGCAATCGGCGGCCGCGCGGCCGCCGTCGTGAGCGGGGGTCTATGCCGCAAATCGCGTGCGTCATCAAGTCCCGGAGAGCCCATCAGAACAACGGCGGGCAGTGGGCGCCGCCGGCGCCATAGCCAACGCCGGTTATGGGCGTGCCCGTCACCAGGCTCTCGTTGCCGCTCATGTCCAGATTGCCCACGGGAGACCCCAAATTCTGGACGCATGAGAAGGATCCTGTCGGATCGACGAAATTGTTGGTGATGGTCACGTAGTGATAGAGCACGGCATAGGCCATCTCGGCGAGCGCCGCGCTGGTTGTCACGCGCATGGTGTTGGCGCCGGTGAACGTTCCATCCGGCACAGAGCCGGAGAGCTGGTACTGCAGGTCGCTGATCCTCGACATCACGGTCGCCGCGGCGCCCTTTGGCAGCCTCACCACGGTCGACTGCACCGTGATCGCGCCCGTGTATCCCGCATCCACCGTCATGATGTTGTTGGCCACCGACCCGCTGATGTTCGACGCAACCGCGGAGTTCACCCCTCCAGCATAGTTGGTCACCACAACATTGTGGTCCGCCACAAAGCTGTGAATCTCGTTCTCTTTCTCACTGAGCCCGTTGGGATAGAAGGGCGCGGTGACCGTCCCGTTACAGTCCGCCGGCACCAGAATCACGTTGTTGCGGTAGACGATCGAGGCGTAGACGGCCTGAACCACAGGACAGCCGTGCAGGAACAGCTCGCCGTGCTGGCCGGTGTTGGCTGTCGAGGACAGTACGAACCCTGCGAAAACGCTGTTTTCAATGTCGAGCGGACCGCTGGACGTGCCGCTCAGCGGCCGCGACGAGGCGTTCAGAATGGCGCTGTTGAGCACCGTCAGGGACGCTGTCGCGGTATTGGTCACCACCGAGGCCACCAGGGGGGTGGTGTATTGCGGATAGGCTTCGTCGATGAGGTCGTTGATCAACAGCAGGTCAGAGTTGCCGTTGACGATCTTGATCAAGTAGCCGAACTTGAAGCTGCAACCAGGACCGTTGACGAACTTGCTATTGCTCAGGGTGACCCGGCCGGTAGCGTTGGCGTCTGACTGGAAAACGATGCAGCCGTGCAAGCTGAAGTCGTAGCCGTCGAGGGTCGGACTGACCGCGCCCTTGCCGCAGTAGACGAGGCCGCCCTTCGCGGGACTGCCGGTGGGCTTGTAGACACAACCCGTAGGAAGGGGGGCGGTGGCGGGGTCGAGCAGGACCAAGCCTGGCGGCGGGCCGATGCCGTAGTCGATGCCCGGCGAGTTCCAGTTCCAGGGGTGAGCGCCCTTGGCCCAGGTCTGGCCACTCTGGGCGGCGTACTGGTAGAAACTAGACGCGCCGAAGTACGGCGCGATCAGGAAGCCGCCCGTGGCGGCGGCGCACCCGTCGGTGGGCCAGCCGCCGTAGGCGCAGCCCCTTACCGGTACGTTGGACGAAATCGGCGGTGCGACCGTCGCGGCCGTCGACGTCGCCGGGGCCAGAGCTCATCGAATTTTTTCGTGACTTCACCGCCGCTAAAGCGAAATTTATCCCGTAAATTCTTCACCTTGTGAGATCACAGATCTCGTCGCGGGGCCGCAAACCTGCCCCGCTGATGCGTTGGCCAGACGTCCGGTCGCGATTTGGCCCGCACACTCGCGACTCTGACTGAACGGCAACGTCACGCGAACATGAATAGCCGCCGGTCAGATCGAACCGATCGTCCTGCCCGAAAATCTTCTGAAACGCTCTGGCGTCGCCAACGCTGACGTGCGCTCCGGCGGCCGAGGCGGATGTCGCGCTCAACCGACGTGTGAGCGCCAATCTCAACAAGGGCCGGGGCGGTATCATCCAGGCGATCTTCCTTGCCACCGGGGCGAGACGAATACATGAGCCGCCTGCCCGGACAGGAAGTAAAGCTACACCCTCCGAGAGAAGTGATCAGTGAGAATTGTCACTCACTTCGGAGGTTTGCAGATCGCCGGATCGATCATTTCGGTCACCCCGCGAATTCCCTGCCCCGTCACCAGATTGCGATTGCCGCGCACGACGGCGTTCCTGGCCGCCGCGGCGAAATCATGACTACAGGAATAGGCGCCGGTGCTGTCGATGAAGTTGTCCGTCATGACGATATCGGCATAGCCGGCCGGGTAGGTCACTCGAAGCGATGCGGCCACGGTTGTCTGCCGTTTCGCAACCGCGCCGACCACCTCGGCGGCAGGATGGAGGCCGGAAACTGTATACTGGCCATCATCGTGGGCGGCCAGGATGGTTGTCTCCTCTCCGTCCGGCAACCCTTCAAGCACCAGGTTCCGGCTCAAAACGCCGACGTAGCCCGGTTTCACCGTCAGAATGTTGCGATCGATCCTGCCGTTTATCCCGGTAACCACGGTCACCATCGCGCCGGCGACATGATTGATCACCAGGATATTGTGGTCGGCCACGAAGCTTCCGCCACCCGTCGGCGTTTCGGTCGCGGCACTCCCAGGCTCCAGAACGATGTGGGTGTCCGCGGGCACCAGCACCACATTGTTCCGGAAGATAATGGAGGGATGCATGATCGGAAACGAAGGGCAGCCGAGTTCGCAGATCTCGCCACGCTGCCCGCTCGCATCGCGCGAAACGATATCCGAGCCCAGGTTGACACTGTTCTCAATGTCCAGCGGCCCCGCATAGTTGCCGACCAGCGGGCCCGGCGGCCCGTTCAGCTGGGCGGTGTAGAGAATAACGACCGGACCAGGCACCGGCCCGCCATCGCCGACGAGAACGACCGGCGCCGTGCTGTGCGGGTAGTCCGCATCCACGACATCGTGTCTGAGCGATAATCCCGTCGCGCCGTTCAGGATACGGACCATGGCCATATCCGGGCCGGCGCAGTTGGGGCCGTTGACGAGGTTACTGTTCTGAATCGTGATGAGACCACTCGCCCCGGCGTCGGCCACCACGGGCGTGCAGCCGTGCAACGACAGATCGAGACCATCCAGAACCGGATCGTCAGACTCGCGGCCGCAATAGATTCGCGGCCCGTGGCTGGCCGAACCTTCAGGCTGATAGGCGCAGCCCTTCGGCAGCCGCGCCGTGGCGGGATCCGTCAACTGCAGATTGATATCGGGGCCAACTCCGTAGTCGATTCCGGGCGAGTTCCATGTCCATGGGTGGGCCCCCCCCGCCCAATGCTGGCCGCTCTGGGCCGCGTAGTCATAGAAACTGGCGGCGCCGACGCGGTTCAGGATCAGGAACCTGCCGGTCGATCCGCTGCAACCATCCGCGGCCCAGCCGGTATAGCGGCAGGCGGCGACCGTTGGGCCGGCCTGGGCCTCCAAGGTAACGCCTTGCGCCGCGGCCGGCCGGATCGACATGGCGACCAGAGCGACGACCAGCGCCGCCAGCCCTCCCCCTATCCCGCCAATCCGTCGCCAGCTTCTCGTCACGCCCCTTATCCCATCCCGGACACTGCCGAACCACGCACGTCGCGCGCCCGGCGACCATGTCGCCTCGCGCGTTGAAGCGCCATTAACGGGCGTCGCGACGCCGCCCGCCGGGGACGCGGCCAGACCGTCGCCGGCCAGGGGATCAATACACCGCCGCACAGGCCCCCGCCGTGGATTTGTCGCCGATGCCCGACATGGCCTGATCGGTAACCAGACTGCGATTGCC
Source organism: uncultured Caulobacteraceae bacterium (assembly GCA_903872075.1). Classification (GTDB taxonomy): domain Bacteria; phylum Pseudomonadota; class Alphaproteobacteria; order Caulobacterales; family Caulobacteraceae; genus Acaudatibacter; species Acaudatibacter aquilonius. The sequence goes on along the minus strand of CAIQJF010000044.1, from coordinate 52,244 downwards.
TTGCACGACGCTCGGGCCCGAGAGGCTGCCGAAGTCCTGGACGCAGGAGTAGGCGCCCGTGGTGTCGACGAAATTATTGGTGACGACGGCGCTGCCGTAGATTGACTAATAGGAGAGTCGAACCATGGCCGCCAGCGTCGTCTCCCGCCAGGCGCTTGCCCCCGTAAAGAAGCCGTTGACGCCCAAACCACTGAGCGTGACATCGCCGTCTAGGTTGACAGCCAGGACAACGGCGTCGGGATTTCCGGGCAAGCCCCTGATCGTTGCTCCGGGCACGATCGCACCAGTGTAACCCGGTCTGATGCGCATATTGTTGTCGGTGATCGTGCCTTCCAGGTTGCTGGCCAGCAGGCTGTAGGCGCCACGGGCGAAATTGATCACGAAGATATTGTGGTCCTTGATGAACCTAGACTTGGTTTGGGCGGGGGCCAGTGTGAGCGGCGGCCGCTCGGACATGACCAGGCGCGTGGTCGCCGGAACCACCACGACATTGTTTCGGTAGGTCACAGACGGATAGATCACCGGGTGCGCCGGACAGCCAAGCTCGCACAACTCGCCGCGCTCGCCGCGAGAATCGGTCGACGCAATCGCCGATCCGATGAAGACGCTCTCCTCGATATCCATCGGCCCGGCGAAATTCCCCGCCATGGGCGTCGGCGCGCCGTTCAGAACGACGCTGTAGATCATCGCGAACGGCGCGGCGGCCGGCGCTCCGTCGCCGACCAACACGATTGGCGCGGTCGCGCGCGGATAGTCCTCATCGATGAAATCGTTGACCAGGGACAGTCCGCCGGTCGCCCCGATTATCCGGATCACCGCCCCCCCCGGCCCAGCGCAATTCGCGCCGTTGTGGATATGGCTATTGGAGATTGTGAGCATGCTGTCGGCGCGGCCAGCGAACACAATCGGCGTGCAAGCGCCGAGGGACAAGTCCAGGCCGTCGAACGTCGGATCGTTGGCTGTCGCGCCGCAATGAATTTCCGGCCCGCCCGCGGGACTGCCGGTGGGCAGATAGACGCAGCCCGTGGGCAACACCGCCTTGGCCGGATCCGCGCCACCGCCTCGCAGCGGCGGGCCGACACCGTAGTCGACACCCGGCGCATTCCAGGTCCACGGATGGGGGCCCTTGGCCCAGTGCTGACCGCTCTGGGCGGCAAATTCATAGAAGTTGTCCGCCTCGAAATAGGGGGCGATCAGGAACGCTCCCGTGGCGTCCTTTCAGCCATCCGCCTTCCAGCCGGTGTAGTAGCTGCAACGAGGGTTTGGCGCGCCGACGATTGCGATGAGCTGCGGCTGTTGAGCAGGCGCACTGGCCACGGCCAGACGGACGTCCTGCGCCCTCGCCGCATCATGCCCGAGCGCGGCCGCGGCGATCGCCGCGGTAACAACTACTGGGGCGCACTTCGCAGCCCCGAACCAACGCCCCATCGTCCAACTCCGCCCGCCCCACGGGCCGGAGACATCGTGTCGCTGACGCCTCCTATTATACATAAATAGCAGAGCCAAAAGGCGTAGCATACCCTTCAATGTCGATAAGTCGTCGCCTTTTGTGGACCTGGGTCTCACTCGCATCGATGTTAATATCGGCAAGTCGACGGGTGGTTCAAAATAATCGGCGTTCGCCAGTGTCGACGGTGAATACATACCCGAAAAGGATGCCACTGCGCCGCGCGTAGCGAGCACCGCGCTACGCTTGGTTTGCAGTTCCCATTCTGCCAGCCTCCGCACACGCACGGCACGCACCCCCCTTCAACCGCGACGGCCATCTTCCGTGGCGAGCGCCTGCGACCACCGATCTAATTCGGCTCAGGAGGCGAGAGAACTCCTCATTCAGGGGGGAGGATCAATACTTTCGTATAGACGTCGATGGCCCGCGCAACCGAGCCGCGACGGTCGACCCGGCGGGGTGGGGTCAGACCAGACGACTCTGTTCCACGGCGGCGGCGATGAAACTGGCGAAGAGCGGATGCGGCGCGAACGGCCGGCTCTTCAGCTCGGGATGGAACTGCACGCCGATGAACCAGGGATGGTCGGGCCTCTCGACGATTTCCGGCAGGAGACCGTCGGGCGAAACGCCGGTCATCCGAAGACCGGCCGCCTCCAGGGCGTCGTGATAGGCGATATTCACCTCGAATCGATGCCGATGCCGTTCGGTGATCGTGGGGGCTCCGTAGATCTCCGCGACCTTGGACCCTGGCGTGAGCACCGCCTGGAACGCGCCAAGCCGCATGGTCCCGCCTTTGTCGTCCTTCTCTCCGCGGATCTCACGCTGATTGCCGCGCACCCATTCGGTCATCAGGCCGACCACGGGCTCGTCGGTGTCGCCGAACTCGGTGGACGACGCCGATGGTATCCCACCGACGTTTCGCAGGGCCTCGATCACCGCCATCTGCATGCCGAAGCAAACGCCAAAATAGGGCACCGACCGCTCGCGAGCGAACTGGGCCGCGCGAATCTTGCCTTCCGTGCCGCGCTCGCCAAAGCCGCCGGGCACCAGAATCCCATGGACTCCGTCCAGGCGGGCTGCCGCCGCCCCGTCCTGGTCCTCGAAGGCTTCGCTCTCGACCCAGTCCAGGTTGACCTTGACCCGGTTAGCCAAGCCGCCGTGATTGAGGGCCTCGATGAGGGATTTGTAGGCATCCTTCAGAACCGTGTACTTGCCGACCACGGCGATGGTGACTTCGCCGTCCGGGTGGGTGACCCGGTCGGTCACCTCAAGCCAGCGGGTCAGATCGGGTTCGGGCGCGTCGCGGATGCCGAACACGGCCAGGACCTCGGAGTCCAGACCCTGCCGGTGGTAGTCGAGCGGCACCGAATAGATGTCCGGCGCGTCCATGGCTTGAATGACCGCCGATGGGCGGACGTTACAGAACAGGCCGATCTTGCGCTGTTCTTCCGGCGGGATCGGCTGTTCGCAGCGGCACAGCAGAATATCGGGCTGGATACCGATGGAGCGAAGTTCCTTCACCGAATGCTGGGTCGGCTTGGTTTTCATCTCGCCGGCGGTCTTGATGAACGGCAGAAGGGTAAGATGCACGAAACAGGTGTCGCCGCGCGGGAGATCCTGGCCTAGCTGACGGATCGCCTCAAAGAACGGCAGGCCCTCAATGTCGCCCACTGTGCCACCGATTTCCACGAGAACGAAGTCCACGCCCTCGCCCGGATCGGACAGGACGAAGCGCTTTATCTCATCGGTGACGTGCGGAATGACCTGGACGGTTGCGCCCAGATAATCGCCGCGCCGCTCCTTCTCGAGGATCGTCTTGTAAATCTGGCCGGTGGTGATGTTGTCGCCCTTGGTCGCCGAGACGCCCGTGAAGCGCTCATAGTGACCAAGGTCGAGGTCGGTCTCGGCGCCGTCGTCCGTCACGAAGACTTCGCCGTGCTGATAGGGGCTCATCGTCCCGGGATCGACGTTGAGATAGGGGTCGAGTTTGCGGAGACGCACGCCATAACCGCGGGCCTGAAGCAGCGCGCCAAGCGCCGCCGAGGCCAGACCTTTGCCAAGCGAGGAAACCACGCCTCCGGTGATAAAAATGTACCGAGCCATGGGAGTTCAGACTACCACCGATTCGCGCAGAGTTTCGCCACCGATCGCGCGCCGGGACGCTTTTTCCACCGCCGGCCCATCGGGCCGGCCGTGAGGTGACTTAGGGCTTGGCCGGCTTGGACGCCGACGGTAGCGGCGGCAGACTGATGGCCGGCGCGGGCGTGGAGAAGTTCCCGGTCGCGGTAGGCGTGTCGGCCGGCGCGGCGCTAGGCAACCGAACGCTCGGCTTCGGCGCGGCGGCGCCGGAGAGCGGCAGGCCCTGAACCGGCGGCGGAGTCGCCTGCCCGGGCGCGGCGGGGTTGCGACCCGGAAGGGCGTCAGGATTGACGGACTGGAGCTTCAGCCGGTTCAGGATGGCCTGATTGGACCGCTCGCGACCTCCGAGCAGGGTCAGCGACAGGCTCAGAATGAGGAACAGAGAGAACAGCACCCAAGTCGTGCGGGTCAGCAGATCGCCGGCCCCGCGGGTGGTGACGAGGCCTGTCGGACTGCCGCCGCCGCCCAGCGCGCCGCCTTCGGAGCGCTGCAGCAGCACCACGCCGATAAGGGCGAGGCAGACGATAATATTGAGGGTCAGCAAGAGGCCAAGCAGCATGAAGGGAACGGCTTTCCAGTCCGCGCGGAGGGGGCGGCGATAAGAAGCGGCGCGTTTAGCACCAACCCGCGCGCCGCGCCATAGGCCCCTCCGGCGGTTCCGAAACGGGTCAGGCGGCCTTAATGATGGCGATGAAGTCCGCCGCCTTCAAGGACGCCCCACCGACCAACGCCCCGCCGACGTCGGTGATCGCAAGGATGTCGGCGGCGTTGTCGCGCTTGACCGACCCGCCGTAGAGAATCGGGACAGCGCCGCCGGCGTCCCCAAAACGGCGGACCAGCGCCCCGCGCACGGCGACGTGCACCACCTCGATTTCGGCCAAGGTGGGCGTCAGGCCGGAGCCGATCGCCCAGACCGGTTCATAGGCGACGGCGAACGCCGTCCCGGCGACCGCGTCGGGAAGCGAGCCCTGGACCTGACGCTCGACCGTCTCCACGGCCAGGCCGGCTTGCCGCTGCTCCAGGCTCTCGCCCACGCAGACCACTGGCTCAAGACCGGCTCGAAGCGCGGCCAGCACCTTGGCCGCCACATCGGCGTCCGTCTCATGGTGGTAGGCTCGCCGCTCGGAATGCCCGAGAATCACCAGCGTCGCCCCGGCGTCGGCCAGCATCTCCGCGGAAATATCGCCCGTGTAGGCCCCCGACACCTCGGCGCGGCAGTCCTGACCGCCGATTTCAATGATGCCGCCGGCGAGGCCTCGCGCCATGCGGTCAACCAAAGTCGCCGGCGGACAGAGCGCCACTCGCGCGGCCGGAGCGCGCTCCTCAAGGGCCTGGGCCAGCGCCCGGGCCTCGCCCAGGGCGGCCTCAAGGCCGTTCATTTTCCAGTTTCCGGCGATCAGGGGGCGAATCGGAGACAAGGCTTTCTGGCGTCCCTTCAGGTTGTGGCCGCCTTTGCTTGCGGCGGGTGATGCGGCTCCACTATACCGGCGATCCAGTGGGCGCCATCGGGCCCGCGGCAATGACGGCCTCAAAGACGAACATGACCGGCTCCCTCCGCTCCACAGCCAGAAATCCCGTGGCCATCGCACTCATGGGCCTTCTGATCCTCGTCTTCCTCGTCCTGGGCGTCGGCGGCGGCGGAAAGTTCCCCGATGCGTTCAAAGGCGCGCGGGCCGATTCCATCATCACGGCCGGCAGCCACGTGACCAGCGCCAATGACTACCGGCGGATCTTCGAGCAGCAGAAGCAGCGCTTCGAGCAGCAATCGAAACAGGTGGTGACCAGCGAGTTCCTCATCAAGAACGGCTTCGATCAGCAGCTTCTGAGCCAGATCGCCTTGGACGATGGCCAACTCGAAATGCTCAAACGCGCCGGGATCGTCCCGGACGCCACACTGATCGACGCCCAGATCAAGCAGATTCCCGTGGCCTTCGACCGGGTGACCGGAAAATTCAGCAAGAAACAGTTCACCGAATTCCTGGCCAGGCAGGGCCTCACGCCTCAGCAGGTGCAGGCCGATCTGACGGATGAGATGGCCCAGCGCCATTTCGGTTACGCCGTGCAGACTGGCTTCCGAGCCCCCCGCGCCTACGCCGCCATGAGCGCGATCTCAGCGCTTCAGAACCGCGACGTCAGCTACTTCGTGCTCGACGCCCGCGCCGTGGTTCAACCGGCGCCGCCGACCGACGCCCAACTTCTGGCGTTCGAAAAGACCCACGCCGCGCAACTGACGCGACCGGAAATGCGCGCGGTGACCCTGGCCCGGTTCTCCGCCGCAGCGTTGGCGCCCGCCATCACCGTGAGCCCGGCCGATATTCAGAAGGAATTCGAATTCCGGAAGGACACGCTGTCGACTCCGGAAACCCGCGTGGTCATCCAGATTCCGGTGAAAACCGCCGCCGCTGGCGCCCAGGCCGCCCAAAGGCTGCGCCAGGGCGAGGATCCCGCCGCCGTCGCCCGCGCAGTCGGCTCTGAGCCGGTCATCTATCAGGACAAACCCAAGAGCGCGATTTCCGATCTCAAGCTGGGCGCCGCCGCCTTCGCCATGAAGGAAGGCCAGGCCGGAGGGCCCATCCAAGGCGACCTCGGCCTGGCCGCCCTGAAAGTGGTCAAGACCACGGCCGGCCACAGCGCCAGCCTGGAACAGGCCCGCGCGAAAATCGAAGCGGACCTGAAAGCCAAGGCAGCCAAGAACAAGGCCTACGAGCTCAGCCAGAAATTCGACGACGCTCGTCAGGCCGGAGCCAACGTCGCCGACGCCGCAGCCAAGGCCGGTGTCGCCACCATCATGGTGGGCCCCTTCACCAGCGAAGGTCTGGACGGCCAGGGCAAGCCGATCGCGGATCTGGGCGACAAGATCGCCAAGTCGGCGTTCGCAATGCACGCCGGCGAAGATTCCGATGTCCAGGACGCCGGCGCAGGCGAGTACTACGCCCTGAAGGTGGTGAAAGTTCTCCCACCCGCCATGCCCGCCCTGGATGAGATTCGCGCGCCCCTGACCCAGGCCTACATGCGTGAACAGCTCGTGGTTGTTCTCAAGGCGAAGGCCGACGCCCTGATCGCCCAGATCACCAAAGGCGCCACGTTCGACGCCGCCGCCGCCAGTGTCGGGGCCAAGGCGGCTAGGATCCAGGGGATGCAACTTGTCAAGGCCCAGCAGTATCAGGCCCTCGGTCGCGATTTCCTGACCCAGATCTTCGGCCGCAAGTCAGGCGACCTGTTCGCCGCAGGCGCGCCGAACGGTGTGTTCATCGCCCGGCTCGACGCCGTCCGCCCGGGCGAAATCAGCCAGACAGCGCAGTTCCTCGAGGCGCTGGAGGGACGCGCATCGCAGGATTATCTTCGTGACCTCTTCGCGGCCACCAAGGCCGCCGCGGGCAAGGCCATCAAGGTCAACGTGAACCTCGATCTGGCGCGCAAGACCATGGGCGTCGATCCGGCGACCATGCCCAAGCCCGGCGGCAAGGCCGCCGGCGGAGCCAAGTGAGCGTCGAGCCGTCCTTCGACAACTTCAGGACCGCTTATGACGCCGGCCGGACGCAGCTCGTCTGGCGGCGTCTGATAGACGATCTGGAGACGCCGGTATCGGCCTACCTGAAGATCGCGCGAGACAAGCCCTACGCCTTCCTCTTCGAGTCCGTGGAAGGTGGGGCTTGGCGGGGCCGTTACTCCATCGTGGCGATGAACCCTGACCTGGTCTGGCGCTGCCGGGGCGACAAGGCGGAGGCGGCCGAGGGCGAAAACATCGCCGCGGACCGTTTCACGCCGATCGTCGGCGGCGCGCTGGACTCGCTCAGAGATCTCCTGGCCCGCTCACGTCTGGAGATTCCGGCCGGGCTTCCGCCCATGGCAGGCGGCGTGTTCGGGGTCTTCGGCTACGACATGGTGCGGCTGGCCGAACGCCTGCCCCACGCCAATCCCGATCCGCTGGGTCTGCATGACGCAATAATGATCCGGCCGGCGATCGTCGCGATTTTCGATTCCATCGCCCAGGAAATCATTCTGGTGACGACGGCGCGCGCGTCAGGCGACGATGCGGCGCAGGCTTATGCCGCCGCCCGAATGCGGATTGACAGGGTCATCGCCGACCTGGCCCGCCCCTTGCCCCAGCGCTCCGAGCCCACGCCGACGGCCTCCGCGCCGGCGCTGGCCTCTCCGATGAGTCGGACGGAATACGGCCGGATCGTCGAGGCGGCGAAGCGCTACATTCAGGCCGGCGACATCTTCCAGGTGGTGCCAAGCCACCGGTTCTCTTGCACGTTCGACCAGTCGCCGTTCGCACTCTACCGGTCCCTTCGGCGAACCAACCCCTCGCCGTTCCTCTATTACCTCAACTTCCCTGGGTTTCAGCTCGTTGGCTCGTCGCCTGAAATTCTGGTGCGACTGCGCGACGGCAAGATCACCATTCGCCCGATCGCCGGCACACGCCGTCGCGGGGCCACGCCGGCCGAGGACCTGGCCCTCGAAAAGGAACTTCTGGCCGACGAGAAGGAACGGGCCGAGCATCTCATGCTGCTGGACCTGGGCCGCAACGATGTCGGCCGGGTGGCCCGTTTGCGCGAGCCGGGGCGCAACGCTCCGCCCGAAGCCCGCCGTCGCCCCGCCGTTCGCGTAACCGAAAGTTTCACGATCGAGCGCTACAGCCACGTCATGCACATCGTCTCCAACGTGGAAGGCGACGCGCCGGAGGGGCTCGACCCTGTGGATGTGCTCATGGCCGCCCTGCCGGCGGGCACTCTTTCCGGGGCGCCCAAGGTCCGCGCCATGGAGATCATCGACGAACTGGAAACTGTGAAGCGCGGAGTCACCTACGCAGGGGCCGTCGGTTATTTCGGCGCAGACGGCTCGGTGGACACCTGCATCGTGCTCCGGACAGGCCTCGTGAAGGACGGCGTTCTGTATGTCCAGGCCGGCGGCGGCGTCGTCGCGGACAGCGACCCGGACGCCGAATATGAGGAAACCCTGCAGAAATCGGGAGCGCTTCGGCGCGCCGCGGAAGAGGCTTGGCGATTCACCTGACACGCCTCGCCAGACCCCGCCCTGCTTCCGGAGACCGACCCGATGATCCTCGTTATCGATAACTACGACAGCTTCACCTACAACCTCGTTCACTACCTCGACGAACTGGGCGTAGAGCCGCAGGTCTACCGCAACGACGCCATCACCACGGCCGAAGCCCTGGGAATGCGCCCCGAGGCCGTGGTTTTATCGCCGGGTCCCTGCACCCCCAACGAAGCGGGCATCTGCCTGGACCTGATCGCCCAAGCGCCGGCCGATCTGGGCATTTTCGGGGTCTGCCTGGGCCACCAGGCCATAGGCCAGGCATTCGGCGGCGACGTGATCCGCGCCAAAACCCTGATGCATGGGAAGACCAGTCCGATTCGTCACGCCGGCCGGGGCGTGTTCGGTGGCCTGGAGGACGGGTTCATCGCCACGCGCTACCACAGCCTCGCCGTGGCGCGGGACACCCTGCCTGACTGCCTTGAGATCACGGCCTGGACCGACGATGGAGAGATTATGGGACTTTCGCACCGGTCGCGGCCAGTGCACGGCGTGCAGTTCCACCCGGAGTCGATCCTGACCCAAGGCGGTCACCAGCTACTGGCCAACTTCCTCAGCCTGGCTGGGGTGAAGACCCTGGCCGCGGTCTAGACGCATCATGTCGGACGCCTTCAAACCCCTGCTGTCGCGCCTCGCCGATGGCGCGACCCTGATCGCCGAGGACGCCGAGGCGTTCTTCACGGCATGCCTGCGCGGCGAACCTACGCCCGCTCAGATCGCCGCTGCAGTGACCGCCATGCGCCTGCGGGGCGAGACTGTCGGCGAGATCACCGCCTGCGCCAAAGCGCTGCGCAGCGAAGCGCTGGTGATGGACCATCCCTATGACGTCGTGGACGTCTGCGGCACCGGCGGCGACGGCGCGCACACCCTGAATATCTCCACCGCGGTCGCCTTCGTCGCGGCTGGCGGGGGGCTGAAGGTCGCCAAGCACGGCACCCGCGCCGTCTCCTCGAAGTCGGGATCCTCCGACGTCCTCGGCGCCCTGGGAGTCAATATCGCGGCGAACCCCGCGCGTCAGCGTCAGGCCCTGGACGAGGCCGGGATTTGTTTTCTCTATGCGCCAGCGCATCACGGCGCCCTGCGCCATGTCATGCCGATCCGCGAGCAACTGGGCTTTCGGACGATCTTCAACATCCTGGGGCCCCTCTCGAACCCTGCCGGCGCGCGCAGGCAGGTGCTCGGCGTCTATGACCCCCGCTGGGTCGAACCGCTCGCCCGCGTGCTCGGCGCTCTTGGCGCGACACGCGCCTGGGTCGTCCATGGCGATGGACTGGATGAGATCACCACCACCGGAGCCACGCAGGTCGCGGAATGGCGCGACGGCCTGGTGCGGCTCTTTACCATCACCCCCGAAGCCGTCGGGTTGGAACGCGCGGCCATGTCGGAGCTAAGGGGGGGCGATCCGGTTCAGAACGCGGCCGCCCTTCGGGCGCTGCTGGCCGGCGAAACCGGACCTTATCGCGACGTGGTGATGATCAACGCCGCGGCCGCTTTCCTCGTCGCGGACCGGGTCGAGACCCTCCGCGAAGGAATAGCCCTTGCGGCGGACTCGCTCGACAGCGGCGCCGCGGCCCGGGCGCTTGAGGGCCTCGTAAGAGCGACCAATTCATGAGCCGGGACATTCTCGCCGACATCGCCGCCTACAAGCGCGACGAGGTCGCCGCGCGCCGCAACGCTACGACGTCCTCCGCCGTGGCCGCCAAAGCGCAGAGCGCCTCGGCGCCACGCGGCTTTCGCGCCGCCCTCGTGGCGGCCCACGCTCCCGGCCGTCTGGCCCTGATCGCCGAGGTGAAGAAAGCTTCACCGTCCAAGGGCGTGATACGCGCTGACTTCGACCCGGCGGCCATCGGCGCGGCCTATGCCGCGGGCGGCGCGGCTTGTCTCTCGGTGCTCACCGACGGACCGAGTTTCCAGGGCTCGGACGAAAACCTGATCGTCGCGCGCGCCGCCTCTGGCCTTCCCTGCCTGCGAAAGGAATTCCTCGTCGATCCGTGGCAGGTGGCCGAGTCCCGCGCCCTGGGCGCCGACGCCATCCTGGTCATTCTGGCCATGGTCGACGACGCGCTGGCGCGTGACCTCATGGTCGAGGCCGCGCGATTCGGCATGGATGTTCTGGTGGAGACGCACGACGCCGCCGAGGTCGACCGAGCCGCCGCGCTTGGGGCCGATCTGATCGGGGTCAACAATCGCGACCTGCGCACCTTCGTCACCGACTTGTCCGCCACCGAAACGCTGTCTCAGAAAATGCCAGCAAGTGCTTTGATTGTTACAGAAAGTGGTATCTTAACATCCGCCGACGCCGCCAGGTTGGAGCGCTGCGGCGCCCGGGCCATGCTGGTGGGCGAGAGCCTGATGCGGCAGGCGGACGTGGAAGCCGCGACCCGGGCCCTGCTGGCTCCCTCCGCCTCGGCTTGACAAGCCGGGAGAACACCCAGAGAACATCGCCATTGTTTTTGGTTTGTTCCGGTCTGCCGGACAGTGCGAGGCGGCGATGCTCACACGCAAACAGCATGAACTCCTGATGTTCATCCATGAGCGGATCAAGGAAACGGGCGTCTCGCCCTCCTTCGACGAGATGAAGGAAGCCCTTGATCTGGCGTCGAAGTCCGGGATCCATCGGCTGATCACGGCGCTCGAGGAACGTGGCTTTCTGCGTCGCCTTGCGCACCGGGCGCGCGCCCTTGAGGTTGTGAAACTGCCGCAACAGGCGACCACCTCGGCGCCGAGCAACGGACGTGCAGCCTTTAGGCCCACCGTCGTCGATAGCCCTAAGCCGGCGCCCTCCTTCGCGGCCAACGAGACGCGCGAACTGTCCGTCCTTGGCAAGATCGCGGCGGGCACGCCGATCGCCGCCATCCAGCACGAACGCGACCGTCTGCATGTACCGGAGTCGATTCTCGGATCGGGCGAACACTACGTGCTGCAGGTCGAAGGCGACTCCATGATCCAAGCCGGCATTCTCGACGGTGACTATGCGGTCATCCGAAAAGTGAACACGGCCAATTCCGGCGAGATCATCGTCGCCCTGGTCATGGGCGAGGAAGCCACACTCAAGCGCCTGCGGCGCAAAGGCGCCTCGCTGGCTCTTGAGGCGGCCAATCCGGCCTATGAGACCCGGATTTTCGGTCCGGATCAAGTTCAGGTGCAAGGCAAGCTGGTCGGCCTTATCCGTCGGTATCAGTAGCCGTCTCAGCGGGCGTCGACCACGGACGACGGCCCCGCAACGGCTGAGACCAGACTAGCCGCCAGCCGGCGCCGTTGGGGAAAATCTCGGCGGCCCCTCCCCGCTCAAAGTCGCCACGTGTCAGCACAAGCGCAGAGCCGCAGCCATTCGTCGGTGCGCTGAAACTTCGCAGAATCACGATGTCGGCCCCCGCGCATAGCGTGTGGAAACGCTCCGTAGTGGGCGGCCGCTTCATCCAGGAGGCGGCGATGGCGGGACGAATTGCGCCGACTGGCAAACATCCCTTGCGGTCGCAGTCGTAAACGCCGCGCGCCTCCGCCGCCGGATTGGTCGGCAGGTTGAAGCCACGCCGTTGCGCCCAAAGCTGGGTGGCGTAGAGCCGCGTCCCCGGCTTCATGGGGATTTCCTTGAACGCAACCACGACGGCCGCGTCGTCACCATCCGCCGCGATCCAGGCCACGGGCGGCTGCGGTCGTGGCCAGAGGGCCACCGCGGCCGCCATCGGCAGACCGATCCACCGCAGCGGGCCCCGCCATAGGCAGGCAAACACGATGCCGAGATAGGAGATCGCCAGGGCCACAATCGGCGCGCTTGACATCGACACACTCGCCCCAGGCGCCGCGGAGAAGATGTGGCCAAGCCAGATCACAACCCGGGCCGCCGTGCCGGCCAACCAGAGCAGTGGCGCGGCGACTGTCGAACTCACCCCGATCATCTGCGCGAACAGGGTCAGGGCCAGGGCGGGCATCATCACGGCGCTGGCGACAAAGTCCGCTGTGAGATTGGCGAAGACGCCATAGTTAGCCACGCGATTGAAGTGCTGAATCGCGAAGGGGCCAGTGGCGACGCCCGCAACCAGACTGACCATCGCAAGGCCCAGAACCGCCTCTCCAAGCCGCCGCAGCCAGCGCACGGGCCAGGCGCCGGCCGGGGCCTCGGCCGACCGTCGCGGCCAGAGTTCCGCCATGGCCACCAGCGACGCGGTCGCGCAGAACGACATCTCGAAACCGGGCTGAACCACCACTTCGGGCTCAACGATCAGGATAACTAGGGCGGCGACGGCCAGGGAGTGCAGACTCACGGCGCGCCGATCGACCAGGATCGCCAGAAAGGCGACGCTGGCGGTTATGGCCGCGCGCCGGGCTGGGGGATGAGCGCCCGATAGCACCAGATAGGCGGCGACGACCAGCAATGCCGCCAGGGCGGCCACCTTCTTTCCGTTAACCCGCAGGGCGAGCCACGGCCAGGCGGCAATGCCGAGGCGGAAGGCGAAAAAGGCGAACCCACTGAGCGCTGCAGTGTGCAGTCCGGCAATGGCAAGCATATGCGCCAAGCCTGACCCGCGGAGATCGTCCCGATGGTCCGGGGACAGCCAGTCCTGGTGACTGGTCGTCACCGCGGCGGCAAGGCCGGCCGCGCCGCCGTCGTCGGGCCCAAGCACAGCGCCAATATCGTGAGCCAGGCGGCTGGCCACCCGCCAGCGCAGGGCGTTGACAGCCATTTCAAGGCGCAGCCCCCAGGGCGGCGGATCGAGATCGGTCCAGGCTGGCGGACGCATCGCCAGCCCGACCCCGCCAATGCCTTCGAACCAGGCGTCCCGGGCAAAGTCATAGGCGCCCGGCGCGGCAGGGCCGGGCGGCGGATCCAGCAAAGTGGTCAGACGGATAGGCGTTCCGGGCGGCGGCGCGGCGTCGGGGCCATCCTGCGATGGGACCACGATCCGAATCCGGGCGGGCGTCGCCTCGGACAACAGGCCCGAGATTTGCACCGGCGCCACGAGCAGACGTTCGCCCTTCTCGCTCGGCGTGGAGATGTCCACGACCCAGCCGGTCACGGTCACCACGCCGCTCCGGGCCGGCGCAATCGGCGCGGCCATCCGATCCGAGTGAATCTTCGCCACCAGAAATCCAGCGGCGGCCAGGGCCACGAACCCGGCCAGATGGACCGCCAGGCGACCCGCACGCGCAAGAGAGGCCGCGATCAGGACGCAGCATCCCGCTACGGCCAGGATCACGGCAACCCAGACGGAAGGCTCGGACTTCAGGCCCAGATAGGCGGCCGCGCCGAGGCCGAAAGCCACCGGCCACCAGAGCGCCGCCCTGTCGCTCTGGGCCTGTAGCTGCTCACGTAACCACGCGGCGATCCGCGCCGGACTAGGAAGCCGCGACGGGCGCATGATAGAAAGCGCCTCTTCCCAGGCCCGGCGTGCGCCACTGTCCGCCGAGGCGCGACCCGCTTCCTCAACCGGAATTTCGATGTCCGCTCCCGAACGCCCTGTCGTCACTCGTATCGCCCCGTCTCCAACCGGCTCGATGCACATAGGGACAGCCCGCACGGCGCTGTTCAACTGGCTTTATGCCCGCCATACGGGCGGAACCTATCTGCTGCGTATCGAGGATACCGATCGCGAGCGTTCCACCGAGGCCAATGTTCAGGTTATCCTGAACGGACTTCGCTGGCTCGGCCTCGAGCCGGATGCGCCACCGATCTTCCAGGCCGCCCGCGCAGATCGCCATCGCCAGGCCGTCGACGACCTGCTCGCCAGCGGTAACGCCTACAAGTGCTGGATGACAGTGGAAGAGGTCGCCGCAGCGCGGGAGATCGCCCGAGCCGAGGGTCGCGCGATCCGTTCGCCCTGGCGCGACCGCGATCCGGCGGAGGCCCCCGACGCGCCGCATGTGGTTCGATTTAAGGGACCGCTGGACGACGAGACCGTCGTCGAGGACCTCGTGAAGGGCGTGGTCCGCTTCCGCAATATCGATCTGGACGACCTCGTCCTGTTGAGGTCGGACGGCGCGCCCACCTACAATCTCGCCGTGGTGGTGGATGATCATGACATGGGCATCACGCACGTCATTCGGGGTGACGATCACCTCAACAATACCGCCCGCCAGAGTTTGATCTATCAGGCCCTGGGCTGGGACCTGCCGGTTTTCGCCCACCTGCCGATGATCCACGGCGAGGATGGCGGCAAGCTTTCCAAACGCCATGGCGCCCAAGCCGTGGGTGAGTTCGAGGAGATGGGCTACCTGCCGGAAGCTCTGCGCAACTACCTGGCGCGGCTCGGCTGGGGGCACGGCGACGACGAACTGTTTTCCGATGACCAGGCGATCGCCTGGTTCGACGTGAAGGATGTGGTCAAGGCGCCGGCGCGGCTCGACTGGAACAAGCTGGGCCACGTCAACAACCACTACCTGCGGCAGGCGGACGACGACCGGCTGGCCACACTGGTGCTTGAGGCCATGGTCCGCCGCGGCGCCGAGGCCCGGGCCGATGCCCGGGCGCGTCTGACCACGGTGATCCCACTGGTCAAGGAAGGCGCCAAGACGATCAAGGACCTCGACGACCTCTGCCGGTTCGCGCTGGCAAACCGCCCGCTAGTCCTGGACGAGAAGTCAGCCTCAGTGCTGACCGAAGAGACCCAAGGCCGGCTAGGTAGACTGGCGGCGTGGCTGTCGGAGGAGAGCGACTGGTCACCCGAACCCCTGACCGCTCGTCTCCGCGGCTTCGCGCAAAATGAAGGGGTCGGCCTGGGAAAATTCGGCGGCGCGCTGCGCGCTGTTCTTTCCGGCGGGGCGCCGGCGCCCGACCTTGCAAGCGCCCTGACGGCGCTCGGACGCACAGAGAGTCTCGGTCGCGTCGAAGACGCTCTTTCGCGCACGAAATGACCCGCTATAAGGGTCGCCGAACAAAATCTTCGCAATTGCGAGCGTCAGACACAGGAGCTTCGGGGCATGGCCGACCGCGCAAACTTGACCATCGGCGACAAGAGTTATGATCTGCCTCTGATAAAGGGAACGACCGGCCCGGACGTGGTCGATGTGCGCAAGTTGTATGGCGAAGCGGACGTGTTCACGTTCGACCCGGGGTTCACCTCGACGGCGAGTTGCGAGAGCAAGATCACCTACATTGATGGCGACGCGGGGGTGCTTCTGCACCGCGGCTACCCAATTCAGCAACTCGCAGAGCAGTCGACGTTCCTTGAAGTCTGCTATCTGCTGCTAAACGGCGAGCTGCCGAACGCGGCGCAGTTCAAGGACTTCGACACCACGATCATCCACCACACGATGATCCACAACCAGTTTGACCGCTTCTTTGGTGGTTTCAGGTCGGATGCCCACCCGATGGCGATCATGACCGGCGCGGTCGGCGCCCTCTCTGCCTTCTATCACGACAGCACCAACGTCGATGATCCCGAGCAACGCAAGATCTCGGCCCACCGCCTGATCGCCAAGATGCCGACCATCGCCGCGCGGGCCTACAAATATTCCGTCGGCCAGCCGTTCGTCAGTCCGCGCAACGACCTGAGCTACGCCGAGAACTTCCTGCGCATGTGCTTCGCCGTGCCGGCTGAGGACTGGGTGCCGAACCCCGTGCTGACCCGAGCCATGGACCGGATCTTCATCCTACACGCCGACCATGAGCAGAACGCCTCCACCTCGACGGTGCGGCTCGCCGGCTCTTCCGGCGCGAACCCCTTCGCCTGTATCGCCGCCGGCATCGCCTGCCTGTGGGGTCCGAGCCACGGGGGCGCCAACGAAGAAGCCCTGATGATGCTGCATGAAATCGGCACCGTTGACCGTATTCCTGAATACATTCAAGGCGTTAAAGATCGCAAATATCGCCTGATGGGCTTCGGTCACCGGGTCTATAAGAACTACGATCCTCGGGCGACGGTGATGCAGACGACCTGCCATGAAGTCCTGGCGGAAGTCGGCAACCCGAACGATCCGCTCCTGAAGGTGGCGATGGAACTGGAAAAGATCGCCCTGAACGATCCTTATTTCGTCGACCGCAAGCTGTTCCCGAACGTCGATTTCTATTCGGGCATCACGCTGAAGGCCATGGGATTCCCCATGACCATGTTCACCGTGCTGTTCGCCCTGGCCCGCACCGTCGGCTGGATCAGCCAGTGGAAGGAAATGTTCGAGGATCCGCAGCGTAAGATCGGCCGCCCGCGTCAACTCTACACCGGCCCGAACGCACGCGACTATCAGCCGATCGACACGCGCGGCTAAGTCGGCGTCGACATCCCCGAGCCCGCAGGGCTCGAGGATGTCGTCAGACCGTGGCTTTCCGCATAAGAGCGACCACCGCCTCGGCTGCAGCCGCGGCCGGGTCGGAGACCCCGCCCCGCATGATGTCCAGAGCCGCGCTTTGCGCGGCGATCTGATCGCGCCGAAGCCCATCATCGTCGAGCAGACGCCCGAGATCGGCGGCAAGTCGCTTGCCGTTGCTCTCGGCCTGAACCCGCTCTGGCGCGATGAATCTCCGCGCCGCGACGTTGAAGAGGGTGATGTAGGGCGTGCGGATAAGCGCCTTGGCCGCAAGATGGGTCAGGGGATCGAGACGGTAGGTCACTACCATCGGACAGCTGGCCAGCGCGAGTTCGGTGGTCACCGTGCCGCTGCACGCCAAGGCGACCGTCGCGGCCTGCATGGCCGAGAGGCGGTCGCCCTCGCCTTCCAGCAGCGCCGGCGGACGCCGCCAGCCTTTCAGTGCCGACTTTACCTGTCCCGCGACGCCCTCAGCGACGGCAAGCGCCACGGCCAGCCGCGGCTGTTCGGCCAGCAACCGCGCAACGGTGTCCTCGAACACAGGCATCAAGCGCGACACCTCGCCCGCCCGGCTGCCAGGCAGCAGCAGGAGCAACGGATCGTTGGCGCCAAGTCCCAGGCGGGCGCGCAGGCCGATAGGATCGGTGACGGAGAAGTCGCGATTGAGGGCCGGATTGCCGACAAACGTCGTGGGCAATCCTTCGCGCGTGAAGAACGGTGCGTCGAAGCTGTGCAAGGTCAGCAGGTGATCGACGACCGACGCCAAGGTCCGGGCCCGGCCGGGCCTGGTCGCCCAGACCTGCGGCGCGACATATTTTATCAGCGGCAGGCCGGGCGATGCACGCCTGAGGCTTCGGGCGACGCGAAGGTTGAAGCCCCAGGCGTCGATGAGGATCGCGACGTCCGGGGTTT
This sequence comes from uncultured Caulobacteraceae bacterium, assembly GCA_903872075.1. Lineage (GTDB taxonomy): Bacteria > Pseudomonadota > Alphaproteobacteria > Caulobacterales > Caulobacteraceae > Acaudatibacter > Acaudatibacter aquilonius. The sequence goes on along the minus strand of CAIQJF010000044.1, from coordinate 34,444 downwards.
CAACCCGGGCCGCATCGCCCAGCTGACGCGCCCGCTTGAGGACCTCCGGATAGGCGCCGAGCGCATTGAAGGCCCCGACCACGGCCAGCGCCGCCGGATCGAAGAGACTTTCAAGCCCCGCGGCCGCCAATTGCGGCCCACCCACGCCAACCAACCGCAGATCCTGACCCAGGCGGGCGCGCAGCCCCTGGGCCAGGGCCGCCCCGAGTGCGTCGCCTGAGGGCTCCACGGCCACCATCATCACACGCGGCGCGGTCACCACTGGGACCCTGATCAGGGCACGCCGACGACGAACAGACCCAGCTCATCAGCCAGCCTCTGTGTCTCGTCGCGGTCCACCACGAGAATCCGGCCTGCCTCGCCGGCGATGCCCGCCAGCCCGGCTGCGGCCGCGCGGCGCACGGTCTCCGGACCGATGGTCGGCAGATCGACGCGAAGCTCCTGTCCCGGCTTGGACGCCTTGGCCAGCACGCCGCGGGGCAGTTCGGGGGCGCCTCGCAGCGCCTGCGGAAGGCTCGCGACGCGACTGAGCATCGCGTCCGTGCCCTCCTGCGCCTCCACGGCGAGGATCAGACCATCACAGGCCACCGCGCCCTGCCCGATGTCCATCGCTCCGATCGCTCGAGCCGCCTGGAAAGCGCGATCGACGTCCGGCTGGATGCTCGGCGGTGGCGAAAGACGTCCGAGCGGTCCCTCCTGAAGCGTCAAACCGCGCATGACCTCATGAGCCCCCTCAATCAGGAAGCCCTCGGACTCGAATTCTCGCAACAGAAACGACAGCAGGGCGTCATCGCCCTTGCGCGCGGCGGCGATTGCGCCTGGCAGGGCTTTCAAACCCCGGAAATCCGGCTTGAGGTTGCCGAGATCAGGCCGCGCCACATGGCCCGCGAAGCACACCGCCTGCACGCCGGCGCGCCGAAGGGCGTTAATTCCGCGGCCGAGTTCCGCCATCCCCACATCCACCCCGTCATCGGCGGCGAGGGCCTGTTCAGCGAAACCTTTGAGTCGCAGGACAAAATACGGTCGCCCGACGGAGCGGCAATGGCCGGCCAGAGTGATCGGGAGCGAACCTCCGCCCGCGATCAGGCCGAGTTTAAGCATCGCCGTCTCAGATCTCCCGCTTTGGCGTGGTCAGCGGGCGGGTGGAATCAGCGCGGATGAAATCGATGATCTCCATCACCTCCGGCGATGCGGCGAACGCCGCGGCGGTGTCCTCCAGACGTTCCTGGAACGTCCCCTCTTCGGCGAACAGCAGGCGGTAGGCTGCTCGAAGCGTGTTGATGGTTTCTCTGGAAAAACCGCGACGCTTCAGACCCACGAGGTTCAGACCCTCGAGATGGGCGTGGTTGCCCCAGACATTTCCGAACGGAATGACGTCATGGTTCACGCCCGCCATGCCCCCCACGAACGCGTGGCGGCCGATACGGATGTATTGATGGGCCGCCGAGAGGCCACCCATGATCACATGATCTTCGACCTTAACGTGGCCCCCCAGGGTCGCGCTATTGACCATGGTGACGTGGTCGCCGACCTCACAGTCGTGCGCGATATGGACAGCCACCATGAACAGTCCGTCGGAGCCGACCGTCGTGACCCCGCGTCCAAATGCGGTGCCGCAGTGCATGGTGACGTGCTCACGGATCGTGTTGCGCGCGCCGACAACCAGCCTGGTCGGCTCGCCCCTGTGACCTGCATGCTGTGGCGGCGCGCCGAGGTTGGCGAAGGGGTGGATGATACAGCTTTCGCCGACTTCCGTGTGCCCCTCGATAACCACATGCGAGGCGACGTGGACCGCGGCGCCTAGCCTAACGTTCGGCCCGATGATGCTGTAGGGTCCGACGACGACGTCGGAGGCCAATTCGGCGCCGGGATCGATGATCGCCGTCGGATGGACGATCGTCATTTCGGCGCGTCGACCAACATCGCCGCGAATTCCGCCTCGGCGGCCAGACGCTCGCCCACGAGCGCACGACCGGCGAACTTCACCACATTGGCGCGGGCCCTCAGAACCTTCACATCTAGCCGCAACACGTCACCTGGCCGCACAGGGTGACGGAACCGGCAGTTATCGACCGACATAAAGAGAATGATCTTCCCTTCCGGATCGGCATCCCAGGACTTCGACATCAGAAGGCCGCCCGTCTGAGCGAGAGCCTCCACGATAAGGACGCCCGGCATCACCGGAGCTCCCGGGAAATGTCCGACGAAGAACGGCTCGTTGATGGTGACGCATTTGATGCCCATCAGCGACTGACTAGGGACGTACCGCTCCGCCCGGTCGATCATCAGGAAGGGCGGGCGGTGAGGAATACGGCGCATCACCTCATGAATGTCGATATCGGTGGCGGAACCGCCGGTCGTTTCGGTCTCTGTCATAGTCACCCTTAGCCCCCCGCCTTGCGTCTGACCAACCGCGACAGCGTCGCGGTCTCTCTCATCCATCTCACCATCGGTCGAGCCGGTGTGCCGCCCCAACTCTCCCCGGCTGGAATGTCTTTCATCACGCCGGCCGCGGCGGCGATCCGCGCGCCGGCGCCGATGGTGATATGATCGGCAACACCGGCCTGCCCACCGAACATGCAGCCGTCACCAACGACAGTGCTGCCGGAAATGCCGGTTTGAGCGGCAATGACGCAGTTGCGACCGATGATCACATTGTGGGCAATCTGCACCAGGTTGTCGATCTTGGTGTTCTCTCCCACCACCGTATCGCCGAACGCGCCCCGGTCGATGCAGCTATTGGCGCCGACCGTCACCCCGTCCTGGAGGATGACACGACCCATCTGAGGCAGATCGACAACGCCCCGCTGTCCGCCGGCCGCGCCGAAGCCCGGTTCCCCAATCACCGCCCCGGCATGGAGCGTGACCCGGTCCCCAAGCAGAGCGAATCCAACCACCGCGCGAGCCCCGATCCAACACTCCCGGCCGATGGAGACCCCCGGTCCGATGATCGCCCCGGCGCCGATCCGGCTTCCACGACCAATCGACACTCCAGCGCCGATAACGGCCCCGGGACCGAGGCCGACATCGGGCTCAAGCGTCGCGCTCGGGTCTATGGCGGGCGCGCCGTGCTCTGACGTCCGCGGCCTGACCAGACGCTTCGCCACTGCGGCAAAGGCAGCCTGCGGCCAAGTCGTCACCAGCGCGACACATCCGGCGGGCGCCGCGTCGCCGAGATCGGGGGTGATCAGGCACACTCCCGCTGCTGTTCCGATCAGTTCGTCGCGATGGGCCGCTCCGACACAGAACGACACGTCGTCCGTGCAGGCCTCAGACAGAGGCGCAACGCCCGAAACCCATCGCTGCGCGAATGCACGATCGTAGGACACGACGCCGGCCAGCGACGCAATTTCAGATAGCTGCGCCGCAGGCTGGGTCTCGTAGAAACGCGAATCCGGCATGCCGCCCAGACAGGGTCCCTCGCGGCGGCTAGTTGGCCGCCGGCGCGCCGGTATCGAGATGCTCGCGATCAAACGCGAACTGCTGGATCTTGCCGTTCAGCGCGGTGACGGCCGCCGGAGTCAGGTCCATGTCCGGGTTGGCGAGCATGATCGAACCCTTGTCGAGCAGAACGCTGCAGCGGTGCGATTGATAAAGCTGCTGGGCGATCGGCTCCAGTTCCTGGGCGATGCGATTGAGCGCCTTGTCCTGGGTCGCCTTCACCTCGCGCTGGCGCAGGTCCGCCTTCTGCTGGAACGCCTGATAGCGCGCCTGAAGCGCCTGAGCCTTGGTCTGGAGCGTCGCCTGATCCATGGTCGTCTTGGCCGCATCCAGGGCTTTGCCGTCGGTGTTGATCCCGGCTTCTTCCGGACCGAGTTCAGCGCGGACCTGTGTCACAATCTGGTCGAGGCGCGTGCGGACGTAGCCGCCGACGGTGGACTGGGCGATGGCCTGGTTTACCGACAGGATGCAAACGCCGGTGATGACCGGTCCGTGAGCGATCGGCGGCGCCGGAGGAGCGGCGGGGGCGGCCTTCGGTGCGGACGGGACCGGGGTCGCGGCCAGGACGGATGACGCCATCAGAGCGAGGCCCAGGGCCGTAGAAAGAAACATCTTGGTCATGTGGGTCTAGAACCTTGTTGAGGTGGAGAAGCGGAAGAGTTCAGTGCGGTCGTAGTAGTTACGCTTGATGATCTTACTGAAGTCGAAGCGCAGAGGACCGAGCGGTGATTTCCAGAAAACGCTGACCCCGGCGGTGGCACGCAGGCCGAGATCATCCTTGACGCTCGTCAGAACAGCATTGGTGTTTGGGTTGACCTTGTTGGTGCGGTCGAGCAGGCCGAGGGTGCCGAAGTCCGTGAACAGTGCGGCATGAATGCCGTACTGCTCGGGCAACTTCGTCGGAATAGTGAGTTCCATCGTCCCCACGGCGTAGAGCTTACCGCCGAGCGCATCGTTGTACTGGGTGTCGCGGGGACCGATGCCGGCGATCTGGAAGCCCCGGAAGTCATCGCCACCCTTGTAGAAGCGGTCGGTGATCCGGATCGTGTCGCCGTTCCAGCCGTCGATATAGCCGGCCGAACCGGTGAAGCTGAAGATCAGGTCCTTGGCGAAGCCGTGATAGACGCCTCCGCGGGCCTCGCTGCGAACATAGTGCACCGTGCCGCCGACGCCGGCGATGTCCTGCGAAAGGTTGACATAGAAACCGCGTGTCGGGTTCTGCGCGTCGTTGCGATGATCGAAGCCCAGCGTGTAGCCCAGAAGCGAGGTCACATAGGAGCCACGCTGCTCGCAGAGCACGATCGACACGAGTTCCGCACCGGGATCGCAAAGCGAACCCGCCACAAGAACGTCGTCCGTACGGATCGTGTAGCGCGTGCTCAGCACCGCGTTCGGAGCCAACGGGAAGGCCACGTGGAACGTGCCGCCGATCGAAGTCGTGGTGTAGGACGCCTGGGTCGTGAAGTCATAGCGCTGGGCGTAGATGTCGAACCCGCCTTGCAGGTCGCGATTGAGGAAGTGCGGTTCGTTGAACGACAGGTCGATCTGCTGCTGAAGCGATCCGGCCGAGATGCGGGCCGAGAGGTTCTCGCCGCGGCCACGGAAGTTCGACTGCGTGATGCCGATGTCGGCGACCACCTTGTCGAGCGAACTGTAACCCGCGCTGAACGAGAGCTGCCCGGTGGGTTGTTCGGTGACCTTGACCTCAAGATTGGTCCGGTCTGGCGTCGAACCTGGGGTGTTGACGATGTCGACATCCTTGAAGAGGCCGAGCGACTTCACCAGAAGCTTAGAACGGTCCACAAGCGCCCGGTTGTAGGCGTCGCCCTCGTTCACGTTCAGTTGCCGCCGGATCACATAGTCCAGAGTCTGGGTGTTCCCGCGGATGTCGATCCGATCGATGTAGACCCGCGGCCCTTCCTTCACGTCGAAGGTCACGTCCACGGTCCGCTTGGCCGCGTTGGGCGTGTAGTGCGGGCGAACGTCAACAAAGGCGAATCCCGCGGCGCCGGCCGCGAAGGTCAAAGCGTCGGTCGCCTTCTCGATCTTGTCGTCTGAGTAGAGCTGACCCTCCTTGATGGGAAGGATCTGACGCAGAATGTCGCCGTTCAACTTCTTGAGCTCGGCTTTCACGGTCATCTTGCCGAAGCGGTATTGGCGCCCTTCGTTCAACGCGTAGGTCAGTGCGAAGCCGTTCTGGCTCGGCTGCAACTCGGCCACCGAGGAGATCACGCGGAAATCGTAAAAGCCCCGGTTGCGGTAGAATTTGCGGAGCTGCTCGCGGTCATACTCGATCCGGTCCGGATCGTAATTGTCGTTAGACTGGAAGAACTTGTACCAGGCGCTTTCCTTGGTCACGACGACGTTGCGCAGCGCGTCATCCGAGAACTGAACGTTGCCGAGGAAATTGACCCGCAGGATGCCACTCTTGGGCCCTTCGTTGATTTCGAAGACCAGGTCCACACGACGCTGAGGCAATTGAACGATTTTGGGTGTCACAGTCGCCGAGATGCGGCCCGAACGACGGTAGAGTTCGACGATACGGCCGACGTCCTCCTCGACGCGGGCCTTGGTGAAAACGCCGCGCGGGCGAATCTGAATTTCGTCCTGGAGCTTATCGTTCTTGAGGTTGGAATTCCCCTCGAACAGCACCTGATTGATGATCGGGTTTTCGACCACCTGAACGATCAGGTCCGACCCTTGGAGATCGATCTTCAGGTCAGAAAACAGATCGGTGCGAAACAGGGCCTTCAGGGCCTCGTCGATGCGCGCCGAATCGACGCGGTCGCCAACGCCGATGGGAAGGTACGAGAGGATGGTCTGGGGATCGATTCGCTGATTGCCCTTGACCTGGACGCGTCCGATGACGCCGCTCTGCTCTCCGCGCGGCGCAGGCGCGGCGCTGGACGCAGGCGGCGCGACACTCGGCGCCGCCGGCGGGCCCGACGCCGCGGCGACCTGCGCGAGCGCCATTCCTGGCGCCACGAGCGCGCTGCAGCTCAGGAGAGCCGCGAGTCCAGAGAGCAAGAGCGCGGGCGCGCGGGGACCTACCATCGGTTCAGCCATGAAGGGATGATCGCCTTAAGAAAACAAGCTGCCGAAGAAATGGAACACCTTCTGGCGCCCGAGGTCGTTCCAGGTGGCGAACAACATCAAACCCACCAGCAAAGCAAGTCCTGCGCGATAGCCGACCGCCTGAACGACGGCCGCGGGTGGTCGCCGGACGATAGCTTCGTAGGCGTGCGAGAGCAGGTGACCGCCGTCGAGGACCGGGATCGGAAGGAGGTTCAGGATTCCGACACTCACGCTCATCAAGGCCGCCATCTGCAGGAGAACATCCGCCACCGTAACCACCCAGCTCACGCCCGCGGTCTTCGCCGAATCCACCGCTTGCTGCGTGATCGAACCTGACGCCACCGCGATGCCGACGAAGCTGTGCAATTGGTCACTGCCAACCTTCCCGCTGACGATACGCCCCATATAAAACAGGGTCGTAGCGGTCACATCCCAGGTCTTCTGCATGCCGAGGGTGAGAGCCTCAGCCGGGCCGACTGGCGCCTGCCCCCCGCCCCGAGCCGCGAGGCCGAGCACGCCCACATCCTGCTTGCCGCCGAAGGCGCTATCAGTCTGCCGTGCGTCGGGGCGCGCCACGATCTGAACCGTTCGGCCGTCGCGCGCAACCGTGAACCGGATGGGGACGCCCGCCCGGTATTGCACGTAAAACTGAAGGTCCTCAAAGGCGCGGATTGGCTTCGCGTCAGCCATCACGATTTGGTCACCGGGTAGAAAGCCGGCCTTCGCCGCCGCACTTGCGGGAACGACTGCGGATATCCGATTCGAACTCACCGGCTTGCCGAAGGCGAGGAAGAACACCGCAAAGAGCACAATCGCCAGGAGGAAGTTCGCGGCCGGGCCCGCCAACACGATGAGAGATCTCTGCCAAAGAGGCTTGAACGGCAGGTAGCGCCTTTCAGCTCCAACGCCTTGCGTGCTGACGATCTCGCGACGCAGCGTTTCCAGATCGTTCTGGTCGGGCACGCTGGCGACGTTCTCATCGCCCGCGAACTTCACATAGCCGCCAAGCGGCAGCCAGCCGATCCGCCACTCCACCCCCGTGCGGTCATGCCAGGATACGAGCGCCCGCCCGAAACCGATGGAGAACCGGTCGATCGCCACGTCGAATGCCTTTGCGGTCAGGAAGTGACCGAATTCATGGATGGTCACGATCAGGCTGACGACGAGAACAAACGGAAGCACGTGCACAAGCCCGGACTGCAAAATGGCCATCATGGGCAGGCTGTCTCCGATACGCTCACTCTAGGTCAGCCCATGCGCTCAAAACGCGACAGGACTTGGGCGGCGACCCGCCTCGCCGAAGCGTCGATGGCCATGGCCCACTCGACGGTCTCATCCTCGGAGCCCGCCGCGAGTTCTCCGCCGCCATTCAATTGCTCAAGCGTCTCCGACACTGTGTGAGCAATATCGAGAAATCCAAGCCGGCGGTCGAGAAAGGCCGCGACGGCGACTTCGTTGGCCGCGTTCATCGCCGCTGGAGCCCCTGCGCCCGCCTCGAGGGCGCGCCGGGCGATCCCGAGGGCCGGGAAACGGGCCTCGTCCGGCGCCTCAAAGGTCAGCGTGCCGATGCCGGCAAGATCCAGTGCGGGCGCCGGCCATGTCATCCGGTTCGGCCAAGCCCAGGCGCAGGCGATCGGCGCGCGCATATCCGGCGGACCCAGCTGAGCCAGGGTCGAACCGTCGGCATACTCCACCAAGCTATGCACAACCGACTGCGGGTGCACGATTACGTCGATCCGATCGGGCGCCATGCCGAAGAGATAGGAAGCCTCGATCATCTCGAGGCCCTTGTTCATCATCGTGGCCGAGTCGACGGAAATCTTCGCACCCATGCTCCAGTTGGGATGGGCCACGGCCTGCTCGCGCGTTGCGGACGCCATGGCTTCACGCGTCCAGGACCTGAATGGGCCGCCCGAGGCGGTCAGGATCAGGCGGCGAATATGCGCGGTATTCTCCGGCGAGAAGACCTGAAAGATGGCCGAATGCTCTGAATCCACAGGGATCACACAACCGCCGGCCGCCCTGGAGATAGACAGCAGGGTCGGACCAGCGCAAACCAGACTCTCCTTGTTGGCCAGCGCGATTATCGAGCCCGCGCGGGCGGCGGCCAGCGTAGGCGCCAAACCGGCCGCGCCCACGATGGCGCTCATTACCCAGTCAGCACCCTGCCCCGCCGCCTCGACGATGGCGCGAGAGCCCGCGCCTGTGGCGACGCCCGACCCATCCAGCCTCGCGCGAAGTTCCGGCAGGCCGGACTCGTCCTCAATGACGGCCAAGGCAGGGCGCCAGCGCAGCGCCTGCTCCGCCAGGGCGGCGACGTTTCTGCCGGCCGTAAGCGCTTTGATTTCGAAATCGTGGCCCGACTTCTCGAGCAGATCCAGGGTCGAGACGCCGACCGAACCGGTGGACCCCAGCACAACAACCGACCGAGGCGGCATCAATGCGCCCACCCGAACTTCACCACGAGGCGGGCTAGCGCGAACACCATGACGGCGAACATCAGGCCATCGACACGGTCCAGCAGACCACCATGGCCGGGAATGAGATCACCGGAATCCTTCACGCCGAACCTTCGCTTCAACATCGACTCCCAAAGATCACCAGCCATGGTGCCCAGACCGCCGGCAAGACCGATCAGGCCCGCACCGGGCAAAGACAGGCGCATAAAGGCAGCCGCCACACCGACAGAGACGGCCACCGCGGCCAAGAGTCCCCCGACGAACCCGGCCCAGGTCTTATTCGGCGAGAACCTCGGCCAGAGCTTCGGTCCCTTCAGCGCATTGCCGACAACGAAGGCGCCGATATCCGCGGCCCAGGTGGCGGCGAAAAGCATCAGGGTCCATCCCGGCCCCTGGGGCGTCTCGATCAACCAGACGAGAACAAGACACGCCGGCGCGATGTAAAGCACCCCGTAGGCCCCGTCGATAGGCCGCTCGCCCGCCGCCCCGATAACCACCGCGGTCACCACAGCGCCCAACGCCACGACAACCCACGCCAACCGGTAGAAGCCCGCGAACGCGAGCAATATGACCCCGGCGACCGCAAGCGCAGTGACAACAGTCGCTCTTCGGACCGCGCGCGGCGCGGCCATGGCCGACCACTCAGAGCACAAAACCACGCCGCCGATGGCGATCAGGATGAGAAAGGGCGCGCGCCAGATCGGGTCGGGAAGGCCGAAGGCCCAGACGGCGGCCAGCGCCCCGGAGGCAAGCACTGCCCCGGACACCGCGCGAACCGCGAAATTGGCCCAATCGAATTGCCTAGCCGGCGGCAAGGATATTGTCTTCAGCGTTCGGGACGTCTGACACCGCCCCATACCGGCGCTCCCGCCGCCCGAACTCGTCGAGTGCGGCGCGGAGATGATCGGGACCGTAGTCCGGCCAATAGACCTCCTGGAAGACAAGTTCCGCGTAGGCGCACTCCCAGAGCAGGAAGTTGGAAAGCCGCTGCTCGCCGCTGGTGCGGATTATGAGGTCCGGCGCCGGCGCGGGAGCCGTCGACAGCAGGCTTTCGAACAGCCCCTCGGTCAGATCCTCGGGCCGCGCGATGCCACGCTCGACCTGATCGGCGAAGGCCCGGGCTGCGTCGACGATGTCCGCCTGACCGCCATAGTTGAAAGCGACCTGAAGCACGAAGCGATGATTGGCTGCCGTCCTGCGTTCGGCGCGCTCGACAATATCCAGAATATCCGCGTCCAAGCCCGTCCGGCGCCCGACGATCCGGACGCGAACGCCGTCGCGTTCCAACCGGTCGATATCGCTACGGAAGTAGGCCTTGAGCAGACCCATCAACTCCGAGACCTCTCGCGGCGGCCGCCGCCAGTTCTCGGTGGAGAAGCCAAATACGGTCAATCGGGAGATGCCCAGCGCCGCCGCACCCTCGACCGTGCGTCTCAGTGCGGCGACGCCCTCGCGGTGGCCGAGCGCGCGCGGCAGGCCCCGTTCCTTCGCCCAGCGGCCATTGCCGTCCATGATGATCGCGACATGCAGGCCATCAGCCGAACCATCGGGGTCGATCGAGGCCGCCGCCGTCGGATCCTCATAAACGCCCCTGGGACGCGACATGGCCTATCCCTCCGCGCCGCCCCAGACGCCCGTTCCTTCCAAGACGTCCCTGAACCCGACCAGCGCCTCAGCCCCAGCCGATCCGAAAGTCAAACCTGCATGATCTCATGCTCTTTGGTTTTCAAGACCTCGTCGACCCGCTTGACGGACTCGTCCGTGGCCTTCTGAACTTCGCCTTCCAGGCGCTTCTGTTCGTCCTGGCTGATAACGCCGTCTTTCTCGGCCTTCTTCAGATCATCCATCGCATCGCGACGCACGTTTCGCACGGCGACCTTCTGTTGTTCGGCGTACTTCCCAGCCATCTTTGCCAGATCGCGGCGGCGTTCCTCCGTAAGCGGCGGAATCGGTATCCGTAGGTTCTGGCCCTCGACCACAGGATTGAGCCCCAGGCCTGAGTTGCGGATGGCCTTTTCAACCGAGACGACGATAGCCTTGTCCCAGACGCTCACCGTGATCATGCGAGGCTCTGGGACCGAAACCGCCGCTACGGCGGTGATCGGCGACTTCCCACCGTAGGCGTCGACCGTAATCTGGTCCAGCAGACTGGCGGAGGCCCGGCCGGTCCGGAGCGAGCCGAACTCTTCCTTGAGCGCCGAAACGCATTTCTCCATGCGATCCTTGTAGCGCGCGATCTGAGGTTTCTCGGCAGTCGCCATCGTGAATTCCTTTCAGGACGTCTTCTTGGAAAAACGTGTCGAAGGTGGGGCGTGAAACAGCGTGTTCCCTATAGGTCGGCGATGGTGGTGTGGACGCCCTCGCCGCTGAGCACCTTCATGAGGTTGCCGCGCTCGCGGATCGAGAACACCTCGATGGGGATGTGGTTGTCGCGCATCAGGGAAATGGCCGAAGCGTCCATGAACCGCAGGTCCTTGGCGAGCACCTCCTGGTAGCTCACCCGGCCGTAGCGCGTGGCGCCGGGATCCTTCTTGGGATCGGCAGTGTAAACGCCGTCAACACTGGTTCCCTTGAACAGGGCGTCACACCCCATCTCCGCGGCGCGCAGCGCGGCGGGCGTGTCGGTGGTGAAAAAGGGCGCGCCCAGACCGGCGGCAAAGATCACCACCCGGCCCTTCTCAAGGTGGCGCAACGCGCGGCGACGGATATAGGGCTCGCAAACCGCCTCCATCGGGATGGCGGATTGAACGCGCGTGTCGACTCCCCGGCGCTCCAGAGCGCTTTGGATCGCCAATGCGTTCATCACGGTCGCCAACATGCCCATGTAGTCGGCGCTGACCCTCTCCATGCCCTTGCCGGCCATTGAGACGCCGCGGAAAATGTTGCCGGCTCCGACGACCAGGCAGAGCTGGTAGCCGGCCGCAACCACCAGCGAGATGTCCTCGGCCACGTTGTCCAACGTCGACATGTCGATGCCGAACGGGGCGTCTCCCATCAGCACTTCTCCGGACACCTTCAGGAGGATGCGGTGGTAGGGCCCGCGCTTATCGACCATGGAGTGTCCCCGATTCTTTGTGACCCGCGCGGCCACCGGCCCGTCTCTAGAGCATAAAGTCCGTGCCTTGAACCCGGCAGGGGCAACGCCTCCTCGGACCTATGGCCGGCCCGCCTCGAGTTGGGCGCGCCAACGACGGCGGAAGGTCAGGTAAATCGGCAGCGGCGCGGCCACCACGACCGCCGACCAGAATCCAAGACTTAGATCGTCCACCACCACCAGAGCGATCAGGCCGGCCTGAATCAGCGCCGCAGCGATCGAAAGCCAGGGGAAGAGCGGGGTGCGAAACGGCCGGTCGAGATCAGGCTCTTTGAAGCGCAGCCAGATGCCGCTGAGGCAGATCATCAGGATGCTGCCGATGCTCCACGGTGCGTAGATGCGGACCAGCCACTCATAGCTCCCCGATGCGGCGAACACCGCCGAGGCGATCGCCAGCACCGCGACGCTGCGCCGGGGCGTGCCGCCGGGGGCGACCACGGCGAGAGCCGGCGGCAAAACCCCATCAGCCGCCATCCGAAACGTGATGCGCGAGGCCGCCATGATCTGGAGATTGACGATAGCCGCCAGGGACAAGGCCCCGATCGCCGTGATCACGGTGTCGCCGACCGGTCCGAGCGAGACTTTGATAGCATCGCCGACGGCCAGTTCCGAGCCTGCAATCTGGTCCGGCGTGAGCACGTGGAACATGGCGGCGTTGACCAGCAGATAGACCACCGTCACGAGTCCGATGCCTGCGAACGTCGCGCGCGCCACGTTCTTCTCCGGCCGATGCACCTCCTCGGAGAAATAGATGGCCGCGTCCCAGCCGGCGAAAGTCTGGTAGATCACTCGCACGGCCATGATGACCGCGCTGATGGCTGCAGCCCCGACCAGCGCAGGATGCGCGGCGACCGTGGGATGGAACCCGGCAGGCGCCCGCGGAGAAATGAACAGCAGGGCCGCGACGAGCAGGAACGCGCCGCCCTTGAGGGCGCTGGCGATACTCTGCGAGGCGCCGCTGATCTTGGTGCCCGTCCAGTTGATACCGGCCACCGCCAGTATAAGAGCCACCGCGATGACGCTCTTCGGGACAGCCGTGGCAAAGCCGAGCCGCTGGACGTATTCGGCGAACACAACCGAGATGAAGGCGTTGGACGCGGTGTATTGAAGCCAGGTCAGCCACCCGGTCATGAATCCGGCAGCCGGTCCGAACGCCCGCGTCGCGATGGGGTAGCTGCCGCCCGCACGGGGCACTGAAGCGCCCGCCTCGACGAGAGGCATGGCCGTGAGCATGGCCACGACGCCTCCACCCAGCCAGAACAGAAGCGTCAGAGGTTCATTGTGGAGTCCCAGAGCGACCACGCCAGGCGCGCGCATGATCCCGGAGCCGATCACCCCGCCCACCACGACCGCCAGGCCGAAAACGATCCCCAGGACCCGCGAAAGCGTGTGATGAGAGGCCTGCGGCGGCGCGCCGGAGTCGGTCATACGGCTTTTATCTTTCACACTCGCGAAGCTTGGCAGAAGCGCGACCACGCCAGGTGAAGTCAAGGCCCGGGCCCCGCCTTAGCGCAATCCGCCGCCCAGGGTGGTGTAGAGGGTGACCAGGTTCGTCGCCCGGGCCAGTTTGACCGAGGTCAGGCTCTGACGCGCGGCGTAGGCCGACCGCTGCGTGACGAGCAAGGCGAGATAGCTGTCGCTACCCTGACGATACCGCGCGTCGGTCAGGGTGTAGGCGCGATCCGCGGCGGACGAGAGAGCGATCTGAGAGGACAGTTGAGCGTCGATCGTCGCGCGCTCGGAGAGCGCATCGGCCACCTCCCGGAAAGCCGTCTGCACGGTGCGATCATAATTGGCCTTGGCTGCGTCCCGCTGCGCGTTCGCCCGCGACAGGGCGCCGCGATTGGCCCCGAAGTCGACGACGGATTCCGTCACACTTGGCGCGAAGGTCCAGGTCTGAGACGCGCTCTTGAACAAGGCCGACAACGCCAGGCTTGTGACCCCGCCGGATCCGGTCAAGGAGATGTTCGGGAAGAAGGCCGCTCGGGCCGCGCCGATGTCCGCGTTAGCGGCCTTCAACTGGTCCTCGCTCTGCGCCACATCCGGACGGGCAAGCAGAGCCGTCGCCGGCAATGCGTCAGGCAAAGCAGGCATGACCAAGCCCGGATCATCGATGTCGCTCGGCAGAAGATCGTCCGGCACAGGCGAGCCGACAACGCGCTCAAGGGCGTGCCGGTCGATCTCAACAAGCGCGGTCAGCCGGGCCGCGTCCGCGCGCGCCTGCTCGACCACGGTCTGCGCCTGGGCCAGATCGATATCGGAGGCCACGCCCGCGGCCTGGCGCGCCCGGACCAGGGACACCGACGCCTCGCCGCTCGCCGCCGTGTTCCGGGCGATCGCAAGAAGCGCGCGATCCGCGCCAAGCGTGAGCCAACCGGTCGCGGTCTCGCTTACCAGCGTAATCCGTGCGGCGTCCGCCGCCTCCCGGGTGGCGAAGTAGGTTTCGAGCGCGGCGCGCGCACCGTTGCGCAACCGCCCGAAGAGATCGAGCTGCCAGGCGCTGATCCGCCCCGCAGCGCTGAACAGCTTCTCGTTGACCTGTCCCGTGGCGGCTGGGCCGCCGCCGGCGACGGAGGCCGGGGTCTGGCCATAGCTGGCGGCGCCAACCGCGCTCAGTTTCGGAAACAGACTCGACCGCTGAACCACATAGTCTCCCCGCGCCGCCGCCACGTTGGCGACGGCCACGCGCAGATCACGATTATTGGCGAGGGCCAGATCGATCATCTTCGCGAGGCGCGGATCGCGAAAAAATGTCCGCCAGGATCCGAGGTCCGGCGAGGCCGTTATCGGCGACGTGGCCGAAAACGATGCAGGAACCGGCAGGCCCGGCCGGTGATAGGCCGGAGCCAGATCCACGCACCCGGCGACCTGGACGACCGCAATCAGCGACAGCGCTGTCGTCAGGGCTGTCGTCAGGGCTGAAGGGCGCCGGATCATCAGGTCCTCTTCCCGGGGAAAATCCGCCGCACGCCGACAAAGAACAGCGGCACGAAGAAAATCGCCATGAGAGTCGCCGCCAGAACCCCGCCGATGACGCCGGTGCCGATGTCGTTCTGGCTGCCCGCGCCTGCGCCCGATGAAATCGCCAGTGGCAGAACGCCGGCGATGAACGCAAGCGACGTCATCAGAATCGGCCGCAGCCTCAGTCGGGCCGCCTCGCGGGCCGCCTCAATGGCCGGAACGCCTCGCCGGTGGGCCTCATCGGCGAACTGAACGATCAGGATCGCATTCTTGGCCGAAAGGCCAATCGTCGTCAGAAGGCCGACCTGGAAGTAGATGTCGTTGTAGAAGCCCCTCAGCGTGGCGGCGAGCACTGCCCCGAACACACCGAGCGGAACGATCAACATCACCGCCGCCGGGATCGACCAGCTCTCATAGAGCGCGGCGAGGCACAGAAACACCACCAGCATCGACACGCCCAGCAAAGCCGGCGCCTGGGAGCCGGACAACTGTTCCTGATAGGAAATGCCGGTGAACTCATAGCCGATGCCTGGCGGCAGCTTGGCCATGATCTTCCTCACCTCCGTCATGGCTGCGCCGGAACTCTTGCCCGGAGCCGCCTGCCCCTGGATGTCAATCGACGGCAAGCCATTGTAGCGCTGAAGCTGCGCCGGTCCCATGAGCCACGACTGGGTCGAAAAGGCTGAGAACGGCGCCATTTCCCCGCCGCCGCCGCGCACGTACCAATGACCGAGGTCCTCAGGGCGCGAGCGATAGGCGGCGTCACCCTGCACGTAGACGCGCTTCACCCGGCCCCGGTCTATGAAGTTGTTGACGAACTGGCCGCCGGAGGCGGTGCTGAGGGTGTCATTGATGTCGGACTGGGCCAATCCCAGCGCTCCGGCCCTGGCTTGATCCACCTCCAGATGAACCTGGGCGGTATCCTCCTGGCCGTTCGGGCGGACGCCGGCGAGAATTGGATCCTTGGAGGCCATGCCAAGAAATTGGTTGCGGGCCGCCAGCAGACGCGCGTGGCCGACGCCGCCGCGATCCTCGAGTTGCACATCGAAGCCCGAGGAATTTCCCAGCTCCTGAACGGCGGGCGGAACAAGGACGAACACCTGAGCGGTGCGGAGCTTCGAGAACGCGCCCATGGCCCGCATGGCGATCGCGGGAGCATGATTGGCCTTGCCGTGCCGGGAGTCCCAGGAATTGAGGTGGATGAAGGCCTGGCCGAGATTCTGGCCCGCGCCGGCAAAGTTGAACCCGGCGGTGTTGTAGACGCTCTCGATGTTGGCCTTTTCAGGCCCGAAGAAGTACTCGCGGACCTTGGCGCCGACCTCGATCGTCTTGTCCTGGGTCGCGCCGGTGGGGAGATTGAACAGGGCGATCATTAGACCCTGGTCCTCTTCCGGCAAGAAGGCCGTCGGCAGACGGGCGATCAGCACGACCATGGCCAATGCGATCACGCCATAGACGATCACCATGGGCTTCGGCCGCTGGATTGTCCCCGCCACCAGACGCTCGTACCGCGCCACAAGGGCGGCGAAGCCCCGGTTGAACCAGCCGAAGGGATTGGCCCCTTTCGCGCGACCGCCTTTGACCACGGGTCGCAGGATCGTTGCGCAGAGCGCCGGCGTGAGCACCAGAGCGACCAGCACGCTGAGGCCCATGGCCGAAACGATGGTCACCGAAAATTGCCGATAGATCACGCCGGTGGACCCTGGGAAAAAAGCCATGGGCAGGAACACGGCGGCCAGGACGAGGGCGATCCCCACCAGGGCGCCGGTGATCTCGCTCATGGATTTCAGCGTCGCTTCCTTGGGCGGCAGGCCTTCCTCGGACATGATCCGCTCGACATTCTCCACGACGACGATGGCGTCATCCACGAGGAGGCCGATAGCCAGCACCATGGCGAACATGGTCAGGGTGTTGATCGAAAATCCAAAGGCGGCGAGCACGCCGAACGTCCCCAGAAGCACCACGGGCACGGCGAGCGCGGGGATGAGGGTCACCCGCCAGTTCTGCAGAAACAGGTACATGACGGCGACCACCAGCACGATGGCCTCGATGAGGGTCTGAATCACCTGCTGGATCGACAGGCGGACAAAGGTCGTATTGTCCACGGGAAAGCCCATGGCCACGCCAGGCGGAAGATTGGCGGCGATTTCGTTGGCCCGCTGCTTGACCAGGTCGGCCGTATCCAGGGCGTTAGCCTTGGGGGCTAGCTTGATGGCCACGCCCGCCGCGGGATGACCGTTGAACCGGCTCGTAACGCTATAGTTGTCCGCCCCAAGTTCGACCCGGGCCACGTCCGACAGATGCAACTGCGACCCATCTTTGTGGCTGCGCAGGATGATGGCTTTGAACTGATCGGGCGTTTGCAGATAGGACTGCGCCGTCACTGTCGCGTTGAGTGCCTGGCCCTGGGCGGTCGGTTGCCCCCCGATCTCACCCGCCGAGACCTGGACGTTCTGCGCGAGGATCGCGGCCCGGACGTCGGCCGGCATGAGCCCGTAGTTGGCGAGCTTGAAGGGATCGAGCCAGACTCGCATGGCGTACTGGCCGCCGAAGATCTGCAGATCACCGACGCCATCGATACGCGCCAGGGGGTCGACGAAGCGGCTGTTGACGATATCTGCGATGTCGATGTCGGTGTGCCGCCCGTCGGTGTCATAGAGCCCCACGACCATCAGGAAGCTGGGCTGTGACTTCGCGACGGTGACGCCCTGCTGCTGCACCTGGACGGGCAGGACGGGCGTTGCCGCCTGGAGTTTGTTCTGCACCTGCACCTGGGCGATATCCGGATCAGTTCCCGGCGCGAAGGTGGCGGTGATCTGAACCTGGCCGTTCGATCGGCTGGTCGACGCGAAATAGAGAAGGTGATCGAGCCCCTTGAGTTGCTGCTCAATGACCTGAGTGACCGCGTTCTCCACAGTCTGGGCGGAGGCCCCGGGGTAGTTAGCGCTGATCGTCACCGATGGCGGGGCGATAGAGGGATATTGCGCCACAGGCAGGGTGCGGATCGCCAGAATCCCCGCCAAGCTTATGACGATGGCGATGACGATGGCGAAGATCGGTCGCTCGATGAAGAAGCGGGACACGGCCTAGCCTTAGCGCGTCGACACGATATGGACCGGCGCCCCGGGCTTGACCGACTGCAGCCCCTCGACGATCAGCCGGTCGCCAGCGGCGAGTCCCGCCGTCACCAGCCACTTGTCGCCGACCGTAATGGGGGTCGTCAGGATGCGCGGTTCGGCCTTCCCGTCGGCGGCGACCACCATGGCCGTGGGTCGCCCCTTTTCGTCTCGTCCAATGGCGGATTGCGGCGCCAACAACCCGCGCGGCTCGACGCCTTCAACCACCGATGCGCGGACGAACAATCCCGGCAACAGCAGTCCCTTGGGATTCGGAAACACCGCGCGCAGAGTCACGCCGCCCGTACCGGGATCAACCGTCACCTCGGCGAACTCGAGGCGTCCGTCGATGGGATAGAACGAACCATCGTCGAGTTTTAGGCGGGCTCTGACCCCACCGCCGCCGCCTGTTACACGGCCCGCCGCCATGGCCTGCCGCAGGCGCAGAAGGTCAGACGCCGACTGCGTCAGGTCCACATAGATCGGGTCCATACGCTGAATGGTGGTGAGGGCCGCGGCCTGCCCCGCGGTGACAAGCGCACCCTTCGTAAGGGTCGAGCGACCGATCCGGCCGGAGATAGGAGCGGAGACCCGCGTGTAGGTGAGGCTAATCGACGCGCTCTCCACCGCCGCGCGGGCCAGTTGCACGCTGGCGCCGCCTTGGCGGGCCACAGCTTGGGCGTCATCGAACTCCTGGCGGCTTACCGCGTTGATCTTCACCAGCTCGGCGTAGCGATCCGCCTTGGCGCGAGCGCTCATCAGCGCCGCCTCAGCCCCGGCCTGTTGCGCCTTGGCCTGGTCCAGAGCCGCCCGGTAGGGCGCAGGATCGATCTGATAGAGCAGTTGGCCCGCCTTGACGTCGCCGCCCTCCACGAACGGCCGCGCGACAATGATCCCGCTGACCTGCGGTCGGACGTCGCTGCTTTCGTAAGGACTGGTTCGACCGGGCAACTCCACCGTCAGTTCCACCGGCGCGGTGACCATGGTCAGGACGGCGACGTCGGCGGGGCCGTGAGGCGGTGGGCCGTGGTGTTGGCCACCGCACGCCGCCAGACCCAACACCGCCACGACACCCGCACATTGTCGAAGAGCCCTGTCGAACGTCCGCAGAGGCACCAGCCACTCCCCACCACTCGGCGGCGTGGCGCCGCACCTGACGTCAGAATATGGGTGACCGGGCTGATTACAAGGCGTGCGGGCTATTTTACCTTATCAACGTTCAGCGTTCGCGCCGTTGGTCAGGCGCCTCCGGTCAAGTCACGTCGCGCGGTCTCCAGTTCCTCGGCGTAGCGCCGCGTGGCGTGTGCCTCGGAGAGCACGCCGAGCGGGCGACGGTCCGCGTCAAGCACCGCCAGTTCATCGCCTTCGGCCGCGTCGAACGCAGCCATGATCTCCTTGATTGCCATCTCCGGCGTCAGGACCGTATCCGCCAGAATCGCGAAGCGCCCCACGGCCCCCACACCTGTTAAGTCGGCGTGCACGGCCGAAACCGGTACGATGCCGGCGAAGCGCCCGTCCGCGTCCAGGGCCAGCACGCGCCGCGTGGACCCGAGCGGAAACGCCTGCCGAAAAACCTCCACCGGCATCGAGACTGGCACGGTCGCGGGCCCGGTTCGCATCATCCGCGCGGCGGTCAGGGTGCGAAGCCAGCCAACGTCGTGGGCGCTGCGGATGGTCTCTCCGCGCAGGTGCAAGCGCCACGTCGAAAACGAATAGCCGAAGGTCTCGCGCACCACGAGAGTGGCGACGATGGATGCCGTCAAAGTCGCGGCGGCGAGTCCGAAATCGCCGGTGGTCTCCAGCACGAGAAAGGACATGGTGAACGGACCGCCGATGATCGCCACCGCCAGAGCTCCCATTCCCACCAGGGCGCCGGCAAGCGGATCGATGCCGACATTCACGCCGGCGGCGTAAAGCGCCACGATGCAAAGCCGCCCCAGCAGCGAACCCAGATAGAGCGAGGCGAAGAAGAGCCCCCCGCGGAAGCCAAAGCCGAGGGCCACAACCGATGCCGCCGACTTGGCCAGCAACAGGGTGACCAGCGTCGTCATCCCCAGTTCGGCGGCGAAGTCGTAGTGCATCGCCCCGTGGCCAGCCGAAAGGGTTTCCGGGACGTACCAGGCGAGCGCTGCGAGGATCAGGCCACCCGCCGTCGGGCGCAGCCATCGCGGCCCGGGCAGGCGGGACACCGCCATCTCCATAATCGCCACCAGCCGCATGATCGCCACCCCGGCGAGCGCGCAGATCAGGCCGAGCAGCGCGAACATCACATAGTGCGAGGCCGACAAGGTGTCGGTGACGTGAGCGTGAAAGACCAGCGTGTCCGACCCAAGCAACCGGCTGACAAGCGCGCCGGCCAGGGCCGCGGCGACTACCGGGGCGATGTTGGCGGCGGTGTAGGTGCCGATGATGATCTCGAAAGCATAGAAGGCCCCGGTAAGCGGGGCGCCGAACGCCGCGGCGATCCCGGCTCCCGCCCCCGCGCCGACAAAGGCGCGCAGATCGCTGCGACGCAGGTTCAGAGCCCCGCCGGTCAGGGAAGCGACGACTCCGCCCAACTGAGCGTACGCCGCTTCCAGCCCTACCGAGGCGCCGAAACCATTGGAAATGACACTCTGCACGCCCAGGAACAGGCTGTCCCGCGCCGACATCCGCCCTCCCCGCAGGGCATTGGCCTCGACCGGGTCGACCACCGGACGCGGATATCGGCGCATCCAGGCCCAGGTCACAAGCCCAAGCACCAGCCCACCCAGCGGCAGGAACGGTACGCGCCCCCAGCCCAGCGCGGGAATTGTCGACAGGCGCTCGTCGGCCGCAATCCCGAAGAACAGTCGCTGCAGGCCGTGCGCCGCGGCGCTGACGCCGACCGTCGCCAGGCCGCTCACGGCGCCGACGCCCGCCGCAATTAGCGCCAGAACCAGTTCGCTGGCCCGTATCAACCCACGCAGCACATGCAGCCAATGCAGCCAGGTCCGACGAAGACGGGCGGGCGCGTACCAGGGCGCGGTCGCCGCGCGCGAGCCCTCGGCCGGCGTGGTCATGCCTCGGCCAGCCTGTGGCCGCCGCAGAAGACCATGTGCCCGTCGGCTCGGGCCAGGGCGATGAGCGTCATCCCGGCCGCCTCGGCCCTATCGATGGCCAGCGACGTCGGCGCGGAGATGGCCACCAGGATCGACACCCCCGCCGCCGCCGTCTTCTCCACCATTTCGTAGGAACACCGGCTGGTGACCAGAATCATTGCGCCCTGCGGATCGAGGCCCGCGCGCAGCGCAGCGCCCACCAACTTGTCGAGGGCGTTGTGGCGGCCGACATCCTCGCGCAGGAGCAGCACCGTGCCCGCGTCGTCCGACCAGGCGGCGGCGTGCGTCGCCCGGGTTCTCGCGCCCAGCGCCTGGCCGTTCTCCAGAGCCGCCAGCGCCCGCTGGACCGCGCTGCGCGAGACAACCGGACCCGGACCGACGGGCGTGATCGGGCGTACGGCGTCGCGCAAAGTCTCGACGCCGCAGAGCCCGCAGCTTGAGCGCGACTCCAGAGTGCGCCTGCGGGACCTCGAAAGGTTCTCGCCGGCGCTCTTGGTCAACAGGATGTCGGCCAGCAGTCCCTCCGGCTGGCTCGACACCGTCACGCGCTCTATGGCCGAAAGCGGCGCGACCTGTTCGGTTACCGTGAAACCCACCGCGAGATCCTCGACGTCCGCAGGGCTCGCCATAACCACCACATAGGGCGCGCTGTCGAAGGCGATACCAATGGCCGCCTCCAGAGGCGTGTCGCGAAGAATCGCCTCCCGCAACTCTAAGGCGCTTCGCCAACTCTCGGCCGGACGGACGTCAAAAGGCGGATCGCCGTTGGTCATGATTGAAGCTTAGACCGGTTTGAGCCCGGCGGAAGCCTCTGCGCGGCTGCAGCCAGCGGCTGGAGCGTGGTTGGATCGCGCAGGGAATGTCTCGTTTGCGCCCCAATACGCCCCCCCCTTGCCTCTGTCCCGCCTCATATGTTACCGTAGTCCCATATGTTTTTTGATTCACCACCTTCCTGAAGGGGCCACCAAAATGACTAAGCAATTGCTCGCCGTCGGCGTCGCCGCCCTCGGCCTATTCGCTATGGCGCACAACGCCTCCGCCACCGTCGTCACCTTCGATGACCTCTCGGGCCAGGCTGCCGTGGCCAACGGCTATGCGGGCATTACCTGGAGCCCGGGCGGCTGGACCCACTATGACTTCTACCAGCCGCCCTATAACCCCGCCTCGAACTACCAGCGCGTTTATGACTTCACTTCCAACGGCGAATTCGATTTCTCCGCCCCGGTGGTGTTCAACGGTGCCTCCTTCGCCGGCTTCGGCTACGCGACCGTCACCTTCCAGCTGAGCCTGGCGGGCAACGTGGTCTGGACCAGCAGCACTCTGGCTCCCAGCGGCACCCCGACCTTCCTGGCCTCCGGCTATTCCGGCCTGGTGGACAAGGTCGAAGTGCTCAGCCCGAGCCCCGACTTCTTCGTGATGGACGACGTGACCTACAACGGCGGCAGCGTGCCTGAGCCGGCCACGTGGGCTCTGATGCTCGTGGGCTTCGGCGGCCTCGGCGTTGCGATGCGCGCCCGCCGCAAGGCGGCCCTCGCGGCCTAAACACGCGGCACGACTTCGACAAAGACGCCGCCGGCTCACAAGGCCGGCGGCGTTTTTGCATTCAGGAAGTCTGTTGGACTCCCTGATCCAGCCGCGCCACGGCCTCGCGTGCCGCAGGCGCCAGACCTTCGCCGCCGGCGCGGAGATGGGCAATGATCTGTCCGCGCATTCGCGGGTCCCAGTATTTTCGCAGGTGATCCTCGATGCCCGCCACCGCCGCGGCGTCGCCCTGCAGGCGGAAGAAGGCCGCGATCTGATTGGCCATGCTCGTGAGCCGCCGGGCGTCCACCGGACTATTCCGCCGGAACCGGGACGATCCGTCGCGCCAGACGGTTCTGGGCCTCCGCCGCCGTCTGCCACGCCGTGGGGCCCTTCGACAGGGTCACCTGAACGGCCGTGACCTTGTACTCCGGGCAGTTGGTAGCCCAGTCGGAGTGCTCGGTCGTCACGACATTGGCCTGGGTGCTGGGATGGTGGAAGGTCGTGTAGATCACACCCGGCGCCACACGCTCGGTTATGAGCGAGCGTAGGCTCGTCTCCCCTTCGCGACTGGCCAGTTTCACCCAGTCCCCGTCGGCGATCCCGCGGTGTTCTGCGTCATGCGGATGAATTTCGAGGCGATCTTCCTTGTGCCAGATGCTGTTCTCCGTGCGGCGGGTTTGAGCGCCGACATTGTATTGGGTCAGCACCCGGCCGGTGGTCAGCAGCAGTGGGAACCGGACGCCCGTGCGCTCTTCGGTGGGCACATATTCGGTGAGCATGAACTCGCCCGCGCCCCGCGCGAAATGGCCGATGTGCATGACCGGCGTACCCTCCGGCGCATCGGCGTTGCAAGGCCATTGGATTGAGCCGAGCTCTTCCAGCTTGTCATAGGACACGCCGGCGAAGGTCGGCGTCAGGGCGGCGATCTCAGTCATGATTTCGCGCGGATGGCCGTAGGTCATGGGATAGTCCAGGGCGTTGCTGAACCTCTGCGTAATCTCCCAGTCGGCAAGGCCGTTGCGCGGTTCCATCACCTTACGAACCCGCTGGATCCGCCGCTCGGCGTTGGTGAAGGTGCCGTCCTTCTCGAGAAACGTGGATCCAGGAAAGAACACGTGGGCGTAAGAGGCGGTCTCGTTAAGGAACAGGTCCTGCACGATCACGCAGTCCATGGCCGCCAGCCCCGCGGCCACCACGTGGGTGTCCGGATCCGATTGAAGGATGTCCTCGCCCTGGATGTAGATGCCTCGGAACGAGCCGTCGATCGCGGCGTCGATCATGTTGGGGATACGCAGGCCGGGCTCAGGATCCAACGCCACGCCCCAAAGGCTCTCGAACAGCCGCCGGGTTGGCTCATCAGAGACGTGGCGATAGCCGCTGAGTTCATGGGGGAAAGACCCCATGTCGCAGGCGCCTTGGACATTGTTCTGACCGCGCAGCGGATTCACGCCCACGCCCGGGCGTCCGAGATTGCCCGTGGCCATGGCGAGGTTGGCGATGGCCATGACGGTGGTCGTGCCCTGGCTGTGCTCCGTGACGCCGAGACCGTAGTAGATGGCTGCCGCACCTCCGGTCGCGTAAAGCCGAGCGGCGGCCCGCAGTTCGGCGGCCGGCACGCTGCAGACAGTCTCCACGGCCTCAGGGCTGTTGACGGGATCGGCGATGAAGGCGGCCCAGGCCTGGAAGGCCGCGAGGTCGCAGCGGTCCCGGACGAAGGCCTCGTCGACAAGGCCCTCGGTCACGATGACGTGGGCCAGGGCGTTGAGCACGGCGACGTTCGTGCCTGGGGTCAAGGCCAGATGGTGGGTCGCGGAGATATGCGGCATGCGCACCAGATCGATGCCGCGTGGATCGATGACGATGAGCTTGGCGCCGGCCCGCAACCGACGCTTCATCCGCGAGGCGAACACCGGGTGAGCATCGGTGGGGTTAGCGCCGATCACCAGGATCACGTCGCTATGGTCGACGGAGTCGAAGTCCTGCGTGCCCGCGGATGTCCCGAAAGCCGCCTTCAGACCATAGCCCGTGGGCGAGTGGCAAACGCGGGCGCAGGTGTCGACATTGTTGGTGTGAAGCGCGGCGCGGGCCAGCTTCTGCACCAGATAGGTTTCTTCATTGGTGCACCGCGACGAGGTGATCGCGCCCAAGGAGCCCCGGCCATAGGTTTGCTGAATCGTCCTGAACCGGTCCGCCGCAAAGGCGATCGCCTCATCCCAGCCGACTTCGCGCCAGGCGTCCGTGATCGCCTCGCGGACCATGGGCTTGAGCATCCGCTCGCGGTGATTGGCGTAGCCCCACGCGAAGCGCCCCTTCACGCAGCTGTGGCCATGATTGGCCTTGCCGTGCTTCCAGGGCGTCATGCGGACCAGTTGGTCGCCCTTCATCTGCGCCTCGAAGGCGCAGCCGACGCCGCAATAGGCGCAGGTGGTGACCACGGACCGCTCGGGCGCACCCGCCGCGATGACGCTCTTCTCGATCAGGGCGTCGGTAGGACAGACCTGGACGCAGGCCCCGCAGGAAACGCACTCCGAGCCGAGAAAGGTCTCCTCCTGGCTGGCCGATACATGTGAGGCGAAACCCCGGCCGGCGATGGTCAGGGCCAGCGTGCCCTGCACTTCGTCACAGGCCCGCACGCAGCGCGAACAGACGATACAGGCCGAGGAATGGAAGGTGAAATAGGGGTTAGACGCGTCCGCCTTGGCCTCCGCGTGACAGGCGCCGCCCTCGCCGTAGCGAACCTCGGTCACCCCGGCGCGCCGCGCGGCCTCGCCTATCGCGGTCTTGATGCCGGCCCCGGGATGATCCGACAGGTAGAGTTCCATGACGCCGTGCCGGAGTCGGTCCAGCCGTTCGCTGTGCGTGGCCACAGCCATGCCATCCGCCACAGGCGTCGTGCAGGAGGCCGGCGTGCCGTTCTGGCCCTCGATCTCCACCAGACACAGCCGGCAGGATCCAAACGGCTCCAGGCTGTCCGTGGCGCAGAGCTTGGGAATGTCGATACCGGCCAGGGCTGCGGCGCGAAGGATCGAGGCGCCCTCAGGGGCGGTGACCGGCCGGCCGTCGATCGTCAGGTCGACCATCCGGTCGGAAGAGACCGGCGGGGTTCCAAGGTCGATGTCGGATCCCAGGGCCATGGCGATCAACTTACCCTCGTCTCGGAACCTGCGGCAAGACGCCGGAAATCCTCCGGAAAGTGCGTCAGGGCGCTCATCACCGGATAGGGCGTGAAACTTCCAAGGGCGCAAAGCGATCCGAATTTCAGCGTGTGGCAGAGATCCTCGACGAGCGCGAGGTTGGCTTCGACCTCAATGCCCGCGATCACCTTGTCGAGGGTCTCCGCCCCGCGCACCGAACCGATCCGGCAGGGCGTGCACTTGCCACAACTCTCCAGCGCGCAGAAATCGAAGGCGAAGCGGGCCTGGACGGCCATGTCGACAGTGTCGTCGAAGACCACGATTCCACCATGTCCGATGAGGCCATCCCGGGCCGCGAACGCCTCATAGTCGTAGACCGTGTCGAACAGCGCGGGCGGGAAATAGGCCCCGAGCGGGCCGCCGCATTGCACCGCCCGCACCGGCCGGCCGCTGGCGGTTCCGCCGCCGACACCCATGACAAGCTCGCCGAGCGTCAGCCCGAATGGCGTCTCATAAAGCCCTGGAAATCTTACATTACCAGCCAGCTGAATGGGTTGAGTTCCGCGCGAGCGGCCGACGCCGAGATTGGCATAGGCTTCGGCCCCATGAGCCAGGATCCAGGGCGCGGTGGCGAGGGTGAGAACATTATTCACGACGGTGGGCTGACCAAACAGACCCTTGTGAGCCGGCAGCGGCGGTTTGGCCCGAACCTGGCCGCGCTTGCCTTCGAGACTCTCCAGCAGCGCGGTCTCTTCCCCGCAGACATAGGCCCCCGCCCCGATCCGAAGTTTGATGTCGAAGGCGCCGAGTGCGCCGTCGGCCCTTACGACGTCGAGCGCGCGCCCGAACGCGCGAATGGCGTGGGGATATTCCGACCGGGCGTAGACGAATCCCGTGTTCGCGCCGGTGGCGAAGCCGGCGATGGCCATGCCCTCGATCAAGGCAAAGGGATCGCCTTCCAGGATCATACGGTCGGCGAAAGTGCCGCTGTCGCCCTCGTCGGCATTGCAGACGACATATTTCGGCGCGCCGGCGGCGGCCGCGACCGTCTTCCACTTGATCCCGGCTGGAAAGCCGGCCCCGCCCCGCCCGCGCAGACCAGAGGCGGTCACGGCGGCGATGATTGCTTCCGGCCCGATCGCGCGGGCCTTGGCCAGCCCGGCGAACCCGCCGCGGGCGCGATAGTCCGACAGGGACGCAGGGTCGACTATGCCACATCGGGCGAAGGTTATCCGCGTCTGGTCCCGGAGCCAGGGATGATCTTCAGGACGCCCTATCCGCAAGGGGTGGTCGTCACCCGCCAGAAAACCGGCGTCGAAGAGCGAGGCCACGTCGTGCGCATCGACCGGGCCATAGGCGATCCGCCCTCCCGGCGTTTCAACTTCGACGAGAGGTTCGAGCCAGACCATGCCGCGCGAGCCCGTCCGCGTGATCGCAATGTCCACGCCGCGGCGGACGGCCTCAGACGTCATGGCGCGGGCGACATCACTGGCCCCCACCGCCAGAGCGGCGGCATCGCCAGGGATGTAGAGACGGATCACGATCCCACCGCCTCACAAAGCCGCATGCCGTCGAAACGACCGAAGGGTTCGCCATCAATCAGGGCGGCCGGGGCGACAGCGCAGAGGCCCAGGCAATAGACAGGCTCGACCGTCACCACACCGTCAGTGGTTGTCCCGCCCCAAGCCGTGTCGTGCGGCAGGCCGAGCACCGACAGCAGGACCCGCGCCGCCGCCTCGCCGCCTTTCGCCTGGCAGGCTTCAGCTCGGCAGATTTTCACGACGCGGTCGCCGGCGGGCCGGTCCCGGAAGTCATGGTAGAATGTGACGACCCCGTGCACTTCAGCGCGGCTGAGGTTCAGCGCGTGGGCGACTATCGATACGGCTTCCCGCGGGACACAACCGTAGATATTCTGCAACGCGTGCAGAATAGGGATCAGCGGCCCTTCCAGCGACTGGTGGGCGGCGACGATCGCTTGGACCCCTTCGGGCGACCAGGGCTGCGGCGTTTCCACGGAGCCCAGATAGGACATGACGGGCGTTAACCAGACGCGAACAAGTCCGATGCCACCGACGAAAAAAGCGACATTGCGGGACGGTTTCGCGGGGTTGGTTCTGGCGGGCGGCCGGTCACGACGCTTCGGGGCGGAAAAAGCGGTCGCCTTGCTGGGCGGAATGCCGCTGCTGGCCTGCAGCCTTCAGGCCCTCGATAGTTGCTGCGCGGAGGTCGCCGTGAGCGCCGCGCCCGGATCGGGCGCGGCAAAGCTGGCCCTCGCTGACGGAAGAACGGTGCTTCCAGATGACCCCAGTCACGCCGCCGGACCTCTGGCCGGACTTGCGGCCGGTCTAACCTGGGCGGCGGCGGCCGGTTTCGACGCTCTCATCACCATGACCTGCGATACGCCCGCCGTCCGGGCAGAACATTTGGCCCGCCTTGTGGAGGCTTTGGGCGAGGGAACGGCCGCCTATCCGACCAGCGCGGACCGCCGACATGGTCTCTGCGCAGTCTGGCGGGTGAGCAACGGCCCCGCGCTGCGTTCTCGCCTGGCTCAGGGAGATCACCCTGCCGTCGGCGCGTTGCTCGACGAGATCGGCGCCAGGGCGGTGGATTTCAGCGACGAGCACGCCTTCGCCAATGTGAACACGCTCGCAGACCTCGCCGCCGTGGCCGAGGCGCTCTCCGCGCGCGACCGGCCTGAGTCGCTCTGAGGGAGATCAATCCGCCAGCAGCGCGGCGATCTTCTGAACCGTATTCCAGTTTCGCGCCGTCCCGCGAACGCCCAGGGCCCGTTCAACGACCGCGGCCGTGAGGCGACTGGCGCCCATCCCATCCGGATAGTGGATGAAGACATCACGTCCGCGGAGGCGCGCCTGTTCCGGACCGCGAATGGTCCCGATGAGCCGGGCTTCGCCGCCTGGCGCCGCATCCGCCTTCAGCGCCATGATCACAAGTCGCGCGGAGTCATGCCGCGCCTCCTCCTCGAAGGGATTTGCGGTCATCGTCGCGGACCACTCGGCTGCGGTCCGGGCAATGACGTCGACATTGAGAGCCAGATGGGCCACGAGAGCCGCCTGCAGCCGCGCCTCCGTGGTCGCGACAGGCTCTTCGGTCGGGGGCTCAATCACCAGATTGCCGGTCTGCAGCAGGGTCTTCGCAGCCAGATAGCCGAGGTTCTCGGCCACAATCCTGAGATCGGCCATCGCAAGCCGGTTGGCTCCGCCGACGTTGACCGCGCGGAGGAGTGCGACTCGGCCGCCCATGGCGCGATCACAAAAAACGCCGCCGGCGCGGGGGCCGACGGCGTTTCATGGACACGAATCTCGCCCAGATCAGACGGCGAGCGCCGCCCGGTCCTTCCGCGTCCGCCGCAGGACCGCGCCAAGGCCGCCGACGCCGACCAGCACCAGCGCCCAGGAGGCGGGTTCGGGAACACCCGGGCTGTAGAGATAATTCACCGAATTTCCAGCCAGATCGACCCCAGTGATGACCACTCGGCCCGCATCGTTGAGCCCGAAGGCGTCATAGCTACCAGCGACCGGCGGCAGCAGGTCAGCGAACGTGTGATGCACCGTGTCGTAGATAAAGGCCGTCGAATTGCCGCTCGCATCGAACCACTCGCCCGACGCCAGGCCGTTGTTGTTCAGCGCTTCCAGATAAGTGCCTACCGCATTGGGATTTGGGTCGGAGATGAACTGGAAGACGCCGCCTGAATAGACAAAGCCTTCGATGACACCCGCCTGCGACACCCAGCCGTCGATGACGCCGGCGTCCGCTATACCACGCGCCTGGGTGCGCTGGTTGACGGCCGGACCGACGGAGATGTCCGTGAACACGCCGCTAGCAAGAAGGAACCCGTGACGATAGGTTTTGCCGCCTGATTTAAAGAAGTAGTCACCGACGATCGCGCCCGAACTGTTGATCCCCTGGGCGATGCCGTGCAGCGCGCCTGGCCCAGCGGCTGAGAGTTGCGTTAGCGCGCCGCCGGAGCTCCTTGAGAACTCCGAGTCGACACTGAGCACCTGACTGGAGTCGGTCGAGTAGCCGGTGATCGTATTGGCGCTGTTGATCGCCCGCCCCACCGTGTTGAAATCGCCATTGTTCGTGAACAGGGTGTAGACGCCCGAGGGATCACGAATGAAGGCCGAACCGCTCCCGTCGGCATTGCCGACAGTCCCGGTCATGTAACCGGCGTTGTTAATCCCCAGGACGCCCGTGCTCGTTCCGGTGCCCACATAGGGAGCGATCGCGGTATAGGTTCCGGCCTGCGCGCCTTGAGCGGCGAGCACGGCTATGGCCGCTGCGGCGGCGGTAAAGATTTGCGTTGCAGTGGCGGCGCACCGCTGTCTCGTCTGAACCACGCCAAGTCTCTCCACAATGGGCGAGATCACCCGCCTTGCCCTGTTCTCGCCGTAGCCGATTCAAACCTGGAACGTAAACGTTTCCGCTGCCAGTCAGGTTGGGCGGCTTCGCGCAGGTCTAGAACACCACGACCGACCGGATGCTCTCCCCGGCGTGCATCAGATCGAAGCCCTTGTTGATCTCTTCCAGGGGCAGGATGTGGGTAATCAGAGGATCGATTTCGATCTTCCCCTCCATGTACCAGTCGACAATTTTCGGCACGTCGGTGCGCCCGCGCGCGCCGCCGAAGGCAGTGCCTTTCCAGACACGGCCAGTGACCAGTTGGAACGGGCGGGTTGCGATCTCCTGCCCTGCTCCGGCCACGCCGATGATGATGCTTTCGCCCCAGCCGCGATGGCAGCACTCCAACGCTTGGCGCATGGTGTTCACGTTGCCGATGCACTCGAAGGAGAAATCCGCTCCGCCGCCGGTCAGATCGACCACGGCCTGCACCACCTTGTCCCGCCCGACCTCGTCGGGGTTGATGAAGTGGGTCATGCCGAACTTCCTGGCCATCTCCACCCGTGCGGGGTTGAGGTCGATGCCGATGATCTTGTCGGCGCCGGCCATCTTCGCGCCCTGCAGGACATTGAGACCGATGCCGCCGAGGCCGAACACGGCGACATTGGCGCCTGGCCAGACCTTCGCGGTCCAGATCGCCGCGCCGACGCCGGTGGTCACGCCGCAGCCGATGTAGCAGATCTTATCGAAAGGGGCGTCCT
Organism: uncultured Caulobacteraceae bacterium; assembly: GCA_903872075.1. Classification (GTDB taxonomy): domain Bacteria; phylum Pseudomonadota; class Alphaproteobacteria; order Caulobacterales; family Caulobacteraceae; genus Acaudatibacter; species Acaudatibacter aquilonius. Next base: position 3,440 of record CAIQJF010000044.1, on the reverse strand, counting down.
CGCGGACCTTGGCGAGGGCAATCTCGGGCAGGACCGTGTGGTTCGCGAAGGTCGAGCAGCCCATGTAGTGATGGATTTTCTCGCCATTGAGCGAGAAGCGGCTGGTGCCGTCGGGCATCAGGCCCTGGCCCTGGGTGGCGCGGATCGAGGTGCACAGGTTGGTCCGGCGCGACAGGCACGACTTACATTGCCGGCATTCCGGCGTGTAGAGCGGGATGACGTGGTCGCCGGGCTTCACACTGGTCACCCCGGCGCCGATTTCGAGAACCACACCTGCGCCCTCATGGCCGAGAATAGCGGGAAACAAACCTTCAGGATCGCCGCCAGAGCGTGTGAACTCGTCGGTGTGGCAAATGCCCGTGGCCTTGATCTCCACCAGCACTTCGCCGGGGCCAGGCCCTTCCAAATCCACGGTCTCTATGGTCAGAGGGGCTCCGGCTTTCCAGGCGACGGCGGCGCGGGTTTTCATGGGCGATCCTCAGTGTTGGTCGGTATGGCGGATTAATGCGCCGCCCCAGGCGAGGCAATCGGCGCGCAGACCATATTCCTTTTTGTCTTGGGTGGCGGGCCGCTCATTCGCTAAAGCCCAGCCATGACCCGCACGCTAGAGACCCTGACCGAAGGCATGCCCATAGTGTGGGGTGGCGACAGGTTGAGCCTCGTCACGCCCGAACTCGCGGCCAAATTCAGGGCTGGCGACCGCCTCATAGTGGTTCAGGAGTGCGGCGATCTGCTGCACATCCCCAGGACCGTTCACGACATAGCCGAAGCGGCCGTGACACGGGCTCGCGCGGCGTTCACCGACATCGCCAAGGTGAGCGACCAGCAAATCACAGACTTTTTCGAGCGCTTCGCCGCCAACCTTGAGACCCCAGCCATCTGGGATGAGGTGGCCAAAGCCAATTCTCAGGACGTGGACTGGGCGACAGCGCGCGGACGCAGCACGACGCGCCTCGTCGCTTCCGACCGAATGCGCGCCGACATGATCGACGGACTGCGGGCGTGGCGGGATACACCGGCAGGGCGAGAACGGCTGGTCGAACGTGTCGATCACGACGGCTGGTCCGTTGAACAGATCACCGCGCCGCTGGGCGTGGTGGGCTTTGTGTTCGAGGGGCGGCCCAATGTGTTCGCCGACGCCGCCGGCGTCATCCGCGGCGGCAATACGGTGGTGTTCCGCATCGGCGGCGACGCCCTGCAGACGGCGCGGGCCCTGTCATCGCATGCCCTGATCCCCGCCTTGCGGGACTCCGGCCTCCCGGAAGGCGCCGCGGTGCTGGTCGACAGCCTCGAACACGCGGCCGGCTGGGCCTTGTTCTCCGACTCTCGCCTCTCGTTGGCCGTGGCCCGCGGATCGGGGCCAGCCGTGGCGCAACTGGGGGGAGTCGCCCGCCAGTCTGGCGTACCGGTCAGTCTTCATGGAACTGGCGGGGCGTGGCTGGTCGCCGCGCCGGACGCCGACGAGGCGCGTTTCGCGGCCGCCGTGTTCCACTCGCTCGATCGCAAGGTCTGCAACACCCTGAACGTCTGCTGCATTCACCGCACGCGCGCGGCCGACCTCATTCCGGTCTTTCTCCAGGCGTTGAAGCGCGCCGGCGACCGCCGCGGCCACGGAGTGAAACTGCATGTGGCGGCCGGTGACGAAGCCGCCCTCCCCGGCCGATGGCTCGCGGCTCGGACGCGGGTCCGGCGGGCCGATGGCGACCACGACGAACCCCTGGTGGAGGTCATCGCCGACGCCGACCTCGCTCATGAATGGGAATGGGAGGAAACTCCGGAGGTATCGCTGAAGCTGGTCGACAGCCCGGACCACGCCGCGACGCTGTTCAACACGTACAGCCCCCGCTTCATTGCCTCGATCATCACCGACGACGACGCCACGCGACGACGCTTCTTCGCCGCGGTGGACGCCGCCTTTATCGGCGATGGCTTCACCCGCTGGGTCGACGGTCAATACGCCCTGAACCGCCCCGAACTGGGTCTTTCCAACTGGCAGGCCGGCCGTCTCTTCGCCCGGGCTGGGGTGCTCAGCGGCGACGGGGTGTACACGGTCCGCGCGCGGATGATGCAGACCGATCCCGACGTTGCGCGGTGATCTAGCCGCGACGCGAGATTGCCCCTATCCATTCGACGACAACGATCCCAGGGAGCAGGACCACATGGACGGCGCATCGGTTTCAGCGAACACTTTCAACCTTGACGCCCTGGCTGGCGCTCCCGCCGTGCTCGATGGCGTGATCGCCTCTGGCGACCTCTCCGGCGCGGTGACACTCGTCTGGCGCAATGGCGAGGTGGTCCAGACCACCGCCCAGGGCAAGCGCAACCTGGAAACGGGCGCCCCCATGACGCGCGATACGCTCTTCCGCATCGCGTCCATGACCAAGCCCGTCACGTCGGTCGCCGTGCTGATGCTTCTGGAGGAAGGCAAACTCGCGCTCGAAGATCCGATCACGCGCTGGTTGCCCGAGTTCAAGGACATGCAGGTCCAGAAGGACGCCACCGGCTCCGTGGAAGACACCTATCCGGCCCCGCGCGACATCACCGTCGAGGATCTGCTGACCCACCGCGCCGGCCTGGCTTATGGCTTCAGCTCGGTCGGCCCGATCGCCCATGCCTACCACCGCGCGCTGGGCGATGTGCTGAACAGCGCCATGACCCCGGATGCCTGGCTGGCGGCCCTGGGCGGCCTGCCCCTCTCCTATCCGCCCGGCGAGCGATTCCACTACAGCCACGCCACGGATGTCCTGGGCTTTCTGGTCGGCCGTGTGGCCGGCATGGATTTTCGTCAGTTCCTGTTCGAGCGGATTTTCCAGCCGCTGGGTATGGTCGACACCGACTTCTACATCCCGCCGGCCAACCGCGACCGCGCCGCGGTGGTCTATCGTCAGGATCAGGAGACCGGGGCCCTGGAAGCGGTGGCCTTCAGCACGCACGATACGCCGCCCGCCTATTGCGGCGGCGGCGGCGGGCTGATCTCCACGGCGGACGACTATCTGAAGTTCGCCCGTATGCTGCTCGCCCGCGGCGAAGTGGACGGCGTGCGCCTGCTGAAAGCCGAAACTGTCGATCTGATGCGCACCAACCGGCTGACAGACGCCCAGCGGGAGTTCACCTTCATGGGCATCCCGTTCTGGATGGGTCAGGGCTTCGGCCTGGGCGTGTCGGTCATAACCGACGCCGAGAAACAGGCGTGGATGGGCGCGGGTTCGGACGGCTCGTTCGGCTGGCCGGGCGCCTTCGGCACCTGGTGGCAAGCCGATCCGGTGGAGGACCTGATCGCCATCTACCTGATCCAGAATTCCATGGAACTAGGGCCTGAGGCCGTGGCCAACATGGGACAGAATACCCGCCTCGGCGCCCGCCTCGCCCTGCCCATGTGGCAGAAGGCGATCTATGGGGCGCTGGGGAAGTAGCCCACAGTCGGCCGCCGTGCAGCGCCT
>CAIQJF010000043.1 GCA_903872075.1 uncultured Caulobacteraceae bacterium | reverse complement strand
GGCGAGGGCTGGACCCCCAATCCGCCGTTCTACCGGCCGCGCTGCTCCCTGTTCACGGGGCCGAGCCGGGTTCCCATCCTCCAGGACACCGACGACCCCGACCGTCTGGAGTGACGCCTCTGAGGGATGGCGGTGAGTGTGGGATTCGAACCCACGTTAGAGTTTCCCCTAAACACGCTTTCCAAGCGTGCGCCTTCAACCACTCGGCCAACTCACCATCACCAGCGTGCGCCCCGAATCCGGGGCGACGCGTGCGGACGGGGTCTAAGGACCCCCCGCGCGGAAGGCGCGCAATATACGCATCGAAGGCCCGGCCACAAGCGAAGATGGTCGATGGTCGCGCGCCAGGTGATTGAATAGCGGTCAATCGCGCGTAGTCTCTCCGGCGAGGCGGACGCCCTCGGGCTTCGACAGGGGTTGGGCGATGGGGAAGGCCAAGGACTATCGCTGGCGCGGCGCGCTCGCGGCCATGGCGCTGTTGGGCGCGGCGTCCGCGCGCGCCGACGACTGGGACAAGAAGCTGCAGACCTGCGCCTTCGGGGCGCCGAGCCCGGCGATGGTGGCCTGCACCTCGATGATCGACAATCTGCTTGAGCCGCCCGGGGCGAAGTCGGTGGCGCTGAACAACCGCGCCCGCGCCCATATGCAACTGGCGGAGTGGGACCTCGCCCTGACCGATCTCAACAAGGCCATCGCCCTGAAACCCGGCTCGGCGCTCTATTATTACAACCGCGGCGTGGTGTTCAGCGACGGCAAGGCCATGCCGGCCCGGGCGGTGCAGGACTTCAGCCAGGCGATCGCCCTGCAACCGATCTATGCGGAAGCCTTCAACAACCGGGGGCTGGCGAAGCTGACCCTCGGCCAGGTGGACGAGGCAGTGGCCGACTTTTCCACGGCCCTGAAGCAGAACCCCAAGCTCGACGCCGCCCTGACCAACCGCGGCGGCGCCTACGCCCGCCAGAAGAAGTACAAGGCCGCGCTCTCAGATGTCGACGCGGCGCTGAAGGTCGACGCCGCGAAGCCGGGGCGGTGGGCGGCGCGATGCCGGATGAAGATCGCTATCGCCGCGCGGCCCGGCCTCCCCAATCTCGACGCCCTCGGCGTCGCCGAAGGCGATTGCGCCCAGGCGCTGACACTCGATCCGGCCAACCCCGAGGCGCGCAATGGTCAGGCCATCATCAAGCTGATCGAAAACGACCTGAACGGGGCGCTGGCCGACTTCCAGACGGTGATCGCCGCGGATCCGAAGAACGCCACGGCGCTGTTCGGTCGCGGCCTGGCCAAGCAGGGGCGCGGCGACGCCGGCGGAGCGGCCACGGACATGAGCGCCGCGAAACAGGTCTCGCCGCTTGTAACCGCCGAGTACTGGGAAGCGAACCTGATCCCGAACCCCTGACTCTCAGGGAAACACCCTCCGCGCCGGTGGAAATCGGCGCCGGCGAGCCCTATCTAGCCCCTTCATCCGCAGCGAGGCCCCTATGTCATTCTTCCGGAAAACCGTCGAAATGGTCACCCGCGAGGCCGCCCTGCCGGGCCGGGGCGTCGAGATCCCCACCGCCGCGGTGTCCTTCATCAACGGCCGCCCCCTGAAGGGCCCCTATCCGGACGGCTTCCAGACCGCCGATTTCGCCATGGGCTGTTTCTGGGGCGTGGAGCGCAAGTTCTGGCAGCTGCCGGGTGTCTGGGTGACGATGGTGGGCTATGTGGCCGGCTACACGCCCAATCCGACTTATCAGGAGGTCTGCACCGGCCGCACCGGCCACACCGAGGCCGTGCGCGTGGTGTTCGATCCGTCCGTCACCTCCTACGAGGCCCTGCTGAAGGCGTTCTGGGAGAACCATGATCCGACCCAGGGCATGCGCCAGGGCAATGACATCGGCACGCAGTACCGCTCCGGAATCTACACCGTCTCGCCGGAGCAGGAGGCGGCGGCCCGCCAGTCGCGTGATCTCTATCAGGCGGCTTTGGCTTCGGCCGGCCGCGGGGCGATCAGCACCGAGATCGCCGCCGCCGGAACCTTCTATTTCGCCGAGGACTATCACCAGCAGTACCTGGCCAAGAATCCGGACGGCTACTGCGGCATCGGCGGCACGGGCGTGACCTGCCCCATCGGGGTCGGCGTCTCAGCCTGAGGGTGTCTCTGGTGTGAACCTGGGCGTCAGTCGTCGATGAGGCCCAGGCCCTTGGGGTCGCCCATGAAGAAGGCGGTCACGGCCGCGACCGCCATGATGGCGGCGACATAGATGAAGAATCCGCCTTCCTGACCGGCCTGTTTGAACCACAGGGCGGCATATTCGGCGGTGCCGCCGAAGACGGCGTTGGCGAGGGCATAGGGCAGGGCGACGCCCAGGGCGCGGACCGGGGTGGGGAAGAGTTCGGCCTTCACCACGGCGTTCACCGCCGTATAGCCGGTGAGGAACACCAGCGCCGCGCAGATCAGGGCCAGGGCCAGCAGGGCGCTGTGGGTCGAGGCGATGGTGGTCATGATCGGCCAGACGGTCAGGGCGCCGAGGGTGAAGCCCAGCGCCATGAGGCGGGTGCGGCCGATCACGTCGCCCAGGAGACCCAGCAGGGGCTGCACCAGCAGATAGACCACCAGGGACCCGGCGGTGATCAGGGTCGCGCTATCCTTGGAGAAGTGGCCGCTGTTGGTCAGGAACTTCTGCATGTAGGTCGTGTAGCAATAGAAGGCGAGGGAGCCGCCGGAGGTCAGAACGAAGATCACGGCGGTCTCCCGCGGGTGCTTCATGAAAAGGCCCAGCGTGGTGGAGCGGGGCAGGGGACTGGCCTTGGCCGCCTCGAAAGAGGCGCTTTCCTCCAGCCCCATCTGGATGGCGAACACCACGACGGCCAAGGCCGCGCCGATCACGAACGGGATGCGCCAGCCCCAGTCGCCGAGCTGCGCCGGGGTCAGCAGGCGTTGCAGGACGATCAGCACCGCCAAGGCGGAGAGCTGGCCGCCGATCAGGGTGACGAACTGGAAGGACGACCAGAAGCCGCGGCGATGTTTGCCGGCCATTTCAGACATGTAGGTGGCGCTGGCGCCATATTCGCCGCCGACGCTGAGGCCCTGCAACAGGCGGGCGAGGGTGAGGATCGCCGGCGCGGCGGCGCCGATTACGGCGTGGCCAGGGACGACCGCGACCATGAGGGAGCCCAGGCACATCAGAGCCACCGACACCGTCAGGGCCGCTTTGCGGCCGGCCCGGTCGGCGTAGAGGCCGAAGATCCAGGCGCCGAGGGGGCGGGCCAGGAAACCGACGGCGAAAATGGCGGCTGTCTGAAGAAGCTGTGCGGTCTGATCGCCCTTGGGAAAGAAGGTCTTGGCAAAATAGAGAGAGAAGGAGGCGTAGGCGAACCAGTCGTACCATTCGACCAAGTTGCCGGCCGAGCCGCCTAGAATGGCCCGCACGCGGCCCATGGGGGTCATCCCCGGTCTGTCCGTCGCCGTAGATATCGCCATGAAGCTCCCCGCTCGGTGAGTCTCCATGGCACGATCAGGCGGCCGGCGACAAACCTTCCGCGAGCGGCAGCAGGCGATCGGAGTTCAGCGTCCCGCGATCGAGCGTGACCAGCAGAGCGCCGATCAGCGCGCGGGCGGTGATCCCCTTGGGCAGCTTGCCGGAGAATTCCAACATCAGGGGGCCGTGCAACGCCGCCCAGTACATGTGGGCGATGAAGGTGGGATCGCCTGTCATGCGTCCGGCGGCGATCTCGTCCATGAGGTGCAGGGTCATGGTCTTTCGCGAGCGCTCGCCGGCCCGGATCAGGTCAGGGTAGTCCGCCTCGTTGGGCTGGGCGATGTCGAACATCAGCTTGTAGGCTTCGGGGTAGTCGAGGGCGAAGCTGATATAGGCTTCCGCGATGGCGCCGGGCCGGGCCTCCGGGGCGGTGTCATAGTAGGCGTGTTCAAGGACGTCGGCGTGGCGGTCGAAGGCGCGGGCGCGCACGGCCGCCAGGATGGCTTCCTTGTCCTTGAAGTAGCGGTAGGGCGTCATCGGACTGACACCCACCGCAGCCGCCAGTTGGCGGATGGTCACGGAGGCGGCGCCGAGTTCCACGAACATGCGCTCCGCCGCGTCGCACAGGCGGTCGCGGAAGGCGGCGATGTCGGTATCGGAAAGATTTTTCGGCATAGGCGCGAACGCTACTCACTTACCCCTTGCGGCAACCTAGTCCTTGCGGCATAAATTTACAACGTAAGATCAGACAGCGGAGGGCTCCCATGGACGGATCGCAGCGCATCAATCCCTTTCTCGCCGGCAACTATGCGCCCGTGCGGGACGAAGTCGACGTCGAGATGACGGTCACGGGCGACATGCCCAAGGATCTGGCCGGGGCGTTCTATCGCAACGGCGCCAATCCGCAGTTCGACCAGGACGACGACTACCACTGGTTCAGCGGCGACGGGATGATCCACGGCTTCTTCGTGGAGAACGGCAAGGTTCGCTATCGCAACCGCTATGTGCGCACGCCCAAGTGGGGGGCCGAGCACGCGGCCGGCCGCAAGCTGTTCGGCACGTTCGGCAACCCAATGACCACAGATCCGTCGGTTCTCGGGACCGACAGCGGCGTCGCCAACACCAATATCGTCTGGCATGCCGGGAAACTGCTGGCCCTGGAAGAGGGGCACATGCCCTTCGAGATGGATCCCCTGACCCTGGAGTCCAAGGGCTATGTGGCGCCCTACAAAGACCGGGTGACGGCTCACCCGAAGCTCGACCCCGAGACCGGCGAGATGGTCTGGTTCGGCTATTCAGTGGGCCAGATGCCGTTCACCAACACCTGCTCCTACGGCGTCACCAGCGCCACGGGCGAGGTGCTGCGCCGGGATGACTTCGAGGCGCCCTACAGCTCGATGGTGCACGACTTCCTGGTCACGCGTAACCACGTGCTGTTCCCCATCCTGCCCCTGACCGGCAGCCTGCCGCGGGCGATGAGCGGCCTGCCGCCCTATGCCTGGGAGCCCGAAAAGGGCGCTTTCGTGGGCGTCATGGCCCGCAACGCCAGTGTCGAGACGATCCGGTGGTTCGAGACCGAGGCCTGCTATGTCTTCCATCCCCTCAACGCCTATGAGGAGGGAAACCTGATCCACGCCGACGTGATGGAATACCCGGTGGCGCCGCTGTTCCCGAACGCCGACGGCAGCCGGGGCCACGACACCGCGGCGGTGCTGGTGCGCTGGACCTTCGACCTCGCCGGCGACTCGAACGCCATCAAGCGGACGCAGCTGGACGACCTGGCCGGGGAATTCCCGCGCCTAGACGATCGCCATGCCGGCCTCGGCTATCGGCACGGCTGGTTTCCGGCCAGCACGGGCCGCTCACGCGGCGGCTTCGACGCCCTGGCGCATGTCGACCTCTCTACCGGCAAGCGGGTGGCCTATGAATTCGCTGTCGGCGACACGCCCGGCGAGTTCGTGTTCGTGCCGCGCAAGGCGGATGCGGCCGAGGGCGATGGCTGGATGGTCGGCGTGGTCTATCGCGGCGCCGAGGACCGCAGCGAGTTCCTGGTGTTCGACGCCCAGAACGTCGAGGCGGGCCCGATCGCCACGGCCCGGATGCCCCGCCGCGTGCCCTTCGGCTTCCACGGCAACTGGCGTCAGGCCTGACGTCTCAGGCGAAAAGGCTGGGGCGTTTCAGGCGTCCCAGCCGGCGCTGGAGCGGGTGACGTGGAAGTCGCCGCTCACCGACAGAACGATCCAGTCGCCCGGCCGGGCGACGGCGACACCATGATGGGTGGACACCTGCACGGCCCCGCGGTCGTCGAAAGGCCTGCCGCCGTCGCCAAGCCACAGCCACAGGGCGCGTCGGCCCTTGGCGTCATGCGCGGGAGGAACCCGGAGCGCGGCTCCATGGTCGAATCTGGGCATCTGGCGAACAGCGGTCATGGAGGCGAATCAAAGGTGCTTCGGTCACCAGAACCTTAATGACGGTGCGTTTCCGTCCTCGACGAAATGTCTAAAAGCCCATTGGACCGCCATTCGTTGCGGGCCTGGAGTCGTGCGCGCCATGAGCCGAATGCTGCCGATCCTCGACGACGCCGCAGTGCTCGCCCTGCTCGGCGAGGTGGATGTGCCGGCGGCTCTGCGCGACATGTTCGCCGGCCTGCACGCTGGCGCAGCCGTCCAGCCGCCCCAAAGCCTGACCCTGTTCCCGAACGACGCCGGCGACTTCATCACCTACGCCGGGGTGCTGGCGGGGGAGGGGACGTTCGGTGTGAAGGTTTCGCCCTACATCGTCGCGCAACCGCGGCCGGTCATCACGGCCTGGACCCTGCTGATGTCGACGGAGACCGGCGAGCCGCTGATGCTCTGCGACGCCAGGCGGCTGACCACCGAGCGCACGGCGGCCACCACGGCGCTGGCGGTGGATCTGATCGCGGACGCCAGCGCGCGCGACCTGACAATCGTTGGGACGGGCGATGTGGCGGAGGCGCACCTGCGGCGCGTGCTGCCGCTGCGTGACTGGCGGAGCATCCGGGTCACGTCCGAGGCGGTGGCGGCGAAGACCGCCTCTGCTCTCTCCCGCTTCACCGGTCTCGATCCCCGCGTCGCGATTGTCTCCGGCGTGGAGGCCGCGGCGCGGGACGCGGATGTCATACTGCTCTGCACCTCCTCGGCCGGCCCGGTGCTCGACCCAAGGACTTTGACGCGACCGGCCGTGATTACCTCGATCAGCACCAACGCCCCCCGCGCTCACGAAATTCCGCCCGAGGTGCTCGCAAGCCTGGATGTCTATTGCGACTATCGCGCCACGGCGCCGTTGAGCGCGGGCGAGATGGTGATCGCGCAGCACGGCCTCGGCTGGTCGCCCGAGGCTATCGTCGGTGATCTGCCGGAACTGGTGGCGGGCGCGGCCGGTCCGCGTGACCCGACCCGCCACGCCTTTTTCCGATCCATTGGCCTTGGCCTGGAAGACATCGCCCTGGCCACCGTCATTTACCGCGCGGCCACGCGCCAGGCCCAGGAGGCGCAAGCATGAAGATCGCGGATTTCGCCGTCGAGATCTGGATGAACGCCAACGAGACACGCTGCTGGTTCAACATGGCCGAAAGCTGTGTGGACTCGATCACACTGCGCGATCTGCTTAGCCTCGCCGGCAAGACCGAGACGATCCTGGACGAGCTGCTCCCGATGAAACTGACCTACGGCGCGATCGCCGGGTCGGAGCGTCTGCGGACGGCCATCGCCTCGCTCTATCCGGGGCGGAACGCCGACGAGGTGCTGGTGACGCACGGCGCGGCGGGCGCGAACGCCCTGCTGTACGAGACGCTCATCGAACCCGGTGACGAGGTCGTCTGCATCGTCCCCACCTATCAGCAGCACTATTCGATCCCGGAAAGCTTCGGCGCGGTCGTCAAGCGCCTGCACTTGCGCCGGGAGAACGCCTATCTGCCCGATCTCGACGAACTCGCGGCTCTGGTTACGCCCAGGACGCGGCTGATCGCGCTGACCAATCCGAACAATCCCACCGGGGCGGTGATGGATGAGGCGGCGTTGCGCGCCCTTGTGGAAATCGCCAGCCGAAATGGGGCCTGGGTGATCTGCGATGAGGTCTATCGTGGCGTTGATCAGGCGAGTGATACGCTGACGCCCTCGATCGCTGAACTCTACGAGAAGGGCATCGCGGTCGGCAGCATGTCCAAGGCCTTCGCCCTGGCGGGGCTGCGCCTGGGTTGGATCGTGGCCGGCGAGGCGCTGCTGCACCGGGTCTCGATCCACCGCGACTACAACACCATCAGCGTCGGCATGCTCGACGACCATTTCGCCGCCATCGCCCTGGAGAACCGCGACGCCCTGCTGCGGCGCAACCGCGGCATCGTGCGGGCCAATGCCGCGCTGCTCGACGATTGGATCGCGCGCGAACCCCTGATCTCCTGGGTGCGGCCGACCGGGGGCACCGTAGCGCTGCTGCACTATGACCTGCCCATGGGGTCCGAAGACTTCTGCGCCCGGTTGATGTCGCAGACCGGGGCCTTGCTGATGCCCGGCGCGGCGCTCGGGGTGGAAGGGGCGGTGCGTATTGGCTTCGGCAACAGCGCGGCCGCCCTGACCGGGGGACTGGCGGAACTGTCGGCCTTCCTGCGCTCGGTGGCGCCCTAGGTCGGACAGCGCCGCGGTGGTGTTCGATCCGCCCGCCTGACGTCCAAGACGCTTCCGTTTCCCTCTGGAAAGGCGGCATGGTGATCCGTCGTGGACGTCGTCAAACGGCCGCGCGGAGCCAAGGTTATGCGAGCGTTTCTCCCGGTTCTTCTGGCCGCTGTCGCGTTGATGCGGAGCGTGGCCTGGGCATCGCCGGTAGTTGCCCCGCCGCTACCAGAGATTCCCGCCGCGTCCGTGGCTGTCGTCGCCGCGGCGCTGGCCAAGGCGCCTGACCAAGGGCTGTCCGCCCCGGGGAACGGCCAGCTTCGCGACGCCTTGCTGACCTACGCCAGGGCTCAGCACGGCCAGCGGTTGCCGGGCGTCAGCTTTCCCGCCGACTGGGCGGTCCGGCCTGCGTCCTACGACCCCACACCTGGCTTTGCGGCGGCGGTGTCTAATGACCGGCTGGCGTCCTGGCTGGCGGACCTGCCGCCACCCGACCCGCGCTACAAGGCCCTGGTGCGGGGCTACGGGCGCTATCGCGCGATCGCGGCGCGCGGGGGTTGGCCAAGCCTGCCCAAATTCACCGGCCCGACCCTCGGCGAGACCGGCCCGCAGATCGCCGCGCTGAGGGCTCGCCTGGTCGTCGAGGACCCTGCCGTTGCCGTGACCAGCGGCTCCTTGTTCGACGCGGCCCTGCAGGTGGCGGTGAAGCGCGCCCAGGCGCGTTACGGCCTGGAGGAAGACGGGCGGATCGGCGCGGCGACGCTCGCGGCCCTGAACATGCCCGTCTCCGAAAGACTCGCCCAGATCCGCGCGAATCTGGAACGCTGGCGTTGGTCGCCGCGCGATCTTCCCGCGCGTCGGGTGGAGGTCAACACCGCCGACGCCCGGCTCGAGTTCTTCGATCCGCCCGGGCCTCCCCTCAGCATGCGGGCGATCGTCGGCCGCGCCGACAAGGCCACGCCCATGTTCGCGGACCATATGACCGCGGTGGTGTTCAACCCTCCCTGGAACGTGCCGCCTTCCATCGCCGCCAAGGAAATCTGGCCGAAGATCCGGCGTGATCCGGGTTACATGAGCCGCCATCATTTCGTGGTGCGGCCGGGCGGGCGGCTGCAGCAGCTGCCTGGACCCGATTGCGCGCTCGGGCAGATCAAGTTCGACCTCGGCAATGCTTTCGGCGTGTACCTGCACGACACCCCGGTCCGCAGCCTGTTCGCGCGCGACCGGCGGGCCCTCAGCCACGGTTGCATGCGTCTTGAGGATCCTACCAATCTCGCCAGGCGCATCCTGGCGGGGGATCCCGACTGGCCGGCCATGAAGATCGAATCGACACTGATCGCGACCGACACCGTCCGGGCGCCTCTGAAGGTGACCTTGCCGGTCTTGGTGGTCTATCGCACGGCCTTCGTGGACGATCACGACCAGCTTCAGTTCCGGTCGGACGTGTATGGTTGGGATGGGAAGCTGGCCGCCCTCATGGCGCGTGCGGGCCAGGCTCTTTGACGGATGCCCACCCTAGGGTAATCACGACGGACGTCAGGGGGGCGTTTGTGGTAAGGACCCTCTATGGCTCATCATTCCAGACGCGCGCTTCTGAAAGGCTCACTCGGCTCTCTGGCCCTGGGCGGCTCGATTCTGGGCGCCGCGGCGCTAACCGCCAGCCCCGCTTTGGCGACGGACGCCGTTCGGAGCGTGAGTTTCCATAACCTGCACACCGGTGAGTCGCTCAACGCGGCCTATTGGGAAGGCGGCGCCTACGTGCCTGACGCCCTGGACGCGGTGAACCATGTGCTGCGCGACTTCCGCAACAATGCAACCCACCCCATCGCCCCTGGGCTGCTGGACCTGCTGCACACTCTATCGACGCGGCTGGAGACCCGATCGCCATTCCAGGTGATCTCCGGCTATCGTTCCCCCGCCACCAACGCCATGTTGCACGCCCACAGCGATGGCGTGGCCAGCGGCAGCCTGCATATGCAGGGCCTGGCCATCGACATCCGCTTGCCCGACGTCGACCTGGCGCGGTTGCACAATGCCGCCCTCAGCCTCGGCGGCGGCGGGGTTGGCTACTATCCGTCGTCGGATTTCGTGCACATGGACGTGGGCCGGGTGCGCCGCTGGGGCGGCGTCTGAACTTCTGACCCCGCCCGACCGCTTTCACGGCCGGGCTGCAGGTTTCTAGACCAGCGTTCCGTGGCAGTGCTTGAACTTCTTGCCGGAACCGCAGGGACAGGCGGCGTTGCGCGGGGTGCGCTCGAAGCCGGCGGGCAGGGCGGTCAGAGGCAGGGCGGACCGTTGCTCCGACGTGCCGCCGCCGGTGGCGCCGGCAAACTCCAGGGCCCGCTCGTTCTGGCCGGTGGTGGGATCGAGATGGACCTCGAACATTGAGGGTGTCGGCGGCGGCTCGGGTTGCTGGAACTGGATCTCAACCGTGAGCAGCCAGCGTGTCACGTTCTGACGCAGATCGCCGATAAGGGTTTCGAAGAGCGAGAAGGCCTCGGTCTTGTACTCGTTCAGCGGATCGCGCTGGCCGTAGCCGCGCAGGCCGATCACGTTGCGCAGGTGGTCGAGATGCATCAGGTGCTCGCGCCACTGCATATCGACCATTTGAAGCAGGAAGTTCTTCTCCAGGCCGCGGGTCTGGGCCGATGAGATCAACTCCTCGCGCTCGGCGGCGCGGGCGTCCGCCGCGGCCACGAGTCGCTCACGAATTTCGTCGTTGGCGATGCCCTCCTCGGCCGCCCACTCCCTGACCGGAAGGTCGAGGCCGAGCAGACCCCAGACGCGCTCGTGCAGGCCCTCGACATCCCACTGGTCGGCATAGGCCTTGGGGGGCAGGTGGCGGGCCACGAGGTCGTCGATGGTGTCGTGGCGCATCTCGGTGACGATCTGCGAGAGGTCATCGGCCTCCATGAACTCCCGGCGCTGCTCGAACACGGCCTTGCGCTGGTCGTTGACGACGTCATCGTACTTCAGGAGGTTCTTGCGGATCTCGTAGTTGCGTTGCTCAACGCGCTTCTGGGCGGTGGCGATGGCGCTGTTGAGCCACTTATGGGTGATCGCCTCACCTTCCTCGACGCCGAAGGTGCGCATGATGGCGTCCAGGCGATCGCCGGCGAAGATGCGAAGAAGGTCGTCCTCACAGGAGAGGAAGAACTTCGACTGGCCAGGGTCGCCCTGACGGCCGGTCCGGCCGCGGAGCTGGTTGTCGATCCGGCGGCTTTCGTGACGTTCGGTGCCAAGAACGAACAGGCCGCCGCCGGCCAGGGCCGCGTCGCGCTTGCCGGCGATCTCGGTTTCGATGACGGCGCGTTCGGCCTTCTCATCCTCGAAGCTGGGCTCGATACCCAGGCCCGCCTGTTCGGCGCGCCACTTGGCCAGGCGCATGTCGATATTGCCGCCGAGCTGAATGTCGGTGCCGCGGCCGGCCATGTTGGTGGCGATGGTCACCGCCCCCGGCACGCCGGCTTCGGCGACGATGAAGGCTTCCTGCTCGTGGTAGCGGGCGTTGAGCACGCTGTGCGGCACGCCGACGATGGTGCGGCCTTCGCTCTCCCACACGTGGGCCTTCAGCAGTTCGGACAGCTGTTCGGACTTCTCGATCGACACCGTGCCGACCAGCACCGGCTGGCCGCGCTCATGGCACTCGACGATCTGGCCGATGATGGCCAGGTTCTTCTCAGCGGAGGTGCGGTAGACCTCGTCGTCGGCGTCTTTCCGGGCCACCGGACGGTTGGTCGGGATTTCGGCGACATCCATCTTGTAGATGTCGAAGAATTCCTGGGCCTCGGTGGCGGCCGTGCCGGTCATGCCGGACAGCTTTTCGTAGAGGCGGAAATAGTTCTGGATCGTGACCGAGGCCAGGGTCTGGTTCTCGGGCTGGACGTCGACCTTTTCCTTGGCCTCGATGGCCTGGTGGAGGCCTTCGGACAGGCGCCGGCCCTGCATCATGCGGCCCGTGAACTCGTCGATCAGCATCACCTCGCCGTTGCGGACGATGTAGTCGCGGTCCTTCATGTAGAGAATGTTGGCCCGCAGCGCCTGATTGACATGGTGCATGACCGAGACATTGGCCGGGTCGTAGAGGCCGGCCGAACCGTCCGCGAAGTGCCCCGCGGCCTCCAGCGTCTGTTCGATGGTTTCCGAGCCGTGCTCGGTGAGCAGGACCTGCTTCTGCTTCTCGTCGTGCTCGAAGGTGGCTGCATCGAGGATCAGGTCACGCACCAGCAGGTCGATGGTGCGGTAGAAATCGGACCGGTCCTCGGTCGGACCCGAAATGATCAACGGCGTGCGGGCTTCGTCGATCAGGATAGAGTCGACCTCGTCGACGATCGCGAAGTGGTGGCCGCGCTGGACCATCTCATTGGCGTCATAGACCAGATTGTCGCGCAGATAGTCGAAGCCGAACTCGTTGTTCGTGCCGTAGGTGATGTCCGATTCGTAGGCCTTCTTGCGCTCCGCCTGAGAGAGGCCGTTGACGATCACGCCGACGCTCAGGCCGAGGAACCGGTATACCCGTCCCATCCAGTCGGCGTCGCGGCTGGCGAGGTAGTCGTTCACCGTGATCAGGTGCACGCCCTTGCCGGTGAGGGCGTTGAGGTAGACCGGAAGTGTGGCCACGAGGGTCTTGCCTTCGCCGGTCCGCATCTCGGCGATGCCGCCTTTGTGCAGCACCATGCCGCCGACCATCTGCACGTCGTAGTGGCGCTGGCCGAGGGAGCGTTTGGCGGCTTCGCGGACGACGGCGAACGCTTCGTTGAGCAGGCTGTCCAGGGTCTGGCCGGCAGCGAGCCGTTCGCGGAACTCGGCGGTCTTGGCGCGCAGCTGGTCATCCGACAGCGCAGCCATCTTGGGTTCAAGGGCCGTGATCGCGGGGACCTTGGACATCATCGCCTTGACCTTGCGGTCATTGGCGGATCCGAAAAGCTTCTTAAGATCGAGCATGGAGATGCGGGACGTCCGTTCAGGGCCAAAAACTTAACTGGGGGCCGCGGCGAGGCGCGCACGACCCTGTAAAGGCCCATAGCCGGCTCGATTAAACACGCGGTCCGCGCGCCGGAGACTTAGGGAGCCGACCCTGAAGTGTCAACGCGAACAGGCCCTAACGGCGGGTCCCGCCGGCGTTTACCCCCTTCCGGACGCCGGAAGGGGGTGCGCTGAGGCGTCAGGCGGTGGCGGTGGCGCCCTTACGGGCCTTGGCGCGCTCGAACCAGGCCACGATGTTCTTGTTTTCGGTGTTGATCGGCTGGCCGACCTGAGTCCCGAAATCCAGGAAAGCGTACAGCAGGATATCGGCCAGGGTGTAGCGATCGCCGACGATCCATTCGCGACCGGCGATAAGACCGTCGAGCCAGGTCAGGCGCTCCTGCGCGATGGCCTTCAGGTCGGCCGCTGCGGCGGGGATGCAATGCACGCGGTCTTTGAACATGCCCAGGCCTTCGGCGTAGCGGAAGCCGTTGGTCATGGGCTCGACGATGTTCAGGTCGATGCGGCGGACCCACATGCGCGTTTCGGCGCGCTGCATCGGCGTCTCGCCGATCAGGGCCGGGGTGGGGTGCAGTTCCTCAAGATATTCGCAGATGGCGGTGATCTCGGCGATCACCATGGCCTCGTCGATCTCCAACGCTGGCGTCGTCCCGTGAGGATTGACACTCTTATAGGAGTCCTGCCGGTTTTCACCGGTGAGCAGATCGATCTTCTGGCGGGGCAGGTCGATTCCCTTTTCCGCCAGGAACATGTTGACCACGCGCGGGTTGGGCCCAATGGAGTCATAGAACTTCATGACAAATTCCTCCTTAGCTTGACGGGCCGCCGTTTCGCGACCATGGCGCCTAAAAGCAGAAATCCTCCTAGGACGAGGGCTCCCGTCCTGGCAAGGCTGACGACACGTCAGCGGCGCCGGGAGGCGATCGGGACCCTCTCCGCTTCGAGTCAGAGCACATGAGCGCCAAGCCCGAAATGACCGTGTCGCCTCTCGCGGTCCCTTTTCCGATCATCCCGCCGGTGGCCGGCGTCGAACTGGCCGTGGGTCGCGCCGGCTTCTACAAGCAGGACCGCGACGATCTGCTGCTGATGCGTTTCGCGCCGGGGACGGCCTGCGCCGGGGTGTTCACCCGCCATGCCGTGGGCTCCGCGCCGGTCGACTGGTGCAAGGCGCGCCTTGGACACGCGGGCAATCACGCCCGGGCCCTGGTGGTGAACGCCGGCTGCGCCAATTCCTTCACCGGAAAGGCCGGGGCCCAGGCCGTCGCCAAGGTCGCCGCGGCAGCCGGTAAGTCTTTGGACTGCGGCAAGGGCGAGGTCCTGACCGCCTCGACCGGCGTCATCGGCGTCGTGCTCGACGATGAGAAGATCACGCCGCGCCTGCCGGAACTGACCAAGGCCCTGGCCGTGGACAACTGGGCGAGCGCGGCCCGGGCGATCATGACCACCGACACCTTCGCCAAGGGCGCGGCGGCAAAGGCCGATATCGGCGACACCCGCGTACGGTTGGCCGGTATCGCCAAGGGCTCCGGCATGATCGCGCCGGACATGGCCACCATGCTGGCGTTCGTCGCCACTGACGCGGCCATCGCGCCGCGCGTGCTTCAGGACCTGCTGAAGGTGATGACGCCGCGAACCTTCAACGCCGTCACGGTGGATGGTGATCGCTCGACCAACGACACGCTTTTGCTCTTCGCCACCGGCCTGAGCGGCTCACCAATGATCACCAAGTCGAATGACCCCCGGCTGGATGACTTCAAGGAAAAGCTGGAGGCGCTGCTGCTGGATCTCGCCCTGCAGCTGGTGCGGGACGGGGAGGGCGCGTCGAAGTTCGTGAAGATCACGGTGACCGGCGCCCGCTCGCCGGCTTCGGCGCGAAAGATCGCGCGCACCATCGCCGAGAGCCCGCTGGTGAAGACGGCCTTTGCCGGTGAGGATGCTAACTGGGGACGGATCGTCATGGCCGTGGGCCGGGCAGACGAACCGGTGAACCGAGACCGCCTGTCGGTGACCTTCGGGCCGCTGACAGCCGCGTATCATGGGGCGGTCGCGCCGGACTATTCCGAGGTCGCCATGAGCGCCTACATGAAGAACGCCGAACTGGAAGTGGGTGTCGATGTCGGGGTCGGCCGGGCCACGGCGGTCATGTGGACCTGCGACCTGACGAAGCAATACGTCGCCATCAACGGCGACTACCGCTCCTGAGGGGATTGGCGTCCCCCTCTCGAGAGAGAGGGACGCCGCCGCCGTTTGTCAGTCGACCGGACTCCAGCGGGCCGCCGGCTGGGTCGAGGCGATAGGCCGCGGGCCGCTGTTGCTCTTGGCCTGGCCACCCGAGCCGCCCTTGTGAGCGCCACCCTGATGGGCGCGGCCACCACCACCGCCACCACCACCTTGGCCGCCGCGACGGTTGCGTCCGCCGCCGCCTTGACCGCCGCCACCGCTCCGGCCCTGGGCCGGGCGGGGGGAGGCGGGCCGTTCGGCCGGCATGGTCGCCTTGTCCACGGCCGCGAGGGCGCCGAGCGCCCGATCGTTTCGACGGTCAAAGCTCGGGATCGTCTGGCGGGTGACCTTCTGGATGTCCTTAAGCAGGCCGCGTTCGTCATCGGCCACCAGGCTGATGGCGGTGCCGTCGGCCCCGGCGCGCGCCGTACGGCCGATGCGGTGGACATAGGATTCCGGGACGTTGGGCAGGTCGTAGTTCACGACATGGCTGACCGCGTCCACATCGATGCCACGCGCCGCGATGTCGGTGGCCACCAGGGCGCGCACGCCGCCGGCCTTGAAGGCCGCCAAGGCGCGCTCGCGCTGGCCTTGCGACTTGTCGCCATGGATCGAGTCGGCCTTGACGCCGACGGCGTCGAGATACTTGGCCACCCGGTCCGCGCCGCGCTTTGTGCGGGTGAAGATCAGCGCCCGGGCCATTTTCGCATCCGCGAAGAGTTCGGCCAGCAACTGACGCTTGCGGTCGGTTTCCACGAACAGAATCTGCTGGGCGATCCGGGTCACCGTGGTCGCGGCCGGGGCTACGGACGCCTGGGCGGGATTGACCAGAAGTTCGGCGGCCAGCTTGCCGATTTCGCTCGGCATGGTGGCGGAGAAGAACAGGTTCTGGCGCTTCTTGGGCAGGGTCGAGACGATGCGGCGGATGGGTGGCAGGAAGCCCAGATCGAGCATCTGATCGGCTTCATCGAGCACCAGCACCTCGACGGCGCCGAGGTTGGCGACCTTCTCGTTGATGTGGTCGATCAGGCGGCCGGGGGTGGCGACAAGGATGTCGACGCCGCCCGCCAGGGCGCGGACCTGCGGTCCATATTTGACGCCGCCGAACACCACGGCGACGGAGAAGCCCATGTGGCGGCCATAGGTGCGGAAGCTCTCTGCGATCTGGCTGGCCAGTTCACGGGTGGGGCTGAGCACCAGCACGCGGCAGCCGCGACGGGGCGCCGGTTTGGGATCGGCCGCGAGGCGCTGGAGGATCGGCAGGGCGAAGGCGGCGGTCTTGCCGGTGCCGGTCTGGGCGATGCCCAGCAGGTCGCGACCTTCGAGGACGGTAGGGATGGCCAGGGCCTGGATCGGCGTCGGGGTCGTGTAACCCTCTTCGGCAAGAGCCGTGAGAAGGGGCTTGGCAAGGCCAAGATCTTTGAAGTGAGTCAAGGAGATACGTAGCTTTCATGAACGCATGGCGGCCGCCCGCGTGTCGCGGGGGCTTCGCCAGGGGCGAGAGGTCTTTTGGGGAGCGCCCCGCGTGGCCGGGCGATCGGTTTGAAGCTCTATGAGCGCTCGACAGGCAAGATCGCGGATAAGCGATCCTCACGCGGCTGGAGCACCGACAACGCTTCCAATACCGAAGCGTGCGGCGCACATCGGCCTTCGCAGGTGTAAAGTCAAGGGTGCGACGGGACCGGGCGGCCTCGCCGCCCGTCAGGAACCACGATAATGAGCGCCACCTGAAGGTCTGCACCGGAGCCCGCCGTGAGCCGAATCGTACTCGTCGCCGCCTGCGCCCTGGTCGATGTCGATGGCCGTGTGCTGATCGGCAAGCGGCCGGAAGGCAAGGCCCTCGCAGGGCTGTGGGAGTTTCCAGGCGGCAAGGTCGAGGCGGGCGAGAGCCCCGAGGCTTGCCTCATCCGGGAGTTGGACGAGGAACTGGGCATCAAGGTCGCCGAGGCCTGTCTCGCTCCCTTCGTCTTCGCCAGCCACGCCTATGAGTCGATGCATCTGCTGATGCCGCTCTATCTGTGCCGTCGCTGGGAGGGGTTCGTCACCGCCCGCGAGCACGCGGCGCTGGCCTGGGTGAAGCCGGAAAGGATGGGCGACTATCCCATGCCGCCGGCGGACGCCCCTCTTGTCGCCTGGCTGCGCGACCTGCTCTAGCGAGCGGCGCGTCCGCCGGTGCGGTGCTCCACCACGCCCAAGGCGTCGGCCAGCCGGGCCTTGGCGGAGCCGGGTTTCAGGGGCTGTGGCTGATCGGGATGGGGCGCCCAGCCGGTCAGGGTCAGAATCTCGAAGGTGGCCGGGATTCGCCCGTCGGGCCCTGCGAAACGTTCCTGATAGAGGGCGCACGTTCGGGCCAGCACCGCGCGTGAGAGCGGACGTTGCGGGCGATCCGCAAGGGCGCTGGTTTCGCCCATCGCGCGCAGATCGGCGAGCAACTTCAATGGATGATCATAACGGACCGTCACCAGATCCGTGTCGATGACCGGCAGGGCGAAGCCCGCGCGTTGCAACAGCGAAGCGCCGTCCGCCGCGTCGGCAAATGGAGACACCCGTGGGCCCGCGCCGCCGGCGATCTCGATTTCCGCCGCGAGCAGGCAGCCGCGCAGTTCGGTCAGGGTGGCGCCGCCCAGCATCGCGCCCATGAACAAGCCATCCGGGGCGAGCGACCGCCGGATCTGAATCAGGGTTCCCACCAGGTCGTTCACCCAGTGCAGGACGAGTGTCGAGACGGCGAGATCTATGCGGCCTTCGGCGAAGGGCAGGCGCTCCTCGTCCACTGCTAGCCGGATGTCCGCTCGGCCACGCAGCATGTCGAGACTGAGGTCGGTCTCAATCAGGATGCCGATCTTGGCTCCGGCGGGACTGCCGGCGATGGCGTCGCGAAAGATCCCGCTGCGGGCGCCGAGATCGACGGCGATCTCAAACCGCCGGTTAATCGCTTCAAGTCGCTCGACCAGATCGGCAGCGGCCCGGACTTTGAGAAAGTCGGCGGTGGAAAATCGACTCGCCGCCCGGGCCAGTCGGCGGGCGTGCAGCGGACGATCGAAGATCAGGGGCGGTGTGGACATGAGCGAGGCAGAGCGCTAGCGCAATCCGTCGCGATATGCAAAGAAGTGACGTTTTGCAAAGTATTCTGGGGGTTGATCGATGATCGCCGGACCGACATGGGGCTGGTCTCGCGCCGCGGCGCGGGCGGCCGGCCTGGGCCTGGACTTGCTACTTCCGCCGCGGGCGCTCGAGGGCGCGCCGTCGACCGCCGCGGCCGGTCACTGGCGGGGCCTGGGCCCGGCCGCATGGTCCCGTATCGCTTTCATCGAAGCGCCGGCCTGCGACGGCTGCGGAGCCCCTTTCGAGTTTGACCGCGGGCCCGGCGCGCGGTGCGATCGATGTACCCGCGATCCGGCTCCCTATGGCCGGGTCCGGGCGGCCTGCCTCTACGACGATCACTCCCGCGGCCTGATTCTTCAACTCAAACACGCCGACCGCACGGATCTCTCCGGGTTGTTCGCAACCTGGCTCGCCCGCGCCGCGGCCGACATCCTTCCCGAGATCGATGCAGTGGCCCCGACGCCCCTGCACCGATGGCGGCTGATTCACCGTCGCTACAACCAGGCCGCGGAGATCGCCCGGCCCTTGGCCCGCCGCGCCTCACTTGCCTATCTGCCTGACGCCCTGGTCCGCCAGAAGGCCACGGCCACGCAGGGCGGGCGGACCGGCGAGGGGCGCTGGCGAAACGTCTCGGGCGCCTTCGCTGTCCCTGAACGCGCGGCGCGGCGGGTGAGCGGGCGGCGTCTGCTGCTTGTCGACGACGTGCTGACCACCGGCGCCACGGCGAGCGGTTGCGCGCGGGCGCTTCTGGAGGCCGGCGCGGCGAGTGTCGATGTCGCCGTGATCGCCAGGGTTAAGGAATTGACCGCGACGCCTATATGACCCACTTCAGGACCCTAGCTAGAGGCTTCGGACCGCCATGCCGCCCATCGTAATCTATACCCGGCCCTTTTGCGGCTTCTGCTCCGCCGCTGTCGCCCTGCTGCGAGAGAAGGGGCTCGCGTTCACGGAGATTGAGGCCGGATTCGATCCCGACAAGCGTCGCGAAATGATGCAGCGCTCGGGCCGGTCCACGTTCCCGCAGATTTTTGTCGGCGATATCCACATCGGCGGTTGCGATGAGCTCATGGCGCTGGACGCCGCAGGCAAGTTCGATCCCATGTTGAGCGCGTGATGCTGAAGGTCGCCCTCGTTCAGACTCGTACGCCCGCGACCCACGCCGGGGCGCTCGCCCACACGGCCCCCCTGATCCGCGAGGCCGCTGCGGCGGGCGCGAAGCTGGTGATCACGCCCGAATGCACAAACATTCTGCAGCGGGACCGCGCCAAGCTCTTTGAGGTTCTGGCGTCACCCGAGAGCGATCCCGTGATTCAAGGCCTGCGCGCCCTGGCCTCGGAACTGGGCGTCTGGCTGCTGATCGGCTCGGCCCTGGTGCGCCGTCCGGACGGCAAGGCGGCCAATCGGTCGATGCTCATCGCGCCCGACGGCGCCGTGACCGCCACCTACGACAAGATTCACATGTTTGACGTCGATCTGCCCACGGGCGAGCGTCACCGGGAATCCAGCGCCTACGAGCCGGGCGACCGGGCGGTGGTGGCCGAGGCCGCCGGCGCGCGGCTTGGCCTGACCATCTGCTATGACGTGCGCTTCCCACCGCTGCACGCCGCGCTGGCGCGCGCCGGCGCCGAGGTGATCACCGTGCCGGCCGCCTTCACCCGCCCGACCGGCGAGGCCCACTGGGAAACACTGCTGCGGGCTCGCGCCATCGAAACGGGATCGTTCGTCCTGGCCGCCGCCCAGGGCGGATTACATGAGGACGGCAGGGGCACCTGGGGCCATTCGGTGGCGATCGCCCCCTGGGGTGAGATTCTAGCCAAGGCCGACCACGACGAACCCGGCGTGATCTTCGCCGATCTCGATCTCGCCGAGGTCGCAAAGACGCGCGCGGCCATACCGGCCCTCGACAACGCGCGGGCGTTCGCAGCGCCATGATCCGCTACGCCCTGGCCTGTGGCGCCGGCCATGAATTCGAGGGCTGGTTCAGCGCCTCCACCGACTACGACGATCAAGCGACCCGCGGCCTGCTGTCCTGCCCGGTCTGCGACACTCGCGAGGTGAAGAAACAGATCATGGCCCCGGCCCTGGCGGGCGCCGGCAAACGCGACGACGCGGGGACGCCGGTCGCCATGCGCGAGATGATGATAGATGCCATGACGCGCGTCCGTCGCCATGTGGAAGACAACTTCGACTACGTGGGCGATCGTTTCGCCGCCGAGGCGCGGGCCATTCATGCCGGGACATCCGAGGAACGCGGCATCTACGGCGAAGCGTCGCCGGCGGAGGTGAAGGCTCTGGTGCAGGAGGGAGTTCCCGTCGCGGCCCTTCCTCCGCCGAGTCCTAAGAAGACAGAGGTCAACTAAAGTCCGCTCATCCCGCGCGAGGAGACCCCGATGGCGACACTCTCCACGCGCCTGACCCGCGCCTTGAATTTGCGACACCCGGTTGTCTCTGCGCCTATGGCTTTCGCTGGCGGCGGCGCCCTGGCCGCTGCGGTCAGCCGCGCGGGCGGCCTGGGGTTGATCGGGGGCGGCTACGGCGATCCGGCCTGGCTTGCTGAGCAGTTCGAACTGACCGGTGGTCAGCCTGTCGGCGTCGGCTTCATCACATGGTCCCTGCGCAAGTCGCCGTCCCTGTTGTCGGACGTCCTTAGACATCGGCCGGTGGCGGTCATGCTGTCATTTGGCGATCCCCGGCCATTCGCGGACGACATTCGCCGCGCGGGCGCCAAGCTGATCTGTCAGTGCCAGGATATGGACCACCTGGCCCATGCGATTGACGCCGGAGCCGATGTGGTTGTGGCCCAGGGCGCGGAAGCCGGGGGACATGGGGCGGTACGCGGGGCGATGACATTCGTGCCGGAGGCGGCCGATGCCCTCGCCGCCCGGGCGCCCGAAACGCTGCTGCTGGCGGCGGGAGGCATCGCCGACGGGCGCGGCCTTGCGGCCGCGCGGATGCTGGGCGCCGACGGCGTGCTCGTCGGCACGCGACTTTGGGCGTCGCGGGAGGCGCTTGTGAAGTCACCGCACCACGATGCGATCCTGGTCACGGACGGCGACGGCACGTTGCGCACGCAGGTGGCGGACATCGCCCGCCAGATCCAATGGCCCCGTGGTTTCACGGCGCGGATTCGTCAGAACGCCTTCACGGACCGTTGGCATGGGCGGGAAGCCGAACTTGAGCGAGACATCGCTGTCGAAGGACCGCGTTACCGGCAGGCCTTTGAGGCAGGCGACGCGGAGGACACCGCTGTGTGGTTTGGGGAAGCGGCGGGGCTTATCGACGCCATCGAGCCCGCCGCCGCCATTGTCGACAGACTGGTGGCCGAGGCGGCGCTTCACCTTCGGCGCGGCGTGGCCGCCATCGACTGACGACCTCGATCAGTCGGGCGGCGCTTGCGGCCGCGCGAGCGTCATCATGTAGTTGGTGCGGGAATCCCGGCCGAGCGACCAGCGTCCGGACAGCGGATCAAAGGCGACGCCGAACGGGCCCTCGACGATCAAATCCTCGCCGTCGACGAAGCCCCGGATCTCCTCGGGCTTCAGGAACTTGCGCCAGTCGTGGGTTCCGGCCGGTAGCCATCGCAGCACATATTCCGCCCCGACCTTGGCGAGGGCTAGGGCGTGCAGGGTTCGGTTGAGGGTGGCCAGGATCATCAGGCCGCCCGGCTTCAACAGCCGCGCGCAGTCGCGCAGGAACGCGCCTGGGTCAGCCACATGTTCGATGACCTCCATGTTGAGGATCACGTCGAATGGCGCCTCGCCGGCGGCCAGCAGTTCCTCCACGGTTCCGGCGCGGTAGTCGATCTCCAGAGCGCTTTGCGCGGCATGGGCCGAGGCGACGCCGATATTGCGGGGGGAGGCGTCGACGCCCGTGACCGAAAAGCCGAGCCGGGCCATCGGCTCGCACAGCAGTCCACCGCCGCATCCGATATCGAGCAAGCGCAGACCGGCGAAGGGCGGGCGCGTCTCGCCGTCGCGGCCGAAGTGCCACAGGACCTGATCCCGGATGAAGGTCAGCCTGACGGGATTGAAGCGGTGCAGCGGCGCGAACTTGCCCTTGGTGTCCCACCATTCGGCCGCGATCGCCGAGAAGCGTGCGACATCGTCCGGGTCGATGCTGGAGCGCGGAGCGGTCGCTGTGATCATGGCGATTTGCTCTATCACCGTCACGGCGAGGTCAACAGGGCAGGACCTCGCGCATTGCCCCGCCCGCCCGCCTTCGTTAGAAGCCCCCGCTTCGAAGGGAGCGCGGTTTGTCTCGTCTTGTCATGAAATTCGGCGGCACCTCGGTGGCCGATCTGGAGAGGATCCGGCGCGTGGCGCGGCTCGTGGCGGCCGAGGCGAGCAAACGCCCCGTGGCGGTCGTGGTGTCCGCCATGGCCGGCAAGACCAATGAACTGGTGGCCTGGACCGATGGCGCGGGGCCCGCCGCCGCGGGCCTGCCGGCGTCCGACGATGAATACGATACGGTCGTGGCCTCGGGCGAGCAGGTGACCGCCGGCCTGCTGGCCATGGTCCTGCGCAACATGGGCGTGCGGGCGAAGTCGTGGCTGGGCTGGCAGATTCCGATCTACACGGACGACGCTCACGGGCGGGCCAGGTTTGACGAAATCCCGCCCGAGAGGCTGGTCGCCGCCATGGATGGCGGGGAGGTGGCCGTGATCGCCGGCTTCCAGGGCATCACGCGTGACGGCCGGATCACCACGGTGGGCCGCGGCGGCTCGGACACCACGGCGGTCGCCATCGCCGCGGCAATCGGCGCGGGCAGTTGCGACATCTACACCGACGTCGATGGGGTCTACACGACCGACCCCAGGATCGAGTCAAAGGCTCGCCGCCTGGCGAAGATCAGCTACGAAGAAATGCTGGAAATGGCCTCGCTCGGGGCCAAGGTGCTGAGTACGCGCTCGGTGGAAATGGCCATGGCCCGCAATGTCCCGGTGCGGGTGCTGTCGAGCTTTGGCGAACCGGGCGAACTGGACGGCCAGGGCACCATCGTGTGCGACGAGGAGGAAATCGTGGAAAAGCGCATCGTGAGCGGCGTCGCCTTCAGCCGGGACGAGGCCAAGATCAGCCTCTACGGCCTGCCCGACCACCCGGGCGTGTCGCGCGAAATCTTCGGACGCCTGGCCGACGCCAACGTCAATGTGGACATGATCGTCCAGAGCCATGCCCAGCGCGAAGGCGCGGCCAACATGGAATTCACCGTCGGCAAGCGCGACGCCGCCCGCGCCATCGAACTTGTCCGCGGCGCCCAGGCGCAGATCGGCTTCGACGACGTGACCGTGGATGAGGATGTGGCCAAGGTTTCGGTCATCGGCGTGGGCATGCGCAGCCATGCCGGGGTCGCAAAGACCATGTTCGGCGCCCTGGCCGACAAGGGCGTGAACATCCAGGTGATCTCCACCTCGGAGATCAAGATCAGCGTGCTGATCGACGCCGCCTACACCGAACTGGCCGTCCGTGCGCTGCACGCGGCCTACGGGCTCGATCGGGTCTGACGAAGCCGAGGCTCGGGTTTGTGCTCGGGCCGCTGTGTCCTGTCGCTAGTGCTTCGACGGCGGAGCGTCGAATCGGAGAGGCAGGTCTATCTTCGCTCCATCAATCGGACCGCCTGCAGCCGTCCATCTGTTCATGCGCATGGTGGATGCGAGGGACGCAGCCGCTTCCGAGAATCCCAGACCATCCGGATCGGCGAAGCGTGGGACGCAGCTCTCAAGGCGCCCATCTACCGCCACGTTGCATTCGGCGACACCTCTGCCGGTTTTGACGCCTTGCGCCGAGGCGGCCGCGGGGTAGAGGGCCAAGGCCTGAGATGGGTCTGGCAGCGTCAGCCAGGCTGGCTGTGTGATCCGGCGCTCCTGGAACTCCGGGCTCGCCGGGTCGACGAGATGAATCCTCACATCGACATCGAAGTTGTCGGTCGCACGCGGCGCTCTCCCGCCCTGTTCGACGCGGAACCTGGGCGCGATCGCAAGCGCGGCCGCTGCAAAACCAGTTCCGGAGGGCTGTTCCACTCGGACCTGGCACGTCTTGAGGCTGCCATCGACTGCCATGTGACAGCGGAGGGACACATCGCCCGCTTCCGCACCAGACCCGACCGGAAAGGCCCGTCCCAAGTCGGCGAAGGACGGCGCACTAGACCATCGTGGCGCGACCAACAGACTGCGCGCCGGTCGAGGATGATCCAGGAAATTGTAGTGGATCGGAATGAAAACCGTGGCTGGGGCAGGGGGGAGCGACGCCGGGGCAATCCTGAACTTGACCGCGGTTTGCAGCGCAGCCGCCCCGAAGCCCGCGTTCTCCGGCGCCTCGGCGAACACCCTGCACGCACTCATCCGTCCGTCCTGGTCGACAGCGCACTCAAGTTCCGCCGCGCCGCTGATTTCAGAGCGGGCTGCGGCGGCCGGATAGGAGCGCGCGATGTCTTCCGCCTGGAGCGTCTGAATCCAGTGGGGGGACGTGATGACCGTCGCTGCGGGCGCTGCTGAAATCTGACCCACGGCTGTCGACGAGAGCATCAGCAGAACCGACAGCATTCGGTGTCCTCCCCGTAGGTGTCGTGCAACAGGCGAGGGCCAATCGTCTTTTCAGGGCCTGGACGAGGTAGCCGGCCGGTTGGGGAACAGGCCGGCATTGTGGGGGATAGTCCAGCTGGGCCGCCAGTGGGTCGCGGTGCCCGCGACGATGTAGACGGTGACCAGGATCGCGCAGAGCACGGCGCCGGAGACGTATCCACCGGTGCGCCGCCAGGCGAAGGCGGCGATCAGGCCCACGGTGGCCAGCACCGGCACGAATTGAATGGCGATGATCGTGTTCAGCGCCTCGGCCGGGCTGAGCAGCCGACCGGTGGCGAAGAGCCAGCCATATTGAACGACCAGCAGGACAGCGAAACCCGCCGACATGGCCGTGGCCGCCGTCAGCCCATAGGCCCAGCCGCTCTGGCCGGGCCTGGCGAGATTGGCGTGCAGCGCCCGGATCGTCACCAGGAAGGCAGCGGCGAACAGAGGCAGATAGGCGAGGGCGAACAGGGCGTGGCGGCCGTCCAGCGGCTTGAGACCCACGACCCAGAAGCGGAAATCTACCTTCAACAGGGCGTCGGCCAGGGCCAGGGCGACGTAGCCGGCCGCCGCAGACAGCACGGCAATCGCGACTTCTGGAATCCAACGGCTCGCGAACCTGACCTTCCGGCGACCGCCCACAAGCAGGAGCACACCGCCGATGACCGCGTTGGCGACCGTCCACACGGCCAACTGGTTGGTGACCCACTCCGGAAAAAGGGCGGACGGGAAGAAGGCGAAGCCCGCGCCCATCAGGGGATAGAAGCTGGCCGCCGGAATGGCCGCGGTCAGGACGAAGGCGATCCACCATCCCACCGGACCGCGGGCGGGCAGGGGTGGACGGTCGGTGGTCGAGGCCAGACCGGCGAATGGCGCCAGGGTCAGCAGGGCCTGAAACGCGCCAAGAACCACCACCACGAATCCGATCAGGCCGACAAGCGTCCCGATCTCCTTGTAGAACCAGATCTGATCCGCCGGCGGCCGCGGGCTCGCTTCGCCGATCAAGGTTAGCTGGAACCAGTCCACCGCCGCGCCGACACCCGCGTCTGTGAAGTGCTCCATGGGATGGGTGATTGGCGGGTTCACGAAGCGGCGCGCGCTTCCATTTGCAATCGCGCCGCGCATCACCCCGGCCGCGACGGGCTGGGCGGATCCGAAGAGCGCCCGCATCTTTGCCGAGGACCCGATCCCGGACCCTTTGTCCGCATGCCACATCAGCGGTGCGAACTCGTCGAATTGGCCGAAGACGATCTCGAGATTGCGCGGGAACACCGGCGTTCCGGCGCCGACCTGGCCGGAATCGGGGACCGTCGAGCCCTCGAGCACCATGGATCTGTAGCCATCCGGTTGGGAGAGCGCGGCGCCGATGACCGGCACACCGCCCATGCTGTGACCTTCGAGGCCGATGTTGTTCCGGTCGACGAATGGCAATCCCTGCAGGTAGGCGAGGGCGGCAGGTCCGCCGCCGTCATGGTCGCCGACGGCCCCGCCGCTATAGCCGTGACCCGACATGTCCATGGCCAGGACGACGAACCCCCGTCGCGCCAATTCGATGGCGAACGGGCTCTGCATCTCGCGCGTGTTGATATAGCCATGGCTGATCAGCACCGCTGGGGCAGGGCGAGCCGCCGTGGCCTGCGGCGGTGTGTAGAGAAGCGCCGACAGGCGCTCGCCACCCTCTCCCGTCCATCGGACGTCGTCGACACGAACGCCGCCGGATGTCTGCACCAAGTGAGCCAAAAGCGCGCCGGCCAGCACCAGGACCCATCCCAGGCCGAACAGTCCCAATCGTCTGATCACACGCGTCCCCCCAGAGCTTCCGTCGCCCCATGACAAAATGGCACGGTGACAGAGGGTTGTCCCCCGTTTGCGCCCGCCCAACTTTCGGGCACAAACGCCTGAGCGACAGGGGCTTTGCAAGGGCGCCGTGCTTTCGGCGGTAAACCTGCTATAGGCGCCCCAACGATCAGGGAGAGCCTTAGACCTTCGCCATGCCGGCCCCCGCCCTACCCATTCGTGGCCCGAAGACTCTGCTCCGCCAGATTCGCGAAGCCATGGCCGGCACGATCCCAACACAGGCGAAGCTGACGGCCGTGGTTCGGACCATCGCCGGCTCGATGGTCGCCGAGGTGTGCTCGATCTATCTGCGCCGTGCGAGCGGGGAGATGGAGCTCTTCGCCACCGAAGGCCTCGACCCCGGCGCCGTACACGTCACGCGCATGCGCCCTGGCGAAGGTCTCATTGGCGAAATCATGCGTCTGGGGCGACCGCTCAACCTGTCCGACGCGCCCAGCCATCCTGCCTTCTCCTACCGGCCGGAAACAGGCGAAGATCCATTCCATGCTTTCCTGGGCGTGCCCCTGCTTCGCGGCGGCCGGGCGATCGGCGTTCTTGTGGTGCAGAACCGCACGAGCCGCATCTACGCCGAAGACGACATTGAGGATCTGCAGATCATCGCCATGGTTCTGGCGGAGATGGTGGCCGCCGGCGATCTTCTTTCGCGTGAGGAACTGAAAGACGTCGAAATCGCGCCGCGGCGCTCTGAACGGCTGAAGGGCGCGCGCTTCGCCGACGGCCTCGCGTTCGGCGTAGCGGTTCTGCACGAGGCCCCGGTCGCCGTGGGTCGGCTGCTCTCGGACGATGTGAATGCCGAGGAAGAGCGCCTGACGACCGCGATCGAAGGCCTCAAAAGTCAGATCGACGGGATGCTGGAGGGTCACGAGGGAATTCTTGGCGCCTCCTATGACGTTCTGGAAACCTACCGGATGCTGGCGCACAGCCGGAGCTGGAACCACTCCCTGCACGATGCGGTCCATTCCGGACTGACCGCTGAGGCCGCGGTGGAGAGGGTCCGATCGGAGCATCGCGCCGGCATCGGTCAGGCGCGTGATCCCTATCTGCGCGAACGGCTGCACGACCTGGAAGATCTCAACGACCGCCTGCTGCGCCACCTCAGCGGCGACGGCGAAAAAGGGCGGGTGCTCCCCGACAACGCCATCCTCATCGCCCGGAACCTCGGTCCGGCGGAACTTCTGGAGTACGACCGGACCAAGCTCAAAGGCCTGCTTCTCGAGGAAGGGTCGTCCGCGAGCCACGCGGCGATCGTCGCCCGGGCCATGGACATACCGTGTGTGGGCCGGCTGGACGGCCTGCGCGACCGGGTGAGCGAAGGTGATCCCGTGATCGTCGACGCCGAGACCGGCGAAGCCTATCTGCGTCCCCGCCCGGATGTGGTCACCGCGGTGACCGCCCGGATCGGCGTCCGTGCGGAACGCCGGGCCGAGTTCGCGCGGCTGAAGGACACGCCTGCGTTTACCCGCGATGGCGCCAAGATCGCGCTGTTGATGAACGCCGGCCTGGCGGTCGATCTCGATATCCTTCCGGAGACTGGCGCCGAGGGAATCGGCCTGTTTCGCACCGAGTTTCAGTTCATGGTGGCGGAGGACCTTCCGCGGCTTTCCGCCCAGACTGATCTTTACGCCCGGGTGATGGAATCCGCCGGCGACCGTCCGGTCACCTTCCGAACGCTCGATCTCGGCGGTGACAAGGTGCTGCCCTATCTACAAGCCGAGCGGGAGGAGAACCCGGCGCTCGGCTGGCGCGCCGTTCGCATGGGACTCGACAGGCCGGCCCTTCTGCGCATGCAACTTCGGGCCCTGATCGCCGCCGTGGCCGGCCGTCCGCTTCGGGTCATGTTTCCGCTTGTGGCCAGTGTCGATGAATTCCGCGCCGCGCGCGCCCTGGTGGATCGGGAGGTCGCTTGGGCTGTGCGGCGCGGCCGCACCGCGCCAAGTCGTCTGGAGGTCGGGGCCATGATCGAGGCGCCGTCTCTGATCTGGCACCTCGACGCGCTTCTGCCCTTGACGGATTTCGTCTCTGTCGGGACGAACGATCTGATGCAATATCTTTTTGCCGCCGACCGGGGGAATCCGCGGGTGTCGGAGCGATATGACCCGCTGTCCCCGCCGGCGCTGCGGGCCCTGAAGACCATCCGCGACGCCTGCGCGGACAGTGGCACGCCGGTGTCCGTGTGCGGCGAGATCGCCGGGCGGCCCCTGGAAGCCTTCGCGCTGATCGGTCTGGGGTTTGACCGGCTCTCAATGCCGCCGGCCGGCGTCGGGCCGGTCAAGAAAATGGTATTGTCATGCGACCGTGGCGCCGCCGCTCGGGGAATCTCCAACCTTGTGACCAGTTCGGCGGGGTCCGTGCGCGGCGAGGTGGAGGCCCTGGCGCGTAAGCTTGGGGTTTCCGTCTAGGCCGTTGAAAATACGACGGTAGACTGCTATCGACGGTCGGGCTTTTTCCGCCATCCAAAGGCCCGTCACAGCAGGGTATTGGCGTCGCGGACACGCGGTTGGCGTTGCGAGGAATCGGGCCGGGCATGGCGTTGGACGCGAGCGAAATCGAGGCCGGGCGAACCGCTGATCGCGCTGCCGATCAGATCGCCGCTTTGCGCCCCGTCAAGATCGTTCTGGACACGACAGGCCATGTCGGCGCGGCTCTGCGGTTGGCGCGAGAAGGTCTCGGTCTCGCCGAAGACGATATCGCTCAGTTCACCCGTGTGAGGGCTGCTTACATCGCGGCCATCGAGGACTTCGATTTCGAGGCCCTGCCGGCACGGCCTTTCGTGGTGGGCTATGTGCGCGCCTACGCCCAGGCGCTGGGTCTCGAGTCGGAAGCCGTGGTGGCCCGCTTCCATCGGGAAGCCCCCAAGGTCGACGCCAAGCTCCGGCCGCCCGGCGGCGTCAGTCACGATGCGTTCCGCAGCATTCGCTGGCTGTTGATCGTTGGCGCGGTCGTGGCTGCTGCGGTGGTGGTGTGGAACGTCGCCCGCCGCGCCGAGCTTCGCGCCGCGGCGCCGGCCATGTCGCCTCTTCGGGCAATCGCCCGGGCCGTTCCGGCCGCGGGGCCGTCACAGATCGGAGCGCCCCTGCCGACCCCGCCCGAAGCCACCACCCCGCCGGTCTACCAAACGCCGGGGCTCGCTTCGCCGCCCGTCGAGGGCGCCGGTGCGGAAGAGGCGCGGACCGCTGGCGCACGCTTCGTGGCGGCGGGCCAGGTGTATGGCGCGCCAGCCTCGGGAGGCGGCGTGATTCTTCAGGCCCGCCGGTCCACATCCCTCATCGTGCGCGGCCCCGGCGGCGGCGTCCGATTCGCCCGGGTCCTTGCCCCCGGCGAGTCCTGGCGGGCCGGCGATCCGGCCGGGCTGACGGTCGAGGCGGACGATCCGCGCGCGGTCGATGTCTACGTCGGCGGTCTGGCGAAGGGAGTCATGCCTCAGGCCCAGGTTCCGCTGAACAATCTCATCCAACCCTAGATTTTCCGACCCTCGGACTTGGGCTTTCGGGCCATCGGCCCTATTCTGAAGATGTCATGAACACACAAGATCACACTCACGTTCGCCCCTGGCGGGCCATCGACCGCCGCAAGTCGCGTCAAATCCATGTGGGATCCGTCCCCGTCGGTGGTGATGCGCCGATTACCGTGCAGTCGATGACCAACACGATCACGGGCGACGCCAAGGCGACGATCGAACAGATTCGGCAGCTCGAGGAAGCCGGCGCCGACATCGTTCGGGTGTCCTGCCCGGACGAGGACGCCACCGCGGCGTTCAAGACCATCGCCCGTGAGTCGAAGGTGCCCTTGGTCGCGGACATCCATTTTCACTACAAGCGTGGGATCGAGGCGGCCAAGGCTGGCGCCGCGTGCCTGCGGATCAATCCCGGCAACATCGGATCGGCGGCGCGTGTCCGGGACGTCATTCAGGCGGCCCGCGACCATGGCTGCTCCATGCGCATCGGTGTGAACGCCGGATCCCTTGAGCGGGAACTTCTGGAAAAGTACGGCGAGCCCTGTCCGCAGGCGATGGTCGACAGCGCCCTCAGCCACGCCCGTATCCTCCAGGACCATGATTTTCACGAATTCAAGATCAGCGTGAAGGCCTCGGACGTGTTCATGACCGTCGCGGCCTATCAGATGCTGTCCGAGGCGATCGACTGCCCGCTGCATCTTGGCATCACTGAAGCCGGGGCCCTTCGCTCGGGCACCATCAAATCCTCCATCGGCATGGGCAATCTGCTCTGGGCCGGCATAGGCGACACCATTCGCGTGTCGCTGGCGGCCGATCCTGTCGAGGAAATCAAGGTCGGCTTCGATATCCTCAAGTCGCTGGGGCTCCGCCATCGCGGCGTGAACATCATTGCCTGTCCCTCATGTGCCCGTCAGGGTTTCAATGTCATCGAGACCGTGAACCAGCTCGAGGAGCGGCTGAAGCACATCTCCACCCCCATGAGCCTGTCGATCATCGGCTGTGTTGTGAACGGTCCGGGCGAAGCGCTGATGACCGACGTCGGTTTCACCGGCGGCGGCAAGGGCGCTGGCATGGTCTATGTTGCGGGCAAGCCCGACCACAAGCAGGGCAACGAGGGCATGGTCGAGCATATCGTATCGCTCGTTCAGGCCCGGGCGGCCGAGATCGACGCGGCCGAGAGGGCCAAGTCCGGAGAACTCGCGGCGGCCGAATAGCGGCCGCGGGAGTCCGCCCCATGAAGACCCTCGTGTCTGCCTGGACCGCGGCGCGGCGGCGTCTTGAGGCTGTGGGAATCGACAGTCCGGTGATCGACGCGCGGCTGCTGCTGGAGGCCGCCGCAGGCGCAACGCGCACGGACATCATCAGCGACCCGCACCGCCCTCTCAGCGATGTCCAGGTCGACGAATTGGAAGCTCTCGTCCGGCGCCGCGAGCGCCGTGAGCCGATCAGCCACATCCTGGGGGTCAAGGGCTTCTGGAAAATCCTGGTGCGGGTGACGCCGGACGTTCTCACGCCGCGGCCGGAAACCGAGACCATTCTGGATGTGGTCCTGCCCGATTGGCCGGAAGGCCAGCGTCGGCGGGTGCTCGATCTCGGCGTCGGATCGGGCGCGATCCTGCTGGCGATTCTGACCGAGCGGCCGGCGGCGGTTGGGCTTGGCGTTGACGTGTCCGAGGCCGCGCTCGCCGTGGCGCGGGAGAACGCCGCCAATCTCGGACTGGCGGGCCGGATGGTGCTTCTCAGGGGAGACTGGACGGCGGGACTTGAGAGCGAGAGCTTCGACCTTGTGGTGTCCAATCCTCCCTACATTCGTGGCGACGAGATCGTGGGCCTCGATCCCGAGGTCAGGGATTTCGAGCCGCGGTTGGCGCTGGATGGCGGCGTGGACGGTCTCGACGCCTATCGGCGGCTAGCCGTGGAGATCCCGCGTGTGCTCAAGCCGGGGGGACGTTTCGCCGTGGAGATCGGCCACGATCAGGGCCCGTCGGTTCTGGCGCTGTTCCAACAGGCGGGAACCACCGACGTTCGCGTTGTCCGAGATCTTGGAGACCGGGACCGGGTGGTCACCGGTCTCAAGAAAACTCTTGGACAAACCTCCGACTGACGCTAAAGCGCATGCGTCTCCTTTGAATTCGCCGGAGCCTGGGGTTGGCGTAAAGGTCCGATCGGGACCAACGCATGGCCCCGCCGGGAGCACGGCCCGGGAGGTCCGCTACGGCGGGTCGCCCAAGGTCCCGAGGCGGAGACTGAACCAGAGGTTTTAGGATTATCCACGGGCGGCGGGTCCCGAGCCACGAGACGGCAAGCCATCTTGACGTCAGGCGATCACGGCGCCCCGAGCGCGGTCAACAGGTCGAACGCATGAGAGATTTCAAGGGAATGAAGCGGCAGCGCAGCCGAAACCGCAGCGGCGGTGGCGGCGGCGGCGGCGGGGGTGGCGGCAAGCCACAGCACAACACCAACCGCGCCTTCGATTCCAACGGCCCCGAGGGCGTGAAGGTCCGCGGCGCCGCGCAGCACGTTTACGAAAAGTACCAGCAGCTCGCCCGCGACGCCCAGACCGCCGGCGACCGGGTGCTGGCTGAAAATTACCTCCAGCATGCCGAGCACTACTTCCGCCTGATGCGCGCCATGCAGCCCTTGCGGCCCCTGTCGGAAATCATCGGCCGCGATCAGTTCGTGTCCGGTTATGACATCGACTTTGAGGACGAGAGCGGCGGCGAGGGCGGCGAGGGTGAACAGGAAACCGAGGCTCAGCCCATGGAAGCCGAGAGCGGCGGTGACCGTCAGCCTCGCTTCGAAGGACGCCGTGACGACTACCGTCCGAACGATCCGCGGGCGCGCGATGACCAACCGCGAGCCGATCGCTATCAATCCGATCGCCAGCAGTCGGATCGCCAACAGTCTGATCGGCCGCAGGCCGACCGGTATCAATCGGATCGCCAGCAAACAGAGCGCGTGCGCGATGATCGTCCCCGGGACGAGCGTCCGAGGGAAGAGCGCCCGCGGGATGAGCGCGCGCCGCGTCAGAACCGGGAAGACCGGCCGCGGTTCAATCGTGATGATCGACCGGTCCGCGCCGAGCGGCCGGAACGGGCCGAGCGCGATCCGCTCGGTGTGATCGAACCTGAGGCGACGCCGCTGACGGCAACCAACGGCCTGCCCAACGACGGGCCCGTGCTCCGCGCCGACGACGGAGAGTTCAGCCACGCGCCGGCTTTCCTGCAGGTTCGGCCTTCCGAGGCTCGCGCCGAAGGCGCCGAGGAGCCCCGCCGTCCCCGCCGCCGTCGTGCGCCGGCCACATTCACGGCCGACGAAGCACCGGTCGTCGACGAGGGCTGAGTCTTCCAGCCCGCCTGAGTCTCAGGCGGGTTCCTGCGCGACTGAGATTCGTGGCTTCATCCGCGACGGCCAATCTGCGGCGCGCGTCGGCGCAACGGCGTCCGGCGCTGTGACCATGCGCGTCGCCGGCCCGTCGCCCTTGATCGTTAACCGGTGCGATCTACGCTGAGAGCCGGCAGGCCAGGCTTGAGCCGGCTTCAATTGTGACTCGCTTGGCGACGCGCTCCGGGAATTCGGCGGCGCGCGGCCGTGGCGTCAACCCTCCATTCCGGGCCCCATAGGGACATGCCCTGAGGTGACCTCGGCGCGATAGCGACCCTAACTGGTCCGTCCTGAACGGTGGCTGACAGAGCGGGCGTTGTCGGGGGAAGGGGGGTTGTGTTGCATTCCCGCAACACTACATGCGCTTCAGTAGCTTCTCCGAGGGTCACATGAACATCGATCTCTACTCCGACCGCGCCAAGCAGGCGATCCAGTCGGCGCAATCCCTGGCGCTGGCGCGCCGCCACCAGCAACTTGGTCCTGAGCACCTGTTGAAGGTGCTGCTGGAAGAAAAGGACGGGCAGGCCCGGGCGCTGATCCAGGCGGCCGGGGGCCGGCCGGACGCCGCGGATCAGGCAGTCGAAACTCTGCTGGGCAAGATCGCCAAGGTGGAAGGCGGCAGCGGCCAGCTGTTCATGAAGCCAGAACTGGCCAGTGTCTTCGCCAAAGCCGAGGCCGACGCCAAGGCTGCGTCGGATGCTTTCGTCACCACCGAGCGTCTGCTGATCGCCGTGGCCAGCGAAGGCGGCGACGCGGCCAAGGCGCTGAACGCCGCCGGCGCCAAGGTCGGCGCTCTCGAAGACGCCGCCAAGAACCTGCGCAAGGGCCGTACCGCGGACAGCGCCTCGGCGGAAGAGGGCTATGACGCGCTCAAGCGCTACGCCCGCGACCTCACCCAAGCGGCGCGAGACCAGAAACTGGACCCGGTCATCGGCCGGGACGAGGAAATTCGCCGCACCATCCAGGTCCTGGCGCGCCGGACGAAGAACAATCCGGTTCTGATCGGCGAACCCGGGGTCGGCAAGACCGCCATTGTCGAGGGCCTGGCGATCCGCATCATCAATGGCGACGTTCCGGAAAGCCTGAAGGACAAGAAGCTGTTGTCGCTCGACATGGGCTCCCTGATCGCCGGCGCGAAATATCGGGGTGAGTTCGAGGAGCGACTGAAGGCGGTTCTCAACGAGGTTACCGCCGCAGAGGGCTCCATCATCCTGTTCATCGACGAGATGCACACCCTCGTCGGGGCAGGGAAGTCGGACGGGGCCATGGACGCCTCCAACCTGCTAAAGCCCGCTCTGGCGCGTGGCGAACTGCATTGTGTCGGCGCCACGACGCTCGATGAGTATCGTAAACACGTGGAGAAGGACGCGGCCCTGGCCCGCCGATTCCAGCCCGTGTTCGTGGGCGAGCCCACCGTCGAGGACACGGTCTCGATCCTCCGCGGCCTGAAGGAGCGTTACGAAACCCACCACGGGGTCCGGATCTCAGACGCCGCGATCGTCGCCGCGGCGACCCTCTCCAACCGCTACATCGCCGACCGGTTTTTGCCGGACAAGGCGATTGACCTGATCGACGAGGCGGCCAGCCGGGTGCGAATGGCCGTGGACTCGAAGCCGGAGGAACTCGATGAGATCGATCGTCGTGTGATCCAGCTGAAGATTGAACGCGAAGCGCTCACCAAGGAAACCGACTCCGCCTCGAAGCTGCGGCTTGAGAAGCTTGAGGAGGAGTTGGACGACCTTGAAGGCCGGTCGACCGAGATGACCGCCCGTTGGCGCTCGGAAAAGGAAAAGGTCGGACAAGCGGCGCAGGCGCGCGAAGCGCTGGAGCGGCTTCGCGCCGAACTGGCCGCCGCCCAGCGCCGGGGCGATCTGCAGCGGGCGTCCGAGATCGCCTACGGCGAAATCCCGAGTCTGGAGCGCAGGCTCGCTGAAGAGGATGCCGAGGCGGACAAGGACGCCCTGACGCCCGAAGTGGTCGACGCCGAACAGATCGCCGGGGTCGTGTCACGCTGGACAGGCGTACCGGTGGAAAAGATGCTGGAAGGCGAACGCGAGAAATTGCTGCGCATGGAAGACTCCCTGCGCGGCCGGGTGGTCGGCCAGGAGGAGGCCCTTGAAGCGGTCTCCGACGCGGTGCGCCGGGCGCGGGCCGGGCTACAGGACGCCGGCAAGCCGATCGGCTCTTTCCTGTTTCTGGGTCCCACCGGTGTTGGCAAGACCGAACTCACCAAGGCTCTCGCCGAATTCCTGTTCGATGACGAGGCGGCGATCACCCGCCTCGATATGAGCGAGTACATGGAGAAGCACTCCGTCAGCCGGATGATCGGCGCGCCTCCGGGCTACGTCGGCTATGATGAGGGCGGCGCTCTGACGGAAGCCGTTCGCCGCCGGCCCTACCAGGTGGTCTTGTTCGACGAGGTCGAGAAGGCTCATCCGGATGTGTTCAACGTGCTGCTGCAGGTGCTCGACGACGGGCGTCTGACCGACGGGCAAGGCCGTACCGTCGATTTCCGCAACACCTTGATCATCATGACCTCGAACCTCGGCTCGGAGTTCCTGGCAGGGCAGGGCGAGGGTGACGAGACCGAGGCCGTACGGCCGATGGTCATGGACGTTGTCCGCCGTCACTTCCGACCGGAGTTCCTGAACCGGATTGACGAGATCATTCTGTTCAAGCGCCTCGGCCGCGACCAGATGGACTCAATCGTCCGGATCCAACTGAAGCGCGTGGAAAAGCTGCTCGACAGCCGGCGGATGACGCTCGATCTCGACACCGCCGCCCTGCATTGGCTGGGCGATCGCGGCTACGATCCTGTGTACGGCGCGCGCCCGCTCAAACGGGTCATCCAGAAGGAGCTTGTCGATCCGATCGCCAAGAAACTCCTGGCCGGTCAGTTGATCGACGGGTCGGTGATACAGGTCAGCGCCGACGAGAAGGGCCTCGAGATCGGTCGCGCCGCTGTCCACTGAAAAGCAGGGCTCCGGGCGCAGGCCCGGAGCCCTGGCCATCAGCCCTGTTGGGCGGTGCGCAGAAACTCGTCGCGGCTGCGCGGGTCGTCGCGGATCACGCCCAGCAAGCGGCTGGTTGAAAGGCTGGATCCGGGCGTGTTGACCCCTCTGAGTGTCATGCAGCTATGCTCGGCGCGGATGACGACCCCGACGCCGTGGGGATTCAGAACCTCCTGAATCGCCTCTGCAATTTCCGCGGTCAGCTTTTCCTGAATCTGCAGGCGCCGGGCGAAGCCCTGGACCACGCGGGCCAGTTTGGAGATTCCAACGACGCGATTGCGCGGCAGATAGCCGACATGGGCCGTTCCGATCACCGGCAGCATGTGGTGCTCGCAGACGCTGACAATCCGGATTCCCGTCAGGACGATCATGTCGTCGTAGCCGCCGACCTCCTCAAAGGTCCGGGCCAGGAATTGGCGCGGGTCCTCGTCGTATCCGGCGAAAAGTTCACTGTAGGACTTCGCCACCCGGGCCGGCGTATCGAGAAGGCCTTCGCGGGTGGGGTCATCGCCGGCCCAGGAGATCAGGGTCCGCACCGCGGCCTCCGCCTCTTCCCGGCTTGGCCGCCGCGGCGAGGATGGCGCGTGCGGCGTGATCGGCCGACCTGGCAGTGTTTTGATATTGGACATCGGCCCTCCTGCGCCCGCCCGACGACGAACGTCCGGGGTCCTGATTAACTATCTCACATCGTATATATAACGCCTGAGCGCCGTCACAAGGCGCGAATTCTCACGGTGGGTGTCGCGTTCGGCGGAACCGCGGTGGCGGGCGGCTTAGGCGGGAGCCTGAAAGGCGCGCACAAACGCGGCCGTGATCGTCTCCGACACCGCGGTGAGGTCAAGCGGCGTACAACTGGCTCCGCCCATCTGACGCTGATGCAGGACCCCAAGCAGCAACGGAGAAATCAACATCAGCGCGGCTGCGCGGGCGTCGGTGTCGATCATTTCGCCGCGCGCGATGTGTCCGCGCAGGCGAATCTCGAGCGTTTCCACCGTCGGGTCGATGATGTGTCGCAGGGCCGAGGGGCCCATGGCGGGATCGAGCAGTCCTTCGCCGAGCCCGACGGCGAACAGGTCGCCAAGACGAACCTCGCGCTGGGTCTCCAGGGCGCGCACGAGGGCCTGGACATAGTCCACGATCGATTCCGCGAACGGCTTCTCGGACTCGCGCTGCGCGTCGAGCCCCGGGCGGCCGGTCAGAAGGCAATCCTCAAAAATCGCGTCCACGACCTGCGGCCGCGCGCCGAAGTAATGCCGAAGGGTCGGCACGCTGACGCCAGCCGACGCCGCAAGTTCCCGGAGGCTGGGTCGCGGCGTTTCCCGCCGCATCATATGCGCCGCCATACCGCGAAGTAGTTCACTGCGCCTGGTTTCGTAGCCCGCATCGCGGGCGCCCTTTGGTCGCGGCAAATCAACATCCTTTCGGCTGTTCTCCCTACAGGTGGGAAGAGGAAACCGCAAACGATGACCGGAAGACGCCGGCCGCTGACTGAAAACCTCAGGAGAGCGAGATGGTGGTCATGCCGCCATGAGTTTCAACCCGCCGCGTCACCGCAACAGGTTCACCGCCGCCGCCCACAGGTTTAGCCACGGTGATAACAAACCAGGCTCCGTCCGGGAGATTTCGGAACGCGAAGCGGTTGGATTCATCACATGTCGTTCGGCGGACGAACCGGGCGTAGTCGCCAGTGTCACCCGTTGGAGTCCTGGCGCGAACGATCGAAACCGGCGCCGCCGCCGCGTTCGCCGAACCGTAGAGTATGACCATACGGCGTCGGCTCCAGGCCGTCTCAGGTGACAGCCGAACGTCGCTGCCCTGACAGGTGTAGCGGAAGCCCTCGTGTCGATAGGTTAGACTTCCGGAAATAGCCCCGGTTCCAGAAGCGGTCGACCAGGCGAAGTCCCGTGCGTCGAACGCCGCCGCCGATGGCCCAACGGGCTCGACCGACGTCATGGACGGTCCGCCGGATCCCATGGGTCCTTCAGCGCAGGAGGCCAGGGTAAGAGCGGTGACGACGGGTAAAACGATGCGGCGCATGGCCGATAACCTATGACGCCGCCGCGGCGCGGGCAACGCTCCATCTCTGTCCACCTCGTGCAGGAGATTCCACGGGCCCAGGTTTGCGCGCGCCGATTTCCCCTTGGCGACCCCAAACGAAGCGGCGATAAGCACCGTCAAGATCAATCGACCAAACCCGGGAGAGGGAACGATGAAGGCCGCCGTACTGCGCGAAGTCAGGCAACCCCTGCAGATCGAAGACGTGAAGATCGGCAAGCCCGGCCCGCACGAGGT
The DNA here is from genome assembly GCA_903872075.1 of uncultured Caulobacteraceae bacterium. Lineage (GTDB taxonomy): Bacteria > Pseudomonadota > Alphaproteobacteria > Caulobacterales > Caulobacteraceae > Acaudatibacter > Acaudatibacter aquilonius. Next base: position 52,417 of record CAIQJF010000043.1, on the reverse strand, counting down.
GCTGATCCGCACCGCCGCCGCTGGCGTGTGCCACTCCGACCTTCACTTCATCGAGGGCCTCTACACGCATCCGTTGCCCGCGGTCCTCGGCCACGAGAGCGCCGGTATCGTTGAGCAGATTGGCTCGGAAGTGCGCACCGTGAAGGTCGGCGATCACGTTATCACCTGCCTCTCGGCCTACTGCGGTCACTGCGCCCATTGCCTCACCGGCCACATGAGCCTGTGCGTCAGTTCCGACACCAAGCGCGGCCCCGAAGACGAGCCGCGACTGACGCAGCCCAATGGACCGATGCTGCAATATCTGAACCTGTCGTCTTTCGCCGAGCAGATGCTCATTCACGAGCACGCCTGTGTCGCGATCCGCAAGGATATGCCCCTCGACCGCGCGGCTCTGATCGGCTGCGGCGTGATGACCGGCGTCGGCGCCGTGTTCCACACCTCCATGGTCCGTCCGGGCGACACCGTCGCGGTGATCGGCTGCGGCGGCGTCGGCCTCGCGGCCATCAACGGGGCGGCGATCGCCGGCGCCAGCCGGATCATCGCCATCGACCTGTCGGCGTCGAAGGACAATATGGCCCGCCATTTTGGGGCCACCGACTTCATTTGCGCCGCCGACACCGATCCGGTGAAGGAAGTGCTTGAGATGACCAAGGGCGGTGTCCAACATAGCTTCGAGGCCATCGGCCTGAAGAAGACCGCCGAACAGGCCTTCGGCATGATCGGCCGCGGCGGCACCGCGAACATCATCGGCATGATTCCGTTCGGTCAGACCCTGGAAATCCCCGGCTGGGCTTTCCTCGGCGAGAAGAAGATTCAGGGCTCTCTGATGGGTTCGAACCACTTCCCGGTCGACATGCCCCGTCTGGTGGACATGTACCTCGACGGTCGGCTGAAGCTCGACGAGATGATCTCGCGCCGCATCAAGCTTGAAGATGTCAACGACGCCTTCGCCGAGATGAAGACGGGCCAGATCGCCCGTTCGGTCATCGTCTTCGACCACTAGGCAAACGTACGCCGCGCCTTTCGGGGCGCGGAGACAATCTAGCCCTGCATGATGAGGCGGACCTCCTTGAGGGGGTCCGCCTCAATGCGACTGTCCAGATCGAAAAGCATCGTGGCTCGGCGCGTCCTCTCATAGGGTGGCCACGCCGGGATTTCGGCCGTGTTCGGGTCGCCTGTCCGGGCGAAGGCCAGCCATGCCGGCGCCATCTGATTTGCCATCGCCTGCGGACCATCGCCCCGGCCCACGAAATTGCGCGCCGCCTCGACGTTGTCGAAGACGAGCGGAATCTCGACGGCATGGGGGGACTTCAGGCCGCCCCGCGCCACCGGCGTCTCCCAGGTCAGCATGTACATGTAGACAGGCGCGCCGCCCTGCGTCGCCTTGCGCTCAGCCAGGACGACGGAATTGGCCCACATCATCGCGACGGTCTGGACCGCGCAGATCAGATGCGTCGGCGAATAGTCCGGATAGGCCGCCCGTAGCGCCGCGACGAGAGTGTCCGCCTTGTCGCCCACGGCGGCGTGGGCGCGCTTCGCCAGATCTGCGTCGCTCCACTGGCCGAAACCTGGCGCGGCGAGGTTGAAGAGCGTCGTTTCATCCTTGTTGGTGCCGATCATCACCGGGATGTCTGCGGAAAGCGCCGGCGCATCCGGCTCGAACGGGTCTCGAGGCAGGGCCACGCCGTCGAGGCAGGGAGCAAAGGCGCTCATCAGCCTGTCGCCGGCTATGGGGTCCGCCGCCGCCTGGAGCGTTTCGGCGGGGAGTGTTTCCAGGGCGGAGAGGTCGCCTGGCGGGATACCCAGGGCATCGAGCAGCGCTCGAGCCGTCGCGGTGGCGGCGGCTTTCGGCACGGCCCGCAGCCCCGGGCCGCTTTGGACGATGGCCTTGTGGAACAGACCGCGCGCGGCCGGCATGGCCTGTAGAAGGCAGACCTTCCAGCCGCCGCCGCTTTCGCCGAAGATGGTGACGTTCCCTGGGTCACCGCCGAAGGCGGCGATGTTGTCGCGGACCCACTCCAGGGCCAGGACGATATCGAGCATGCCTGCCTGACCGGAAGAGGGGTGGCCTCCCAGGTCCCCCAGATGCAGGTATCCGAATAGGTTCAGGCGATGATTGACGGTGACAATCACGGTGTCCCCGCGTCGCGCGAGCGCGGCTCCGTCGTACATGGCCGCGCCGCCGGATCCGTTGGCGAAACCTCCGCCGTGCAGCCAGACCATGACCGGGCGGGCTTTGTGGTCGAGCCCCGGCGTCCAGACATTCAGGAACAGGCAATCCTCGCTGGTTCCAGGCTCACCCGGCGCCGGGGGATCGCCGGCGCTGCGGCCTCCGCTCTTTTCACCGGGTTTGAGCCCCGCCTGCAGCGCGGGGGCTCCAAGTTCCAGGCTATCGGCCGGTTCCGTCCAGGCCGCGGGGCGGGCCGGGGGCCTGAATCTCAACGCCCCGATCGGGGCGGCTCCGTAACGAAGGCCCTTGAAGATCTTCACGCCGCCGTCGCCGGAGCCGCGCACGGGTCCGTTCGAGGTGACAACGATGTCGCTCATGACTGTCTCTTCCCTTGTCCAGATCGCCGGCGCGTCTCGCTGGGGCGCGTTTGCCGATTGGAGAGTGTCACAGCGCCATGGGGGTGAGACAACCCCCACAGCAACCGTTCGGGATCAGACGCGCAGCAACCGTATGGCGCGTTCCGGACAGGCGTTCACGCAGAGGCCGCAAGCGTGGCACTGCTCAGGTCGCGCGACAAAGGCCTGTCGCCCGCCGTGGACAGCCAGCTTGACGCGGGAGAGTAGCGGGAGCGCCTGGCGTTCAGCGTCGGTCAGGCGTCTGACATCGAAAACGTCATACGGGCAGACCTGCGCGCAGTCGGTCTTTCCTTCGCAGCGGCGTGGATCAACCACGGGCGTCACGCGCCCGAGACCGGTTTCCGACGTCGACGTCATGACAGTCAGCCCTCTTCGACGGCGCGGGCGGCGCTGTCGAGCGCGTCGGTGATTCGCCCGATCTGTTCGTCAGTGAGTCTGCCGCGCTCAAGGCGCAGGCGGAGAGCCAGGCGCAGGTTTTCCATGGCGCGCACGATCTGCGGCGCCGGCCCGCCTCCGGCGCGTTCGGCGATTTCGGCGATACGCCTGAAGAGTCCGTCCACCGCCGGGGCGTTCTCGGTCAGAGCCGCTTCACCCTCAGGCGTGATGGCATACGCCTTCTTGGCGCCTTCGGCCTGCGCCCCGGCGATGTAGCCGAGTTCTTCAAGGAGTGTCAGCGTCGGATAGATCACGCCGGGGCTAGGGGTGTAGGCGCCGCCGAGACGATCTTCGATCGCTTTGATTAGTTCATAGCCGTGGCTTGGCTTCTCAGAGATCAGTTTCAGGATCACCCAGCGAAGGTCACCCTGGTCGAACACGCGGCCGCCGCCGTGACGACCGTGGCGGACCCTCTCGTGGAGCATGCGGCCCAGGCGTCCGCCGCCGCGAGGATGAGAATGAGCCCGGTCGCCGTGTCTGTGATGGAACATCAAATTGTGTAACTCCGTAACGTCCGAGATATATCGAACATCACGATATATCTAAGTTGCATCGGAAATGGCAAGGGGCGCCGGGAATTTTTTGAAAGTGAAGGGCGCGCGCGGTTGTGGCTCCGCTGCGTCGCCCCAGAACGGTCGGCGCGTTGCGCGTTGCGCGTTGCGCGTTGCGCGGTGTCGGGGACGGGCCGCGCGCCGAGGCCGTCAGTGGGGGGTCAGGCGACTTCCCGCATCGGCTGCGGATCGCGCAGCATGTAGCCGCGACCCCAGACGGTTTCGATATAGTCGGCCTTGGCGTGCGCGTTCAGCTTCTTGCGAAGCTTGCAAATGAACACATCGATGATCTTCACCTCGGGTTCGTCCATCCCGCCATAGAGGTGGTTGAGGAACATCTCCTTGGTGAGGGTCGTGCCCTTTCGAAGCGAGAGGAGTTCCAGCATCTGGTACTCCTTGCCGGTCAGGTGAACGCGGGCGCCGTTCACCTCGACGGTCTTGCCATCGAGATTGACGACGATTTCGCCGGTCTTGATGACCGACTGGGCATGGCCTCGTGAGCGGCGCACGACAGCGTGAATGCGGGCGACCAGCTCCTGGCGGTGGAAGGGCTTGGTGACATAGTCGTCGGCGCCCACGCCCAGACTTTTCACCTTGGTCTCAATCTCAGCCGAGCCCGACAGGATCATGATCGGCGTTTCCACCTTGGCCGCGCGCAGAGTGCGCACCACGTCCAGACCGCTCATGTCCGGAAGATTGAGGTCGAGCAGGATAATGTCCTGTTCATATACCTTGCCCAGATTGACGCCTTCTTCGCCCAGGTCGGTCGAATAGACGTTGAAGCCCTCACCGCGAAGGATGAGTTCAATACCGCGGGCCACCGCGGCGTCATCTTCAATCAATAGAACGCGCATGCGTCACCCTTTGATCGCCCAAGGCGGGCATCAGACCGTCAAATGGTTAACGGTCGATAGCGAATCGGTAGGGTGATTTGGCGAGTCAAGCCAAGATGTCTCGACGATTTTTTCGATGAATCTTTCGTGATTCGGAAAGTCGATGGCGCAGGCGACAGTGCGTGTCAGGGGTTCTATTCGCGCTCGGCGGCCTTTCGGAGGGCGGCCAGGTCGTCGCTGATCCGAAAGATTGCCACGTAGAATTCGCAGAATGCGCGCCACAACAGCCCCATTACCCCGACCACCAGCAGGCCAACCACCAATACGGGCACGGCGAGCAGCAGCGACACCCACCCGGCTTCACGTGATGCAACGCCGATGCTGGCGCCAATCACGGAGAAGGCCGCGATCACGATGACGCTCAGGCCCGCCCAATAGACGAGATGAATCACTTGGCCGGTGATCAGCCGCTCGAACGTCAGCCAGGACCAAACCCGCCCCTGGCGCGAGGCGTGCGCCTGGTCGCCTTTGCTCGGAGCCATGACCGTCATTCCTCGCGTCGCCTTAAAGCCTGTGAGGAGAGACGGCTACCAGCGCAGCGCCGCCGGAGCAATGCCGGCTGTGACCGGCGCGCGCCCTCGCCAAACTGCCGCGCAGTCCCTAAATAACGCGCTCCAATACCGGACGCCCCGACCGACACGCCTCACATGACCCTTCACATCTCTACGCTCGGCGCCGCGGAGGCGGCCGTCAGGACGGCGACAGCGCTGCCGGCGGGCGCGCGCGTGGTCGCAGCCATGTCGGGGGGGGTCGACTCCACCGTCACGGCCGCGTTGCTGAAGCGGGCGGGTTACGACGTTGTCGGCGTGACTCTGCAACTCTACGACCACGGCGCCGCCGTCGGACGAAAAGGCGCCTGCTGCGCGGGCCAGGACATTCTCGACGCCCGTGCGGCGGCCGACGCCATCGGCATTCCACACTATGTCCTCGACTACGAAACCCGCTTCCGCGAGTCCGTCATCGAAGATTTCGCCGCCGCCTATGAGCGCGGTGAGACGCCGATCCCCTGCGTTCGCTGCAATCAGACCGTCAAGTTCCGCGACTTGCTGCAAGTGGCGCGCGATCTGGACGCCTCGGCCCTGGCGACAGGGCACTATGTGCGTCGCGCCGTAGCAGGCCGAGGTGCGGAATTGCGCCGAGCGGTCGATCCGGCGCGCGATCAAAGCTACTTCCTGTTCGCCACTACGCAGGATCAACTGGACTACCTGCGCTTCCCGCTCGGCGACCTTGAAAAGGGCCAGGTGCGCGCCGTGGCCGCGGAGCTCGGGCTTTCGATCGCCGACAAGCCGGACAGTCAGGACATCTGTTTCGTACCCGAGGGGCGCTACACCACGGTTATCGACAAGCTCAGGCCCGCCGCCGCCGCCAGAGGCGAGATCGTGCACCTGGACGGCCGGGTGCTCGGCGGTCACGACGGCGTCTCACGCTATACCGTCGGTCAGAGGCGCGGGCTGAATATCGCGGTCGGAGATCCGCTGTTTGTCGTCCGACTGGATGCGCCTGGACGTCGCGTGATTGTGGGACCGCGGGAGGCCCTGCTGTCGTCCGGTCTGACGCTCAAAGAGACCAACTGGCTCGGCGATCAGACGTCGATGGCCGAGGCCGCCGCAGAGGGTCACAGAGTTCTGGCGCGGGTCCGGTCGACAAAGCCGCCGGCGCCGGCTCGCCTCCGATCGACAGACGACGGCGGCGTGGCGGTGGTCTTCGACACGGCCGAGGAGGCCGTGAGCCCCGGTCAGGCCTGTGTTCTCTATGATGGCGAGGATCCAGATCGTGTTCTTGGGGGAGGGTTCATTGCCGCCGCCAACTCCGCCGAAGTCTCCATGACTCACGCTTCTGCCATCTGACCGCGCTGGAAGGACCCGACCTCATGCTTTCTGATCCCATCGTCATCGCCTCCTATGCCCGCACGCCCATGGGCGGGTTTCAGGGCAGCCTTGCCGGGGCGTCGGCCACCGCACTGGGGGCGGCGGCGGTGCGCGCGGCGGTTGAGCGGGCGGGCGTGAGCGGCGAGGCGGTCAACCAGATCATCATGGGCTGCGTGCTGCCCGGCGGTCTCGGGCAGGCGCCGGCGCGCCAGGCCGCCTTGGGCGCCGGTTTGCCGCAGCATGTGCAGGCCACGACGATCAACAAGATGTGCGGGTCCGGCATGCAGGCGGCGGTCCTGGCCCACGGCGCTCTGGCCGAAGGCTCCGCGGATATCGTTGTCGCCGGCGGCATGGAGAGCATGTCCAACGCTCCCTATCTCCTGACCAAACACCGATCAGGCGCCCGTATCGGCCACGATAGAGTGATGGATTCCATGTACCTCGACGGGCTTGAGGACGCTTATGACTCAGGCAAGCTGATGGGGGCTTTCGCCGAGGAAACGGCGGCGGCCTATCAGTTTACCCGCGGCGACATGGACGCCTACGCCATTGAGAGCCTTGCCCGCGCCAGGGCCGCCGTCGAAAGCGGAGCGTTCCGGCGCGAGATCGTCCCGGTTGATATCGCCGGCCGGCGGGGTGTCGAGACAGTGAGCGACGACGAGCAACCCCTGAAAGCCGATCCCGCGAAGATTCCGACCCTGAAGCCCGCCTTCGCCAAGGACGGGGCGATCACCGCCGCCAACGCCTCCTCGATTTCGGACGGCGCCGCCGCCCTTGTGTTGATGCGGGCCTCAACGGCGGAACGCCTTGGGCTCAATCCTGTGGCGCGGATCACCGGCCACGGCGCGCACGCACACGCACCCGGCCTGTTCACGACCGCGCCGGTGCCGGCAATGCGTCAGGCCCTGGCCCGCTCCGGCTGGTCCGTGGACGATGTCGATCTTTTCGAGGTCAATGAAGCGTTCGCCGTCGTTTCGATGATCGCCATGCGCGAACTGGCCATTCCGCGCGAGGTGCTGAACGTGAACGGCGGCGCTTGCGCGCTTGGCCATCCTATCGGCGCGTCGGGCGCGCGAATCCTCGCAACTCTGCTATCGGCTCTTGAGGCGCGCGGGGAAAAGCGCGGGCTGGCGTCGCTGTGCATCGGCGGCGGCGAGGCCATCGCCATGGCGGTTGAGCGGCTTTAGCCGCCGCCCAGTACCCCGGCGAGCTGCTGCAGGCGGTCGATATTGACCGTCAGACCGGATCCGAGGTTGACGTCGCCGGGGCGCATACCGGACGGGCAGGGGCCCTTGTAGGTTCCGGTCAGGTCGACGACATGCATGCCGTTGACGGGTTCCAGGGGCGCACCGGTGACATTGACCTCGGAATGAACGCTGTAGTTCGAGTCAAAATCGCCCGAGGCGGTTCCCATGGACTTCACCGAGCCCCCGTTCGGCAGGGCGCAGCTGGACGTGAAGTGATAGAGGCCGGTGGCGTCTTTGGTCACGGACTTCTGGCAATCGCTCTTGGCGAAGTGCCGTCCAAATACGCCGAGCTTGTGATCCGCGTCCGCGTCCAGGCAGACCTTCAACACCCCAAAGCGGCCTGGCTTGCCGTCCCGCGTGATCACCTGTTCCCAAAGACCTGCCTTGCGCACCGGGGGGCTGGCGGCTGCGTCGCCGTCGGACGGCTTGCCGCAGCCCGCGAGCGCCGCCAGGGCGGCGAGCCCTCCGAGGTGCGCGACCGTCACCAACCGCATGCAGTCATCTCCGCCGCCCCGCCGAGTCTTCGTGCGTGGCGAGAACCTAGCGCCGGTTTTTCAGAACTGAAATAGTGAGATCGCCGCAGGGCGCCAAGAGAGGCCATCGGAGGTGAGTGTGATGACGCGACTGCGCGATAATGAAGCGACCGGACGGCTGGAGATGATCGAGGCCGGTCAGGTGGTGTTCGCCACCTACCGGCGCGAGGGCGGCCGGCTGGTGATCCTGCACGTCGAGTCACCGCCGTCACTGCGCGGGTCGGGCGCAGCGGGCCGCTTCATGGACGCCCTGGCGCTGGACGCCCGGGACGCTGGGGAGAGAATCGTACCCGTCTGCGGCTATGCGGCGACCTGGCTGCGCCGCCACCCCACTTACCGAGACCTGCTGGCCTGATCCTGGGGGAGCGGCGCGCGCCGGCTGCTGTTCACACCAGCGCCGATGGCGTCAGGCCAAGCTCCTTCAAAAGAGGTTCTGCATAGGCGACCCGCCCGGTCAGTGTAGCGGGATCGCCTGACGCCAGGCGATAGACCGCCTCGGCGATAAATTCGATGGGCTGGACCCGGTCCTTGGTCGCCTCGGTGATCAGGCCATGCACCGCCACGCCGGGTGTGGCGACCAGGCCCGGCGACACCGCGTTCACTGCGATCCCGTCCGCATAGACCTCCGACGCCAGTCCGGTGGAGAACCGCTCCAGCGCCGCCTTGCACATGCCATAGACAGTGCCCCCGATCGCCCGTCCCCCATAGGGCTGTGCGGGGTGAATGCCGGCCCCCGAGGAAATGTTCACGATCCAGCCGCGATGGTTAGCCTTCATCGCGGGCAGCACCAGCTGCGAGAGATGGAAGGGCGCGTGAACCTGGACTTCCATCATCAGGCCGAACCGTTTGTCGGAGAAATCCGCCACGGGAGCGAAGTAGGTGATGGCGGCGTTGTTCACCAGGATGTCGATGTCTCCGAGCGCATCTCGCGTTTCGGCAACCAGCCGCTCCCGCTCCGAAGCCTGGGCGAGATCGGCCTTGATCAGCAGCGCATCGCCGCCCGCGGCGCGGATTCGGGCGATGGTGTCGTTGAGCGTACCCGGCAGGCGGCTTTCACCCTCCTCAGCTGTCCGGGCCGACACGGCCACCCGCGCGCCTTCCATCGCCAGGCGGACGGCGATCGCCTCGCCGATTCCGCGGCTGGCGCCGGTGACCAGAGCGATTCGGCCCTTCAGCGGGCCTTCAGGGTTGATGCGGGGCTGGGGCATGGGCGTTTTCCTCGGGGCGTTTCCTCTAAACAATCGGTAACTGGTCGCCACGCCAAGCCCCCTCTACCGTCTGAGGCGAATTAACCCTGGAGGTCTTCGCATGAACCGTCGAGACATGCTCGCCACCGCGGCGGCGACGTTGCTCACCGCTGGCCTCACGGCCACCGGCGCCAGGGCGGCGGTGGGGGACGGATCGGCGGCTCTGAACGCTCTGTTCGATGCCTTCGTTTCGGAGGCGTTGGACCTGCAGCCGGAAGGCGCCACGTCGCTCGGTCTCGATGTCGGACCTCGCAAGGCGCAGAAGGCGCGCCTTTCGGACCGCTCGCCGGCCGGCGCGAGAGCGCAGCAGGCGCTTGCCTCGGACCAGCTCCGTCGGCTGGAGGCTTTTGACACGAAGGCACTCGCCGCGCCGGACGCGCTTAACCGGGAAGTTGTCCTCTACGGGCTTCGCCAGCAGGTCGATAACGCGCGGCGGTTCAACTACGCTGGCGGCGGCGCCGGCTCGCCCTATGTGATCAATCAGTTTCAAGGATCGGCCTACCACGACCTGCCCGATTTTCTCGACGCCCAGCATCGGATAGAGGATCGCGATGACGCCGAGGCCTATCTCGCTCGGCTCGACGCCTTCGCCACGGCGATGGACCAGGACGCGGAGTCGGTGCGGCACGATCAGTCGCTCGGCGTGGTTCCGCCGGACTTCGTGCTCGACAACACGCAGATCCAGCTCAAGGGCCTGCGCGCCACGCCGGCTGATAAGTCGGTGCTGGTGCAATCTCTGGCGCGCCGCGCTGCGGAGAAGAAGCTCGATGGAGACTGGGAGGCCAGGGCGAGCCGGCTCTACCTGGACAAAGTCCTGCCGGCGCTGGACCGCCAGCTTGACCTCGTCAGCAAACTGCGGGCCGTCGCCACACACGACGCAGGTGTTTGGCGGCTGCCGGATGGGGACGCCTACTACACGGCCTCGGTGGCCGCCTGGACCACGACGACTCTTTCAGGTGACGAAATCCATCGTCAGGGCCTCGCGCTGGTCGAGACCCTGTCCGCGAAGGCCGACGCGGCGATGCGAGCGCAGGGACTTACCCAGGGCAGCGTGGGCGCGCGCTACCGGGCCATGTATGACGATCCCCGCTACCGCTATCCGAACACAGACGAAGGCAAAGCCAAACTTCTCGCCGATCTCAATGTGAAGGTCGCTCAGGTGCAGACGCGCCTGCCGGCCTATTTCGGGGTGCTGCCCAAGGCGAAGGTCGAAATCCGGCGAATCCCCCCCTACACCGAGGCGGGTGCGCCGGGCGGCTACTATGAGGGCGCTTCGCTCGACGGCTCGCGGCCGGGCGCCTACTACATCAACCTGCGGGACACGAGCGAGGTGCCAAGCTGGACCCTGCCGACGCTCACATTCCATGAGGCGATTCCCGGACATCATCTTCAGGGGTCGATCGCCCAGGAAACCTCGCTGCCGTTGATCCGAAAGCTCTCGTTCTTTTCCGCCTATATCGAGGGATGGGCGCTCTACGCCGAACAACTTGCCGATGAGATGGGCATGTACGATGCCGATGCGCCGGGGCGGATCGGCTATCTCCACGACGCACTGTTCAGGGCGGTGCGAATGGTGGTCGACAGCGGCCTGCACGCCAAGCGATGGAGCCGGGAACAGGCGATCGCCTACTATGTGCAGGTGCTCGGCGACAAGGACGCCGCCGCGGCCACCGAGGTTGAGCGTTACTGCGTCGCGCCCGGGCAGGCCTGTGGCTACATGCTCGGAAAGCTTACCTGGCTGCGGGAGCGGGAGCGCGCTAAGGGGGCCATGGGTGCGCGCTTCGACATCCGGGCCTTCCATGACGCCGGACTGACCGGCGGCGCCGTGCCGCTCGATGTGTTGCCGCAGCTCATCGACCGCTACATCGGCCGCGCCAAGGCCTAGGTAGTTAAACGGATTTTTGGGTTGGCCTCCGACCGTGCGCATATGTAACGTGTGTCGAAATTGGAGGAGACGACCATGGCTGACGGTGGAATTGGCGGTACGGCGGCGGCGAAACCGCTGGTGGGCACGCCACTTGAGCGGATCGAACGCCTCCGCGATGTGATCGCCAAAGGCGGCGACGAGGCGCAGAAGCTCCGTAAGCTGCCTGCGGACACCGTTGACGCCCTGATCGAAGAAGGCCTCTTCCGCTTCGCCATACCTAAGGAACTGGGCGGCGAAGACGCCAGCGCCGTGGAAACCGTCGCCATTCTTGAAGCCATCGCAGCCATCGACGCTTCCGTCGGCTGGAATGTGATGCTTGGCTCGGAGATCAACGCCATGGCCGCCGGCGGCATGGACAAGACTCTCGCCAAGGAGGTCTTCCTCGATAACCCGCGTGTGGTCATGTGTGGCGGCGGTGGGCCGGGGTCAACGCCCTCTCACGCCATCGTCCAGAAGGACGGCAGCGTGAAGGTCTGGGGTGAAACCACTTTCATCAGCGGTTGCCACAACTCCGAATGGTGTTTCATGGGCGCGCCGGTCGTCGAGGAGGGGCAGGAGCACACCGCTAATCCACTCGCCGCGCGGATGTGGTTCCTGCACAAGTCGCAATTCGAGATCCTCGACACCTGGGACATGGCCGGCCTGCGCGGCTCCGGCAGCCACAATGTTCGGGCCGTGGGGGGCGTGGTTCCCGCGAAGTTCGCCGAGGTGCAGCTCGTCGCGATGCCGGCGCTGTATGACAATCCGGTCTTCCGCATCCCGATCCCGCTGCGTCTGTCCTACAACAAGGTGGCCATTGCGCTGGGGGTCGCCCGCGGGTCCCTGGAGGCCTTCGCCCAGATCGCCAACAACAAGATTCCTTTCCTGTCGGCGTCGAAGCTCGCCGACCGTCCGATCGCTCAGCATCGGATGGGCGAGATGGAGGCGAAGTACCGCGCCGCCCGCGCCTACGTCATGGAAGCCATGCATGAGGTCGAGGAGGAACTTCGGGCCGGCGCCGAGGCTCCCTCGGCCCTCACCACCCAGAACGCTCGTCTCGCCTGCACCTACGGCGCCAACGCCTGCATGGAAGTGGTGGATGTCCTGCATAACACCGCCGGCACCAGCGGGATGCAGATGGCCAGCCCGCTTGAGCGCAAACTGCGTGACGCACACGGAGCCGCAACCCATCGCTGGGTGGCGCACCCGCTCTACACCGACCTCGGCAAGATCCTGCTCGGCCACGACGCGGGTCCGGAGTTCGCCGGAACGGGCGGTCCGGGACTCGGCGCCAAGCGCTGAGGCCGGGTGGTCCCGGGCGGAGACGCCCGGGCGCCGCACTCAGTTGGGTGTCTTGAATAGGCAGACGAACGAATCGGTCCGTCCGCCAATCGCGGGATCGAACACATTGATCGTGTGGGGCTCGGCCTCATTGGCCGGCGGATGGCTGTCGCCGTTGAAGACGAAACCGGCGCTCACCACCTGGGCCTGCACCGCGACCGGATTCATCCGATGAAGGCTGTCGGCGGTCGAAAACCCGCCATCTCGAGAGGGCGGGCGCGCTTAGAACGAGGCCTCTACCGTGAGGGTGATCGTTCGCGGTCGAAGCGGCGTGGTCTGAGCCTTTGTCCGCACGGTGAACGGGTTGCCGTAGGCGAAGGTGTCGCCGACCGTATTCACAGGATTATCGACCGCGAGCGTCGCGCGCCAATGCGGGTCGACGAGGCTCGCAGCCAGCCGACCCGTCGAGTAGTTCCCCATTTGTGGCAGGGACGCGACGTCCAGCATCAGGTGCGACTCACCGATGTAGGCCCAGCGGCCATCAAGCTCCACGGAGCGGTGGCGACCAAGCGCCCATGAGTATCGTGCGGACACGCCGAAGGATTCATCGGGCACAGCGCCCAGACCGGTGTTTGCAAGGACTGGGAACGCCGGATTGGCCCGCGCCAGGACCGGACTATCCAGAAGCATTTCCGCGCGCACTTCCAGCGGGCCGTTCATGAAGGCGGCCTCGACTTCGAGCCCGAGATTACGCGCTCGTCCGACGTTCGCCGTGTACGGCAGACCTGACGCCAGAAGTTGGTCGCTCTGGATGTCTCGCCACTCCGTTTCGTAGCCCGCTACATCCAGCCGTAGGCGTCCGTTGAGCGCCGTAAGTTTGGCGCCAGCCTCGATGCTCCAGAGTTCGTCGCCCTTGAAGGCGCGGAGTGGCTCGCGTCCGCCGGGTGCGGCGAGCTTCTCGCCGGGCGCCGCGGCTGTGTTGATCCCTGGGGCACGATAGCCTTCCTCGGCCTGAGCGTAGATCAGAAGCCACGGGCGCGGTCGGCCGGAGATGACGATCTTCGGCGCGAAGCCGGTCTCGCTCGACACACCGTCGAACGTGGCGGACTGCAGACCCACGAACGAGGTGTTGAGGCTCGTGACATGGTCGCGCGACCAGAAGAAGCGCCCACCGGCGGTCAGATTCACGCCAAGGTAGATCGGGGTTGTCGCCTCGCCGTAAACCGCTGCCTCATCCAAGGCGTCGTGTCGCAGTTCCTCGTATCGCAGCGATGGCGTCGTGGTCTCGATCGTCAGTGTCGAGAGAATCGACTGCTTCGTGTGGGCGTAGAAACCGCCCAGGAGCCACTGGATGCGGGCCGCCGGGCGGGAGGAGAGGTTAGCCTCGGTGACGACGCTTTCGATGTGATCGGTCTCATTGAAGGCAGCGGGGGTCCCGGGCCTCCCGACCGGAACCGGAGGTTGGTTCGTGGCGTCGTACCGGCTGAAGATGTCGTGGCCGATATAGGCGATGGACCCGTGGAAGTCGCTCCACCCAAGGTTCCCCGTAACCGACCCATGGCCTTCTTTGAATTCGTTCCTGTGAGGTTCGCGAACCCGGTTGATCCGCGTGGGCGGAGGCCCAGGGAAGGAGGCATATTGGGTGTCTGCGAGATTGATCACCTGGTAGATCGCGCCGACGGTCACCGTCCACACGCCGCCCGGCTCGACTTTCAGATTGAAGCGGCCGCCGTTCCGTTCCGAACGGTTGATATTCTTGATCTTGAGAAAGGTGTTGTTGATGAAGCCGCCCTCGGCTTCGTGATAGCCGACGAGCCTGGCTGCCGCGTGGCCGTTCAGGAACGGCACGTTGATCATGGCGTCCTCGGCGTTCGAGGGGCCGCCACTGGCGGCGAAGCCATAGCTGCCCGAGGCCATGGCCGCGTAGCGCGTCAGGTCCGGTTGGGCCGAGACCATGTGGATCACGCCGCCGAGGGACCCCGCGCCATAGAGTGTGCCCTGCGGGCCCTGAAGCACCTCGACCTGTTCCATATCCGTAAGCCGCAGGTCCGGATCGGGTGCGTTCACGGTCAGACGTGTGTCGTCGAGGTAAAGGCTCACCAGGGACTGGGTCTGGCCCGTCAAGGGACCGTCGGAGACGCCGCGGAGTAGCACTTTGTTGCGACCCATGCCGAGATTGGTCAGGGTCATGGCCGGGCTGACGAGGGAGACGTCGCCGAGGTCGTGCAATCCATGCGCCTGAAGGCTTGCGCGGTTGGTCGACTTGACGGAATAGGCCAACCGGTCTGCCGGGGTCGCGCGACGCGTCGCGACCACCACAAGCTCTGACAGCGCGGTCTGAATCTTCGCGGGCGGAGGGGTCGACGCGATGAACGGATTGGCGTGGGGAAGGGTGCGAATCTCAAACGCGCCGGCGTCAAGGCGCCGGTAGCCGCAGCCTGTGCCCCTGAGGATATGAGTTAGGGCCGCCTCGACCGTGTAGGCGCCGGAAAGGACGTTGCCGGCTGGTCCGCAGTCCCCGACGCCCTGAGGACTCAAAGAAATCCTGGCTTGAAGCGCAAGATTCGTCAGCTGGGCCGCAAGGGGAGCCGCCGCAACCCTGAAATCAACTTTTGCGGCCGCGTCGGCGCTGCCGGCGGCCAAAATCGCAGACAGCAGAACGCCGCCCGATAGACACAAGCGCGACCGGCGACTCTGATCGGTCTTACCCCACAGTGCGGCTCTCATTGGGTCAGCTTAGGGAATATTCGCGCTCCGATCCACTCAACCTTATGGATAGATAGTCTGCCAACCGGCGAACGACATCCTTCTCGTCCCCCAGCTCAAGCACGCCGGAGAACCTCCGCGAAGCCAGATAAGGGGCCAGCCGGATGGACACGCCGTAGCGTCGGTTCAAATACGGAATCAGTTCAGCCAGGGGCTGAGAGTCGCAGATGATACGACCCTCGGTCCAGGCAAACGCCCGATCCGGATTGACCGCTCGCACCATTGATGCAGGCGAGCCGTCGACGTGGTTCAGCGCCATGCCCTTGGTCAGCCGCGCCACGGGCGTGTCGCCAAGCGAACTCTGGTAGATCGCCACGATGCCGCGCCTGACGGTCACGTCGGTCGAGCCGTCATAATGGCGTATGTTGAACTCCGTCCCGATCACGCGAACCCTTTGATCGCCGACTGCGATCTCGAACGGCTTCTTCGGGTTCCTGGCGACATCGAACGTCGCCTCGCCCTCGCTCATCGTCACCTGACGCGAGAACCACCCCAACCGAACGGTCATGCGCGACGCAGCGTCGAGATTGATCCGGCTGCCGTCGGCCAGGGTGATGGCGCGGGTTTCGCCGCGCCCGGTCTGAAAGGTCTGAACCGGACCACCAGACGCCTGCCAGCCGCCGAACCCCACCGCCACAAAAACCGCGGCCGCCGCGGCGGCGATGGCTGCAGCCGGCGGGCGTTCCGCCTTCCTCTGCGGCGGCGGCTTGCGAGCCGGAAAAGGGACGATTTCCGCCGAAGGTCGGGTTACGCCGGCCAGAATCTCGCTGGCGTTGATAGCGATCTCATCGGCCAAAAGGTCGATCTCGTCGAATGCTGCGCGGTGTTGAGGCGATTCCTCCAGCCAGATCGTCAGCGCCGTCCAGTCTTCGCCCGTGGCCCCATCCGACTGCATGCGCATATGCCAGGCGGCGGCCGCCTCGCGCACGTCATCATTCAGGGGGATGTGGGTCTCGCCGGTCATACGCTTTGGCGGTCGCCCGCCATCCTGGTGTTGCTACCAAGGCGGACGCCACGATTTCCTGAATCCCTCCAGTAAAAATTTGAACCTTTCATCGTCCGACCTTCTTCACGATGCGTTGAAGGCTGGCCATGATGTATTTCTCGACGCTTGAGCGCGATACGCCCATGGCTGCGGCCGTTTCGGCGTGGCTGAGGCCCTCGAGTTTGTGCAGCCTGAAGGCTTCCCGAACCGCAGGGGGCATCTCGTTGACTGTTTCTATAATCAGCCGAAGCCGCTCCCGGGCCGCAACAGTCCTGTCGGCTGCGGGATCCTCATCGGCGAACTGTATGCCGCTCTCGGTGTCGACGGTCGCCTCGCGCCAGGCGGACGCACGCCGTTGCACACGGCGCTCGCGCTTGATGTGATCCAACATGAGGTTGGAGCCGAGCCTGTAGAGGTAGGCGGCCGGATTCGTGATCTCTTCCGCCGGCCGACGGGCGATCTTCAGATAGATGTCCTGCACGATGTCCTGAGCCGCCTCGGGTGAGCGCAGGCGCGCCCTGAAATAGCGGATCAGCTCCTCGCGCCGCTCCAGATAGGCGGCCATCAACGGGTCGTCAGCGCTGTCGTCCACGTGGCGAGCCGTGAAATCCCAATTTGACGCCCCCGTCAGAGCGCGTGTTTTCCGCACAACGGCGCGGGACGCAACCCCGCGCCGGTCAAACCGGCGGCGCGGGGCGGAGCCTCTGCTACCAGGGGCGCTTTTCGTTCGTCATGTTGGCCCACCGGATTTTGGCCGAGATCACATCCAGTCGAGCTTCGAGTTCCGACGTTTGGTTGGGCGTCAGCTGACCGTCCGCGTCATGACGCATGCGACTTTCTTCGTTGGCCAGGTTGCGCATTTCGAGTCTGGCCTGATTGAAGGACGAGTCCGTCATCGCCCCGTCGGCGACCGCGGTCTCCAGTTTGTGGCTGAGCCAGTCCTGGCGTTGCCGGAGGGTCCAGTCGGCGCGCACGACGGCCGGCGTAAGCGTTGGGGCGACGACGATCGCATTCTGAGCGTGCGAGACGCCCCAGGACGAAAGTGTCAGCAGCGTCGCGGCGGCGAAGCCGGCGCGCGCAAGGGGGGGCAGTTTCATTTTGTGATCTCCGTGAGGTCCCCCTCCAGGAGACCTAACGCGCCGTCGTCACAAAGGATGCTTGCAAAGGCGGAAACCGGCGGTGGCTAGCGGCGGCCGCCCTTTTTGAATCTCGCCGCGGACTCTGCCCGCGCCTCGGCCTTCATCCGGGTCACCGCCTGCTTGTCAGCGGTTTCGCCAGCGGGAGTCAGGGCCTCGTTCGCGAACTCCAGATCCAGCATCTTAAGCCGCTTGATTTCGTCGCGTACGCGCGCAGCCTCCTCGAATTCGAGATTGCCGGCGGCGGCCCTCATCTTGGCCTCAAGGTCGCGCAGGGTGGCCTGGAAGTTCGAACCGAGGAACGGTTTGGAGTCCTCCGCCACGCCCACGTCCACAGTGACCCGGTCTCCACGTTCATAGGGGCTGGCGAGGATGTCCTTGATCTGGCTGCGGATGCTCTCCGGCGTGATGCCGTGTTCGAGGTTGTAGGCCGTCTGTTTTTCGCGCCGGCGATTGGTTTCGCTGATCGCCCGTTCCATGGAGCCGGTCATGCTGTCGGCGTAGAGGATCACCCGGCCGTCGACGTTTCGCGCCGCGCGGCCAATGGTCTGGATCAATGAGGTCTCAGACCTCAGGAAGCCTTCCTTGTCCGCGTCCAGGATGGCCACCAGGCCGCACTCCGGGATGTCCAGGCCCTCGCGCAACAGGTTGATCCCGACGAGGACGTCGAAGGCGCCCAGGCGAAGATCGCGGATGATCTCGATCCGCTCCAGGGTGTCGACGTCGCTGTGCATGTACCGGACCCGAAGACCCTGTTCATGCATGTACTCCGTCAAATCCTCCGCCATCTTCTTGGTGAGGACCGTGACCAGGCTGCGGTAGCCGCGTTTGGCGTACTCGCGACACTCGGCAATGGTGTCATCGACCTGGGAAAAGCCGTTCTTCGACACCGGCCGGATCTCGACTGGCGGATCGATCAGACCCGTGGGACGGATCACCTGTTCAACAAACACGCCGCCCGCCTTCTCCATCTCCCACTTCGCCGGCGTCGCCGAGACGAACAGGCTGTCGGGCCGCATGGCCTCCCATTCCTCGAACTTGAGCGGGCGGTTATCCAGGCAGGAAGGGAGGCGGAAGCCGTACTCGGCCAGGTTGAACTTCCGGCTGAAGTCACCTCGGTACATTGCCCCGATCTGCGGCACCGTCTGGTGGCTCTCATCCACGAACAGCAGCGCGTTGTCGGGAATGTATTCGAAGAACGTGGGCGGCGGCTCGCCCGGCCTGCGGCCGGTCAGATAGCGGGAATAGTTCTCGATGCCCGCGCAGCTACCGGTGGCTTCCATCATCTCGATGTCGAAGGTGGTGCGCTGCTCGAGGCGCTGGGCTTCCAATAGCTTTCCGTTCGCGATCAGCCAGTCGAGGCGGGTCCGCAGTTCGTCCTTAATGGCGTTCACGGCCTGACGAAGAGTCGGTCTCGGCGTCACATAGTGGCTGTTGGCATAGATTTTCACGCTCGGCAGGTCGGCGGTCTTGCGCCCGGTCAGCGGATCGAACTCGGCGATCGCCTCGACCTGGTCGCCCCAAAGCATGATCCGCCAGGCCCTATCCTCGTAGTGGGCCGGGAAGATCTCCAGGGTGTCCCCGCGGCGCCTGAACGTCCCGCGCTCAAACGCCTGATCGTTGCGCCTGTATTGCAGGGCGACCAGGTCGCCCATCAGCCGTTTTTCGTCGACCGTATCGCCCAGAGACACGGTGAACGTCATCGCCGTGTAGGTTTCTACCGAGCCGATGCCGTAGATGCAGGAGACAGAGGCGACGACGATCACATCGTCACGCTCCAGGATTGCGCGGGTCGCCGAATGGCGCATGCGATCGATCTGTTCGTTCCGAGAGGAGTCCTTCTCGATATAGGTGTCGGTCTTCGCCACATAGGCTTCAGGCTGATAGTAGTCGTAGTAGGAGACGAAATACTCGACCGCGTTGTGCGGAAAGAAGCTTTTGAACTCGCTGTAGAGCTGCGCCGCGAGCGTTTTGTTGTGCGCCAGAATCAGAGCCGGCCGCTGGGTAGCCTCAATGACCTTCGCCATGGTGAAGGTCTTGCCGGAACCCGTGACGCCGAGCAGCACCTGGTCACGCTCGCCGGACTCGATCCCCGCGACAATCTCGGCGATGGCATGGGGCTGGTCCCCTGCCGGCTCGTAGTCGCTGACGATCTGGAAGCGCCGGCCGCCTTCGCTCTTCTCCGGCCGCGCCGGCCTGTGCGGCGTCCACAACATGGGCGAGGTCGCCAGGTCGTGGACGAAGGCGCCTGAGACGTCCGAGACGCCGGGACCGGAAGCGGAACGAGACATGAACACCAAGGTAGGGGAGGTCGCGCCCGAAGGCCAGAGGGGGCGGTCCAAAGAGGCGCGGCGCCCCTTGTCAGGGGCCGCGCGGCGCCGGACAAGTTCCTTATGAACCCGGCGCTGCACGCGTCGGGCAAGCCGGGCGGAGACGACAATGAAGCTTGAAGGCGGATGCTATTGTGGGGCGGTGCGCTTCGTCGCCGAGGGCGATCCGATGATGAAGGCGCAGTGCCATTGCCGGGAGTGCCAGTACCTGACGGGCGGCTCGCCCAATGTCTTCATCGCCATGCCGATTCCTGGTTTCGCCTACACAAAGGGCGAGCCTAAGGGCTTCGCGCGGTCGGACCTTGAACGGCCGGTGACCCGGGAGTTCTGCCCCAACTGCGGGACCCATCTGGTCACCCGCCCTCAGGGCTTCCCGGCGGTGATCGTCAAGATTGGCGCGCTGGACGATCCCAGCCAGTACGGTGGGCCCGACATCGCAATCTACACGGTCGACAAACAGTCGTTCCATCGGATTCCGGAAGGCATCCCCTGCTTCGAACGATTGCCGGGCTAGGGGACCGCCGCCTCAACAAATTCCTGGCCCCGTTGTAACCGTCGCCGGGCCTTGAGCGGATAGCCCCTCGACCGGCGCACGTGGCGCGGTCGAGGGAGAGGCTTCATGATCCGCGCTGTTCTCGCCGCCGTGACACTATCGCTCGCCGGATCCGCCGTCGCTGCAGACGCTGCACATCCGACCGTGATCGAGCTGTTCCAGAGCCAGGGCTGCTCGTCCTGTCCGCCGGCCAACGCCCATGTCATCGCCTTGAGTGGGCGGCCGGATATTCTCGCGCTCAGTTTCCAGGTGACCTACTGGGATCAACTGGGCTGGAAGGACACGTTCGGTTCTCCGCGCAATTCCGCCCGGCAATGGGACTACGCCCGCGCCCTGCGTCACAGCGATGTCTGGACGCCACAGGTCGTGATCAATGGCCGCACGGATGTGGTCGGGGTGCGCGACGGAGAGATCGAGCGGGCCTTGGCTGGCGCCGATCGCGGGGTCGCCGGCCCCGTCATTTCCCTTCGCGGCGACCGCGTGACGATCACCGGTTCGGCGCCGTCTCATCCTGCCGAGGTTTGGCTGGTCCGTTATGATCCCGACATCGTTCAGGTGCCCATCGGCCGAGGTGAAAACGGCGGGCGTACGCTGCCGCACAAGAATGTCGTCCGCTCACTGACGTTGTTGGGCTCTTGGACCGGCGCGGCTCAAGCCTACGCTCTTCCGCCTGCCTCCGAGGGGCGCCTCAAGACCGCGATCCTGGTCCAGACCGGTCGTGGCGGTCCGATTCTCGCCGCCGCCCGAGTCTGACCCGCTCCTAAACCAAACCGTTCCGGCATTGCGCCGTCCCACTCTCCCGCCTCGGCGGGATTGCCCCCGCGTGTCCGCAAGGCCGCGCTTCAACCTCAAGGAACCTGACCATGATCAAGACCACCACCGCGATCGCCGCTCTCCTTTCCTGCGTCCTGTTCGCCGGCGCCGCGCCCGCCCAGACGACAGGGGCGATGGCCTCGGGCGACCACATGTCCACCGGAGGCATGTCGACCGGCGCGATGTCGTCTGGCGACCATATGTCCACCGGCGCCATGGCGACCGGCGACAAGATGGCTACCCACAAGACCACAGCCAAGAAACCCATGGCCAAGGCCCATAAGAAGGACGCCATGACGTCCGGCGCGATGTCCACGGGCGGCATGTCCGCCGGCGGAATGGCTCCCGCCAAACATTGATGCCATGACGGGCGCGTCTTAAGGCAGGCGCGCCCGCATTTCGTGGACTGGACCTATCGAGCCCATGACGACCTCCGCTCTCGACGATGTCCTCGACACCGAAGCGATTGCTCTGGCGTTGCCCGGCGGGGAAGCGCTTGTGAAAGCGAGCGAGAAGCCCGACGCGCTCTACCGGCTCGTGGCGGGCCGCTTGGCGGAGATTGAGCACATTTCCGGCGACGGCAACCGCGTCGTCGCCATCCACCGGCCCGGGGCCTTGATTGGACCGGCGCAAATTCTCGGCGCGAGCGTCTATTCGACCACGATCACGGCGCTGCGAGATTCTGAACTCTTGGCTGTCCCTGTCGATCGTCTTGAGGCGCTGCTGCGTGAGGATCCGGCCCTTCTTGCCGAGATCGCTCGCGCAGCGCTCACCCGGATGGGCGCGGGAGAGCCCGCGGAAAGGCGCAAGACGTCCATTCTCGGGTTTGTCGGGGTCTGCGACTCCGTCTCTGTGAGGGATCTTGCCGACCGCGTCGCCGCGGCCATGCGAGGCATGGGGTTGAAGGTGGCTCTGCTCGGTGTGGAGGCCGACGACAGCCCGCCGTCGACCCTCTCCATGCTGGAGGCGGCGAACGACTACGTCTTGCTCGCCGCCGAGCGAAAGGAGACGGAGTTTACGTCCTTCTGTAGCCGGCAGATCGACCGTCTGATTCTCGTCGGCGCGGCGGATACGCCTCTTCCGGAAGGGCCGTTTACGCTCGCAGCCGCGGCGATCCAGCGTCACCGGCTGGTCGACGTCATCCTCGTGCAGCCGCCGAATGCGGGCCATGCCGCCAATTCCACGCGGTGGCTGTCGGCGGCCCCGGTCTCGCGGCTGTTCAATATTCGCAAAGGCGATCGGGCTGACATCGACCGTCTCGCCCGGGTCTACACCGGCCGGTCCGTGGCGCTGGTGCTTTCCGGCGGCGGCGCCCGCGCCTATGCCCATGTGGGTGCGGCCAAGGCCCTGGCCGAACTGGGCGTGCCTGTGGACTTTCTCGGCGGGGCATCCATGGGCGCTGTCGTCGCCGCTGGCATGGCCATGGGATGGGGCATCGACGAACTCGACCGCCGAATTCAGGCGGCGTTCGTCGAGTCGAGTCCGCTGTCCGATATCGCTTTTCCCCTGGTTGCAATGACGCGCGGACACCTCGTCGAGGCGCGCCTGAAAGCGCATTTCGGCGATATTCAGATCAGTGACCTTTGGCGACCCTTTCTCTGCGTCTCCACCGACCTGACTCTTGGAGAAGCGCATCCGCACAGGCGCGGGCTCCTACGGGCGGCTCTGCGCGCTTCACTGTCCCTGCCGGGTGTTTTGCCGCCGGTGGTGGAGGATGGGCATGTGCTGGTGGACGGTGCGCTGACGCGCAATCTGCCGGTGGATATGGTCCGTGAACAGCATGATGGCGTTACGATCGGCGTTGATGTCGCGGCCTCGACGCACGGCTTGCGTCCCGACGACCTTCGCCTGCATCCGGGCGGCCTTAGGTGGCTGCTGTCGGGCGCTTGGCGAAAAGGGCCACCGATCGTGTCCGTGCTGATCCGGTCAGCCACCCTGCCCAGCGCCCGGGCGCACGCCCTCGAACGCGACGCGCTGTCCGTCGAGATTGTCCCCGACGTGACCGGCGTGGGCCTGCAGGACTGGAAGGCCTATGCGCCGGCGGTCCGCGCGGGCTACGCCGCGACCATGGCCCAAGCCGACCGGCTGCGCGCGCTGGCGGTTTAACCCGGCGGAATTCTGCTTCCCCGTGCGGAATATCCAGGCAAGACTGCGACCTCGGTCGGGCGAACCCTCGCGGGCGGACACCGATGGATCGCAGGAGGAGATCAGGGGGTGCCAACCGGCCATGCTGACGGTCGCGCCGATGACGGCGCAAGCCTCCCCGCGGCGGTCTCAAGCCGGCTTTCCGTCGGTCGAACACTGGCCTTTGTCTCGCCGGTGCTGCCCATCGGGGCGGTCGTCCTGCCGCTGACGCTCTACCTTCCGGCCTACTACGGCAGCTACGTCGGACTGAGCCTTGGCGTGGTGGGTTTCTGTTTCTTTCTGGTCCGGACCTTGGATATCGGGCTCGACCCGGTTCTTGGCTGGGTTGTTGACCGGACGCGGACAAGATGGGGGCAATGCCGGCCGTGGATGGTGGCCGGGGCGTCGCTGACCGTGGTCGCGATCCTGCTGCTTTTCCTCGCCAGGCCAGGGACCACGGCGTCGATGCTGATTTTCGGCCTGCTGCTGATCTATGCCGGCATGTCGATCCTGGGCGTCGCCCAGCCTGCGTGGGCGGCCCGGCTGGCGCCGGACTACGATGATCGCTCCAGGCTCTACGCCTGGATGCAGATTGCCGCGTCCTCGGGCACCCTGCTGCTTCTGGGACTTCCGATGATCATCGGCGCGCTCGGAAAGCCGAAGCCCGGCGACGAGCTGCATCTGATGGGCCTGGGTCTGGCGAGTGTTCTGCCGGTGACGCTGGCCATTGCGCTTTGGCGGACGCCTGAGCCCGCCGTGCCAGCCGCGCACCTCGGCGCGGATAAGGTCGTGCGCCTGCGCGACTACGCGCGCCTGCTGGCGCGGCCGAACGTCTTGCGGCTGGTTATCAGCGATCTGTTCGTCAATCTGGGGACGGCGACATCATCGACCCTGTTTCTGTTCTTCTGGCACGCGGCGCGCGGGTACTCCGGGCCTGAAACCAGTTTCATCATCTTCATGTACTATCTGGCGTCCCTGATCAGCGTGCCGGCCTGGTTGAAGGTGGTTCACCGGACCGGCAAACGCATCGCCCTCATGGCCTCGGGCATGGGCTTCGTCGTGATCATGCCGATGATGGCCTTCCTGCCCCGCCATCGGCTTGAGATCGTGGTTCCGGCCATGTGCCTCCTGGGGCTGACCTTCTCGGCCTCGACATTTCTGATCCG
Source organism: uncultured Caulobacteraceae bacterium (assembly GCA_903872075.1). Classification (GTDB taxonomy): domain Bacteria; phylum Pseudomonadota; class Alphaproteobacteria; order Caulobacterales; family Caulobacteraceae; genus Acaudatibacter; species Acaudatibacter aquilonius. The sequence continues at coordinate 27,997 of CAIQJF010000043.1, read as the reverse complement.
CGCCATGGCGGCGGACGCCGCTGACGAGGCGCGTCTCGAGACGGGAGTCGACCGGCTCGGTCAAATCTACGGCCTGCTCTCTTCCACCGCCAAAGTGGGCTCAGCCCTGGCTGTCGGCGTCGCCTTCGCAATCATGGACAGGATTGGGTTCAAGCCCGCCCTCGGGGAGGCCAATGGGCCGGCCGCCCTGACGGTTTTGACCTTGGTCTATGTCGGCGCGCCGGCGCTTTCGACCGCCGTCGGCCTCGCGGCGATCGTTGGCTATCGCCTGGACACTGCCGAACATGCGCGCGTGCGGCGCGACCTTGCGCGGTTGGACGCGGAAGCCGCGGCTGCGGCCTGAGCTTGCGCCCAGGCCGCAGGGTCAGATGCCCGCGTACCACTCATAGCCGCGGTCTTCCCAGTAGCCGCCCTTTCCGCCGTAGAGGCCCGACAAACGATCGGTGAGTTGAATGCGCTGCACGTACTTGGCCTGTTTGTAGCCGAGTTGACGTTCGACCCTCAGGCGAAGCGGCGCGCCGTGGCCGACGTCCAGCGGCTTGCCGTTCATGCTGTGGGCGATGAGGGTCTGGGGGTGGAGAGCGTCCACGACGGCTATGCTCTCGTAGTATTGGCCGGGCGCCTGCATGCCACCCTTTTCCGGCTCGCCCTCAAGATTGTCGGCGCAATGAAAGACGGCGTATTTCGCCTGCGGTAACACCCCGGCGGTCTTCAACAACAGGCCCAGCGGCACCCCGGTCCACTGGCCAATGGCGCTCCAGCCCTCGACGCAGTCGTGGCGCGTGATCTGGGTGCGAGCCGGCAGGCTACGGATCTCCGCCACGGACAGGCTCAAGGGATGAGAGACCATTCCGTCGATGGTCAGACGCCACCTGGCGAATTCCTCGTTGACCGCATCCTCATAGTCCTCGCCGGACGGATAGAGCGTGCCGTTGGCTTTAAACTTTGGGGAGATGTCGGCGACGCTGTATTCGCGCGCCATGGCCCCGCCGGACAGCAGGAAGCGTTGGCTGGAGAGCGTCCAGGCCTCGGCCTGGGCGAGCACGCGTTGGAAGCCGGCGCTGCCGGTCAGGGTGTCGCCGAAGCGCACCTTTGTGCAGCCCGCCAGCAGCAGGCCGGAGCCGGTGGCGGCGGTGATGAGCGCGTTGCGGCGCGTGATGAGGGTCATGACGCTCTTTCCACTCAGGAATGGTCGGGGGGGACGGCGTAGCGGCCAGTGATCATGCTCATCACTTCGTTGATCGGTCCGGCGAGAACCACCTCAATCAGGTGAACGGTGACGAAGGCGACGATGCCTGAGGCGCACAGGAAGTGGATCGACCGGGCAGACTGCCTGCCGCCGAACAGATCAAGCAACCAGGGCGCAAAGGCGTCGAATCCCGGAGACATGGTGAGGCCCGTGAGCACCATCAGACTGATCAAGATGATGACGCCGAGATAGGCGAGACGCTGAAGGATGTTGTAGCGCTTCGCGGCCTCGCCGGTCGGATGGCGCAGGCGGATATGGTCCAGGATCGATTGCGGCAGGCTGGCGAGATCGCGACCGGTTGGCCAGATGTCTCGTTTCAGGTGGCGGCTGACCACGCCCCAGATGAGATAGGCCGCGCCGTTAACCGCCAGAACCCAGGCAAATAGGAAATGCCAATGACGGGCATTCGCCAGGTCCTGATAGCTCGGGATAGTCATCCACGACGGCCAGGCTTTCTGGAGGGTCTGGCCCTTGTCCACGGCGACGCCGAGAAAACCGGTCGTATCGAACTTGGCGCCAGCGACCGTCGTGACGCCACGCGGTCCGCTTGCCGCTTCGACAGCGTCAATCGACAGGAATGGCCGGTCGAGTTCACTGCCTTTCTGGCCCCAGTACAGGTGGGGGTGAGCGTTGAAGATGTTCAGGCCGCTGCCGAGCATCACCACGATGGCCAGAACGTTCAGCCAGTGCGTCAGCCGCACAAGCACCGTATGGCGATAGATGACCTCTCGCCGGGGCGGACGTCGCGCCGCGCCATCAGCGGCCGCAGGTGCGTCAGCTGTCGCGGTCATCTGGCCGCCTGCTTCAAGGTCGCGTGCGTCATCAGGACTCTCCCCTGCGCCTCGCCATGCCAGGATCGGCGTCGGGGGCGCTCACCGTCAGTCCGGCAACCATGGCATGGAGGTTACATCGCGTCCTGTCGCCGGACCAAAAAATCTTAGTGCGAGGTGGGCTGACTCGTGTTTGCTGTAACCTTCGCTTGGCATGGCGCGAACCTGTTGATTGGGATCCATGGAGACCTCTGAGGCGGACCTCAAGATTCTGATGCTCGCGGCGCTTGACGGCGACGCGCGCGCTTACCGCGCTATGCTGGGCGATTTGCGTCTGAGGCTGGGGGGCTATTTTCAACGACGTCTGAGGCGTGACCCGGACGACGTCGAGGATCTGGTGCAGGAGACATTGATCGCCATCCACAAACGCCGCGAAACCTTCGACAAGGCTCAGGCTTTGACGCCATGGGTCTACGCGATCGCACGGTACAAGCTCATTGACAATTATCGACGCGCTGGGCGCCGGGTCTTCGTGCCGCTGGATGACGCCGCCAGCGAACTTCGTGTGGAGGATGAAAGCGCAGCCGTCGACGCCCGCCGGGATATTGAGCGCGTGCTGGCGGAATTGCCGGAGCGAACCCGTCGACTCCTGCATAGTCTGAAGATCGAGGAAAGATCGGTGGCCGAAACGGCGGCGAGCCTCGGGATGTCGGAAGGCGCGGTCAAGGTGGCGGCTCATCGCGGGCTACGCGGTCTCATGGATCGGTTCGGGGCAGGAGCGAACGATGACTGACGACCTCATCGATCGCCTCTCCAGCGATCTTCGCCCCGTCCGCACCGGCGGTGTCGTTGTGCGGCTGGGCCTGGCTCTATCGGCCGGTGGCGCCGTCGCGTTCATTGGCGTCGCGTGGCTGCTGGGCCTGCGACCGGACATGGCGCGCGCGGTATCGTCAGGCATGTTCTGGGCCAAGTTGGCCTACACGGGCGCGGCGGCGACAGCCGGGTTTCTCTGCATCGAACGCTTGTCCCGACCGGCCGGGAAAGTCGGTCTGCGGCTGGCGTGGCTCGGTTTGCCTTTGGCGTCGCTGGTCGGGGCCGCCGTTATTCAACTCCTGGATGTGGCTCCCGGTGGTGGGCGTCACCTCGTCATGGGCGGCTCGGCCATGGTGTGCCCCGGCTACATCGCCGCGACGTCCTTGCCGGTCTGCCTGATGCTGATCTGGGCCCTTCGCGGGCTGGCGCCGGTCCGTCTGCGGCTCGCAGGGGCGGCTGCGGGTCTGGCCGCCGGTGGCCTGGCCGCCGCGATCTACAGCCTGCACTGCCCAGAATCCGGCGCGCCGTTCGTCGCCATTTGGTACACTCTCGGCATACTCTTGCCCGCCGCCGCGGGTGCTCTGGCCGGTCCGCGCTTGCTGCGTTGGTAAGGATCAAAACCTGGCTGCGATGTCGACGAACACCCGCCGGCCCGCAAGGCGGTAGAACGATTGATCCCCGAATTCGCTGGCCGTGACTGGCGCGCGGGCGTCGGACAGGTTCGTGGCGGTCACCGAGAGGCTGTAGCGCCCCCACCGATAGCCGAGGCTCGCGTCGACCGTGGCGTAGGCGCCGGTTGGAGCTTGATTGGTCAGGTCGAGGTAGCGACGACCAACGTAAGTCACCGTTGCCGAGCCGAAGACGCCGGTCGGTGGCGCATAGACGAGTCCGATCGAGGCGAGCCAATGCGGCGACAGAGTTAGCTGGTTCCCGGAAACGTCGACATTGGCGCCGCCCTCGGTCGCCACATAGCGGGTGAATTTCGCATCGTGCCAGCTGGCCGCCGCCGATAAGGCGAGATCGCGGTTCACGTTCCAATGGGCCTCGGCCTCGACACCTTGCAGTCGTTCTCCGCCTGCGTTCTCAAGAATCGCATCGCCCTGATCGTTGGTCGTCGCCACGACGAGGTTACTGAAATTCATCAGAAAAACGCCTACCTGGAAGTCCACGCAACCCTCGGCGAGGCGCCCCTTGAGGCCGGCCTCGTAACTTTGCGCGGTCTCGGGCCTGAGAATGTCGGGCGTGTTGTCGGGGCCGAAGTCCACCGCCGCCGGCTTGAAGGTGTTGCGGTAGTCTCCGTAGAGGACGATCTCTTCGGCGCCGGCGGTCCAGGCCGTGTAAGTCAGGCCAGCCATGCCCGAGAGGCGGGTGACACTCCGATGACGGTCGTCGAAGGTGTTGGCCGCCGGGTCGAACCCATCGATGTGCGTCGAGCGCTTGTGCTCATCGGTTTCGTTGAGCCTGAGGCCGCCGTTGATGTCCCAGCGGGACGCGGGTTTCCAGTCCAACTGAGCGTATTGCCCGACAAAGACACGGCGATCGTAGAGACGATTGATCTCGTCCACATGCAGGTCGGAGGTCGCGGGCAGGGGAATCGACCCGTCCACGACCGTATCGTAGGCGCCGTTGACGCTCGCCTGGCTGGCGCGCCCGTAAAGCAGGTCGACGCCCCAGATCAACGTCGCTCCGCGTCCGAGAACGCTGGTGATGTGGCTGTCGGCATAGTCGTCGACGATGGTGCGGGTCTGGTTCTGGCTGTCCGCAACCTCAAGGTTCGTTTGCAGGAACGCGCGAATATCGCGAATCCGGGAGGAGGAGAGCGACAGGGTGGTCTCCCAGGCGCCGAGCGGCGTGTCGTGCGTAAAGGCGAGCACACCATGAACCCGGCCTTCGTCGAGTCTCGCATCGGTCGGATTGAAGTTGGCGTCCGGTGAGATCAGGTCGGTGAGGACGGCGCCGATCCGGGGTGTCGGCGTGGGCGGCGCCGAGCGTACAGCGCTGTAGTCGAGGTCCAGTCGCAGCGCGCCGCCGGCGACGGCGCCCGCCGCGCGGTAGAGGACACGGCCGTCGTAGACATGTTCACGACCGTCCGCGTATCCCTGACGCTTGGCGTCGAGGGCCAGCGACTGCTGCAAGACGCCTAAGGCCGGCAAGGCCAGCGACACATCCCCCCGCCACGAGCCGTTCGTTCCAAAGCCGGCTGACGCCTGCCGCGCCGACATGCCGGCCGGATAGTGGATAACCTGGATCACCCCGACGAAAGCTGTGGCGCCGTAAAGCACCGCCGCCGCGCCCTTCAGCACTTCGACCCGCTCCACATTCGTCAGGTCGAGGTCGGGGATTGCCGGGTTGAAGGCCCCGCCGAGCGGCACGCCGTCCACGACCAGAAGGAAGGCGTCGAATTCGTGCAGTCCCCAGAGCGAAGGGACAGCGCTGCCTGGTCCTGCGTCACCGCCCTCTGGCGCTTCGACGCCGGCGACCGTGGCCAGGGCGCCGCGAAGGTCGGTCACATGCCGCGCCCGGAGTTGATCGCCGCTGATCACGGTGATGAACGCCGGCACACGGTCCGTCGGTTCCGGCACGCGGGTGGCTGTCACTTCCAGGGGACTGAGACGCACAGCTTGCCCGGATTCATCCGGCTCTGCCGCGATAGCTGCGCCGCCGGCGGCGAAGAGCGCCCCGCATGCCGCTAAGGTGGCGCCGCGTCGCATATCGAATCCCTCCGTTGAGCTGTCCTCATCCTATACTGACGCGACGTTGTTGTAGCCGCCACAGTTCGTGGCTCTCATTGACTTGGCAGCGTCCTGAACTGGTAGCGCCGGAAGATCGCGCCCGCCTCCTGTCCTGTCAAAAAAGCCAGCAGCGCCCGGGCGTTTGAATTGCGCGAGGCGGCGACGATGGCGACCGGATAGCGGATCGGCGGGTGGGTTGAGTCGGGGAACAGGCCGACGATTCGCACCCTGGGCTCGACCTTTGCGTCTGTGTCGTAGACGATCCCGAAGGGGGTTTCGCCGCGCGCGACGAAGCCGAGCGCCGCGCGGACGTTTTCGGCTCGCGCCAGGCGATCTCGAAGCGCCGGCCACACGCCCAAGGCGGTCAGCGCGGCTTCGGCATACCTGCCCGCGGGCACTTCCGGGCTGGCGATAGCCAGGCGATCCTTTCCCAGCGCTGCGGCCAGGCGCATGCCCTTGGTGATCCTGATCGAGGACGTGGCGCCGGCGGGCGCGATCAAGGCCAGATGATTGCTGAGCAGTTCGACACGACTCGAGGGCAGGATCAGGTCCTTCCTAGCCAGATAGTCCATCCAGTCGGGATCGGCGGATATGAACAGATCGGCGGGGGCGCCCTGTTCGATCTGGCGGGCGATGGCCGGGGAGCCGCCGTAGGAGGCGCGGGCCGCCACGTGTGTTCTCGCCGCGAACGCAGCCAGGACCTCGTCCATGGCGTTCTTCAGCGACGACGCCGCGAACACCGTAACCGGCTTTGTGTCAGGCTGTGCGTTGGCCGCCAGCGGCGCCAGACAGACGACGACGGCGAGGATGGGCAAGAGTGCCCGACGGAGCGTCGACTGCAAGGGGGCCATGGGATTTCTTCGCTGCCGCGTTATGCGGTTGGGCAGCATAACGCAAGGCTGCCCACCGTCGCCAGTTCAAGCCGAACGACACCCCAACGTGAAACGCCGGATCGCGCCCTTGCGGCGGTGTCCCCTGATGGCCCTGCTGACGTTGGTGCGCGCGCCGGGCGGGCCGACACTTCGCGGGCCGGCGCCGGCGGAAGTGGTAGGGTTCGCGTCCGTTTGATCGGCCGTTAGGCCGAATTCGCGTTCCGGCGCCTGAAAACCGTGCGCGCGGCCCCGGGCGCGCCCGTGCGGCCCATTTGGCAGCCACTGGCGATCTGTGCCAGCGAGGCGATCCGGCGATCCCGGTCTAGCCTCCGACTCGACGGCAAGCAGAGGAGGCCCGTTGATGTCCGTGCTCGAGACCGACCTCATCGACTACATCTACCTGGACGACAGCGACGAAACGCCGGTCCTGGTGGTGTCCGACCCGCTGACCTGGCGACCCCCTGAAGACCAGCGTCACCTAGATATGCTGCGTGACAAGCTGAACGCCCAGATCGCCTTCATCGAGACTGGACAGATCAAAACCGTCTGGCCGAAGTTCGACGGTCGGCCCGTGCGCGTCGAGTTCATTGCCCATTGTCGGCTTTCGGGCATGGCGCACGATTTTTACGCCCTCGCGCGCAAGGTGATGACCGAGGCCAATATGGAACTGCGGATCCAGCTTCTGGACGCCTGACCCGCGACTAACTAAGACCGCGCGATGACGACACGCGCGCACGATACCGACGTCTTGATCCTCGGCGCGGGCCATAATGGCCTCGTCTGCGCCTACTATCTGGCACGGGCCGGCTTGAAAGTGACCATGCTGGAACGTCGCGGCGTGGTCGGCGGCGCGGCGGTCACGGAGGAGTTTCATCCGGGCTTCCGGAACTCCGTCGCCAGCTACACGGTCAGCCTGCTCAATCCGAAGGTCGTCTCGGACATGGAGCTGCCGCGCCACGGTCTCCGCGTCGTCGAGCGTAAGGTCGCCAACTTCCTGCCCCTGCCCGATGGCGACTATCTGTTGACGGGGGAGGGCAGGACCGCCGCCGAGGTGGCTCGCTTTTCCGCACGCGACGCCGCTCGCCTCGACGCCTACGGCGAGCGCCTGGACGCCATCGCGGATGTGTTGCGGGCGCTGATCCTGGAGACGCCGCCCAATGTGGTCGAAGGCGGACTCCGCGCGGCCATCCCGGAACTGATCAAGAGCCTGAGCCTTGGCCGGCGACTGGCAGGCTTGTCCACCACAGGCCGCCGGGACCTGCTGGCGCTATTCTCCCAATCGGCGGGAGACTATCTGGACGGATGGTTCGAGAGCGAGCCGATCAAGGCGGTGTTCGGTTTCGACGGTGTTGTCGGCAACTTCGCCAGCCCCTACACGCCGGGGTCGGCCTATGTGCTGCTCCACCACGTGTTCGGAGAGGTTAACGGCAAGAAGGGCGCCTGGGGCCATGCGATTGGCGGCATGGGAGCCATCACCCAGGCCATGGCCAGGGCCTGCGCCGAGCAGGGTGTGGAGATTCTGACCGATTGCGCGGTTACGGAAGTGCTCACCGAGAAGGGCCGTGCAACGGGGGCGGTAACAGCGAGCGGCAAGGTGATCCGGGCCCGCACGGTGGTCTCCAATCTACATCCGAAATTGCTGTTCTCGGGGCTCATGGATGGCGCCGTTCTGCCGTCCGACTTCAAGGAGCGCATCGATCGCTACCGCAGCGGCTCGGGCACGTTCCGGATGAATGTCGCGCTCTCGGAGTTGCCCCGCTTCACCTCTCTGCCTGAAGCCGGCGATCACATGACGGCTGGCATCATCATGGCGCCTTCGCTGGCCTATATGGAACGGGCGTTCATCGACGCCCGGACCCACGGTTGGTCGAAGGCGCCCATCGTTGAAATGCTCATTCCCTCCACACTCGACGACAGCCTCGCGCCCGAGCGACGGCATGTGGCCAGCCTGTTCTGTCAGCACGTCTCGCCCGTGCTTTCAGGGGGGCGGTCATGGGACGATCACCGCGAGGAGGTCGCGGACCTGATGATCGATACTGTGGAAAGCCACGCGCCGGGGTTCAAGGCTTCGGTGCTCGGCCGTCAGATCAACTCGCCGCTGGACCTGGAGCGGACCTTCGGCCTCATCGGCGGCGACATCTTCCATGGCAAGCTGGAACTCGATCAGTTGTTCTCAGCGCGGCCTGTGCTGGGTCACGGTGCGTACCGCGGGCCTCTTGCGGGTCTCTATCTGTGCGGCGCCGGCTCGCACCCGGGCGGCGGCGTGACCGGCGCGCCCGGGCACAACGCAGCCCGGGAAATCCTGAAGGATTTGCGTCGAGGCGGCGGGCGCTAGATCGCGTCCAGCCCGATGTCGAAATTGGGCGCGGAGTGGGTCAGGGCGCCGACGCTGATATAGTCCACCCCGGTCCGGGCGATGGCGGCGACGGTGTCCAGATTGACGCCCCCGGAGGCTTCCAGAGTCACCCGCCCGGCGGCCAGGGCGACCGCGGACTTGAGGTCGTCCAGGGTGAAATTGTCGAGCATGATCACATCGGGCCTATGCTCCAGCGCCTCGGCGAGTTGCGCGAGGCTGTCGACCTCGACCTCGATCTTGACCATATGTCCGGCATGCTCGCGCACGCGCTGCAGGGCCGCCCCGACGCCGCCGCAGGCCGCGACATGGTTGTCCTTGATCAAAATTGCGTCGTCGAGACCGAAGCGGTGATTGGCGCCGCCGCCGCATCGCACAGCGTACTTCTCAAGCGAGCGCAGCAGCGGCGTCGTCTTGCGGGTGTCGATGATCCTGGCGTGTGTGCCTTTGGTCCGGGCCACGTAGCTCGCTGTCAGGGTCGCGACGCCGGAGAGCCGGCCCAACAGGTTAAGCCCCACGCGCTCCGCCGATAGCGCCGCCCGGGCGTTGGCGTCGATGATCGCCAGTACGCGCCCTGGACCGACCGCGTCTCCGTCGGCGGCCTTGAGGGTGAATGTCGCCTGGGGGTCCAGGGCGTGGAGGGCCAGCCGTGCGCAGGCCAGCCCGGCGACGACGCCCTGGCCGCGCGCCACGTAGGCTGCCGTCAGTCTGGCGTCGGGGGGAATGCAAGCCTGCGCTGTGATGTCGCCCGCGCGCCCAAGGTCCTCGGCCAGGGCCGCGCGGATGATCGGATCGAGGGTCAGATCTGGCAGCGGCGCGGGAGCCGCACGTTCACCGGCTCCCATCAGGCGGCCTGTTGCCGGTACGCGGGTGTTGGGCCCAGCGTCCGACGCGAGTGGGTCGGAACAGAGCTGGCGTCGGGGTGGTCCATCCGACAGTGCGCGCCGAGGCTCTCGCGTCGCTCCAGCGCCGCCTCGGCGACAAGACGGGCGGTCACGAGCGCGAGAGCGCGGCCATGCTCCGATTCCGTCCGATCGAGCCATGCGATAAGGCCGCTCAGCCCCTTCGCGTCCCGCGCCACGCCCGCGTCGTCCGCCATGCGCTGGCGAAGCGCCGCCAGAACGTCCGCCGGCAAGTCCGCAGGCAGGGGGGCTCGATCGGGCCGGGACCAGCCGCCGCTTGCGTCGCGCGCCGCCAGTCCAGCCCGGCGGCCAAACACGGCGGCTTCGAGAAGCGAGTTCGACGCGAGCCGGTTCGCGCCGTGAACACCCACCGCCGCGCATTCGCCGGCGGCGTAGAGTCCAGCCAGGGAGGCCGCCCCGCGCAAGTCGGTGGCAATGCCGCCCATGTGATAGTGCGCGGCCGGCAGGACCGGGATCGGATCATGGCGCGGGTCGAGGCCGGCGCCTCGGCAGGCATTGAAGACGAAGGGGAAGTGCGCGGGAAAGCCATCGCCGACGGCCTCGCGCGCATCGAGGAACGCCCCGCGCCCTGCCCGGCGCTCCAACGCGATGGCCCGAGCCACGACGTCACGCGGCGCCAGGTCGCCTGACGGATGGTAGCGGACCATGAAGGTGGCGCCGTCGCGGTTGATCAGTCGAGCCCCTTCGCCACGAAGCGCTTCGGTCGCCAGCGGCGCCGGATCCGCGCCGATATCGATCGCCGTGGGGTGGAACTGCACAAACTCGGCGTCATCGATCCGCGCCCCGGCCAGCGCCGCCATGGCCAGACCGTCACCCCGCACCGCCGCCGGATCCGTGGTGACGGCGTAGAGGCCGCCGAGCCCGCCGGTGGCCAGCAGGGTGATGGGCGCGATGATCTCGCAGAGTCCGATGCGGGTTTCGACCACGGCGCCGCGCACCCGCCCGCCCGCGTCCTGGATCAACGCCCGAGCGCGCACATGTTCGTGGATCTCGATGTGGCTCGCGTCCCGTGCGGTCTGCATGACAGCGTCCATAATCGCGCGTCCGGCCCCATCGCCGCCAACCCGCGCCACGCGCGGACGGGAGTGGGCTGCTTCCAGGCTCTGGGAGAAGCCGCCATCGGCATGGCGATCGAACGGCGCTCCCAGGCCCGCGAGCCAGCGAACCGCCTCGGGACCCTCCTGCGTGAGTATGCGCACTGCCTCCGCATCGCACAGTCCCGCCCCTGCGGCGAGGGTGTCGGCGGCGTGAAGATCAGGGTGATCGTCGGCGTGGAGGGCTGCGGCGACGCCACCTTGCGCCCAAGCCGAGGCGGAACCCTCGCCAAGCGCGCAGGCGCTCAGCACCATGACCCGCCGCGGCGCCGCGGCCAGGGCGGCCGTGAAACCGGCTAGGCCTGCGCCGATCACCAGCACGCCGTCGAAGTTGACCCGGTCCATCGCGTTCAAGCCTCGTCCTTTGTCCTGCCGCGGGGGATCAGATCAGTTCCACGTCGACGTGGTGACGCGCCTTAACGAGGTCGTACCGCGCCGGCGACGCGGGCGGCGGCAGGTCGATCATCCGCTGCACCGCCGCGCGGGCGCGGACCGCGATCGCGGGATCGATCGTCACCTCGTAGCGGTCATGGAGCAGGGCCTCGTAGATGTTCTCGAGGCTGATGCGCTTCATGTGCGGGCAGAGATTGCAGGGGCGGACGAATTCGGTGTCAGGCGCGTCGCAGGCTACGTTATCGGCCATAGAGCATTCTGTGATCAGCACGACCTGGCGCGGTTTGCGCTGAATGACGTAGTCGTTCATCGCGGCGGTCGACCCCGCGAAATCGGCGGCCTCAAGAACCTCGGTCGGGCACTCCGGGTGAGCCAGGATTTCCGCGCCCGGCCAGGCTTCGCGGAGTTCGGCGATATCGGCGGCCGTGAAACGTTCGTGCACCTCGCAGCGGCCCTGCCAGGCGATGATGCCGATCTCGGTCTGGCGGGCGACATTGCGGGCCAGGAACTCGTCGGGCAGCAGGATCACACGATCGACGCCGAACTGGCGGGCCACTTCCTCGACCACCTGCACGGCGTTGGCGCTTGTGCAGCACACATCCGTCTCGGCCTTCACCGCCGCGGTCGTATTGACATAGGTGACCACCGGCAGGCCGGGGTAGCGCTGCTTGATCAGGCGCACGTCCTCGGCCGTGATGGAGGCGGCGAGGGAGCAACCGGCGAGAAGGTCGGGGATGAGCACGCGCTTGTCCGGGCACAGCACCTTCGACGTTTCGGCCATGAAGTGCACGCCGGCCTGAACGATGATCTTCGCCTCACATCGGGCGGCTTCGCGGGCCAAGCCGAGGCTGTCACCAACGAAGTCTCCGACGCCATGGAAGATTTCCGGGGTCATGTAGTTGTGGGCCAGAATGACCGCATTCTTCTCCGCCTTGAGGCGATTGATCTCGGCGATCAGAGGCGCCTGCAGACGCCATTCGAGAGGCGTGATGCGGCTGCGCACCTTGTTCCAGACCGCCGCAGTGGCAGTCTCGACCGCGGAGGTGAAGGCGAAGTCTGTGGAACCGTCAGCCATCTTTTGTCCCTTATGCTCAAAGTGAGCATTTCCTGTCCCCAGAAAAACCGACGGCCCGTTGCACCGCACCGTCGGTCAAGACTTATGCTACAATTGAGCATAAGTCGCCTTCGGATATAGACCTCGGTCAGGGCGAGGGAAAGGGGGGCGTTACAAAACTGTAGAAATTGTGATCGACCGGCTTTCAGCCGAAGGCGGCAGCATAGGACACGATGCGTAGTCCCTCGAGACCGCCGGGTTGCAGGGCCATGGCCATGAATGCCGGAGAGCCCGCGTAGGGCGATGAGAGGGGGGTCGCGGCGGCGGCAGTGAAGCCGAAGCGCGGATAGTAGCCGGGATGACCCAGGACGACGGCGGCGACAGCGCCATCGGCCCGGCAACGGGCGAGGCCTTCAGCGCACAGCGCCGCGCCAAGACCATTTCGCTGCTTGTCCGGGCGCACCGACACCGGACCCAGGCCGGCGACCTTGCGCGGCGGGTCGCAGGTCATCCGACTGAACAGGATATGTCCGACGATCTCGCCGTCGATCTCTGCGACCAACTCGATCCAGGCGGCCCCTTCGGCTCGCACGTCCTCAGTGATGCGGGCTTCACTGCCCGGGCCGTTTGGGAAGGCTTGATTGAAGGCCTGGGTGGTCAGAGCAGCGATGGCGGAATGATCGGCCGGCTGGACCGGCCGCAGACGCGTCAAGCGACGATCGCCGCCGGATCGTGGGCATGGCCGCCGGTCGTGGCGCGCTCGTGATCCTCTTCCGCCAGCAGTCGTGCGACTTCGAGCGCCGCCATACAGCCCATTCCCGCCGCGGTGACGGCCTGGCGGTAGACGTCGTCCGTCACGTCTCCGGCGGCGAACACGCCCTGGATCGCTGTCGAGACGGTCCCCGGCTTCACGGCCAGATAGCCGCCGGCCTTGGTCTCCAGCTGACCTGCGAAGACTTCCGACGAGGGCGCGTGACCGATGGCGACAAAGACGCCGTCGCACGGGACGACAATGGTGTTGCCGGAATCGACATCGCGAAGCCTCGCGCCTGTCACACCCATCGGATCTGTCGATCCGAGCACCTCATCGACGGCGTGGTTCCAGATCACCTTGATTTTCGGATGAGCGAACAGCCGTTCCTGCAGTATCCGCTCCGCGCGGAAGGAATCGCGCCGGTGAACCACCGTCACACTGGAGGCGAACTTGGTGAGGAATAAGGCCTCCTCAACGGCGGTGTTGCCGCCGCCGACCACAATCACGTCCTTGCCCCGATAGAAAAAGCCGTCGCAGGTTGCGCAGGCCGAGACGCCGAACCCCTGGTAGGCGCGCTCGCTTTCGAGGCCCAGCCACTTCGCCTGCGCCCCAGTGGCGATAATCAGTGTCTCGGCCAGCCATTCCTGGCCGGAGTCGCAGACCAGTCGAAACGGCCGCGACGACAGGTCGGCGGAGACGACGATGTCGTCGACAAGTTCGGCTCCCACATGTTCGGCCTGGGCCTGCATCTGATCCATGAGCCAGGGCCCTTGAATCACGTCCGCGAAGCCCGGGTAGTTTTCTACGTCGGCGGTGATCGTCAGCTGGCCGCCGGGAGTCAGCCCGCGGATCATGACAGGGTTCAATAGCGCGCGCGCTGCGTAGATCGCTGCGGTGTAGCCGGCAGGACCGGCCCCGACGATGAGGCAGCGAACCGAACGGTTGTCAGACACGAGGGAGCCTAGACCCACTCGACCTTGACGATCTCGTAGGCCTTGACGCCACCGGGCGTGTTGACCTCGACGACGTCGCCAGTCTCCTTGCCGATCATCGCCCTAGCGATGGGCGAGGCGATGGAGATCTTGCCGGAGCGCACGTCGGCTTCGTGTTCGCCGACAATCTGGTAGCGGGCCTGCAGTTCGGTGTCCTCGTCGATCACGCTGACCGTCGCGCCGAACTTCACCTGGGACCCCGAGAGCTTCGAGACGTCGATGATCTGGGCGCGCGCCATTCGATCCTCGATCTCGGCGATGCGGCTCTCGATCCAGCCCTGACGCTCCTTCGCTGCATGGTATTCGGCGTTCTCGGACAGGTCGCCGTGTTGGCGCGCCTCTCCGATGGCGGCGGTAACCGCCGGCCGTTCCTTCAGCTTCAAATGCCTCAGTTCCTCGTCGAGGGCGTGAAAGCCCTCGCCGGTCATCGGTACTTTTTCCATCGCAGGTAAAGCTCAGCTCGCCCTTATTGGGATTGAAATGGCCGGCCCTGGACTGATCCGTCCATGGGAGGGCAAGAGAGAGTAAGGGGCGGAGACGTCGGATTCAAGGCGGAAGCGCACCCTGCGTCACCTCGCCGTCATTCCTCCGTCGATAACGAGTTCGGTTCCCGTCACGTAGCGGGACTCCTCCGAGGCCAGCCAAAGAACACCCTTGGCGATGTCCTCCGGGAGGCCCTTGACGCCCACGGGCACCGCCATGGCCGACATGGCGTCCAGATCCGGGGGCGCGTTGGAGGTGGGATCGCTCGGATTCACGACGGTGAGCCAGATCGGCGTTTCGATGATTCCGGGATGAACCGAATTCACCCGCACCCCGTCCCGGGCGTTCGCGCATTCCAAGGCCACGGCCTTGGACAGCAACCTCACCGCCCCTTTGGTGGCCGAATAGGCCGCCAGCGTGGGGGAGCCTTTGATACCGGCGACCGAGGAGATGTTGATGATCGAGCCGCCGTTCCCGGCCTCCCGCATGAAGAGCAGCCCGTGCTTGATGCCCAGGAACACGCCCTCGACGTTCACAGCCTGCTGGCGGCGGAAGTCGGCCAGAGTCATGGTGGTGATGCTTGGGCTGCCCAGGCCGATACCGGCGTTGTTCACCAGGATGTCCAACCGCCCGAACGCCGCCTTTACGTCGGCGATGATCACAACCCAGGCTTCCTCGCTGGTCACGTCATGGTGGAAGTAACGGGCGCGACCGCCCGATTTCGCGATCGCGCCGGCTAGGGCGCGGCCCTTCTCATCCTGGACGTCGGTTATCACGACAGCGGCGCCTTCCGCCGCCAGACGCTCCGCGCACGCCGCGCCGATACCACTCGCGCCACCCGTCACTAGCGCGACCTTGCCCTCGACCTGACCCATCGCCGTCCTCCGCAGTTTGTCGTTGTCTGCCGCCGTTCTACACTGCCGGTAGACGCCGCCAAGGTCGTCGCAGTGCGCGAGGCGCCCGTCCATGAGCCAGATCAAGGCCCTGACCTTCGATGTCTTCGGCACCGTCGTCGATTGGCGTTCATCCGTCGCCCGCGAGGCCGAGGCCGTGCTTGGTCCGAAAGGGCATCGGCTGGATTGGGCCGGTTTCGCCGATCGATGGCGCGCGCGCTATGTCCCCTCCATGGCCAGGGTCCGGCGCGGCGAGAGGCCCTTTGTCATTCTCGACGACCTGCACCGGGAGAACCTGCTGGAGCTTCTCGCGGAGTCGGGCGTCACCAACCTCGATCCCGTGGAGGTCGACGGGCTTAACCGGGTCTGGCATCGGCTCGATCCCTCGCCGGATGTCGTCGACGGTCTGGCGCGCCTGAAACGCGGTTTCATCCTCTCAAGCCTGTCGAACGGTAACGTCGCCCTGATGGTCAATTTGGCAAAACGCGCCGGACTGCCCTGGGACGTGATCCTGGGGGCCGAGGTCGCGCGCGCCTACAAGCCCGCGGCGGAGGCCTACGATCGAACCGCGTCCATGCTTCAACTCGAGCCCTGTGAGTGCCTGATGGTCGCCGCTCATGCCCAAGACCTGCGGGCCGCCGCCGGTCGCGGCTTCCACACCGCCTATGTGCACCGGGCTGACGAGTTCGGGCCCTCGCAGGCCGACCGGCCCTGGCCATCGGACGCTTTCGACTATCGCGTCTCAAGCTTCTTCGAACTCGCTGACCGGCTTGGCCTCGACAGCTGACGCCGGGGCTGGCGCTTCAGTTGACAGTGAGGTTCGCGGGCGCCGAGGAGATGCCGTTGGCCACGACGACCAGAGTGCTCGCGCCGGTTTCCGCGGATTGCGGCGCATCGAACTGTGTTGACACCGTCGCGGCGCCGGTCGCCACGGCCATGGTCGAGTGGTTGTGGGTTCGCGCATAGACTACGTGGCCGGAGGCCTTGTTGGTGATCCGCACCAGTGGGAAATTTGTCGAACTGTTGAGTTCATCGCCATAGGCGGCGGCCTGCGACAGGCCGTTGAACTGGGTTCCGGAGATGACATAGGTCCCGCCACGACTGACGACGGCAGGGGCGCTGGTGATGGTTGGCGCCCACTGTGCCTGAGGCGTGCCGGTCGGGGAATAGAGTCGCACGACAGCGCCCGCCACCAACACCAGGGACTCGCCGGAGGGTAGGGGGAGCAGGAATGCTGGCGGCGGGTTGCTTCCGCCGGGGCCCGAGACCGTCTTGGTCAGGGTCGTTCCGTCGAACTCGTACAGCGCGCCCGAGACACCGGCGACAAGCACATGTCCGCTCGGAAGCAGGTCGGCGCTGGTGTCGCCGGCGTTGTCGCCCGACGCCAAGTCCGGCCCCGCGGTCCACGTTCCGGGGTCCCCGATTGCGGCGCCTGGCCGATAGATCGCGGTGTGTCCTGTCTGGCCGGATGCCGCCGAACCGGTCGCGAACACCGAGCCGTCGGGCCGCAGGATAGCCGGGCCGATTTCGCCGGGGGGCATGTAGGTTCCCGGCGGACCCGGGCCATAGGTCACGCCGCCAACCGTTTGCTGCGGAGCGGGGCCATAGGTGATGCCGGCGGGAAAGTCGGTGGGCGAGGTCAGGCCCACCGGCGTGGCGGGCTCGGCAATCCAGTGGCCAAGGCTGGGGTCGTAGTGCTCGGCATGGGGCGTGTTGGCCATGTCGACGACCAGCAGGCCGCCGCTGGGTAACAGGGTCATGCCCTCCTCGGCAAAATCGTCGGCCTTACCCGCAGCTGGCAGTTGGGACCAGGTCAGGCTCCCGGGGTCCAGCGCCCACATCTGCTTGCCGAGCTTCGTGCCGAAAACGAACCGGCCGTCAGGCAGCACGACCGATGCGACATCGCCAATATAGGGCAGACCAGGCGGCGCGGGGATCATGGTCCAGCTGTCCGCTTTCGGGTCGTAGATGGCCGACATGTCGGTCAGGGCCGAGGGCGCGAAGGGGATGTCGTAGTTGTTCTGATTGTACTCGCCGCCCACCAGCAGAACGCGCCCGTCGGCGAGGACGGCGGAGGCGCCGGCATAGGGCGAATAGCCGGCGGGCGGTGAGGCGATACGGCTCCAGGTTCCGTTGACATAATCGCCATTGGCGTCAGGGGTCAGCCGATAGAAGACCCCGGCGCCGGTCCGCCCGGAGGAGTCCGTACCCGAGGTTGCGGCGGCCTGGATGATCACGCTGCCATCGGTCAACAGAATTGCGAGAGCGCCGACGCTCGGGGGCTGGTTCTTCAGATCCTGGATCAGCGGGGGAGGGGGAGTGGAGGGAGACCCTCCGCCGCCCGTTCCGGGTGTCGAACCGCCCGATCCCCCGCCGCTGCACGCGGAGACGCCAAGCATGAGCACAACGCTCAGGGCCGCTGCGCCTGACGTCCGCAGAGAAGCCTTCATGCCCCATCGCCTCCCAACAAGCCCATGCGGCAGCCCCTGAGGCCAGGACGGCGGAGAGCGCCGCCCCTGTCAAGGTTGGCTGGGCGCGTCCTACCCCGCGGCGTAGCTCTGAAGCGGCCTGACCTCGAACGGACCTTGGGCGGTGGCGGCGATGGCCTGCGCCGCGGCGAGAGCGCCCGCCGCGGTCGTGTAGTAGGGGATCTTCATCATCAGGGCGGCGCGGCGCAGGGAGAAGCTGTCCTCCAGCGACTGTCGCCCTTCGGTGGTGTTGAAGACGAGGTGGATGTCGCGGTTTTTCATGGCGTCAAGGATGTGGGGGCGGCCCTCCAGAACCTTGCGCACCAGATCGACATTGTAGCCGCGCGCGACGAGGTGGCTATGCGTGCCGCTGGTCGCGACAACGCGAAATCCTAGTTCAAGGAGAAGGCGAACCGGCTCTTCGATCCAGGGCTTGTCGGCGTCCTTGACCGACACGAACACCGAGCCGGCGGTCGGCAGGCTGACGCCACCGGCCAGCTGGCTTTTGGCGAAGGCGCGGGCGAAGGCCGGCGCGAGGCTTTCGCCGGGCCGGCGCCAGTCGAGACCCATGACTTCGCCGGTGGAGCGCATTTCGGGACCGAGCACCGTGTCGACGCCCGCGAACCGCGCGAACGGGAACACCGCTTCCTTTACCGCCACATGATCGTAGGGCGTCTCGACCAGGTTGAAGCCGGCGAGGGGGACCCCGGCCATGATCTTCGCCGCGATGGCGGCCACAGGTTTACCAATGGTCTTGGCGACGAAGGGCACGGTGCGGCTGGCGCGTGGATTGACCTCGAGAACGAAGATTCGCGGCGCATCCGAGAGCGGCTCCTCAATGGCGAACTGCACGTTCATCAGGCCGCGCACGTTCAGGGCCCGGGCCATGGCCTCGGTCTGCGTCTTGAGTTCGGCGATGGTGTCCGGGCGGAGGGAGAACGGCGGCATGGAACAGGCGCTGTCGCCTGAGTGAACCCCGGCCTCCTCGATGTGCTCAAGCACGCCGGCCACGAAGACGTCGGTCCCGTCGCACAGGGCGTCCACATCGACTTCGGTCGCGCGCGACAGATAGGCGTCGATGAGCACGGGTGAGTCGCCAGACACTTTCACGGCGTCGCGGATGTAGCGGCCCAGTTGTTCGTCGTCGCGAATGATCTCCATGGCCCGCCCGCCCAGGACGAAGGACGGACGAATCACCACTGGGAAGCCGACCTTGTGCGCGCCGTCGAAGGCTTCCTCGGCGGTGCGGGCGATGGCGTTGACCGGCTGCTTGATCTCCAGGCGATGGAGCAGTTGCTGGAAGAGTTCGCGATCCTCGGCCAGGTCGATAGCCTGGGGGCTGGTGCCCATGATCGGCACGCCGGCGGCCTCGAGCGGCTTGGCCAGTTTGAGCGGCGTCTGACCGCCGAACTGGACGATGACACCCAGAAGTTCGCCTTTTGACGCCTCCACGTCGATCAGCTCCAGAACGTCTTCCGCGGTCAATGGTTCGAAGTAGAGCCGATCGGAGGTGTCGGGGTCGGTGGAGACGGTCTCGGGATTGCAGTTGACCATGATCGACTCGACGCCGATTTCCTCCATGGCGAAGGCGGCGTGACAGCAGCAGTAGTCGAACTCGATGCCCTGGCCGATCCGGTTGGGACCGCCGCCGAGGATAATGGCCTTCCGGCGTGAGGTCGGTTCAGACTCGCACTGCGGCGCCTGGCCGAGCACGCCGCTTTCATAGGTCGAATACATATAGGGCGTGGCCGCCGCAAACTCCGCGGCGCAGCTATCGATGCGTTTGTAGACAGGGCGCACACCAAGCGCCCGGCGGTCGACGCGCACCTTATCCTCGGTCGATCCCGTGAGGGTCGCCAGCCGGCGGTCGGAGAACCCCAGCGCCTTGAGGGCGCGGAAGGCCGACGCCTCCTTGGGCAGGCCGGCGTGCCGGACGCGCTCCTCGGTCTGGATCAGGTTTTGGATCTGACGGAGGAACCAGGGCTCATAGCGGCAGGCGGCGGCGACCGAGGTCACGTCGAGCCCGTGACGAAAGGCCTGAGCGATGACGCGCAGGCGGTCCGGCGTCGGATCGCCAAGGGCGCGGATGACAGCGCCGCGGCCACCGGCGGGATCGGCTGCGCCCGGAATCTCGATCTCGTCGAGGCCGTCAAGACCGGTCTCAAGGCCGCGAAGCGCCTTCTGAAGGCTCTCGGAGAACGTGCGGCCGATGGCCATTACCTCCCCGACGGATTTCATCTGCGTGGTGAGGTGCGGCTCCGAGCCGGGAAACTTCTCAAACGCGAAGCGGGGAATTTTGGTGACGACATAGTCGATCGACGGCTCGAAAGAGGCCGGTGTGGCGCCGGTGATGTCGTTGAGCAGTTCGTCCAGAGTGTAGCCGACGGCCAGCCGCGCGGCGATCTTGGCGATGGGGAAGCCCGTGGCCTTCGACGCCAGCGCCGAGGACCGCGACACGCGCGGGTTCATTTCAATGACGACCATGCGGCCGTCGGCAGGATTGACCGCGAACTGCACGTTCGATCCGCCGGTCTCGACGCCGATCTCGCGCAGGACGGCGATCGAGGCCGCCCGCATCCACTGGTATTCCTTGTCCGTCAGCGTCAGGGCCGGCGCCACGGTGATCGAATCGCCGGTGTGAACCCCCATGGGGTCGATGTTCTCGATCGAGCAAACGATGATGCAGTTGTCGGCTTTGTCGCGGACAACCTCCATCTCGTACTCCTTCCACCCGAGGACGCTCTCTTCGATGAGCACTTCCTTGGTGGGCGAGAGGTCGAGGCCACGTTCCACGATCTCGCGGAACTCCTCCATGTTATAGGCAATGCCCCCGCCGGTGCCCGCCAGGGTGAACGAGGGACGGATGATCGCCGGCAGGCCGACCAGGGTCTGGGCCTCAAGGGCCTCCTCCATGGAATGGGCCGCTTTGGATTTCGGGCTCTCCAGGCCGATCTTGTCCATCGCGTTTCGGAACTTCTGACGGTCCTCGGCCTTGTCGATCACGTCCGCGCGGGCGCCGATCATCTCGACGCCGTAGCGCGCGAGCGCACCGGAGGCCTCAAGCGCCAGGGCCGTATTCAGCGCGGTCTGGCCGCCCATCGTTGGAAGCAGGGCGTCCGGACGTTCCTTTTCAATGATGCGTTCGACTGTCTCCGGGGTGATCGGCTCGATGTAAGTCACGTCCGCCACGTCCGGATCGGTCATGATGGTGGCAGGGTTGGAATTGACCAGGATGATCTTATAGCCGTCGGCGCGAAGGGCCTTGCAGGCCTGGACGCCGGAATAGTCGAACTCGCAGGCTTGCCCGATCACGATCGGCCCTGCGCCGATGATCAGGATGCTGGCGATGTCTGTGCGTTTGGGCATGTAGGTCTCGCGCGCGCGGGCGGCCGCGAAGTCTGCGCGTCCGACACGTGTCTGGGGAATGGGCTAAGCGGCGCGTTTAGAGGCGCGCGGCGTTCGGCGCAAGCCGCGCCGGGCTCGGACTTTGCCGGGGTTGAACCAAAAGTCCGGGAGGCGCGTTAACCGGAGCGTCGTCAGACCTGTAAGCGTAGATTCCGGAGTCCCCAATGTCGTTCGCACTTTTAACGCGATTGGCCGTCGCCATCGCCGTGGCTCTGGCAGGAGCGCCGTTGGCCCACGCCGAGGACCCGCCGGTTCCCAATCCGATGGTTGGTGGGGCGCCCATGTTTCCCTACCGGACCATCGTCCAGAATGCCTTGAACTCGAAGGACCACACCACGTTGGTTGCGGCCGTGAAGGCGGCGGGCCTTGTCGAGACCCTGCAGGGAGCGGGTCCGCTCACAGTCTTCGCGCCGACGAATGAGGCGTTCGACAAACTGCCCGTCGGCGTCTTGGAAGCACTGAGCAAGCCGGAGAACAAAGCCGCTCTGGTGAAGATCCTGACCTATCACGTGGTGCCTGGAAAGCAGACCGTCGCCCGCATCCGATCTGCCATCAAGGCCGGTGGCGGCGTTGCAACCTTGACGACTGTCCAGGGTGAAACACTCACCGCGAGCCTCTATGACGACAAGATCGTTCTGACGGACTCTAAGGGCGGAACGGCGACGATCACCATCGGCAATGTGATCCAGTCCAACGGCCTCATCCACGTCGTCGACGCCGTGCTGGTCCCCTGAAGGGCCGGCGGCTTCCATCGCGGCGCGGTGCGCCGCGTTCGGTGGAAGCCGCGGACCCCTGGGATTTTACGAGGTTGAGCCTGAAGGCGGGTAGGTTTTCTAACGTCAGTGTCGCCTAGGTCGTAGGTCACGCGTTCAGAGTACCCCATGTCGTTCGTAAAAACTGCCCGGCTAGCCGTCATCCTGGGGATGGCGCTGCTCAGTGCCCGCATATCGCATGCTGATGAGCCACAGCTTCCCGGTACCATGGTCGGCGGCCCGCCGACCTTTCCCTACCGGTCGATCGTTCAGAACGCCCAGAGCTCAAGCGACCACACCACGCTGGCCGAGGCGCTGAAGGCCGCTGGTCTGCTCGAAACCTTGCAAGGACCAGGGCCGTTTACCGTGTTCGCGCCCACCAATGAGGCGTTCGAGAAACTCCCGCCGGGGACTGTCGAGGCCCTGGTGAGGACAGAGAACAGGGCCGCTCTGGTAAAGATGCTCACCTACCACGTGGTGCCGGGCAAAGTGACCGCCGCTCGCATTCGTTCGGCGATCAAGGCCGGCGGAGGCGCCGCGACCCTGACCACTGTCGAGGGGGAAGCGCTTTTCGCGATCCTCTATGACGATAGGATTGTCCTGACGGACTCAAAGGGCGGGACCGCAACAATCACCATCGCCAACGTGATTCAGTCCAACGGACTTATCCATGTGGTCGATGCCGTGCTCATACCCTGACGAGGCGTGCGCCTTCGCCAAAGAAAAATGGGCCGGCGCGAGGCGCCGGCCCATGATCATCTTTAGAAGGCAGGGGCCCGCGAGCGGACCCGGCCGCTCTAGGCCTGGAGTTGGCCAGCGGACATCTTGCCGTTCTTCGCGTCGCGTTCCAGTTCGTACGTGATCTTCTGGCCTTCGCGCAGCGAGCCGAGGCCCGCGCGTTCAACCGCGGAGATGTGCACGAACACGTCGGCGCCGCCCGCATCCGGTTGGATGAAGCCGAAGCCTTTTTGGCCGTTGAACCATTTAACAGTACCGGTAGCCATTTAGATTTAGTCCTTAGAATTTAGAATCCCGCAGGAGGCGGGATCCGTTTGGTCTATCTTGTTCGGTGAGGATCGGTAGGCGGGTCCGGAGGCGCCTTTACAGAGCGCGGAAGAGCGGCCGAACCCAAGCGAATTCGATATCGCATATCTATCGCGAATATCTCGCCAGGGCAAGGCGAATATCAAAACGTCATAAAGCCCTTTTTATGACGCTGTTGAGCGCGATATACTGGCGTGATTTCCCGAACGCCGGAGTGCGCCGATCATGAGTCTTCTCGATAAAATCCCGCTGTTGGACGATAGCGCGCTCAAAAATCTTTTGGACAACGCGCGTCGGCTGGAGACCTCGGGCAGCGTCAAGCAGCAGGCCGACGCCGCCGAGCTCCTGCCGGCCCTGGAAGCCGCGGTTGCGGCGCGCAAAGCCGTGAAACTTGAGGCGGCCGCTGAAAAGCGTAGCGCCAACAAGAAGCCGGCCGCGCCGCGTGCGCCTCGCGCCTCAAAGGCGAAAGCCGCCGTCGAGGCCTGAGGCTTCGGAGGCTGACGTCAGATCGCGGAAACCGGCAGTGAGCGCGGCCGGCCGCGTTCTTTCGCCATCAGGCCTACGAACCTGTCGAAGAGCGGCAGGGAGTCCGTCGGGCCAGGCGAGGCCTCCGGGTGATGCTGAACAGAGAATACGGGCCGACCCTTAAGCGCGAGGCCGGCGTTGCTCCCGTCGAAAAGCGACACATGCGTTTCCTCGAGCGTGTCCGGCATTCCGGCCCGGTCGACCGTGAAGCCGTGGTTCATCGACACGATCTCAACCTTGCCGGTGGCCAGGTCCTTCACGGGATGGTTGGCGCCGTGGTGGCCCTGATCCATCTTTATGGTTTTCGCCCCCATGGCCAGGGCCAGCATCTGATGGCCGAGGCAGATTCCCATCACAGGCACGCCGCTGTCCACCAGCGCGCGGATTTGCGGCGCGGCATAGACGGCGGTGGCAGCGGGATCGCCTGGGCCGTTCGACAGCACCACGCCGTCCGGTTCGCGCGCCAGAATCTCCGCGGCGGTCGTCTTTGCCGGCACCACCGTCACACGAGCGCCCGCTGACACCAGCGCCCGCAGAATGTTGCGCTTAACGCCGTAGTCGATAACCACCACATGGTACTCGGCCGCGCCGGCCGAGAGATAGCCATCCGGCCAGGACCAGAGACCTTCGGTCCAGTCGAATGCCTGGGTGCATGAGGCGGGCAGGGCGAGGTCGAGTCCGTTGAGGCCTGACCAGGCCGCCGCTCTGGCGGTCAGCGCCGCCAGGTCAAAAAGACCGTCCGGGGCGTGGGCGATAACGGCGTGTGGCATGCCCGTCTCGCGGATGCGACGCGTGAGGGCCCGGGTGTCGATACCGGACAGGCCGACCACGCCGCGGCGCTGAAGCCAGCCGTTCAGGTCAGCGTCGGAGCGCCAGTTGGCGGGCGCGGTGGGGACGTCCCGGAACACGGCGCCTCTGGCCGCTTCGACGGTTCCGGCGATCTGCTCCACATCTTCGACATTCGTCCCGACATTGCCAATGTGGGGGAAGGTGAAGGTGATGATCTGAGCCATGTAGGAGGGATCGGTCAGGATTTCCTGATAGCCGGTCATGGCTGTGTTGAAGCACACTTCGCCAACGGCTTCGCCCACATGTCCACAGCCCAAGCCCTGGAACACTGTGCCGTCGGCCAGGGCCAGGACGCCGGTCACGCCGGGTTGCAGGTCAGTCGACATCGGCGTCTCCGAATGGGGGCCGCGGGGAGGGCTGTGGGTGGGGCGGCGGCGGTGGTAGTCTCGACGGCCGCGGGGGTCAACGCAGGCCGCCGCGAAATCTTAAGTCCCGGGGAGGCTCTTCATGCTCCAACTTCGTCCAAACTGCGAGTGTTGTGACCGCGATCTCGCGCCCGACAGCGTCGACGCACGCATCTGCACGTTCGAGTGCACCTTTTGCGCCGACTGCGCCGGACAACGATTCGAGGGGCTCTGTCCGAATTGCTGGGGCGAACTGGTGCGCCGGCCAATCCGACCAGCCGCGGCGCTGGCGCGCTGGCCAGCCGCCACAGAGCGGGTGCTCAAGGGGCACACCCCGTGCGCCTGACGACGGTCGGTGTCGATGCCGACGATACGCTCTGGCACAATGAGACGATCTTTCGCCTGACCCAGGATCGCTTCGCGGCGCTTCTCTCGCCCTATGCCGACAGAGGCGATCTCGAGGCGCGGCTGGCAGCGACCGAGGCGCGGAACCTCCGGCTCTACGGCTACGGCATCAAGGGTTTCACCCTGTCGATGATCGAGACGGCGATGGAGTTCGCGGGCGATCAGGCCGTGGGTGTCATCCGGGAGGTCCTGGCCGCGGGGCGAGAGATGCTCAGCCATCCGATCGAGCCTTTGCCCGGGGTCGAGGCCACTCTGACGTTGCTGTCGGAGCGATATCGGCTGGTGGTCATCACGAAGGGCGATCTTCTGGACCAGGAGCGTAAGGTCGCGGCTTCGGGCCTGGGCGACCTGTTCGCCGCGGTGGAGATTGTCAGCGAAAAGTCGGCCGACACCTATCGCACCATTTTTTCCCGGCACGGGACCGGGGCCGAACAGGCGGCCATGATCGGTAATTCCCTCAAATCGGATGTCCTGCCCGCGTTGGAGGCCGGGGCCTACGCCGCACACATTCCTTACGCCCTGACCTGGGCCCATGAGATGGCCGAGGCCCCGTTGGGGCGCCCGCGTTTCGCCGAACTGACGTCAATCTCCGACGTTCCCGCATGGTTGCAACGTTGTGCCGACTGACCGCCGCGCGGCCTGACGACACAGCGGCTTGACCGCCGGCGGCGGCTGGGCTTGGTCGGTGTCCCAGCTTTCTTGTCGAGGCATATAATGGACGTGACCGGACCCATCGAGGCGCCTTACGGATCCTGGGCGTCATCGATTTCGGCGATGAAACTGGCCCAGGGGGCCGTCGGCGTTTCCGATCTCAAGGTCGCGGATGGACGGATTTACTGGCTGGAGAACAGGCCGGACGAAGGCGGGCGGCTCGCTATCGTCACCGGCGATGAGACGGCTCATCGCGTTCTGACCCCCGCGGGGTTCAATGTCCGAACGCGCGTGCACGAGTACGGCGGCGCGGCTTACGCCGTGATCGATGGACGCGTGCTGTTCGCCAACTTCGCCGATCAGCGGCTGCACGCCCAGGTCGCGGACGGCGACCCTCAGCCCGTGACGCCGTCCGGATATCGCTATGCCGATCTGGTCGCCGCGCCTGGGGGCGGGCTGATCGCGGTGCGCGAGGACCACACGGACCCGGCGGACGTGAAGAACGCCATCGTCCATTTGACCGGCCAGCCTGGCGACGGCGGACAGGTTCTGTTCGGGGAGAGCGATTTCGTCGCCTATCCGCGCGTCAGCCTCGATGGAAAGCAGCTGGCCTGGATGGCTTGGAACCATCCGAATATGCCCTGGGACGACACCGCGCTCTATGTCGCGGATTTGACGAGCGACGGTCTGAAGTCGGTCCGCCAGGTTGCGGGCGGGGCTGGCGAGTCGGTCATGGAGCCGCAGTGGGGCGCCAACGGTTCGCTCTTCTTCATTTCCGACCGGTCCGGCTTCTGGAACCTGTACGTGCGGCGCGACGAGACGAACACGGCAATCGCACCACGCGGTGCGGAGTTCGCCGGGCCGCTCTGGGGACTGGGGCAGTCCAACTACGCCCTGTTGGCCGACGGCGGCTTGGTTGCAATCTGTTCGGATTCGTCAGGCCGCCACCTGATCGTGATCGAACCGAGGTCCGGCGGCGTGCGGGAAATCGCCACGCCATTCACCACGCTGAGCGCCCTTAAAGTTGTGGCGGGTCGGACCATCACGCTGCTGGCCGGTTCCGCGGACGTTGGTGGCGCAGTCATCAAGATCGATCTGGAAAGCGACGAGACGACATTGGTGCGCCGTCCTTCGTCTGAGGCCCTGCCGAAGGACCAGGTTTCACGCGCCAGCGCCATCACGTTCCCCGGAGCAGGCGGCCGGCCGGTCCACGCGCTCTTCTACACCCCGACCAACACTGGATTTGTTGCGCCAACGGGCGAGAAACCTCCGCTCATCGTGCAGGTCCACGGCGGTCCGACCGGGCAGGCTTCGCCAGCATTCAGCCTCGCCAATCAGTTCTGGACCAGCCGGGGCTTCGCGATCGTCGATGTCGACTATGGAGGCTCCTCTGGCTACGGACGCGCCTACCGCCAGCGCTTGAATGGCCGGTGGGGCGTGGTCGACGTGGAGGATGTCGTCTCGGCGGTCCGCTATCTGACCGGCGCCGGGCTCGTCGATCCGGCGCGCGTCGCTATTCATGGCGGCAGCGCCGGGGGGTTCACCGTTCTGGCTGCGTTGGCCGGCAGTGAGGTGTTCAAGGCTGGAGCCAGCTTCTATGGCGTCGCTGATCTGGGGGCGCTGGCCCGCGACACCCACAAGTTCGAGAGCCGCTATCTCGACAATCTCGTCGGACCGTATCCGGAGGCCCGGGCGGTCTATGACGAGCGGTCGCCGCTCAGCCAACTCGACGGCTTTTCAGCCCCGCTGATCATCTTCCAGGGCGCTGACGATCCGATCGTGCCGCCGAACCAGGCGCACATGATTCTTGACGCCCTGCGCGCGCGGGGTCTGCCGGTCGCCTATCTTGAATTCGCCGGCGAGAGCCATGGGTTCCGCAAAGCGGAGACGCTCATCGCCTCCAAGGAGGCGGAGCTGTATTTCTATGGTCGGGTGTTCGGCTTCACACCCGCTGACGAGCTGCCGAAGATCGAAATCGAGAACCTGCCCGCCGCGTGAGACGCCTGTTTCGTTCGCCGCGCTTGTGACCGGGCCGCCGCTAGCAGGCTGAGGAAAATCCCGGAGCATCGGGTGCTTATTTGCGTGTGATGATCGGTTGAGGGTGATTTAGCCCTGTTTTCAGCCGCCGATGGTCTCGATGCGGCCGGTGTTGAGGGTTTCCGGGCGTAGATCTCGGGTC
>CAIQJF010000042.1 GCA_903872075.1 uncultured Caulobacteraceae bacterium | reverse complement strand
GACCCGGGCTTCCGACCGTTCGGCGGCCGCCTTGCGGCGCTCTTCGCGGGCCAGGGGCTCGTCGGCGATCAGGGCGCTGAGCTCTTTCTGGGTGCGTAGCCGCAGGCCGATGGTGAAGCGGATGGCCTTGGAGATCCGGGCGAAGGCGTCGGCGACATCGCGCGCCTTGGTGGGGATTGCGGTGCGGGCGGCCTGAACCTCGGCGGGCGTCGCCGCGCGGTTTATCTGCAAACCGTAAGCCTGATGTTCGAGCCGGACTTCCATGCGGACCGCGTCGGCGATCTCCATGGCCATGTCGGTCAGCCGCCGGAGCGCCTCCATGCACGCCTCGGTCTCCGCGATGGCGGGGTCTGGGGCATCGACGAATTCGGGCTCGGCGGCGGACGACATGGACACATCTTGTCATATTGCAATATGCAAGTCAACGTGTTTGAGCGGCTACCGCACACTTGTTTCGGAGGCTGGCCGGAAATGATATACGATTCGGAAGGTGTAGATCTGAGGAGCAAGGCCATGCAGGTCGCGAAATGGGGCAACAGCCTCGCCGTCCGTCTTCCCGCCGCCGTCGTCGAGGCGCTTGATCTGAAACCCGGGGATGACATCGAGATCCGTATCGCCGACGCCCGGGATTTCACTGTCGCGCGCAAGCCTGGACGCGCGGCGTTGCTGGAACGCCTGCGCGGCTTCCGGGGACGGCTGCCAGCGGACTTCAGCTTTGACCGCGATGACGCCAATGGCCGGTAGCTTTCTCGATACAAACGTCCTGATCTATCTGGCGTCGTCGGACGCGGCCAAGGCTGGTCGCGCCGAGGCGCTTTTAGCGGCGGGCGGTGTCGTCAGCGTTCAGGTCCTGAACGAAATCGCCAACGTCGCACGACGAAAGATGGGCCTGACCTGGGCGGAGACGCATGAGTTTCTCCGGTCGGTCCGCGGTTTTGTGTCGGTGCGTGGGGTTGATGTGGATGACCATGAGGCGGGGCTGGCGCTGGCGGAACGCTATGGCCTCTCGGTCTATGACGCGATGATCGCGGCCTCGGCTTTGAACGCCGGCTGCGAGGTCCTGTGGTCGGAGGATATGCACGACGGACTGGTCATCGACGGCCGCTTGCATATCGAGAATCCGTTTCGTCCAGCCGTGCCTGGTGGTTGAAGGCCGCGACAGACAGCACGCCGCCTAAGGCTTGAACCCCGGCGGCGTTGATGTGACTGTCCGGCGTCGGAATTCAATCCGAGGGGCGAGGGGCCGCGCATCAGCGGCCGGCGGCGTCACCTGCGAGACCGGACCGGCGTGGGAGGCAAGCGATGGACTCAGAGCGTGCGGACGCGCGTGTGGCCGATATACGGCCGCCGCTGCCTTTCCTGACGATGCTCACGTTCACCGTGGCGAACCTGCCGATCACGGCGCAGGGGATCGCCCTGCTGATCTTCCTGCCGCGCTATTTCGCCAGCCACCTGCATGTGAGCCTGGTGGCGATCGGCACCGCCTTCGCCGTTGTCCGGCTTATCGACATCTTCGTCGACCCGCTGCTCGGCGTGCTGATGGACCGCACCCGCACCCCGCTGGGGCGCTATCGCGTCTGGCTGTTGGCCGGCGTGCCGATCCTGATGCTGGCGGTGTGGCGGCTGTATTTCGCGCCGGACGGGATCGGCATGGGCTATCTCGTCGGCTGGCTTCTGGTTCTGTATCTGGCGATCTCCACCCTGTCCCTGGCCTACGCCGCCTGGGGCGCGAACCTGGCCACCGCCTATCACGAGCGCACGCGGCTGGGCGCCATCGCCCAGCCGGTGTCGGTGACGGCCGGCATGATCATCCTCTTCCTGCCGGCCCTGTCCAAATCCTTCGGCGGGACGGATGCGCAAGGGGTGCAGGCCATGGGCCTGTTCATCATCGTCGCCGCGCCGATCGCCATCGGCTTCGCGGCCTGGCGCACGCCCGAGCGGGTGGCGCCGCAGGTGGCGGGGCATAGTTTCAGCGCCCGGGACTATCTGGCCCTGATCACGCGCCCGGCCGTGGTGCGGCTGTCACTGGCCGCCATGGCGCTGAGCCTGGGGCCGGGCTGGCAGGGCGCGCTCTATCTGTTCTTCGCCAATGAGATTCTCGGCTTCTCGATCCCGGCCGCCGCGGGCCTGGTGGGCGCCTCGCTGATCGGCGGGGCGATCGGGGCGGCGTTTTTCGCCTATCTCTCGCGCCGGATCGGCAAGCCACGGACCCTGATGGTGGCGACGACCAGCTATTCCATCGGCATGCTGAGCTTCCTGGCCGTCCACAACGGCAATGTGCTGCTGGGCGCGCTGGTCCTGGCGCTGCTCGGCTTCACCCAGGCCGGCTGGCTGATCATGATGGCCGCGATGATGGGCGATGTGGGCGACGATGTGCGCCTGGAGCAGGGCGCCGAGCGCATGGGCCTGCTCTATTCGCTGATCACCGGCGCCACCAAGATCGCCGGCGCCCTGGCCTTCGCGCTCTCCTACCCGCTGCTGGCGTGGCTGGGGTTCAAGCCGGGGGAGGGCGCGGCCAACTCGCAACAGGCCCTGCTCGGCCTGGAGCTGGCCTATTACATCGGACCGATCTTCTTCGTCCTGATGGGCGGCCTGTGCTTCATCGGCTGGCGCCTGACCGCCGAACGGCATGGCGAGATCCGCCGCCAGCTGGACGCCCGCGACGCCGCGCTGAGCGAGACGATGGGCGTGTGACGGGGAAGGGGCTTCGGGCGAAGGTGCGTGGCGGGGCCGCGATCTCGCGACGGTTCGCGGCCCTGAGCGGACCCGAGACCGATGCGGATAGCAAAGCTTAGGCGCGAAACGGTCGTAGCGTCAGGCGACTCGTCTGCCCCTCCGACGCAGGCCCGCGCCCGCCAGACCGAAACCGATCACTAGCATCGTCCACGACGCTGGCTCAGGAATGATTGAGGCCTGAAAGTTGTAGGTCGTGGCGAAATCCAGAACCAGATCGCCTGCCGAGGTGAAAAAGACCTGCGGGCTCAAGGCCGCGAACGGCTGTGAAGGGTTTGTGAGAGAAAAGGCGGTGGCAAGGTCATAATTCAGGAGTGTGGGATCTCCCATGAGTTCCCCACAGCCGTTGAAGGGGCCGCACGCATCGGGTTGGGTGAAACCCACTATTCCGACGGAAGCGAACGGTCCAAATCCCGATGGAAATGCGAAGACGTAGGAGACGCTGGTCAAAGTCGCGGTCAGCGGACCCGAGGAGAAATGAGCGCTGCCGGCGACATTCGTCAGCCTGAGCGGATCGCTGTGATCAACGCTCAAGGTGTCTCCGATGAAGGTCATGGTGGCGAGCCCCACGAACGGTGCGCCGCCCAACGTGCACTGGCTGAAGCCCGCCAGACAGGAAATACCGAAGTCATATTGGATGGTCGCCGCCTTGACCGCGCCGGCAAGGCAGACCCACGATCCCACCACGCCGATGACAAGTTTCCTATGTTTCATGGCGAACTCCTGTCTTGCCGGCTGGCCGGCCGCCCTCCTGCGAGAGGAAGCGAACGCCCCGCCAACCTTGCCGCCAACGGAGCGTTCCGAGGCTCGCGGCCGCAAACGAAGCGACTCCGCGAACTCAGCAGCCTTGGGACTTCCGCGATCGTCCGCCATGATCTGGATCAAGGTTGGCTGGACCTGGGGCTACCCGCCTACCGCGCCAGCGGTTTAGTCCTTCGACCCCTTGCGGACTTTGGCGCCGATCGTGATCGTGGGATGTGATGCCAACCGTTGAACACGTCGTCCGAGCTGTCGATGGGGCCTTGAAGGCCATCGGGTTTCACCGACGTGGCAAGAGTTGGACCCGCCGGACCGGCGAGTTTCACCACGTCGTCAGCTTGCAGGTCAGCAAGGGTGGCGACAGCGTCACCCTAAATATCGGCGTCTTCGATCGTGCTTGTGACCAGCTTTGCTGGGGCGAGGGAGAGCGATCAATATCCGACGTGAATTGCATTTTCGCCGAGAAGATCGGGTATTTCGCCGGCCGAACGGACGTCTGGTGGAAGCTGGACAATGGGGATACGCCAGCCATCGTCGTCAATGCTCTGCAGCGGCAAGCCATCCCCGTGTTCGAGCGATTGACCACCCGCGAAGCCGTTGCCGATGCCCTGGAACAGCAACCTGACTTTGGCTCCGGCTACGCCCTGCCCAGAATTTATCTGGCCTGCCTGAAGGCGCTTCTCGGAGACAGGACGGAAGCCTTGCGCCTCCTCAGCGACATTGAGACTGCCGGGGGCGAATGGGCGAAGCGAGCGGCCGACGTTGAGAAGCGTATCGGCGAGGCCTGAGAGCAATTCCGCTCTCCACTCCTGCGGCAGTTAGGACTGACCGCTTTCAGCCCTGGGCCATCCCCACCGCCTGACGATCAGGCGTTTCCCGCCGGCGCCTTTGCCCTGACAATG
Source organism: uncultured Caulobacteraceae bacterium (assembly GCA_903872075.1). Classification (GTDB taxonomy): domain Bacteria; phylum Pseudomonadota; class Alphaproteobacteria; order Caulobacterales; family Caulobacteraceae; genus Acaudatibacter; species Acaudatibacter aquilonius. The sequence goes on along the minus strand of CAIQJF010000042.1, from coordinate 1,551 downwards.
CCCGGCAGATCGTAAAATCTGACCGATTCACCACTTGCAGCGCAGCGGCCAGTCACAGATGACCGTCTTCCCTGCCGCACCAGAGCTGGGTAGGTTTTGTCGATGAGCTTCATCATCCTTCTGGGCGCGCTCATCACCGCCCTCACCATGATCCCCGTCGTCATGCAGCTGCGCGATCAGCCGCGCGGCCTGATCGTCGTCTTCTTCGCGGAGACTTGGGAGCGGTTCTCCTATTATGGCATGCGGGCGCTGCTGATATTCTACCTCACCCAGCACTTCCTCTTCGACGATAAGGTCGCGGCCGGCCGCTACGGCGCCTATACGACCCTGGTCGCCCTGCTGCCCCTGGTCGGTGGGATCATCGCCGACCGCATTCTGGGCGTGCGCAAGGCGGTGGCGTTCGGCTGCCTGCTGTTGGTGGCCGGCCATCTGACCATGGCCATGGAGGGGCGTCCGGCTCAGAATATTCTGACCACCCAGGGCCACACCTATGCCGTCCAGACCGAGGGGCGAGCGTCGACCCGCCAGGTTCGACTGGAGGTGGACGGCAAGCCCTACGCCTTCAAGTCGAAACCAGACGGCGGCATCGACATCCTGGGCCTGCCGGCGGGCGCTTCGATTCCGGCGCACCTGGCCAAGGCAGACTACCAGATCAGCGTCGTCGGCCGCGACGCTATGCACGCCAACCTGTTGTTCCTGGCGCTGTCGCTGATCGTCATGGGTGTGGCCTTCCTGAAGACCGCGCCTCTGGTGGCTCAGATGTATGGCCGGGACGACCCGCGGCGGGCAGGCGGCTTCACGCTCTACTACTATGGCGTCAACCTCGGGGCCTTCTGGGCCGGCATCCTTTGCGGATGGCTGGGCGAGTCCATTGGCTGGTGGGCCGGATTCGGCGCGGCGGCAGTCGGGATGATCGCCGGCTATCTGGTCTTCGTGCTGGGCAAGCCGCTGCTCGACGGCGCCGGCGAACCCCCCAATCCGGCGCGCCTGGCCAAGAAGATCGCCGGCCCGATCAGCCGCGAGCACCTGATCTACGCCGCCGCGCTGCTCGGCGTGGGCGGCGTCAACCTGCTGATGCGCCAAGGCGCGGTGGTGGGCGGGGCGCTGTCGTTGGTAACGGTTGCGGCGCTCATCTATCTGGGCCTGTACATGGCGCGCAATTGCACACCGGTCGAACGCCGCCGGATCGGTCTGGCCTTCGTGCTGATGTTGGGCTCCGTGGTGTTCTGGACCTTGTTCGAACAGGCCGGCAGCTCATTGAGTCTTTTCGCCGATCGGAACACCAACCTGACGATCCTGGCCTCGCCGATCAGGTTCTCACTGTTTGGCCACGCCATCTTCTTAGGGTCTAAAGCCATGCTCGCCGCCGCCCATCTGACGCCCGATCGGGTCTGGTGGGTCGATATGACTATGACATCGGCTCAGACCCAGTCGATCAACCCTGGCTTCATCCTGATCGGCGCGCCGATTTTTGCAGCGCTTTGGGCCTTTCTCGGCCGCCGGCGGGCCGACCCGCCGCCGATGTTCAAGTTCGGCATCGCCCTGCTGCAG
>CAIQJF010000041.1 GCA_903872075.1 uncultured Caulobacteraceae bacterium | reverse complement strand
GGCCCGCCACGACGCCGGCGTCGCCAAGGCTCGTGAGATCCTTCGCGAGATCGTCGGGCGCGAATCCGAGAGCCTCACCGAATACGAGAACCTCACCGACGCCCTGGACGAGCGCCTGGAGCGCGACGAGGCCTACGCCCATCTCGAAGACACCGCGCTCGACTACGTCGTCCGCACAATCTGCAAGGATTTGGGGCTCAACCCCGATCGCCACGCCTGGACAGGACAGGGGCTTCCGCCCCGTCCCCCGCTCTCCCGGCCGAAGTTCTCTGTCTTCAACACCCCGGGCCGCGATCCGAGGCCAGCGCCGCGAACGCCGCCGCCACAAGAGCCGGCAAAGCCGCCGTCGGCCAACGATCTCGCCCCGGCCGAACCGCCCGAAGACGAGATCGTCTTCTACGACCCGGCGCCGTCCATCCGGCGCGATCCCAGCGGATTTTCCTGACACAAAGGCCTGGGCTGCGGAGCCGGCCGCCGACTTGTCATTCTCGCCGGGTGGGATGAAGGTCTCCCAATGGGGAATGGACGCCCGGGGGAAATGCCGATGCCGCCCACAGTGTTCACGACGATCATCGCGATCGTTGCAGCCGGTCTCGCCATGGCGGGACCGGTCGGGGCCGCCGCACCGCCGCCCGCCGCCGACGCGGCGCCGATGTCCGCCATGCCGGGCATGTCCATGCCGGTGACGTCAGCTGCGCCGATGGCCGGTCCGCCCGCCACGGTGGCCGACTGGGCCAAAGGCGCGCAACGCTTTCAGGGGCTCGGCAGGACGCATCGCGCCATCACCACGGCCTCGCCAGAGGCGCAGGCCTATTTCGACCAGGGCCTGAGCCTGATGTGGGGCTTCAACCATGATGAGGCGACGCGTTCCTTCGCCAAGGCGGCCGAACTCGATCCTCACTGCGCCGCCTGCTTCTGGGGCGTGTCTTTGACCGTGGGGCCCAACTACAACCTGCCGTTCCTGACTGCCGAGCGCGCCCGGGTCGCCTATGAGGCGCTGCAGAAGGCGAAGGCCGTGGCGTCGAAGGGCTCAGAAGTGGAACAGGCGCTGATCGTGGCGCTGGACAAGCGCTATCCAAACAGCGCCGCCCTCGATCCGTCTACCGCCCTGCCCGTGCTGACCGCCTACGCCGGCGCCATGCAGGAGGTGGCGCGACGCTTCCCGGAGGATCTGGACGTCCAGACGCTCTACGCCGAATCCCTGATGAACCTTCACGCCTGGAAGCTATGGAGCCCGGACGGAACGCCGGCGCCGGGAACGCCGGAGATCGTCGACACACTCAAGGCTGTGATGGCGCGCGATCCGGATCATCTGGGCGCCAACCACTACTATGTCCACGCCATGGAGGCCTCACCCCACCCCGAGTACGCTCTGACCTCGGCCGCCCGGTTGCACGACGCGGCGCCGGCCGAGGGCCACATCCTCCACATGCCGGCTCATATCCTGCAGCGGGTTGGCCGCTATGAAGACGCCGCCGAGGCGAACCGGCGGGGCGCCGACGCCGATCTGGCCTATGCGAAAATGGCCACCGCCCCCGACTACTACGGGATGTACACCGGACATAACTATCAGTTCCTGGCGTTTTCGGCGGCCATGGAGGGCCGCAGGGCCGAGACCCTCGACGCGGTCGATCGCTCGCGCGCGGTGATGCCCGACGCGATGCTGGCCACTATGCCCGGCGCCGACTGGTACGTCGCCGAATCCTACGCCGCCCCTGTGCGGTTCGGCCTTTGGGACAAGCTGCTGGCCATGCCGGCGCCGGATCCCAAGATTCCCGGGCTCATGGGCGGCTATCTCTACGGCCGCGGCGTGGCGCAGGCGGCCACCGGGCGCGTCGCCGAGGCGAAGGCCACCCTTGCGGGGCTGACCGCCTTCGCCGCGGGCCTGCCGGCCGACGCCGGCGCGGGCCAGAATCTGCTCAAGGATGTTTTGGCCGTGGCGATTCCGACGGTCGCCGGGCGCATCGCGCGGGCCGAGGGCAAACAGGCGGATGAACTTGCCCGCCTGCGTGAGGCGGTCGCGGCCGAGGACCGGCTGGCCTATGACGAGCCCTGGAACTGGTTCGTCCCCACCCGCCAGGTGTTGGGCGAGGCCCTGCTTCGCGCCGGCGACGCCAAGGGCGCCGAGGCAGCCTATCGCGAGGACCTGATCCGAAACCCCGGCAACGGCTGGGCCCTGAAGGGCCTTTCCGCGGCCCTGGCCGCTGAGGGCAAGACCTCGGAGGCGGCCAAGGCGGCGGCCGAGTTCCGCAAGGCCTGGACGAAAGCCGACATGACGCCGGAGGCTTCGGCCTTTTAGCCCGCTCAGTCCTTCGCCGGCCGCCACAGCGGTCCAACCGCGAGCAAAAGGACCGGAATGTTGAACAGGGCGTTGGACAGATTGCCCGAGGCGATGGATCCTGTGCTGTCCAGGCAGAACCAGGCCAGGGTTCCTGTGAGCACCGACCGGCGCACGCCCTCCGGCGCCTTGTCATAAACCCACATCGACAGGCACCAGATCATCACGCCCCACCCCAGGAGAAAACCTCCGGTCAGCGCCGACAGGAAGTGGGTGTCAGGCGAGTCATAGACGCTGGGCCGGTCGAGGCGCCAGCCGAGCAGATCCAGCGTGAGGCGGGCCGGTTCCTGGGTCGCGGCCATGGTTCCCAAGGAGAAGACCGGCCCGAATGAGCCGATGACGATGGCTGTGACCTTCAGCCAGAACTTGTGAAGTTTGTGGGACATGACCGCGCTCCTCCGAATGCCGCGCTCAGCTAGGCCAGGGCGGCGTCGCAAAACAACGACCTTGGAGGTAAGCGCGGCCCGTGATCCCGCCTTGGGTAGTTTCCGAAACTGCCGCCAGGGCCTGGGTCGGACTAGCTTTCCCGCGCTGCGACGGCGGATCCCGAGCCGGATGAAGGGTCCGTCTGTCGGGGCCACGCGGTCAGGGCCGACCCATGAACGCCATCCTCTTGACGCCGCCTGTGACGACGTCACGGGACGAACTCGTCCTGATCGACCGGTACTGGCGCGCCGCCAACTACCTTTCTGTCGGCCAGCTCTATCTCCGTGACAATCCGCTGCTGCGGGCGCCACTGACCCTCGACCATGTCAAGAAGCTGGTCGTCGGGCACTGGGGCACGGTCCCGGGGCAGAACTTCATCTATGTTCACCTGAACCGGGTCATCAAACGCGACGATCTGAACATGCTCTACATCGCCGGTCCCGGACACGGCGGCGCGGCGTTGGTGGCCAACACCTATCTTGAAGGCGTCTGGAGCGAGATTTATCCGGACGTCGGCCAGGACGAGGCTGGTCTCAGGACCCTGTTCAAACAGTTCTCATTTCTGGGCGGCATTTCCAGCCACGTGGCGCCCACCACCCCCGGTTCAATCCACGAGGGCGGCGAGCTCGGCTACTCCCTCAGCCATGCCTTCGGCGCCGTGTTCGACAACCCGGACCTGATCGTCGCCTGCGTGGTCGGCGACGGGGAGGCCGAGACCGGCCCTCTGGCCACGGCCTGGCAGTCCAACAAGTTCCTCGATCCGCGGACCGATGGCGCCGTCCTGCCGATCCTGCACCTGAACGGCTATAAGATCAGCAACCCCACCGTGCTCGCCCGCATCGCCCCGGATGAGCTGTCTCAGTTCCTCACCGGCTGTGGCTGGGCGCCCCTGTTCGTCGAGGGCGACGATCCCGAGACCATGCATGCGCTCATGGCCGACGCGCTCGACTCGGCGGTCGCAGACATCGCCCGCATCCAGGCGCGCGCCCGAAACGGGGCGGGACCGGTCGAGCGGCCGCGCTGGCCGATGATCGTGCTGCGCTCGCCCAAGGGCTGGACCGGCCCCGTGACCGTCGACGGCGTCCAGGTCGAGGGGACGTTCCACTCCCACCAGATCCCCCTGATTGTCGACGCCCGGCGCCCGGAGCACGTCGGGGAGCTCGAGGCCTGGATGAAGAGCTACGGCCCCGAGACGCTTTTCGATGATCAGGGCCGCCTGGCGCCGGAGCTCGCCGACCTGGCGCCGCGGGGCGACCGCCGAATGGGCGCCAATCCCCATGCCAACGGTGGGTCCCTGCTGACGGAGCTGCGCATGCCGGACTTCCGGCCCCGCGCAGTCGACGTCCCCGCGCCGGGCGCCATCCAGGCCCAGGACACCATCGTGCTCGGCGCCTTCCTGCGCGATGTGATCGCCCTGAACGGGAGTCCGACCAATTTCCGCATTTTCGGGCCCGACGAGACCTTGTCCAATCTCCTCGGAGCGGTTTTCGAGACCACGGACCGGCAGTGGGACGCCGCGACCCTGTCCACCGACGAGTTCCTCGCGCCGGCCGGCGCCGTTCTGGATTCGATGCTCAGCGAACATCAGTGCCAGGGCTGGCTGGAGGGCTATCTGCTGACCGGCCGTCACGGCCTGTTCAACAGCTACGAAGCCTTCATCCGCATCGTGGATTCCATGGTCAGCCAGCACATCAAATGGCTGAAGGTCACCGCCGAACTGCCCTGGCGGCGCAGCCTGTCGTCGCTCAATCTCCTGCTCGCCTCCCATGTCTGGCAGCAGGATCACAACGGCTTCACCCACCAGGATCCAGGCTTTCTCGACCATGTGATCAACAAGAAGGCCTCGATCGTCCGCGCCTATCTGCCGCCCGACGCCAACTGCCTGCTGGCGGTCATGGATGGCGTTCTGCGCAGCCGCGACAAGGTCAATGTCGTGGTCGCCGGCAAGCACGCCATGCCGCAATGGCTGACCATGGACGCGGCGATCAGCCACTGCGCCCAGGGCGCCGGCGTCTGGACCTGGGCGAGCAATGATGCGGATGGCGAGCCCGATCTGGTCCTCGGCTGTTGCGGCGACACCCCGACACTGGAAATCCTCGCCGCGACGTCGATCCTTCGCGCCCACCTTCCCGAACTGAAGATCCGGGTGGTGAATGTCGTCGACCTCATGACCCTGCAGTCCGCCGACCGTCACCCGCACGGCTTCACCGACGCGGACTACGATGCCTTGTTCACCCGCGATCGGCCGATCGTCTTCGCCTTCCACGGCTACGCCTCGCTGGTGGAGCGCCTGACCTATGGCCGCGCCAACCGCAATCTGCTGGTTCGGGGCTATGAGGAGGAGGGCACGATCACCACCGCCTTCGACATGCGCGTGCAGAACGGCCTCGACCGGTTCCACCTGGTGCGAGACGTGATCGACCGGTTGCCGCAACTTGCCGGCCGCGGCGACGGACTCAGGCAGCTGATGGCCGACCGCCTCGTCGCGCATAAGATCCACATCGACGCGCAAGGCGAGGATCTGCCGGAGATCCGCAACTGGGTCTGGGGCGAGGCCGGATGAACGCCGCCGATCTGACGGCCGTCGCCCGGCAACTGGTGGCCGGCGACAAGGGCCTGCTGGCCATGGACGAGAGCATCGCCACCTGCAACCGGCGCTTCGCCGCCCTGGGCATCCCTCAAACCGAGCCCGCCCGGCGCGCCTGGCGCGAACTGCTCATCACGTCGCCCCGGTTGAGCGCCTGCATCAGCGGCGCCATCCTCTGTGATGAAACCTTCCAGCAGAGCACAGCGGCCGGCGCGCCCTTCACCCAGGTTCTGGCGGCGGCGGGCATCCTGAGCGGCGTCAAGGTCGACGCCGGCGCGGTCTACCTTGCCGGTCACCCGGGCGAGACAGTCACGGAGGGCCTCGACGGCCTGCGCGCGCGGCTCGCGGCCTATGTCCGCCAGGGCGCGCGGTTCGCCAAATGGCGGGCCGTCATCGCGGTGGGCGATCGCCTGCCGACCCTCGGCTGCATCGACGCCAACGCCCATGCCCTGGCCCGCTACGCGGCGCTCTGCCAGGAGGCGGGGCTGGTGCCGATCGTCGAGCCCGAGGTGTTGATGACGGGCGGCCACTCCCTGTCCGCCTGTCGGGACGCCACCGAATGTGTCCTGCGCGGGGTGTTCGATCAGTTGCAGCGACAGCGCGTCCTGCTCGAAGGCATGTTGCTGAAACCCAACATGGTGCTGCCCGGACTGGGTTGTCCGGCCCAGGAGACCGTGGACGCGGTGGCGGACGCCACGGTCGACACCCTCATGCGGGTCGTTCCGGCGGCCGTGCCGGGGATCGTTTTCCTGTCCGGCGGTCAGTCCGGCGAACTGGCGACAGCGCGTCTGAACGCCATGAACCTGCGACGGGAAACCCGCGGCGCCCGGTTGCCCTGGGCGCTGTCGTTCTCCTTCGGCCGCGCGCTGCAGCACCCGGCCCTGGAACTTTGGCGGGGCGAGGCGGCCAATGTCATCCCGTCGCAACAGGCCCTGCTGCACCGGGCCGCCTGCAACCGCGCCGCTCGCCGGGGCGCCTACGGTCCGGCTATGGACGCGGCGTGACAGAGCGCCCCGCACAGACGCCACGGCTCTATCTCATCCGGCATGGCGAGACCGACTGGTCGCTCTCGGGCCGGCACACCGGCCGCACGGATCTGCCTCTGACGCCGGCCGGCGAGGCCGCCGCTCGCGATCTGGCGCCGTGGCTCAGGGATGTGGGCTTCGTCGCCGTCCTCACCAGTCCGCGACGTCGGGCCGTGGACACTTGCAGCCTGGCCGGCCTGGCGGCGGCGGCCGAGGTCGAGGCGGACCTCGCCGAGTGGGACTACGGCGCCTACGAAGGCCTTCGCTCCAGGGATATTCGCCGGACAAGGCCGGACTGGGATGTGTTCCGGGATGGCTGTCCCGATGGCGAGACGCCGGTCCAGATCTATGACCGCGCCGATCGCGTGATCGTGAGGGCATGCGCGCTGAGAGGGCCGGTCGCGCTGTTTTCGCACGGCCAATTTGGCGCGGCGCTCGCCGCCCGCTGGATCGGCCTGTCGGTCGTCGAAGGGCGCCATTTTTCGCTTTCGCCGGCGTCGCTGAGCATCCTGGCCGTGAACCCCAACCATGGCGACGCGCGGGTCATCGATCTTTGGAACGCCACGCCGCGCCAGAGATAGGGTCGTCAGGCCGGACGTCCGAACAGTGTCCCGACGCCGGTGGTCAGGGCCATTGCGGCGGCGCCCCAGAAGGTCGTCCGCAGAGCCCCCGCTGTGATCTTGGCGCCACCCGCCCGGGCGGCCAGCGCCCCCAGAACCGCAAGGCAGGCCAAGGAGACCGTGGGCACGAACACCTTGACGCTCGTCTCGGGAACCATGGCCGTCAGGAGCAAAGGAACGGCCGCGCCGACGGCAAAGCTGGTTGCGGAGGCAAGGGCGGCCTGGACGGGCTGGGCTCGCAACGTTCCGGAGATGCCGAGTTCGTCGCGCGCATGGGCGTCGAGGGCGTCGTGCGCCATCAGCTGGGCGGCCACCTGCTTGGCCAGGGCGGGGTCAAGCCCGCGGCCGACATAGATCGCGGCCAGTTCCCGGTGTTCGCCGGCGCTGTCGTTGTGAATCTCGTCGCGCTCGCGCGACAGATCGGCCTTCTCGCTGTCGGCCTGAGACGAGACGGAGACATACTCGCCGGCGGCCATGGACATCGCGCCGCCGACCATGCCGGCGACCCCCGCGATCACCAGGGCGTCGCGGCTGCCATGCGCCGCGGCGACGCCCAGCACCAGGCTGGCGGTGGACAGGATGCCGTCGTCAGCGCCGAGCACCGCCGCGCGTAGCCAGCCGGCCTTTCCGTTGTGGTGTCGTTCAGCCATTGGAGTCTTCCCGCCTCGCCCCGGCATTAACCGCCGGCCCCGGCCTTGGATGAGAGTCGGAAACTACGTGCGGGTGGCGCGCGTAGAGTCCGAGGCTGCCGCCGCCAGGCCAAACGGCGTCAGATCGCAAGCCGTCACTGTCGGCGGCTTCGGAATTTCGCATGCCCAACCTGACCCTTGCGCCCGACAGCGCCTTCGCAATCCTTCTCAAGGCCCGGCAGTTCGACGCCAAGGTCGAGCAGACCGACCCTGACAGTGGCTCCAATCCGAGCGACGACAGCAGCGTGGACGCGCTGGAGTTCGGCCCCTCCGATGACACGCTTCACGAACTGACCTCGGCTATCGGCGATCTGAACGACGACGAACAGCGTGACCTCGTCGCCCTGATCTGGCTTGGTCGGGGAGATTTCGACCTGGCCGAATGGTCCGACGCCCGGACCGCGGCGGCCGACATCGGCCGGGCGCGGGTCAAACGCTATGTCGCCGAGATCCCCCTCGTCAGCGACTTTCTCGAGGACGGTCTCTCCCAGTTCAACCTGTCGCTCGGCGACTATCTGGCGCGGACCTGAGCCTCCCGAGCCGGACATTTGAGTAGTTGCCGGTCCTTTCGGCGGAGGGCACCGCTGGTCATACCGAGTGACCCTACAGGAGACCTCGATGCCCCACGACGCCGCCCTCAAAGACCTTGTTCTCGCCGAACTCTCATGGGAGCCCTCGGTGACCGCCGCCCATATCGGCGTCACCGCCAGGGATGGGGTCATCACCCTGACCGGGCATGTCGAGCGCTTCGCCGAAAAGCAGGCGGCCCAGGCCGCCGCGCTGCGCGTGCGGGGCGTGAAGGGGGTGGCCGAGGAGATCGAGGTCAAGCTGCCTTTCGAACTGAAGCGTCGCGACGACGAGATCGCCCGAGCCGCAATCGACCGTCTGTTCTGGAACGCGACCCTGCCCAAGGACAGCATCCAGGTGTCTGTGCAGGATGGCTGGGTGACCCTGACCGGGGAGGTGGCGTGGCGCTACGAACATGAAGCCGCGGCCCAGGACGTGCGCCGCCTGTGGGGTGTTGTGGGTGTCAGCAACAAGATCACCCTGAAACCACGCGTGAACACCTACAATCTCGCTGGCGACATTTCCGGCGCCCTGCACCGCGCCTGGTTCGATCCGGAAGGGATCAAGGTCACGGCCAACGGCGGCCATGTCACCCTGACGGGTCATGTAAAGTCGTGGACCGAACGTGAGCTTGCCGACTCCACGGCCTGGGCCGCGCCCGGCGCCACCGACGTCGAGAACCACCTGATCATTTCCTGAGGTCCGGCTGCGGCGAGGGCGGCGCCGGCTCCGTCCCCGCCGCCTTTCACGCGAACCACAACCCCGCGAGGCGTTCCCATGTCGGCCAACCCGAAACCCCGGTCACCTGACGAGCCGTTGCGCCGGCTGCGGCCCGATCCCAGTGACGTGCAGGTCTATCTGATCGGTGGCGGCATCGCCTCGCTGGCGGCGGCGGTCTTCCTCATCCGTGACGGCGATATACCGGGGTGCAACATCACCATTCTGGAAGAACTCGACACGATCGGCGGCGCGCTCGATGGCTCCGGCTCTGCCGAGGCCGGTTATGTGCTGCGCGGCGGGCGGATGCTGGAGAGCAAGTACCTTTGCACCTTTGACCTGTTCTCGTCGATTCCGACACTCGACGACAGCCGGACTGTCACTCAGGAGACCTTCGCCTGGAACGAGACGATGAAGACCTCGTCCAAGTCGCGCCTGGTGCGTGACGGCAAGCGACAGACCGCGCCGCTGTTCGGTCTCAGCGAGGCGGACATCGTCGTCATCGAACGTCTGGCGATCGAACCGGAGCGGCTGCTGGCCGACACCAGCATCGCCGACCAGTTCGAGCCGGCGTTCTTCAAGACCGATTTCTGGTTCATGTGGTGCACCACCTTCGCCTTCCAGCCCTGGCACAGCGCGGTGGAGTTCAAACGTTATCTCGTCCGGTTCGCGCACATGGTCGAGGGCTTCGAGCGCCTGCAGGGCATCATGCGCACCGTCTACAATCAGTACGACTCCATGATCCGGCCGCTGACGAAGTGGCTTGAGACCCGCGGCGTCAAGGTGGGCCTGAACACCCGCGTCACCGATCTCGGACTCTCCGACGCGGGCGGCGACATGCGCGTGACGTCGATTGCCTATGACCACGCCGGGACAAGCGGCGAGATTGCGGTCGGCCGGGACGACCTGGTCATCCTCACACTGGGGTCGATGACCGAAGCGTCGGGATTGGGCGATATGAACACCCCGCCGCCACTCCACGGAAAGTCCGACGGCGGCGCCTGGAGCCTATGGGAGAACCTCGCCGCCGGGCGCCCGGAGTTCGGCCATCCTGGCGCGTTTTCCGATCATGTCGACGAGTCCAAGTGGATTTCCTTCACCATCACCCTGCGCGACCCTGCCTTTCTGCGGTTCGTCGGCGATCTCAGCGGCAATGCGCCGGGCGAAGGCGGCTTGATCACCTTCCCCGACTCCGGATGGCTGGCCTCGATCGTGATTCCGCACCAACCGCATTTCATCGGGCAGCCGGAGGGTGTGAGCGTCGTGTGGGGCTACGGACTTGCCGTCGACCACCTTGGCGACTTCGTATCCAAACCCATGTCCGCCTGCACCGGGGCGGAGATCATGACCGAAATCCTGGGCCATCTGCGCATCGGGGCCGAGGCGTCGACGATACTCCAGACGTCCACCTGCATACCCTGCATGATGCCCTTCATAACCAGCCAGTTCCTTCGGCGAGAGGCTGGCGACCGGCCGCAGATCATTCCGAAGGGCAGTCGAAATCTCGCCCTGGTCGGTCAGTTCTGCGAGCTTCCCGACGACGTTGTGTTCACGGTCGAATATTCGATCCGCTCGGCTCAGACCGCGGTCTACGCCCTGCTCGGGCTCAAGCTGGCGCCACCTCCCGTCTACCAGGGCAAGTTCGATCCGCGCGTTCTCTATCGCGCCTTCCGCGCCCTGCACGATGTGCGGTCATGACCGCGGCCATTGCGCTCCGGCGTGCGGTGCTGAGCCGATTGAACGCTGAAGCGACGGTCAGCGCCGCTCCTATTGGCGTCCGCGCAAACGCCCGACAGGTGATCCTCTCCGGCCAGGTCGCCAGCAACGCCCAGCAGGGCGCCGCTCGCGCCGCGGCGCGAGGCGTCCGGGGTGTCGAGGGTGTGGGTGATGACATCCGCGTGGCCGTTCCTGGTCCCATACATCCACGAGAGGTGCGAGCATGACCCATACGACCCTGGAGCCGCGCAACGCAGCGGCGGCGAACCTGAACGACGCTGTGACCGGGCTTGGTCGGCGAACGCTGGATGCGATCTTCCGTCATCCTCTGTCGCACAACCTCGCCTGGCGCGAAGTGATCACCCTGTTCGCGGGGATCGGTGGAGCAGAAGAAAAGCACAACGGCGATCTGATGTTCAGCCTGGGCGCTGAACGGCTCTCGATGAAGAAAGCCCACGACAAGAATCTCGGGGGCTCAGATGTCATGGACCTGCGCCGGTTCCTCATTCGCGCAGGGTGGTCGCCGGACGCAGCGCCGGCGCTTGCCGCCGCAACCCTGCCTGAGCCGCACCGCTTGATCGTGGTGATCGATCGTGGCGGCGCGACGATCCATCGGGTTGAAACGCTCGCCGACGGGGCCCACGGACTCGCTGATGAAGCGCCTATCCACCTGCCGCACCATGTCGAGCGCACGTCGCGCGGCGACGTTCGGGACGAGGCCGATCCAAACGATGAGCGCTTTCTTGGGAGCGTGGCCGCTGCGGTGGCCGATGGCGGCGAGATCGTCATCATTGGTCACGGCAAGGGACAGAGCAGCGAAGCCGATCACCTCGCCGCCTATCTGGAGGGCCATCACAAACAGACCTACCACCGCCTGGTTCGCCAGATCGTCGCCGATCTCGCGCACCTCACGCCCGCTCAGCTACTCGACCTCGGCCGCCACGCTTTCGGTTGAGTCGGGGCCGAGCCCCAGGCCTGCCTGCGCTCTCGCTCACTCCGGCCGGTGCGGCCGGTCCACCCGCTCGGCCAGCATCAGCAGATCCTCCCAGCTCTTGCGCTTGGCCGCCGGCTGACGCAGCAGAAACGAGGGATGCAGGGTCGGCAGGGCCGGAATTTCCTGCGCGCCGTCCGAGGATTTCCACTCGATCCACCGCCCTCGCAGGGAGAGAATGCCTTCCGGCTTCTTCAGCATCGCCTTGGCCGAAGCCCCGCCTACCAACAACAGGTATTTCGGGTTCACCAGCGCGATGGCCCGCTCCACGAACGGCAGGCAGATCGCCTGTTCGGCCGGCGTGGGCGTGCGATTGCCCGGCGGGCGCCAAAAGACCGTGTTGGTGACGAAGACCCGGCCCGTCAGGCCCGCCGCGTCCAGCATCCTGTCCAGCAGTTGACCGGCCCGCCCTACGAACGGCGCGCCCTGAACGTCCTCGTCCGCGCCGGGCGCTTCGCCCACGATCATTACCGGCGCGTCGCCCGGGCCCCGCGAGAAGACGGCTTGCCGTGCGCCGGCCTTGAGGGCGCAGCCCTCGAAGGCGGCGATGGCGGCGGCCAGCGCCGACAGGTCCGTCGCGCCGGCGGCCGCCAGGCGCGCTGCCTCCACAATGGCCGGATCGGCCGCGGCGATGTCGAGCACCGGTGTCGGCTTCGCAGGTTTCGGCGCCTGGGTGCGCGGCGCGACGGGGGCAGGCTTCGGGGAGCCCTGCTGATCCGCGCCGCGGAGTGGCTGGGCGCCGCCGCCCGGCGGGAACGCGGCCTTCGCCGCGCCCGGACGGGGCAGGGGCACGGTCCGATCGACCGGTTCGTCGCCATGCATCGCGTCCACGCCGGACTCGGTCCAGAAGGCGAGCAGGCTTTCCAAGGCGCGTGGATCAAGGGACATCGTGGACTACCCTACACCGGGGCCACTCCGGGGGGGAGACGCGCTTTCTCCTTGACCGCCCTCACCTTGGCTCGGATTAAGGCCTGCCGAAACGTGGCTGAGAAGGGATGTTGCCGTGACCGAAGGCGTCGAACGCGAGACGATGGACTATGACGTGGTCATCGTCGGGGCCGGGCCAGCCGGTCTGAGCGCCGCGATCCGGCTGAAGCAGCTGGCCGAGGCCAAGGGGCAGGAGATCAATGTCGCGGTGCTTGAGAAGGGGTCCGAAGTCGGCGCCCACATCCTCTCTGGCGCGGTGATCGACCCCAAGGCGCTCACAGAACTGTTTCCCGACTGGAAGGAACGCGGCGCGCCGCTGGAAACCAAAGTCGCCAAGGACCGCTTCGTGGCCCTCGGACCGCAGGGGTCGATGAACATCCCGGTCTGGCCGATGCCGAAGCTGATGCACAATCACGGCAACTACATCGCCTCACTGGCCAACCTCTGCCGCTGGCTCGCCGAACAGGCCGAGGCCATGGGCGTGGAGATCTATCCAGGCATGGCCGCCTCCGAACTGGTCTGGAACGAGGATGGCAGCGTCGCCGGCGTGGTCGCCGGCGTTTTCGGGATTGGCAAGGACGGCGAAGAGAAAAGCGATTATCAGCCCGGTCTGGAGCTTCGCGCCAAATACACCTTCATCGCCGAGGGTGTGCGCGGCTCGCTCGCCAAGCAGGTGCAGGCCAAGTTCAATCTCAACGCCGGCAAGGAGCCGCAGAAGTATGGCATCGGGCTGAAGGAGATCTGGCAGGTTCCGGAAGAAAACTTCGATCCGGGCCTGGTGCAGCACACCGTCGGCTGGCCGCTGAGTGGCGACACTGGCGGCGGCAGCTTCATGTACCATTTCGGCGACCGTTACGTGGCGCTCGGCCTTGTGGTTCACCTCAACTACAAGAACCCTTATCTTTCGCCCTTCGATGAGTTCCAGCGCCTGAAGACCCACCCGGTCTTCAAACAGTATCTGGAAGGCGGCAAGCGCATTGCCTACGGCGCCCGCGCCATCACCGAAGGCGGCTATCAGTCAATCCCGCACTTGAGCTTCCCTGGCGGGGTCCTGGTGGGCTGCTCGGCGGGCTTCGTGAATGTGCCGCGCATCAAGGGCAGCCACAACGCCATGAAGACCGGCATGCTGGCGGCCGAGGCGGCCTTTGAGGCCATCGGCGCCGGCCGCGGCGGCGACGCTCTGGCGGAATATCAGACCGCCTTCGACAACTCCTGGGTGAAGAAGGAGCTGTATGTCGTCCGCAACGCCAAGCCGATGTACTCGCGGTTCGGCACATGGCTCGGCGGGGCCCTGATCATGGGCGAATTGCACCTTGCGAGCCTGACCGGCGGCTTCTCCTTCCTGGGAACCCTGAAGCACGGCAAGACCGACGCCGCGTCCACGGGGCTGGCCAAGGATTACGCGCCCATCGCCTATCCCAAGCCGGATGGCGTCTACAGCTTTGACAAGCTCTCCAGCGTCTTCCTCTCGGCCACCAATCACGAGGAAGACCAGCCCGCGCACCTGAAACTGAACGACGCCTCGATCCCGATCCTGGTCAACCTCGCCAAATACGCCGAGCCGGCGCAGCGTTACTGCCCAGCCGGCGTCTATGAGGTCCTCTATGACGAGGCCGGCGCCAATCCGAAGTTCCAGATCAACGCCCAGAACTGCGTCCACTGCAAAACCTGCGACATCAAGGATCCGTCGCAGAACATCAACTGGACCACGCCGGAAGGCGGCGGCGGACCCAACTATCCGAACATGTGACTCAGGCGGCGCGCTATCAGCAGCGGTCCTTGCAGCCGCCGCAATTGCGGGCCAAGACTGACCGCATGCGTATCCATCCCTACCTGCTGAGTGGCGTGGCCTGCCTGGCGCTGTCCGCCTGCGCGGGCCTTCCAAAGAGCGACCGCGCGGTCGCCCTGGATACCGATCTCGGCGCGTCGGCCTATGGCCAGTATCTCGCTGGTCAGGCGGCGGCCAATCACGGGGAAAGTGGGGTCGCCCAGGGCTATTTCGGCAAGGCCGCCGGGCTAGACACGGACGTGGACACAACCTTGCTCAACACCCGAGCGTTCACGTCGGCGCTGCTCGCCGGTGATATCACCGCCGCCGCGGCCCTGGCCCCGACGGGAGAGCAGGCTGAGACCGGCCTTAGGCATCTCGGCGCCCTCGTGCGTGGCGTCGAAGCTCTCTCGGACGGTAAGCCGAAAGCGGCGCGCGCGGTGCTTACCGGCCCGGACGCCGGCGCCCCGAACGAGCCGGCCGCGGCCCTGTTGACGCCATTTGCCGCCGCGGCGGCTGGCGACGCCGCCGGTTCCATCGTTCATCCGGTTATCGCGGGTGAACCCATCGCCCAGTTCTTCGCCAGTCTCGACCAGGGCCTGCTGTTCGAGCGGGCTCGGCGTTACGACGAGGCGGAGACCGCCTATCGCGCCCTCATCGCCAAGGGCGATCCCGGTGGCATCGCCAGCCTGAACCTGGGCCAGATGCTTGAACGCCGCGGGCGCGCCCACGACGCCGTCGCGATCTATGACAGCGCCATATCGGCCAAAAAGGGTGGAGACGAGATCGAGACCGCGCGGGCCCGCGCTGCCGGCGGCAAACCCGCGCCGCCCGCGCCATCCCTTCGCGCGCTGGCCGCCGAAGCGCTGGTCGCGCCAGCCACCGCTCTACTGGCGGAAAAGCAGCAGGAGATCGCGCTCGCCTATTTGCGGCTTGCCCTGCGGCTTGATCCGACCCGCGACGAAGCCTGGATGATGGTCGGGGATATCCTGGGCGGGGGAGGCGACGATCCGGCCGCCCGCGCCGCCTATGAGAAGGTCCGCCCGGCCGCGCCGCAGTACGTCGCCGCCCGCACCAAGCTGGCCTGGAGCCATCAATCCGCTGGCGAGAAGGACGCCGCTCTGGCGGTCGCGCGGGAGTTGATAGCCGCGCACCCGGAGGACGGGGACGCGATGATGACCTATGCCGACCTGCTGCGTGCTGACGAGCGCTTCATCGAGTCGGCTCACATCCTCGACGGCATGATCCAGGGGAAATCGGCCCCGGATTGGAAGCTGCTTTACATGCGCGCGGTCGACTATGAAGAGAGCGATCGCTGGGGGGATGCAGAGAAAGACCTCCAGGCGGCGCTCAAGCAGCGACCCGACGAGCCGGAACTGCTCAACTTCCTCGGCTATTCCTGGATCGACCGGGGGGTGAAACTCCCTGAGGCGATGGCAATGGTTCAGAAGGCGGTCTCGCTTCAACCCGAGTCGGGTGCGATGATCGATTCCCTGGGCTGGGGCTATTTCCGCATGGGCGACTATCCCGCCGCTGTGGAGAAACTGGAGGCCGCCGTGGTGCTTGAGCCGGGTGACCCGGACGTCAACGATCACCTCGGCGACGCCTATTGGAAAATCGGCCGCAAGATTGAGGCCGGCTTCCAATGGCGACGTGTGCTCACCCTCGAGCCATCGGCCAAACTCAAGGCTCAGGTCGAGGCCAAGCTGCGGCATGGTCTCGATCCCGTCCCCGCGGCGCCAGTCGTGGCTGTCAAATAGGGTCCATGTCGAGCGTGTGGACCGAACGCTTCGCCCCGGCGAAGGTGAACCTCTATTTGCACGTCGGGGCCGTCGCGCCGGACGGCTACCACCCGGTCAGCAGCCTCATGGTCTTCGCCGACGTGGGCGACAGCGTGCGGCTGCGCGACGGCCACGCCATGGCCTTCGCGATCGAGGGCGCGTTCGCTGGAACGCTGAAAGCCGATCCTGACAATCTGGTTACCCGCGCCCGCGACCGTCTTCTCGCCGGCGTCGGCGGCCCGGTGGCCCCGTTCGAGCTTGTCCTGGACAAGGGCCTTCCCATCGCCGCCGGACTCGGCGGGGGCTCGGCCGACGCCGCCGCGGCTCTGGTCCTGATCGCCGGCCGACTGGCCGTGCGGGGTGAAGCCGTCGTTCCCGCGGAACGGTTGGCCGACATTGCACGTGGCCTCGGCACCGACGTCAACGCCTGTATCGAAGCCTTGCCTGTGATCGGCCTTGGGCGGGGCGACGATCTCGTCGCGGCTCCGGCCCTGCCTGTGCTGCACGCGGTTCTGGTCAATCCTCTGGCGCCGTCACCCACTGGCGCGGTCTACCGGGCCTACGACAGGGCGCCGGCCGCGGCTGGAGCCGACACACCAACACTGCCTACTAGCTTTCCGGACGCCGCCAGCGTCGTGGCGTTTCTGCGGGCGACACGCAATGATCTGGAAGCGCCGGCGGTCGCCTTGCAGCCTTTGATCGGGGAGGTGCTCGCCGCCCTGACCGACGCGCCCGAGACGGGTTTCACGCGCATGTCTGGCTCGGGCGCGACCTGCTTCGCGCTGGTGGCAAACGCCGAAGAGTCACGGCTTCTCGCACGCCGCATCAGCGCCGATCACCCGGGCTGGTGGGTTCGGGCGTGCCGTCTCGCCGTCCCCCGCGGTTCAGAATAGCGGTCCGCAGGTCGCGCCCGAGGCCTTGTAACCCATCCCGGAGATCGCCGCGCCGGTCACCAGACTTTGGTTGCCTGACATCGTCAGGTTGAGAATTGGGCTGCTGATTTGGCGGACACAGGAGAACGCGCCTGTGGGATCCACGAAATTGCTGGTGATAACCACGTTCTGATAGGCGGCGGCGTAGGAGAACTCCGCCAGGGCCGCTGACGTCGTAGCGCGCACGGTGCTCGCACCCGTGAATGTGCCGGCCAGCACGGTGCCGGACAGGAGGTACTGCGTGGCGTTCAGGCGCGAGAGGATGGTCGCCGCCCGCCCGCCGGGCAGACGCACGACCGTCGTGCCCACGCTGATCGCCCCAGCGTAGCCTGGATTTACAGTCATGATCTGCCCGGTCACGGTCCCGGACAGCCCGGTGGCCTGGGTCGCGCCGGCGCCTCCCGCCCAATTGGTTGCCACGACATTGTGGTCCGCGACAAAAGTGGTGATGATATTCAGTTTTCCGCTCAGGCCGTTGGGATAGAACGGGGCGCTGATCACCAGCGCCGAGGCGGCGGGAATGACGACGATATTGTTCCGATAGACAATCGATGGGTATGTGGCGCCCGGGATGGGACTACCCTGTTCGAAGATCTCGCCGTGCTGCCCTGTGTTCGCGGTTGAGGACAGCGTGAAGCCGATAAAGACGCTGTTTTCCACATCCAGCGGGCCCCAGGACGTGCCCCCCATCGGCCTTTGAGACGCGTTGAGAATCGCCGTCTCGCGGACGGTCAGGGGAGCGGAGATCGTGTTGACGACGACGGTGGACACCAGAGGCGTCTGAAACGTCGGCCAGGCCTCGTCGATGAGGTCATTCTGCAGAGTCAGACCGGCGTTCCCGGCGACCTTGATCAGGAAACCGAAGGGGACGCTGCAGTTGGGGCCGTTGCGGAAGTTGCTGTTCGAAATCGTGACCAGACCCGTGACGTTGCCGTCGGCGAGGAAGACGACGCAGCCGTGCAGGCTGAAATCCAACGCATTGAGAGTCGGACTGACCGCGCCCTTGCCGCAGTAAAGTTCGGGTCCGTGGGCAACGCTGCCCGTTGGGCGATAGACGCACCCGGTGGGGAGGCGAGCGGTAGCAGGGTCCGAGAGCACGGTGCCCGACACGGGGCCCACTCCGTAGTCCACGCCTGGCGCGTTCCAGGTCCACGGATGCGAGCCCCCGACCCATGACTGGCCACTCTGGGCGGCCAGGGCCTGGAAGGAGGTCGTCCCATAGGCCGGTGCGATGTACCAACCGCCCTGTGCGGTCGCGCAGCCGTCGCCCGACCAGCCGGAGTACGGACAGTTCGTCAGGTTTGCGCTGTCTGATGTAGGGGGCGGCGCGGGAAGGTCGAATGGCGTCGCCTGGGCCGCACTTGCGAGGCTCAGAAAAGCGCAGGTGGCGGCGAACGTCACCGTCAGGCGCAAGGAACTCATGTGGTCTCCAAGGGAGGTTGCCTCTGCCCCTGGACCCCCCAGACGCCTTCACTCCCTTCTCCGACGCCCGCCTGACCTAAGGGCCTCAAGCCCTGCGACGATCTGTCATCCGGCGGTGGTCGGGGTCCCGCGCGGGCAAAGAAAAAGCGGGGGTCCGCCTGGGACCCCCGCTCTCCTTAGGTGTTTGGGATGTGCGGTCGGGGTTAGCCGTGCACCACTTCCCCGTGCAGGTTGATGTCGAGACCCTCGACCTCGACCTCTTCACTGACCCTGATGCCGATCGTGTACTTCAGCACCGCCAGGATGATGAAGGTGACCACGGCGCAGTAGACGAAGGTGGCGCCGACATCCTCGAATTGCAGGATCATCTGCGGGAAGTTGCCTTCCAGCCAACCGCCCTTGGCCGCGACCGGGTTGATTTCCTTCATGGCGAAGACGCCGGTCAGGATGGCGCCGAGGGCCCCGCCCACGCCGTGCACGCCCCAGCAATCGAGCGCGTCGTCGTAACCGAAGATCTTCTTCACGTGGACGGCGCTGATGTAGCAGACGATGCCGGCGGCGAGGCCGATGATCAGAGCGCCCTTGGCGTCGACGAAGCCGGAGGCCGGCGTGATCGCCACCAGACCGGCGACGGCGCCGGAGACCATGCCCAGAACCGAGGGCTTCTTGGAGATGATCCACTCCGCGCACATCCAGGCCATGGCGGCGCCGGCGGTGGCGATCTGGGTGGCGGCCATCGCCATGCCGGCGTTGACGTTGGAGGTGACGGCGGAGCCGGCGTTGAAGCCGAACCAGCCGACCCACAGCAGGGAGGCGCCGATCACGCTGTAGGCCAGATTGTGCGGCGCCATGTTGTCGGTGCCGAGGCCCTTACGTTTGCCGAGCATCAGCGCCGCGACCAGGCCGGCGGTGCCGGCGTTGAGGTGAACGACGGAGCCGCCGGCGTAGTCGAGCGCGCCAGCCGCGCCGAGCCAGCCGCCGCCCCAGACCCAGTGAGCCACCGGGCAGTAGACCAGCAGAAGCCATGCCGCCATGAACAGCAGGAAGGCCGAGAACTTCATCCGATCCGCGAGGGCGCCGGCGATCAGCGCCGGGGTGATGATCGCGAAGGTCATCTGGAACATCATATAGACCGACTCGGGGATGGTCGGCGCCAGAGCGCTTGTGGCGTTCAGGCCCATCGGCGCGAGCAGGAAGTACTTGAATCCGCCAATGAAGGCGTTGTTCGGCCCCCCGTCTGTGAACGAGATCGAGTAGCCGATGACCATCCAGAGGATCGTGATCAGGGCCGTGGCGGCGAAACTCTGAGCCAGGGTGGCGAGGATGTTCTTCTTGCGGACCATGCCGCCGTAGAACAGGGCCAGGCCCGGAATGGTCATCATCAGCACGAGCGCGGTGCTGGTGAGCATCCATGCGGTATCGCCGCTATCGAGCTTCGGCGGATCCTCGGCGAAGGCCGGCATCGCGGCAAACAGCGCCGGGAGAACCAGCATCAAGCCGAATGAGAGCTTCTTTTTCATATCACGCGTTCCCCTCACAGCGCTTCGGCGTCGGCTTCGCCGGTGCGGATCCGCACAGCGCGTTCGACATCCAGAACGAATACCTTGCCGTCGCCGATCTTGCCGGTGCGCGCCGCCTTGATAATGGCCTCGACAACCTGCTCCGCGAGATCGTCGGGAACGACAACTTCGATTTTCACCTTGGGCAGGAAGCTCACATGGTACTCAGCACCACGATAGATTTCCGTCTGCCCCTTTTGCCGGCCGAAACCCTTCACCTCGATGACGGTGAGACCCTGAACCCCAAGCTGGGTCAGCGCCTCACGCACCTCATCGAGTTTGAAGGGCTTGATGATGGCCCAAACCAGCTTCATCTCCGCCTTCCTTCTACTCGGTTCGCCCACCACCAACGGCAGGTCCGCGGTCGTTAGAAGCAGGAACTGTGCCATTACCGAAAAGTAAGCTTTCCAGCGCTGTTCGCGCGGGTTGGAGGCCTACTTGCCAGCGTCAAGCCGGCGCGCCAGTTTGCCGTGCTTGCACAGGCGTACGGCGCTGGCAGGGGATTTCCTGCTCATATTTTGAGCATTTGAGGAATTTCGACGATGCGGGCTGAGATGGCGGAAACCGATGCAACAGGGTCACGACCAGCAGAGCCGGTCAGGGCCGGACTGGATGTCGATATCTGCATTGTCGGCGCAGGGCCGGTGGGCGGGACGCTGGCCTGCCTTCTGGCCGGGATGGGGATTGCCACCGCAATTATCGACCGCGCGCCGCTGCCGCGCATGGAGCAACCGGATTTCGACGGGCGCGCCTATGCCATCGCCGCCAGCGGCCAGAAGTTGCTGGACGAGAGCGGGCTATGGGACGCACTGCCCGAGAAGCCTTGCCCGATCCACGATATCCGGGTGACCGATGGCAAGGTGGGCCGCCCGGCCTCACCGCTATTTCCGCATTTCGACCATCGCGAGGCAGGGTCCGAGCCTTTCGGCTGGATGGTCGAAGCGCGCAGTCTGCGCGTGGCGTTGAACGCGCGGATGCATGCGCTGCCCAGCCTGCATGTTTTTGCCCCGGCCCAGGCCAGCGTCGAG